>NZ_JBIURL010000002.1:0-762064 GCF_044740805.1 Streptomyces sp. NPDC088261
GGCGGCGTGAGGGGGGTGGGGTCGGAGGAGGTGCGTGTGGCCGGACGTAAAGCGTGTTTTGTGGCGCATGGCTACCGTTAATCAAGACAAGACCTCGCACGCGCCGTAAAACATGCAGTCCGGACATACGTGCCTCCGGAGGCCCCGCCCCCCGTCACCACGGCACCCCCAAGCCCGTCCGGCGATTGAGGACATCAGTAAGCCGCGCCAAAGCACCGCGCCGCAGAAGCCCGTCCGGCGATTGAGGACAAGGGAAAACGGCAACGGACACCGCCGCAGGCGCTAGCTATCGCTGAGGCCCGCCCTCCGGAGCGCGTCGGCCATCGCGCTGTTCGCCGGCCCCGGCACCCGCGCCGCAGGCGCAGACGCAGACGCGCCGGCACGGCCCCCCCGCTGCCGAGGCCGAGGCGCAGACGCCCGCTCCGGCCTCGCCGAAGTCGCCGCCTCGTCGTCCAGCCGCAACGTCAGGGAGATCCGCTTACGCGCAAGGTCCACCTCCTGGACCTTCACCCGCACCACGTCCCCCGGCTTCACCACGTCCCGCGGGTCCTTCACGAACGTCCGCGACATCGCGGACACATGCACCAGCCCGTCCTGATGCACGCCCACATCCACAAACGCCCCGAACGCCGCCACGTTCGTCACGACGCCCTCCAGGATCATGCCCGGCTCCAGGTCGGCGAGCTTCTCGACGCCGTCCTTGAACGTCGCCGTCTTGAACGCGGGACGCGGATCCCGCCCCGGCTTCTCCAGCTCGCGCAGGATGTCCGTCACGGTCGGCAGCCCGAAGGAGTCGTTCACGAACTCCGCCGGCCTCAGCGACCGCAGCACCGTCGTGTTGCCGATGAGCGACGCGACCTCGCCGCCCGCCGACTTCACCATCGCGCGGACGACCGGGTACGCCTCCGGGTGGACCGACGACGCGTCGAGCGGATCGTCGCCGTCGCGGATCCGCAGGAAGCCCGCGCACTGCTCGTACGCCTTGGGACCCAGCCTGGCCACGTCCTTGAGCGCGCGCCGGGACCGGAAGGGCCCGTGCGCGTCGCGGTGGGCCACGATGTTCTCCGCGAGGCCCGCGCTGATGCCGGAGACCCGGGCGAGCAGCGGCGTGGACGCGGTGTTGACGTCGACCCCCACCCCGTTCACACAGTCCTCGACCACCGTGTCGAGCGAGCGGGACAGCTTCACCTCGGACAGGTCGTGCTGGTACTGGCCGACGCCGATGGACTTGGGGTCGATCTTCACCAGCTCGGCGAGCGGGTCCTGGAGCCGCCGCGCGATCGAGACGGCGCCCCGGATCGACACGTCCAGGTCGGGCAGCTCCTGCGAGGCGAACGCCGACGCGGAGTACACGGAGGCGCCCGCCTCCGAGACCATCACCTTCGTGAGGTTCAGCTCCGGATGCGCCGCGATCAGCTCGGCCGCGAGCTTGTCGGTCTCGCGGGACGCCGTGCCGTTGCCGATGGCGATCAGGTCGACCGCGTGCTCCTTCGCGAGCCGCGCGAGCTTCGCCAGAGCTTCGTTCCACTTGTTCGCCGGCACGTGCGGGTAGATCGTGTCGATGGCGACGACCTTGCCCGTCGCGTCCACGACGGCCACCTTCACGCCCGTACGGAACCCGGGGTCGAGGCCGAGCGTCGCACGCGTCCCCGCCGGCGCCGCGAGGAGCAGGTCGCGCAGGTTCGACGCGAAGACCCGGACCGCCTCGTCCTCGGCGGCCGTCCGCAGCCGGAGCCGCAGGTCGATTCCGAGGTGCACGAGGATCCGGGTGCGCCAGGCCCACCGCACGGTGTCCGCCAGCCACTTGTCACCGGGCCGGCCCCGGTCGGCGACGCCGAAGCGCCGCGCGATCATGTTCTCGTACATCGTCGGACCCGGCAGGTCCGACGGCTCCTCGGGCTCCAGGGAGAGGTCGAGGATGTCCTCCTTCTCGCCCCGGAGCATCGCCAGCACGCGGTGCGAGGGCAGCGCGGTGAACGGCTCGGCGAAGTCGAAGTAGTCGGCGAACTTCGCGCCGGCCTCCTCCTTGCCCGCCCGCACCTTCGCGGTCAGCCGCCCCTTGGCCCACATCCGCTCGCGCGCCTCGCCGATCAGGTCGGCGTCCTCGGAGAACCGCTCGGTGAGGATCGCCCGCGCCCCCTCCAGCGCCGCGGCCGGGTCGGCAACGCCCTTGTCCGCGTCCACGAACGCCGCGGCCGCTGCCAGGGGATCCACCGAAGGGTCCGTCAGCAGCCCCTCGGCGAGCGGCCCGAGACCGGCCTCCCGGGCGATCTGCGCCTTCGTGCGCCGCTTGGGCTTGAACGGCAGGTAGATGTCCTCCAGGCGCGCCTTGGTGTCGGCGCCCCGGATCCGCGCCTCCAGGGCCGCGTCGAGCTTCCCCTGGTCCCGTACGGACTCCAGGATCGCCGTCCGCCGCTCCTCCAGCTCGCGCAGATAGCGCAGCCGCTCCTCCAGGGTGCGCAGCTGCGTGTCGTCGAGCATCTCGGTCGCTTCCTTGCGGTAGCGCGCGATGAACGGCACGGTCGACCCGCCGTCGAGCAGCTCGACGGCCGCCCTCACCTGTCGCTCCCGTACGCCGATTTCCTCGGCGATCCTGCCTTCGATGGACGTCGTCACGATCACGCTCCGCTGTTCTGTGGTCCGCCGTCTGCATTGTGGCAGGTGGCTGTGACAGCGGGGGGCGCGACCGGCGGTCCTGACAGCCGCCGGCCCGGTCCCGAGAGCGGATCGGGACCGGGCCGGCGAGTTGGGGGACGGGTCAGGCGTGCCCGCGGGAAGCGCCGCCGAAGAGCCGCGCGAGCGCGCGGAAGGGCAGGGTCACCACGGAGGCGATCGTCGATCCGATCGAGCGGAGTACGTCGGCGATGGCACGGAACACGGGGGCCTCCTGCTGTCGGTCGTCGGGCCGCCGACCGCGGGGATCGAACGGGACGCGGTCGGTCACTGTCTTCCGGGTGTCCCGCTTCGAGCCGGGTAAACGGTCCGTCAGTGCTTGCCTATGAGGTCCGCGGGGAACGCCCTGGCCGCCAGGGCGGTGCCCGTGAAGCCGCCGGCCAGATCGGTCAGGCGGGCCACCCCCGCCGCGCCCAGCCGTTCGTAGGGCGCCACGTCCAAGCGGTTCGTCTCGTCCTCCAGGGCCTTGCGCAGGTCCGCGCCGGCCTCCGTCAGCTCCCCGTCGGCGTCCAGCAGACCGCGCTCGCGCAGCCGCCCCCGGGCCGCCTCCCACTCCCCGGAGGTCCAGCCCCTGCTGGAGACGGCCCACTTCGGCGTCATGCCCCGGCCGCTCGCGGTGTGGCTGGCCAGCGCCTCCACGGGGTCCAGGCCCGAGGACAGCAGCGCCGCCAGGTGGCCGTCGCCGCGGTGCTCCCGCAGCAGGGTGGTGGCGTGCCAGTACGCCAGGTGCGGTGCGTCCGGTACGGGCAGGTCGGCGTTGGCCGCGTACAGCGGGCGGGCGTGGCGGGTGCATCCCTCGGCGGCCCGCAGCGCCAGTTCCGCCGCCTCGGCCATCTCCCCGGACGCGACGGTCTCCTCCCCGAGGAGCCGGCGCAGCAGCGAGTCGACGGCGCGCAGCCGGGCGTCGAGGGCGGCCTGCGGGGAGAGGATGTCCCAGACGGCGGGTACGTGACGGGTGATCAGCTCGTGGTTGAAGTTGTAGAAGGTCGCGGCGACCACACCCGCGCCGACCGGGCCGAGGGGCGCCGCGCGGGCGGCGAAGTAGACGGCGTCGGAGTCCCGTACCCCCTCGCGCTCGAACTCGCGCCCGAGGTCGGGCGAGAAGTACAGGGTCGAGTGGATCGGGTTCAGGGCGGCGTAACAGCGTCGGGCGGCCCGCTCGGGCAGAGTGGTCATGGCCTCATATTACTGACCGGTCGGTACGGGGCTGCGTGTACGGCCGGGATGGCAGGAAAGGAGGGGTCCTCGTCATTGCGGCCCTCCTCCGCAGGGCGGAAGGATGGCGGGCATGACCGAGCGATCCGTGCTGGTGGTCCTCTTCGACGACGTGCAGAGCCTCGACGTGACGGGTCCGGTGGAGGTGTTCGCCGGGGCCGCCCGCTTCACCGGCGACCCGGACGCGTACCGCATCCGCACGGCCTCACTCGACGGCGGTCCGGTCCGCGCGTCCAGCGGGCTGACGCTGGTCCCCGACACCGCGCTCGCCGCGGCCGCCGCGCCGCACACCCTGCTCGTGCCGGGCGGATCGGGCACCCGCACACCGGATCCACGGCTGATCGACTGGTTGCGGGAGAACGCGCCGCGCGCCCACCGGCTGGTGTCGGTCTGCACCGGCGCCCTGCTCCTCGCGGAGGCCGGCCTGCTCGACGGGCGCCGGGCGACCACCCACTGGGTGGCGGCCGACCTGCTGTCCCGGAAGTACCCGGCCGTGGACGTGGACCCGGACCCGATCTTCGTACGGGACGGCCGGGTCTCGACCTCCGCCGGAGTGACGTCCGGCATCGACCTGGCCCTGGCCCTGGTCGAGGAGGATCTCGGGCGGGACGCCGCGCTGACCGTCGCCCGTCATCTGGTGGTGTTCCTCCGACGGCCCGGCAACCAGGCCCAGTTCAGCGCCCGGCTCGCGGCCCAGACGGCCCAGCGCGGTCCGCTGCGCGACGTGCAGGCGTGGATCGGGGAACACCCCGGCGGCGATCTGTCCGTCGAGTCGCTGGCCGGGCGCGCGCGGCTGTCGCCCCGCCACTTCGCCCGCGCCTTCCGCGCGGAGACGGGCACCACGCCCGGCCGGTACGTGGACCGCGTCCGGCTGGAACACGCGCGGATGCTGCTGGAGGACAGCGCCGACGGAATCGAGGAGATCTCCCGCGCGAGCGGCTACGGCACCCCGGAGGCGATGCGCCGGGCCTTCGTGAAGTCCCTGGGTACGTCCCCGGCGGAGTACCGCCGCCGCTTCCGGCCGCACCCGGCCCCGGCGCCCGACGAACCCGGCAACCACCCGGCCGCGCCCCGTACCTGACAACCCGTAACACCCCCTACCTGACGACCGTCACCTGACGCCCCGCCACGCCCCACCACCGGAGGGCCCCCATGCAGATCGCGATCCTGCTCTTCGACCGGTTCACCGCCCTCGACGCCGTCGGACCCTACGAGATCCTCGCCCGGACCCCCGGCGCCCGGACCGTGTTCGTCGCCGAGCACACCGGACCGGTGGCCAACGACCAGGGCAGCCTGTCGCTCGTCGCCGAACGGACACTCGCCGAGGTGACCCGCCCCGACATCGTCGTGGTGCCCGGCGGGCCCGGCCAGGGCGCGCAGATGGAGAACGAGACCGTCCTCGGCTGGCTGCGGGCCGTGGACGCCACCACCACCTGGACCACCTCCGTCTGCACCGGCTCCCTCCTGCTCGCCGCCGCCGGGCTGCTCACGGGACGGCGCGCCACCACTCACTGGCTCTCGCTCGACCGGCTCGCGGGCCTGGGGGCCGAACCGACCGGCGAGCGGGTCGTCTTCGACGGCAAGTACGTCACGGCCGCCGGCGTCTCGTCCGGCATCGACATGGGCCTGAGCCTGCTCGGGCGGATCGCCGGTGACCGGGTCGCCCAGTCCGTACAGCTGATGACCGAGTACGACCCGCAGCCGCCCTACGACGCGGGATCGCCCGAGAAGGCGCCCGCCGCCCTCGTCGCGGAGTTCCGGGCGAAGCGGCGGCCTCCCGTCACGACGCCGTCCAGCTGAACCGCGGCTCACGCCGTTCCAGGAAGGCGGCGACCCCCTCCGAGGTGTCACCGCTGCCGCGCGCCTGCTCCGTCCAGTACGCGTCACGCTCCTCCCCGTACGCCGCGCGCCCGTCCGGATCGGCGGCGAACTCCTTCGCCGCCGCCTGGGTCAGCTGCGAGCGCGAGACCAGCACCCGGGCGAACTCCGCCACCCGCGCGTCCAGTTCGCCCGCCGGCAGCACCTCGTCCACGAGGCCGGTGCGCAGCGCCCGTTCCGTGTCGATCAACTCGGCCGAGAACAGCAGGTACTTGGCGGTCGCCGGACCCACCAGCGACGCCAACCGCCGCGTGGAGGAGGCCGCGTACACGATCCCGAGCCGGGCCGGCGTCACCCCGAACCGCGCCCCCTCCTCCGCGAACCGCAGATCGCACGCGGCGGCCAGCTGGCAGCCCCCGCCCACACACGACCCGCGTACGGCGGCCAGCGTCGGCTTGGGGAAGGCCGCCAGCGCGTCCTCCGCCGCCACCGCCAGCGACCGCGCGTCCTCACCGGGCTCCCCGAGCGTGGAGATGTCCGCGCCCGCGGAGAAGTGCGCCCCCTCGCCGGTGAGCACCAGCGCCCGTACAGCGGGGTCCGGGGCCAGCCCCGCGAGCAGCGGAGGGAGGTCCCGCCACATCCGGGCCGTCATCGCGTTGCGCTTGGCCGGATGGTGGATGACGACGGTCGCGACACCGTCCGCGACGCGGTGCAGCAGCTGGGGCTCCATGCGCCGGATCGTATCCGGGGCGCGGGACCGGCCCGCGGACAGCCCTCACCGCCCCCGCGTACCGCCCTCGCCACCACTCCGGACGAGCCTCACCGACCCCACAGAGAGCCCTCACCGAAAGAGACGGAAGACGGCACCCGGCGATCAGAGGCGGTCGCGTGTCCGAGGTGTCCGCAACAAGGTGATCGGACACCATCAATAACGGCTGACTTCTGTTCAGTGGCCCGGGCGGGACCCGCCCGTTCCCAAGACTCGGTGTCCGATGGACGTCGCCGGCGGAAACAGCCGGTCAAGCCGAGGGTGGTGCCGCAGGATGGTGGAGAGCCGCGGGAGTGTTCCGGCCCGGCCGCTGTCGTACGAAGGAGTGTGGCGGTTCACCGCCCCCACCGTCGACGTCTCCGTGCCGCGGGCCCGGCATGCCGTACGCGATCTCCTGAAGCGCCAGGGGGTCCCGGTCAGGGACGACGTCGTCCAGGGGATCCTGCTGATCGTCTCCGAGCTGGTCACCAACGCCGTACGGCACGCGGCCCTGCTCTCGCCCGAGCTGGCCGTCGGGGTGGCGATCGAGGCGGAGTGGATCCGGGTGTCGGTGGAGGACAACCACCCGTACCGCCCCACGGCGCTGGAGACCGACTACGCGCAGACGGGCGGGCGCGGGCTGCTCCTCGTACGGGAGATCGTCCGCGAGGCGGGCGGCGGCTTCGACATGGAACAGACCGCCGGTGGCGGGAAGATCATCTGGGCGGCGCTTCCCCTCAGGTCACCGCTCGACGATCCCCCGCTCCGGGAAGGTGTCACCAGCCCCCGGCCGGCCCTGTGAGCTCTCTGATCGCCGGGCGCGCCGCGTCCAGCACGCTCATGAACCACGCGGAGAAGCGCGCCTCGTCGTGACGTTTCGTCAGCTCCGCGGGGGTGACGAACACCGTCTCGCCGACCTCTTCCGGGTCGGGCAGCGGGGGCGCCTGGGCCATGCCGACGAAGAGGTGGTTGTACTCCTGCTCCACCAGCCCGGAGTCCGGGTCGGGGTGGTTGTACCGGACCGTGCCGGCCTCGGCGAGCAGCGACGGCGAGATGCCCAGCTCCTCGTAGGTCCGCCGGGCGGCAGCGGCGAACGGCGCCTCGCCCGGGTACGGGTGCCCGCAGCAGGTGTTCGACCAGACGCCGGGGGAGTGGTACTTGCCGAGCGCGCGGCGCTGGATGAGCAGCCGGCCCTGCTCGTCGAAGAGGAAGACGGAGAACGCCCGGTGCAGCTTCCCGGGCGGCTGGTGGGCGGCGAGCTTCTCGGCGGTGCCGATGGTCTGCCCGAGCTCGTCGACCAGCTCCAGCAGGATTGGCTCTGGTACCCCGTTCGACGAGTCCGGTACCCCGTTCGGCGAGCTGCTCGCCTCAGTGACTGGTGTGGTCGGCATAACCATCCTTCGCTTCGGGCCTCGAACCCCAAGTCTGCCGTACAAAAGCCCCGTGTCCGCACTTCGAACGTGTGGGCATGTCTGTTCGGCCGACCGGCCGGCCGGGCGCCTCAATGGCAGAGTTTCGCCTCGTGCTCGGCGTGTCCCCGGGGTTCCAGCTGGAACGTGCAGTGCTCCACGTCGAAGTGGGTCCCGAGGCATCCCTGGAGGTCGTGCAGCATCTTCTCGTGCCCCACCGAGTCCAGCGCGTCCTGGTCCACCACCACGTGCGCGGAGAGCACCGGCATGCCCGAGGTGATCGTCCAGGCGTGCAGGTCGTGGACGTCGGCCACACCGGGCAGCGCGAGCATGTGGGCCCGTACCTCCGCCATGTCGACATTCCGGGGCGCCGCCTCCAGCAGCACGTTGAGCGTCTCTCTGAGGAGCTTCACCGTACGCGGGACGATCATCAGACCGATCAGCAGGCCCGCGATCGGGTCGGCCGTCTGCCACCCCGTGGTCAGGATGATCACGGACGACACGAGCACGGTGAACGAGCCGAGCGTGTCGGCGAGCACCTCCAGATAGGCCCCGCGCACGTTCAGGCTCTCCTTCTGCCCGCGCATCAGCAGGGAGAGGGACACCAGGTTGGCGGCCATGCCGATCAGCGCGAAGACGATCGCAAGACCGCCCCGCGTGTCCGGCGGCACGATGAACCGCTCGATCGCCTCGTACAGCAGATAGCCGCCGACCCCCAGCAGCAGGAGGCAGTTGGCCAGCGCGGCGAGGATCTCGGCGCGCGCGTAGCCGAAGGTACGGCTGGTGTCGGCGGGCCGGGCCGCGAAGTGGATCGCCAGCAGCGCCAGGCCGAGGCCGACCGCGTCCGTCGCCATGTGCGCGGCGTCCGCGACCAGGGCGAGCGAGTCGGCCGCGATGCCACCGATGATCTCCACGACCATCACGGACAGCGTGATGCCCAGGGCGATCCGCAGCCGTCCCTGGTACGCCGCCGCGGCCGTCCCGGTCGGCGGTGGTCCTCCGTGCGTGTGGCCGTGGTCGTGCCCTGCCCCCATGGGGACGCCTCCCGGTCGTCTCGGTGAAGTGCCGACCACGTCAGTGAACTACGGACGGGGGGTATCCGACAACACGGGACTGAACACCGTTGTCATATGCTCTGACCTGCGAAAACGGCCTACCGGACGGCCCCTGGGGTGATCCGCCGGAAGGGCGCGGAAGCCCGCAGGTCAGAGCCCTGACCGCGTCATCCGACCGGCGCGGGGCGGTGCTGTGCCTGCCAGCCCTCCCATGCCGACGCGACCATGTCCCGTACGTCACGGGTGGCCGTCCAGCCCAGCTCGCGCGCGATCAGCTCCACCGAGGCCACGGCCTTCGCCGCGTCCCCGGGGCGCCGGGCCTCGACGACCGGCGGGGTCCGGTGGCCGGTGACCTCCGCGACCAGGTCGGCGAGTTCCCGGACCGAGACGCCGACGCCGCGTCCGATGTTCAGGGTCAGATCACCGGATCCCGGCCGCTCCGCCAGCCGCCGGGCCACCGCGAGATGCGCGTCGGCGAGATCCGCCACATGGATGTAGTCCCGCACACCCGTGCCGTCCGGTGTCGGGTAGTCGTCGCCGAAGATACGGGGCGCCTCGCCCCGGCTGATCCGGTCGAAGAACATCGGGATGATGTTGAACACCCCGGTGTCCGCCAGCTCGGGCCGCGCGGCGCCCGCCACGTTGAAGTAGCGCAGACAACCGGTGGCGATCCCGTGGGCCTTCCCGGCCGCCCGCACCAGCCACTCGCCCGCGAGCTTCGTCTCGCCGTACGGACTGATCGGGACGGCCGGCGTCTCCTCCGTGATCAACTCCACATCCGGTACGCCGTACACGGCGGCGGACGAGGAGAAGAGGAAGCGCCCCACCCCGGCCGCGACCACCGCGTCGAGCAGCACCGTCAGCCCGTGCAGATTCTCCCGGTAGTAGCGCAGCGGCCGCTCCACGGACTCGCCGACCTGCTTCTTCGCCGCCAGATGCACCACACCGGTGACCCCGTGCTCCGCCAGGACCCCGTCCACCGCGTCCCGGTCCAGCAGTGAGCCCCGTACCAGCGGAATCTCCGCGGGCAGCCGCCCGGCGACGCCCGTCGACAGGTCGTCGAGCACCACCACCCGCTCGCCCGCCCCGCTCATGGCCCGCGCCACGTGCGCCCCGATATAGCCCGCCCCACCTGTGATCAGCCACGTCATGCCGCCACCCTAAGGGCTGCCGCCCGGCCGCCGGGGGCCGTACGGCGGAGGCGACCGGGGTCCGTACGGCGGCGGTCCCGGCCCGGCGGCGGTTTGTGGGCGGCGCGGTGATCGACAATGATGATCTCCGCCCGGGACCCCGTTCAGACCATGGCGTCCTGTGCGTAAACGCCCGGTGAACTCAGGCTTCCGTTCATCCGATAGCCTCTGCCGACGTGTCGCCGCCCGGAATCCCCGGGCACGGGCCTGTCGCAGGACAGGCCCTGGTCGCCGCGCACCAACCCTGATCAGTGCCAAGGAGTGAGTTCGTCTGTCGACCGCCATCCTCACCGGTCTCCCGGTACCCGGATCGTCGCTCGCGCACGATCTGCGGTCGCTGGGATTCGACGTACGCACCGCCACCAGCACGGCCGAGACGGTCAGCCTGATCGCCGAGGTCCCGCCGGCCGAGCGTGTCGCCCTCGTCGACCCCCGCTTCGTCGGCCACCTCCACGCCCTGCGCCTCGCGCTGACCGACCCCCGCTTCCCGCTCGCCGCCGTGACCGGCGCGCTCACCGCCCGGCCCGGGGCCCGTACCGCGCTGGTACGCGCCGCGGGCGCCGTCGAGCGGAGCGCCGCGCTGTCGCCGGCCGCCGCCGACCACCCGACGGGGACCGCCGGGACCGCGCAGCTCTCCTCCGCCGTCCTCGCCGACGGCGGTTCCCTCGCCGACCGGGTCGCGGAGGCGCTCGACGCCGAGGGCACCCCCGTACACCGCCCCGAACTGGGCTCGCTCGTCGCCGCCGTCCCGCTCGACACCGCCTCCCACCAGGAGGCCGCCGCCGCCACCGCGGCCGTCGACGACGAAGCCGTACGGCTGCGCTCCGCCGTGAAGGCCCGTGACGGCTTCTTCACGACGTACTGCGTCAGCCCCTACTCCCGCTACCTCGCCCGCTGGTGCGCCCGCCGCGGCCTGACGCCCAACCAGGTCACCACCGCGTCCCTGGTCACCGCGCTGATCGCGGCGGCCTGCGCGGCCACCGGCACCCGGGGCGGCTATGTCGCCGCCGGAGTGCTGCTGCTCTTCTCCTTCGTCCTGGACTGCACCGACGGGCAGCTCGCCCGCTACTCGCTCCAGTACTCCACGATGGGCGCCTGGCTCGACGCCACCTTCGACCGGGCCAAGGAGTACGCCTACTACGCGGGCCTCGCCCTCGGCGCCGCGAGGAATGGCGACGACGTATGGGCCCTCGCGCTCGGCGCGATGATCCTCCAGACCTGCCGCCACGTCGTCGACTTCTCGTTCAACGAGGCGAACGCCGACGCCACGGCCGCCACCTCCACCGGCAAGGCCGTCGTCGGGACCCCCACCGCCGCGCTCTCCAGCAAGCTCGACAGCGTCGGCTGGACCGTCTGGGTGCGCCGGATGATCGTGCTCCCGATCGGCGAGCGCTGGGCGATGATCGCCGTCCTGACCGCCCTGACCACCCCGCGTGTCGTCTTCTACGCCCTCCTCGTCGGCTGCGGATTCGCCGCCTGCTACACCAGCGCCGGGCGCGTACTGCGCTCGGTGACCCGCAAGGCCGTCCGCACCGAACGCGCCGCGCGGGCCCTCGCCGACCTCGCCGACTCCGGCCCGGTGGCCGAGACCGTCTCCCGGCTGCTGACCCGCCTCAAGGCCCGCCCGCCGTTCGGCCTGCGCCCGTTCGTGGCCTTCGCCGGCGGCGCCCTGCTGGTGGCCGCCGCCTGCTTTGAACCGTTCGGCAGCTCCTGGGTGGTCCTGGCCGCCGCGCTGTACGCCGTCCTCGCCGGCGCCGCCGTCACCCCGCCCCTCACCGGCGCGCTCGACTGGCTCGTCCCGCCGGTGCTCCGGGCCGCCGAGTACTCCACGGTCCTCGTCCTCGCCGCGCGCTCCGAGGTGAACGGCGCGTTGCCCGCGGCTTTCGGGCTGGTGGCGGCCGTCGCCTACCATCACTACGACACGGTGTACCGCATCCGCGGCGGCACCGGCGCCCCGCCCCGCCTGCTGGTCATGACCATAGGCGGACACGAGGGCCGCACGCTGGTCGTCACCGCCCTCGCCGCCGTCCTCGGGACGCGCGGCACGGACTTCCCCCTGGCCCTGACGGTGCTCGCGACCGTCGTGGCGCTGGTCGTGCTCCTGGAGTCCATCCGCTTCTGGGTGTCCGCCGGAGCCCCCGCCGTACATGACGAAGGAGAACCCGCATGATCGGCCTCGTACTGGCCGCCGGTGCCGGACGGCGTCTGCGCCCCTACACCGACACGCTCCCCAAGGCCCTCGTGCCCGTGGACCCCGAAGGGGAGGGGACCCTCACGGTCCTCGACCTGACCCTCGCCAACTTCGCCGAGGTCGGCCTGACCGAGGCGGCCGTCGTCGTCGGCTACCGCAAGGAGGCCGTGTACGCCCGCAAGGCCGCCCTGGAGGAGACGTACGGCATCCGGCTCACCCTCATCGACAACGACAAGGCCGAGGAGTGGAACAACGCCTACTCCCTCTGGTGCGCCCGTGACGTCCTGGCGAAGGGCGTGATCCTCGCCAACGGCGACACCGTCCACCCCGTCTCCGTCGAGAAGACCCTGCTCGCCGCGCGCGGCGAGGGGCGGCGGATCATCCTCGCCCTCGACACGGTCAAGCACCTCGCCGACGAGGAGATGAAGGTCGTCACGGAGGGCACCAAGGGGGTGCGCCGCATCACCAAGCTGATGGACCCGGCCACCGCCACCGGCGAGTACATCGGCGTCACGCTGATCGAGGCCGAGGCCGCCGCGGACCTCGCCGACGCCCTGCGGACCACCTTCGAGCGCGACCCCGACCTCTACTACGAGGACGGCTACCAGGAACTGGTCGACCGCGGTTTCACCCTCGACGTGGCGCCCATCGGCGACGTCCCCTGGGTCGAGATCGACAATCACGCCGACCTCGCGAAGGGCCGTGAGATCGCGTGCCAGTACTGACCCGGCTGATCCCCTCCCCGGTCTCCGTCGACATCCGCCGCGGCGCCATGGACGACCTGGCCGGGCTCCTCGCCGACCAGCGCATCTCCAGCTCGGGCCGGCTCGCGTTCGCCATCAGCGGCGGCTCGGGGGCGGCGCTGCGCGACAAGCTGGCGCCGGTCCTGCCCGACGCCGACTGGTTCGCCGTCGCCGACGGCACCATCGACTCCGCCGTCCGGCTCGCCGACGGCATCAAGGGCAAGCGGTACGACGCCGTCGTCGGCCTCGGCGGCGGCAAGATCATCGACGTGACGAAGTACGCGGCGGCCCGCCTCGGCCTGCCGATGGTGGCGGTCGCCACCAACCTGGCGCACGACGGCATCTGTTCACCCGTCGCCACTCTCGACAACGACAACGGCCGCGGCTCGTACGGTGTGCCGACCCCCATCGCCGTGGTCATCGACCTCGACGTCATCCGGGACGCGCCCGTCCGCTTCGTCCGCTCCGGCATCGGCGACGCCGTCTCCAACATCTCGGCCATCGCCGACTGGGAGCTGTCGCACCGGACCAACGGCGAACCCGTCGACGGCCTGGCCGCCGCCATGGCCCGCACGGCCGGCGAGGCGGTGCTGCGCCACCCCGGCGGCGTCGGCGACGACCTGTTCCTGACGGTCCTCGCCGAGGCGCTGGTCCTCACCGGCATCGCCATGTCGATCAGCGGGGACACCCGCCCCTCGTCCGGCGCCTGCCACGAGATCAGCCACGCCTTCGACCTGCTCCACCCCAAGCGCTCCGCGCTCCACGGCGAACAGGTCGGCCTCGGTGCCGCCTTCGCCATGCACCTGCGCGGTGCCCACGAGGAGTCGCGGCTGCTCGTCGAGGTCCTGCACCGGCACGGACTGCCCGTCCTGCCCGAGCAGATCGGCTTCACCGTCGACGAGTTCGTACGGGCGGTGGCCTACGCGCCGCAGACCCGCCCCGGCCGCTTCACGATCCTCGAACACCTCGACCTGTCCACCGATCAGATCAGGGACGCGTACGCCGACTATGCCAAGACCATCAGTAGCTGAACTCCGTCCCGTCGTCCACCCCGACGGAGTGAAGGACCGGCGCAGCGGGGAGCACTGGGCCGGCCGCATGTACATGCGGGAGATCTCGCTGCACATCGACCCGTACCTGGTGAACACCCGGATCTCGCCCAACCAGCTCACGTACCTCATGGTGGTCGTGGGTGTCATAGGCGGCGCGACACTGCTCCTGCCGGGGCTCACCGGCGCGATCCTCGCGGTGGTCCTCTTCCAGGTCTACCTGCTGCTCGACTGCGTCGACGGCGAGGTGGCCCGCTGGCGCAAGCAGACCTCGATCACCGGCGTCTACCTCGACCGGGTGGGCCACTACCTGTGCGAGGCGGCCCTGCTGGTCGGCTTCGGGGTGCGCGGCGCGGACGTCTTCCACGACAACGGCGCGTCCACCAACTGGCTGTGGGCCTTCCTCGGCACCCTCGCCGCGCTCGGCGCGATCCTGATCAAGGCCGAGACGGACCTGGTCGACGTGGCCCGCCAGCGCAGCGGCCTGCCGGCCGTCAAGGACGAGGCGTCCGTGCCCCGTTCGTCCGGCCTGGCGGTGGCCCGCCGCGCGGCGGCCATGCTCAAGTTCCACCGGCTCGTCGGCGGGATCGAGGCGAGCCTCTTCATCCTGGTCGTCGCGATCATCGACCAGGCGCGGGGCGATCTCTTCTTCACCCGCCTCGGCATCGCGGTCCTCGCCGGCATCGCCCTCGTCCAGACCCTGCTCCACCTGGTCTCCATCCTGGCGTCCAGCAGGCTGAAGTGAGCGACATGCGGCTCGGCGCGGTGATCATCACGATGGGTGAGCGCCCCGGCGAACTGCGTGCGCTCCTCGACTCGGTCGCCCGCCAGGAGGGCGACCCGGTCGACGTCGTCGTGGTCGGGAACGGCGCCCCGGTGGGGCCCGTTCCCGACGGGGTACGGACGGTCGAACTGCCCGAGAACCTGGGCATCCCGGGCGGCCGCAACGTCGGCATCGAGGCCTTCGGCGCGGCGGGCTCGGAGGTCGACGCGCTGCTCTTCCTGGACGACGACGGTTCGCTGCCCCTCACGGACACGGCCCAGTTGGTACGGGAGGCCTTCGCGGCCGATCCCGCCCTCGGCATCGTCAGCTTCCGGATCGCCGACCCGGAGACCGGTTTGACGCAGCGCCGGCACGTCCCGCGCCTGCGCGCGTCCGACCCGCTGCGGTCGTCCCGGGTGACGACCTTCCTCGGCGGCGCCAACGCCGTACGGACGAAGGTCCTCGCGGAGGTCGGCCCGCTGCCGGACGACTTCTTCTACGCCCACGAGGAGACCGATCTCGCCTGGCGGGCGCTGGACGCCGGATGGATGATCGACTACCGCGCGGACCTGGTGCTGCACCACCCGACGATGCCGCCGTCCCGGCACGCGGTCTACCACCGCATGGTGGCCCGCAACCGGGTCTGGCTGGCGCGGCGCAACCTCCCCGCCGCGGTCGTACCGGTCTACCTGGGGGTCTGGCTGCTGCTGACCCTGCTCAGGCGGCCGTCGCGCCCGGCGCTCAAGGCGTGGTGGGGCGGCTTCCGGGAAGGCTGGTCCACCCCGTGCGGACCACGGAGGCCGATGAAATGGCGTACGGTCTGGCGACTCACCAGGCTGGGCCGTCCACCGGTCGTCTGAGATGCTCGGACTCTGAGAGCATCTGGGGTCTGAGAACATCTCATGTCCTGTCCCCGCGGCCTGGCCGTCCGTGCCGGTGCCCGATCGTCTGCGCATCTTGAACACGAAAGTTTCAACTTGTGAGTGAGACAACCCATGACGGTGCGATCGCGATGAGCGCCCCGCCGTCTCCCGACGACCGTCTCTCCCCGGCGGAGGTCGCCGCCAAGTACGGCCTGGCGGTGAGCGGGGCGCGCCCCGGACTGGCCGAGTACGTGCGGCAGTTGTGGGGTCGCCGGCACTTCGTCCTGGCCTTCTCCAGCGCGAAGCTCACGGCCCAGTACAGCCAGGCCAAGCTCGGCCAGCTCTGGCAGGTGGCGACCCCCCTGCTCAACGCGGCCGTCTACTACCTGATCTTCGGCCTGATCCTCCAGAGCAGCCGGGGCATCCCGTCGGAGGTCTTCATCCCGTTCCTGGTGACCGGGGTGTTTGTCTTCACCTTCACCCAGAGTTCGGTGATGGCCGGGGTCCGTGCCATCTCCGGGAACCTGGGGCTGGTCAGGGCCCTGCACTTCCCCCGGGCCGCCCTGCCGGTCTCCTTCGCGCTCCAGCAGCTCCAGCAGCTGATGTACTCCATGATCGTGCTGGTGGTCGTGGCGGTGGCCTTCGGCAGCTATCCGTCGCTGAGCTGGCTGCTGATCCTGCCCGCGCTGGCCCTCCAGTTCGTGTTCAACACCGGCCTCGCGCTGATCATGGCGAGGCTGGGCAGCAAGACCCCGGACCTCGCCCAGCTGATGCCGTTCGTGATGCGTACGTGGATGTACGCGTCGGGTGTGATGTTCTCCATCCCCGTGATGCTCAGGGACAAGCCCGCCTGGATCGGGGACGTCCTCCAGTACAACCCGGCCGCCATCTACATGGATCTGGTCAGGTTCGCGCTGATCGACGGCTACGGCTCGGAGAATCTGCCCGCGCACGTCTGGATGGTCGGCCTGCTCTGGGCCGTGATCCTGGGCGCCGGGGGCTTCGTGTACTTCTGGAAAGCTGAGGAGCGGTACGGCCGTGGCTGACATCGAAAAGGGGCGCACCCCCACCGTCATCGCCGACGACGTGCACATCGTCTACCGGGTCAACGCCGGTGGCGGCGGCAAGGGCAGTGCCACGGCGGCGCTGAGCCGGATCGTCCGCCGGGAGAGGGAGAAGGGGGAGTCCCGGGGCGTCCGCAAGGTCCACGCCGTCCGGGGTGTCACCTTCACCGCGTACCGCGGCGAGGCGATCGGCCTGATCGGCACCAACGGCTCCGGCAAGTCGACCCTGCTGCGGGCCATCGCCGGGCTGCTGCCGACCGAGCGGGGGAAGGTCTACACCGACGGTCAGCCCTCGCTGCTCGGGGTGAACGCGGCGCTGATGAACGACCTGACCGGCGAACGCAACGTGATCCTCGGCGGTCTGGCCATGGGCATGTCGCGCGAGGAGGTCCGCGAGCGCTACCAGCAGATCGTGGACTTCTCCGGCATCAACGAGAAGGGCGACTTCATCACCCTTCCCATGCGGACGTACTCCTCCGGCATGGCGGCCCGGCTGCGGTTCTCCATCGCCGCCGCCAAGAACCACGACGTCCTGATGATCGACGAGGCGCTGGCCACCGGCGACCGCAAGTTCCAGATCCGCTCCGAGCAGCGGATCCGCGAGCTGCGCAAGGAGGCCGGCACGGTCTTCCTGGTGAGCCACAGCAACAAGTCGATCAGGGACACCTGTGACCGGGTGCTCTGGCTGGAGAAGGGCGAGCTGCTCATGGACGGCCCCACCGACGAGGTCATCAAGGCGTACGAGAAGGAGACGGGCAAGTAGTCCGCCGGTCCGTCCCCCACCGTGCCCCTCGGCCCGACGCGGCCCCCGCCGGAACACCACGGCGGGGGCCGCGCCATGACGGGGGCCCGGCGCGCCCCCGGCGATCCCCGGCCGGCCGGGAGCATCATGGCGTACGGGGTTTCACCGGGGCGGGACCGGGCGGGCCGGGTGCGGCCACCGGCCGTTTTCGTCAAACGTCGGTCAAGTCGGCCGGGTCGGGGGAAGGTTGACCGGCATTGCGATGTTCTTGTTATGCGCTCAACACCCCCGCGTGTTCCTCTTCGTTGTACAACGTAAGCTGTGCGGGTGCTGATTCGTGGCATGTGGGGCGATTCCCCCGGGGGCGTCCTGTCCGCCGGTGACCTCCGGACGCGGGAGCGGCCAGGTGCGCGGGAGTGCGAAGGGACTGGGCCGAGCGGGCGGCGTGTCCGAAATGGGATGTATTGGGTCGGCAGTGTAGAACGGGAGATGTGACGGCAATGACGGAAAATCTCCAGATCCGCGAGGGTTTCGCCGTCCTTGCACCGGGAAGCTCGCAGTGACGGGCACCCCACAGGTGCGCCCCGACGCCACCTCGCGGACGACGCTGGACAAGGCCGCGGACGAGAACTTCCCCGTGGCGCCGTTCTTCCTGCCCCGCGCCTGGCGCGACGACCTGATGGCGGTCTACGGCTTCGCCCGGCTCGTCGACGACATCGGCGACGGCGATCTCGCCCCCGGCGGCGGCGACGCCCGCCACCTCGGGGTCGACCCCGGGCAGGCCGACGACCGGCTCGTGATGCTCGACGCGTTCGAGGCCGACCTGCGCCGCGTCTTCGACCCGGCGGGACCCGCCCCCGGTCATCCGCTGCTGAGGGCGCTCGTCCCGACCGTACGGAACGCCTCGCTCACGCCCGAGCCGTTCCTCGGCCTGATCGGCGCCAACCGGCAGGACCAGCTGGTACGGCGCTACGAGACGTACGACGACCTCCTCGCGTACTGCGAACTGTCCGCGAACCCGGTCGGCCGGCTCGTCCTGGCGATCAGCGGCACCGCGACCCCGGAGCGTCTCCGCCTCTCCGACGCCGTCTGCACCGCGCTCCAGATCATCGAACATCTCCAGGACGTGACCGAGGACCTCGGGCGCGACCGGATCTACCTGCCCGCGGAAGACATGAAACGATTCCGCGTCACCGAGGCGGACCTCGCCGTCCCCAGCGCGGGCGCCGCCGTGCGCCAGCTGGTGGCCTACGAGGCCGAACGGGCGGGGCGGCTGCTGAATGAAGGCACCCTGCTGGTGGGTAGCGTCCACGGCAGACTCCGTCTGCTGCTCGCGGGATTTGTGGCCGGAGGGCGCGCCGCCCTCGCTTCGATCGCGGCCGCCGGGCACGATGTGCTCCCCGGACCGCCCAAACCCACCAAGCCGCGTCTGCTGCGCGAAGTGGGAGCTGTCTTGCGACGAGCGCACAGAGAGGGGTGAGCCGGAACGTGGAGGGACAGACGCCGATGTCCGCGCCGGTATGGGCGGCCTACAGCTACTGCGAGGCCGTCACGGGCCAGCAGGCCCGCAATTTCGCCTACGGCATCAGGCTGCTGCCGACCGACAAGCGGCAGGCCATGTCCGCGCTGTACGCCCTCTCCCGGCGGGTGGACGACATCGGCGACGGCACACTGGAACCGGCGGCCAAGCAGGCCAGGCTGGAGGACACCCGTGTGCTCCTGGACCGGATCAGGGAAGGCGCCGTCGACGAGGACGACACCGACCCCGTCGCCGTCGCGCTCGCCGACGCGGCCCGCCGCTTCCCCATCCCCGTCGACGGGCTCGACGAGCTGATCGACGGCGTCCTGATGGACGTCCGCGGCGAGACGTACGAAACCTGGGACCGGCTGAAGGTGTACTGCCGGTGTGTCGCGGGCGCCATCGGCCGGCTCTCGCTCGGCGTGTTCGGTACGTCCCCCGGCGCGCCGGGCGCCGAGCGCGCGTCCGAGTACGCCGACACGCTGGGCCTCGCCCTCCAGCTGACGAACATCCTCAGGGACGTGCGCGAGGACGCGGGCAACGGCCGTACGTACCTGCCGTCCGACGACCTCGCCAAGTTCGGCTGCTCCGCCGGCTTCCACAGCAACACCCCCGCCCCCGGCGCCGACTTCGCCGGGCTGGTGCACTTCGAGGTCCGCCGCGCGCGGGCGCTGTTCGCCGAGGGCTACCGGCTGCTGCCGCTGCTCGACCGGCGCAGCGGCGCCTGTGTCGCCGCCATGGCCGGCATCTACCGCAGGCTCCTCGACCGCATCGAGCGCGACCCCGAGGCCGTGCTGCGCGGGCGTGTCTCCCTGCCGGGACGCGAGAAGGCGTACGTGGCGGTCCGCGGCCTCTCGGGTCTCGACGCCAGGAGCGTCACCCGGCAGACGGTCAGGAGGCGCGCATGACGTGCGACAACACCCCGGAGGGCTCCCGGACCGGTACGAGCGGCACACCGGCGCCGACGGCCGGGCCGACGGTGTCAACCATCCGCCGGTCCGACGCGTCCCTGACTGCGACACTCCGAGGGGAGCAGGCATGACCACAGCCGACGGCACGCGGTCCCGGCACGCGGTCGTGGTCGGCGCGGGACTCGCCGGGACCACCGCCGCGCTCCAGCTCGCCGACGCCGGACTGGACGTGACCCTGGTCGAGGGCCGGCCCCGCCTCGGCGGCCTCGCCTTCTCCTTCCGCCGCGGCGACCTCGACATCGACAACGGCCAGCACGTGTACCTGCGCTGCTGCACCGCGTACCGCTGGTTCCTCGACCGGGTCGACGGCGCCGCGCTCGCCCCCCTCCAGGACCGCCTGGACGTGCCCGTCCTGGACGTCGGCACGCCCGGCGGGCCGCGCCTCGGCCGGATCCGCCGCAACGGCCTGCCCGTACCGCTGCACCTCGCCGCGGGACTCGCCGCCTACCCGCACCTCTCCCTCGCCGAGCGCGCCTCCGTAGGACGCGCCGCGCTCGCCCTCAAGCGGCTCGACCCCGCCGACCCGGCGCTGGACGGGATCGACTTCGGCACCTGGCTCGGCCGCCACGGCCAGTCGGCCCGGACGATCGAGGCCCTCTGGGACCTGGTGGGCGTCGCCACCCTCAACGCCACCGCGCCGCACGCCTCCCTGGGGCTCGCCGCGATGGTCTTCAAGACCGGACTGCTCTCCGAGCCCGGCGCCGCCGACATCGGCTGGGCGCACGTCCCCCTCGGCGAGCTGCACGACACGCTGGCCCGCAAGGCCCTGGACTCCGCCGGCGTACGGACGCAGCTGCGCACCCGCGTCCACTCCGTCACCCGGGCGGAGCACGGCGGCTGGCACGTCGAGGTGGACGGCGAGCGGCTGGACGCGGACGCCGTCGTCCTCGCCGTACCCCAGCGCGAGGCACACGCGCTGCTGCCCGAGGGCGCCCTCGACGACCCCGACCGGCTGCTCGACATCGGCACCGCGCCGATCCTGAACATCCACGTCGTCTACGACCGCAAGGTCCTGCGCCGGCCGTTCTTCGCCGCCCTCGGCAGCCCCGTCCAGTGGGTCTTCGACCGTACGGCCGCCTCCGGACTCCAGGAGGGCCAGTACCTGGCCCTCTCCCAGTCCGCGGCCGAGGACGAGATCGACACCCCCGTCGCCGCCCTGCGCACGCGCTACCTGCCCGAGCTGGAACGCCTGCTCCCGGCGACCAGGGGCGCGGAGGTACGGGACTTCTTCGTCACCCGTGAGCGGACCGCGACCTTCGCCCCCGCCCCGGGCGTGGGCCGGCTGCGGCCGGGGGCCCGTACCCGCGCGCCCGGCCTCTACCTGGCCGGCGCGTGGACCGCCACCGGCTGGCCCGCGACCATGGAAAGCGCGGTCAGGAGCGGCTTCAGCGCCGCCGGCGCGGCCCTGGCCGGGCTGGGCGCCCGCCCCGCACACCCGCTGGAGGAGGCGGCATGAGCCCGAGCACCGCCCCCACGAGTACTGGAACAAGAGGAGAGACCGTGCCGACCGTGCCCCCGGCGAACCCGGCTGTCGACACCGCCGACGTCCACGCACTGCTGGAGCGCGGACGGAGCATGTCGACCCCCGTGCTGCGCGCCGCGGTCGACCGGCTGGCCCCGCCCATGGACACCGTGGCCGCCTACCACTTCGGCTGGATCGACGCCGAGGGCAGGCCCGCCGACGGCGACGGCGGCAAGGCCGTGCGCCCGGCGCTCGCGCTGCTCTCCGCCGAGGCGGCCGGCGCCGACCCGCGTACGGGCATCCCCGGCGCGGTCGCCGTGGAGCTGGTCCACAACTTCTCGCTGCTGCACGACGACCTGATGGACGGCGACGAACAGCGCCGCCACCGCGACACCGTCTGGAAGATGCACGGCCCCGCCCAGGCGATCCTCGTCGGCGACGCGCTCTTCGCGCTCGCCAACGAGGTGCTGCTGGAGCTGGGCACGGTCGAGGCGGGCCGGGCGACCCGCCGGCTGACCACCGCCAGCCGCAAACTGATCGACGGCCAGGCCCAGGACATCTCCTTCGAGCACCGCGAACGGGTCACCGTCGAGGAGTGCCTGGAGATGGAGGGCAACAAGACCGGCGCCCTGCTCGCCTGCGCCGCGTCCATCGGCGCGGTCCTCGGCGGCGCCGACGACCGGACGGCCGACACGCTGGAGGCGTACGGCCACCACCTCGGCCTCGCCTTCCAGGCCGTGGACGACCTGCTGGGCATCTGGGGGGACCCGGGGGCCACCGGCAAGCAGACCTGGAGCGACCTGCGCCAGCGCAAGAAGTCCCTGCCGGTCGTCGCCGCGCTCGCGGCGGGCGGTCCGGCGTCGGAACGGCTCGGCGAACTGCTCGCCGCCGACGCCAAGAGCAACGACTTCGAGCGTTTCTCGGAGGAGGAGTTCGCCACCAGGGCGGCTCTGATCGAGGAGGCGGGCGGCCGGGAGTGGACCTCGCAGGAGGCCCGCAGGCAGCACACCGTCGCCATCGAGGCGCTGGACGCCGTGGACATGCCGGAACAGGTCAGGGGGCAGCTCACCGCGCTCGCCGACTTCGTCGTCGTACGAAAGAGATGATCATTATTCCCATATGCCTCGCAGTCGCCGTCCACGGCCCCTAGGGCACAGCCCTCGCGGCAGCCCGACCGGGCATGGACGACGGAGACCCCAGCACAGCAGAAGCACCACTGCACGAAGGGGAAGCCATGACAGCGACGACCGACGGAAGCACCGGGGCCGTGGGACCCCGCGCGGCCGCGGCCAGTGAACCGACCGACACGACTACCGCCGCGGCGGGCGCCCTCCTGACGGCCGCCCGGCGGGCCACCGCACGATCCGTCGAGCACCTGCTCGGCCAACAGGACGCCCAGGGCTGGTGGAAGGGCGACCTGGAGACGAACGTCACCATGGACGCCGAGGACCTGCTGCTCCGTCAGTTCCTCGGGGTCCAGGACCCGCGCACCACCGAGGCCGCGGGCCTGTTCATCCGCGGCCAGCAACGCGCGGACGGCACCTGGGCCACCTTCTACGGCGGCCCCCCCGAACTCTCCGCCACCATCGAGGCGTACGTGGCCCTGCGGCTCGCCGGGGACAGCCCGGACGACCCGCACATGAAACGCGCCGCCACCTGGGTACGGGAGCAGGGCGGCATCGCCGCCGCCCGCGTCTTCACCCGGATCTGGCTGGCCCTCTTCGGCTGGTGGAAGTGGGACGACCTCCCCGAACTGCCCCCCGAACTCATCTTCTTCCCCAAGTGGTTCCCGCTCAACATCTACGACTTCGGCTGCTGGGCCCGGCAGACCATCGTGCCGCTCACCATCGTCTCGGCGAAGCGGCCCGTGCGGCCCGCCCCCTTCCCGCTCGACGAACTGCACACCGACGCCGGAGCCCCCAACCCCGTCAAGCCGCTCGCGCCGGTGGCCAGTTGGGACGGTGTGTTCCAGCGCCTCGACAAGGTTCTGCACGCCTACCACAAGGTCGCGCCGCGCCGTGTGCGCAGGATCGCGATGAACGCGGCCGCCCGCTGGATCATCGAGCGGCAGGAGAACGACGGCGCCTGGGGCGGGATCCAGCCGCCCGCCGTCTACTCCGTGATCGCGCTGCACCTCCTCGGCTACGACCTGGACCACCCGATCATGCGCGCGGGCCTCGAATCGCTCGACCGGTTCGCCGTGTGGCGCGAGGACGGCGCGCGGATGATCGAAGCCTGCCAGTCCCCGGTCTGGGACACCTGCCTGGCCACCATCGCCCTCGCCGACGCGGGCCTGAGCCCCGACCATCCGGCGCTGGTCAAGGCCGCCGACTGGATGATCGCCGAGGAGATCTCCCGGCCGGGGGACTGGGCCGTACGCAGACCCGAACTGGCCCCCGGGGGCTGGGCCTTCGAGTTCCACAACGACAACTACCCGGACATCGACGACACCGCCGAGGTGATCCTCGCGCTGCGCCGGGTCAGACACCCGGCGCCCGCGCGGCTCGACGCTGCCGTCGAGCGCGGTACCCGGTGGACGCTCGGCATGCAGTCCAGGAACGGGGCGTGGGCGGCGTTCGACGCCGACAACACCAGTCCGTTCCCCAACCGGATGCCGTTCTGCGACTTCGGCGAGGTCATCGACCCGCCGTCCGCCGACGTCACCGCGCACGTCGTGGAGATGCTGGCGTACGAGGGGATGGCCCAACACCCCGACACCCGCAGGGGCATCGAGTGGCTCCTGGCGGAACAGGAGGCGTCCGGGGCCTGGTTCGGCCGCTGGGGCGTCAACTACGTCTACGGTACGGGCTCGGTGGTGCCCGCCCTGACCGCCGCCGGGCTGCCGGTCACCCACCCCGCGATCCGCCGGGCGGTCCGCTGGCTCGAATCCGTGCAGAACGACGACGGAGGCTGGGGCGAGGACCTGCGCTCGTACCGCGAGGAGAAGTGGATCGGGCACGGTGTCTCCACCGCCTCCCAGACCGCGTGGGCGCTGCTGGCGCTCCTCGCGGCCGGCGGCCGGGAGAGCACGGCCGTCGAGCGGGGCGTCGCCTGGCTCGCCGAGACCCAGCGCGAGGACGGGTCCTGGGACGAGCCGTACTTCACCGGCACCGGCTTCCCGTGGGACTTCTCCATCAACTACCACCTCTACCGGCAGGTCTTCCCGCTCACGGCCCTCGGCCGGTACGTCAACGGCGAGCCCCTGGCCAGCGGCGCGATCAGCCGCAAGGGGAGCTGATGGACGAGCCCTTCGGCCTGCTGATCGCCTGCGCCCTGGGCATCGAGCGGTTCGCGCTGCGCACCGGCGGGCGCGCCGACGCGGCCGGTCCCGTGACCGTCCTGCGGACGGGCATGGGACCCAAGAACGCCGAGCACGCGGTGGCACGCGCGCTCGGCGAGGCCAGGCACAGGGACGCGGCCGTCATCGCGTCCGGCTTCTGTGCCGGCCTCGCTCCCGGGATGAACCCCGGGGATTTGATCGTCGCCGACGAGACCCGGGGAGCCGGCGGCTCCACGCCCTGCACGGCCACCGGGCTGCTCGTCGAGGCGCTGACACGCGCAGTACCGGGACACGCGGTCCACACCGGACCGCTGACCGGCTCCGATCATGTGGTGCGCGGCGAGGAGCGGGTCGCGCTGCGTACCACCGGGGCGGTCGCGGTGGACATGGAGTCCGCCACGACACTCCGTACCGCTCTGCGTGCCGGACCCCGTCCGGTTGCCGCCGTCCGGGTGGTCGTGGACGCCCCGGAGCACGAGCTCGTCCGGATCGGCACGGTGCGCGGTGGAATATCGGCTTTCCGTGTTCTCCGTGCCGTCCTTCCAGCTTTTTATGAATGGCACCGTTCTTTGCTGCTCCCCAGGAGGTGAGCTAGATGGCCATGCCGCTTCGCCAGACCATCAGGGTCGGGACTTATCTGGCTGAACAGAAGCTCAGAAAGCGGGAGAAGTTCCCGCTCATCGTGGAGCTCGAACCACTGTTCGCCTGCAATCTGGCCTGTGAGGGCTGCGGCAAGATCCAGCACCCGGCCGGCGTGCTCAAGCAGCGGATGCCCGTTGCCCAGGCGGTCGGCGCGGTGCTGGAGTCAGGGGCGCCGATGGTCTCCATCGCCGGCGGCGAGCCGCTGATGCACCCACAGATCGACGAGATCGTCCGGCAGCTGGTGGCCAAGAAGAAGTACGTCTTCCTGTGCACCAACGCGATGCTGATGCGCAAGAAGCTCGACAAGTTCACCCCGTCGCCGTACTTCGCGTTCGCCGTGCACATCGACGGGCTGCGGGAGCGGCACGACGAGTCCGTCGCGAAGGAGGGGGTGTTCGACGAGGCGGTGGCGGCCATCAAGGCGGCCAAGGCGGCCGGTTTCCGGGTGACCACCAACTCGACCTTCTTCAACACCGACACCCCGCAGACCATCATCGAGGTGCTGAACTACCTCAATGACGACCTGAAGGTGGACGAGATGATGATCTCGCCCGCCTACGCCTACGAGAAGGCCCCCGACCAGGAGCACTTCCTGGGTGTCGAACAGACGCGGGAGCTGTTCAAGAAGGCGTTCTCCGGCGGCAACCGCAGGCGCTGGCGCCTCAACCACTCGCCGCTCTTCCTGGACTTCCTCGAAGGCAAGGCCGACTTCCCCTGCACGGCCTGGGCCATCCCGAACTACTCCCTCTTCGGCTGGCAGCGCCCCTGCTACCTGATGAGCGACGGGTACGTCCCGACGTACCGGCAGCTCATCGAGGAGACCGACTGGGAGAAGTACGGGCGCGGCAAGGACCCCCGGTGCGCCAACTGCATGGCGCACTGCGGCTACGAGCCGACGGCCGTCCTCGCCACCATGGGCTCCCTCAAGGAGTCCCTGCGGGCGGTCCGCGAGACGGTCGGCGGAACGCGCTGACGCAGGCTCCTACCCCCGCCGCCGCCGGCCCGTCCGGCGGCGGCGGGGGCTCGGGCGGCCCGTCGACGCGGAAGGGGAACACCGGATGACCAAAGACTTCGACCTGGCACGGCTGCTCGCGGAGCGCGGCGCCGAGCGGTACGACCTGCACACCAAGCACCTCAACCACCAACTCCCGCGCATGCTCCACACCATCGGCTTCGACCGCGTCTACGAACGGGCCGAGGGCGCCTACTTCTGGGACGCGGACGGCAACGACTACCTGGACATGCTCGCCGGGTTCGGCGTGATGGGGCTCGGGCGCCACCACCCCGTCGTACGGAAGGCGCTGCACGACGTCCTCGACGCCTCGCTCGCCGACCTCACCCGCTTCGA
Organism: Streptomyces sp. NPDC088261; assembly: GCF_044740805.1. Taxonomy (NCBI): domain Bacteria; kingdom Bacillati; phylum Actinomycetota; class Actinomycetes; order Kitasatosporales; family Streptomycetaceae; genus Streptomyces; species Streptomyces sp. NPDC088261. The sequence goes on from NZ_JBIURL010000002.1 coordinate 26,746, forward strand.
CTGCCAGCCGCTGCCCGGGCTGCTCGCGGAGAAGCTGCTGGCCCACAGCCCGCACCTGGACCGGGTGTTCTTCGGCAACAGCGGTACGGAAGCCGTCGAGACGGCGCTGAAGTTCGCGCGGTACGCCACCGGCCGCCCCAGGATCCTCTACTGCTCCCACGCCTTCCACGGGCTGACCACCGGCTCGCTGTCCGTCAACGGCGAGGACGGCTTCCGGGACGGCTTCGCGCCGCTGCTGCCCGACACGGCGATCGAGATGGGCGACCTCGACGCGCTGGAGCGCGAGCTGAAGCGCGGCGACGTCGCCGGGTTCGTGGTCGAACCGATCCAGGGCAAGGGGGTGTACGCGGCACCGCCCGGCTTCCTGCGCGGGGCCCAGGAGCTGCTGCGCCGTCACAAGAGCCTGCTCATCGTGGACGAGGTGCAGACCGGCCTCGGCAGGACCGGTGACTTCTACGCGTACCAACACGAGGACGGCGTCGAGCCCGACCTCATCTGTGTGGCCAAGGCGCTGTCCGGCGGCTATGTGCCCGTCGGCGCGACCGTCGGCCGGGACTGGATCTTCAAGAAGGTCTACTCGTCGATGGACCGGGTGCTGGTCCACTCGGCGAGCTTCGGCTCCAACGCGCAGGCGATGGCGGCGGGCCTGGCCGTCCTGTCGGTGATCGAGGACGAGCAGGTCGTCGCCAACGCGCGGGTCACCGGCGACCTGCTCAGGACCCGGCTGGCGGCGCTCGTGGACCGCTACGAACTGCTGCACGACGTGCGCGGGCGCGGGCTGATGATCGGGATCGAGTTCGGCCGGCCCAGCTCGATCAAGCTGCGGGGGCGCTGGACCATGCTCCAGGCCGCCCGCAAGGGGCTCTTCGCCCAGATGGTCGTCGTACCGCTGCTCCAGAAGCACCGGATCCTCACCCAGGTCTCCGGCGACCACCTGGAAGTGATCAAGCTGATTCCGCCCCTGACGATCGGCGAGCGGGAGGTCGAGCGCTTCGTGGACGCCTTCACGGCCGTGATGGACGACGCGCACGGCGGCGGCGGGCTGATGTGGGACTTCGGCCGGACGCTGGTGAAGCAGGCCGTCGCGAACCGGTAGCGGGCGGCTGGGTTCGGGGCGATTTTGCCTCGGAGGCAAAAAAGTTGCCTCCGAGGCACGTCCCTGGCGCAATAGAGGCATGAACACGCCTGAGGGCGCGGCTTCGGGCCGGTCCGACGAGCTGCCGAACGCCACGCCGGACATCATGCCCGACGCCGTACCGGAAACACTCCCCGACGTCGCCCCGCGCCTGCGCGAGCTGCGCCGCGACCGCCGGCTCACGCTGGAGACCGTCGCCGCGCGGGCGGGCCTGTCACCCGCCCACCTCTCCCGGCTGGAGACCGGCCGCCGCCAGCCCTCGTTGCCGATGCTGCTGGCGCTGGCCCGCATCTACGGCACGACGGTGGCCGACCTGCTCGGCGAGGCGCCCGCCGAGCGCGATCCCGTCGTCCGCGCGGGACGCCAGGAGCCGGTCGAGGCCGACGGCTGGACGTACCACCGCGCGGGCGGCTCGGGCCGGGCCATGCAGCCGCTGCGAGTCGTGGTGCCGTACGGGGCGCAGGGCGATCTCGTACGCGTGCACCCGGGGGAGGAGTGGCTCTACGTGCTCCGCGGGCGCCTGCGGCTCGGCCTCGGCGACGCGGTGCACGTCCTCGGCCCCGGGGACAGCGCGCACTTCGACTCGCTGACCCCGCACCGGCTCGCCGCGGCCGACCCCGGCGGGACCGAGCTGCTGTTCGTCCACACCCTGCTCCAGAGCCCCGCCGCCGATCTCCACTGACGGCTTCGCCGAGCGTCACCGACGGCCTTCGAGAAAGGTTCGGCACCATGCCGGAGAACAAGAAGAACCGCACTCTGCCCCGGGGGCTGGTCATCCGCCTCTTCGCCTACCTGATCGCCGGCCACCTCTTCGCGGGCTTCCTCTACCTGCTGTTCAGCGTCGGCTCCTAGGGCGCCGCTCCCGCGCGCGTCCTAGGACGCGTCCAGCAGGCCCTCCCGCAGCCGTTCACGGGTCTCCGGGGCCAGCCCGAGGCCCTCGGAGAGGTAGCGGTCGGTCGAGCCCCAGGTGGCCGTGATCGTGTCGAAGGCCGCTTCGAGGTACGCGGCGCGCGCGTCGAAGAGCGGACCGAGCAGCTCCATCACCTCCGCCGACCTCCCGGCGGGTGAGGTGTCGCTGCGGCGCACCTGGTAGCGGCGGCTCGGCTCGTTCGACTTGAGGTAGTCCTCCTCGATCGCGTCCCGCTCCACCCCGACCGCGAGCAGCGACACCGCGACGGACAGGCCGGCGCGGTCCTTGCCGGCCGCGCAGTGCATCAGCGCGGGGACGTTGTTGTCGGCGAGCGCGTGCAGGACCCTGCTGTGCTCGGCGGTGCGGTCCCTGATGATCGCGCGGTACGAACCGATCATCCGGGCCACCGCCTTCCCGTCCGCGAGCAGCGAGCGCAGCTGGTCGAGGTCGCCGTCCCGGACCATCCGCCAGAACTCGGCGCCGTCCGCCGGGTCCGTGAGCGGGATGTTCACGTTCCGTACGCCGGGCAGCTCGATGTCCTCCCCGTCCAGGCGCACGTCGGCCGCGTTGCGGAAGTCGAAGACCGTGTGCAGGCCCAGCGACGCCAGGTGGGCGGCGTCCGCCGGGGTGGCCGACGCGAGGTGCCCGCTGCGGTAGAGCCGCCCGTACCTGACCCTCCTGCCGTCCGTGGTCGGCAGCCCGCCCACGTCGCGGAAGTTGCGTACCCCGGTCAGCTCCGGCTCGACCGGCGGTACGTGCGGCAGATTCTGGGTCACGGGCTGCTCCTCCGTGTCTGCCGTCGGCGCGGCTCGCCGACGATGTCGAGTGCGACCCTACGACATGGGTCATTGGGTAATTGGCGGCATCTGTCCGTATTGGGGCATTGCGCATAACCTGCCCCGATCGAGGGGGAGATGGTCCTCGGCTCGTGAGCAGGATCATATCCGTGACGGTGCGTGGCGGTGACGGAAAACGGAATTGCGCCGTCAGAAGGAAAGCGAAGATCGCATATCCACGCAGGGTGACCGGAAAGGCCGGAAGATATCGGAGCGTGCACGAATGCGAGGTACCGGTGGCTTGTACCGGCCCTCCGCGTCGGCTTACGTTCACCCTCAATCCGAGCGGAACGCCTAATCCTGCCGCCGCCCGGAATTCGCACCCACCGACCATCCACGCGTGGCAGGAGCGGGGGACCCAGGTAGTACGCCGTTCCGTTTCCGCGGGCGGCTTGGGGTGAAGTCGCGCGGCAACCGCGACCGGGCATCTCCAGCCCGAACCCGACAGCTCACCTCGTAGGCGCCGGAGAGGAATTCGCCATGCCCGGCAAGGGTAAGCACCGCCGTCCCAAGAGCAACCCGATCACCCGCGGATTCGTCCTGGCCGGAACGGGCGGAGCCGCAGTCGTGCTTCCGCTCATCGGCGCCACCGGGGCGCACGCCGCACCGGCCGCCGCCGGATCCGTCACCGCGGCCCCCGCGTCCGCCGTCCACGCCGCTCCCGCGTCCGTGACGCGGGCCGCCGCCGCGAAGACCGCCGCCACCTACCGCGTGGTCTCCGGCGACTCCCTGTCGAAGATCGCCAAGAAGAAGAAGGTCGCGGGCGGCTGGAAGAAGCTGTACGCGGACAACCGGCGCGTCATCGGCTCCGACCCGTCGCTGATCCACCCCGGCCAGAAGCTGACCCTCGGCGCCAAGGCCCCCGCGGCCGACCGCGCCAAGGCCCCCACCACGGCCTCCCGCTCCGCCGAGCGCACCGCGCTCAAGAAGGCCGCGCCGGTGAAGAAGGCGGCGCCCGTGAAGAAGGCGGCCCCGGCCGTGAAGGCGTCCGCCTTCACGCTGCCGGTCTCCGGCATCGCCATCGGCACGCCGTACCACGCCTCGGGCAGCAACTGGTCGAGCGGCTACCACACCGGCGTGGACTTCCTGGCGCCCTCGGGCACCGTCGTGAAGGCCGTCGGCGCGGGCACCGTCGTGACCGCCGGTGACGGCGGCTCGTACGGCAACCAGGTCGTCGTCCGGCACGCGGACGGCATGTACTCGCAGTACGCGCACCTGTCCTCGATCACCGTCTCCGCCGGACAGACCGTCAGTGAGGGCCAGCAGCTGGGGCTCTCCGGCGCCACCGGCAACGTGACCGGCCCGCACCTGCACTTCGAGATCCGTACCGGCCCCGACTACGGCTCCGACGTCGACCCGCTGGCCTTCCTGCGCCAGCAGGGCGTCGTCATCTGATCCCTTCCGGGCTCACTTCGGCCCCGCTCCGGTGATTCCCTTTCACCGGGCGGGGCCATTCCCGTTCGAGCCGAACTCGACCGATGGCATGTCTCACCCCGCGTCAATGCCGCCGGCCGGGACGCGCTCCAGCACCCCGCCCGCGAACACGTCGTACAACGGCAGTGTCTCCAGGTGCACATAGCCGATGTGACAGTCGCACACGGCCAGCGGACAGCCCCGGGGGCCCAGGGCCGCGCGGTACGAACCGTCGTACAGGTTGCCCAGCTCGGCGCGGACGAAGTGGCAGCGCCGTACCGTACCGTCGCCGTCCACGGAGATCACCGACTCGCCCGTGCGGCAGGGCAGGCCGGCCGAGCGGTGTGGATGGCGGCTGTACGGGAACAGCGGGTCCAGGTCCGTCCACCGGACGGCCTCGTCGTCGCCGTACGTGTGCCCCTCGGCCGCGTTGATCCACAAGTAGACGTGCTCCGGCAGCTCCGCGCGGAGCCTCCGCGCGTGCTCCAGGTGCTCGGACAGGCCGACCACGCCGACGCTGAACCGCACCCCGCGGGCCGCCAGGTCGTGGCACTTGGCGAGGAAACGGTCGTACGGCGTCTGTCCCGGGTGGTACGTGCACCACAGGGCGAGCGTCTCCGGATCGGCGTCCGCCAGCCAGTCGGTGCGGCAGCTCAGGTTCGTCTGGACGGCGACCCGGCGGATGTGCGGCAGATGCGACAGCTCGGTGAGCGTGCGCCGGTACCAGGACCGGACCAGGCTCTCGCCCCAGGGGGTGAAGAGCACCGACAGCCGGTCGTCCGTGGGCTCGGAGGCCCAGGCGGCGAACCGGGCGAGAGCGGTCCGGTCGGCGCGCAGCTGCTCCCGGCTGTCCCGCCGCTTGGCGAACGGGCAGTACGGGCAGTCGTAGTCGCAGGACGCGAGCGGGCCGCGGTAGAGGATTGTCAGGTCCATCGCGGGGCTCATTTCAGCGTGTACGCGGCCATGGCGGCCCGTACGGCGGGGGAGAAGAGCGCGGGGCCCAGGGCGTCGGAGTGCGCGAGACCCTCGGGGGAGAGCCGCAGCAGACCGGGGCCGGTACTCGCGTCGAGCCAGCCGTACGCCTCGAACCGGGCCAGCTCGGCCGGGAAGTCGTCGGCGGGGCCGCTGCCGAACCGCGCGCGGTAGTCGGCCGTCTCCATGCCCTGGGCCTGGAGGAGGGACTGGAGCAGGTGGCGGCGGCGGGCCTCGTCGCCGTCGCCGTCCATGCGGTGGCCCACCAGGGCGCGGGAGAAGTCCTTGGTCTCCGTGTAGGTGTCGATGAGGGTCCGGATCTCGCGCATCTCGACCGCGTAGTCGAAGGAGTAATGCAGCCGCGAGGTGTACGAACGGGCGCCGCACCCCAGGCCGATCATGCCGTCCGTCTGGCAGGCGTGGTCGTCGGGCCCCTGCGCGGGGGCTCCCGGGCGGCGGAACATCCGCATCGACACCTGCTCGTACCCCTCGGCGAGGAGATGGTCACGGCCCTGCCGGTAGAGGCGCAGCCGCCGCTCGTCCCACGCGTCGTCGCTCTCCTCGCTGCCGTCCCCGCCCGTCCTGCCGAGGCCGGTGAGGGGGCGTACGTACAGCGGGTAGAGGTACAGCTCCTCGGGGCGCCAGGCGAGCGCGGCGTCGAGGGAGTGGCGCCAGGACCGCTCGGTCTGGCCGTCGATGCCGTAGATCAGGTCGATGTTGAGGACGGGGATCCGGGCGTCGCGGATCAGGCCGAGCGCCGCCTCGACCTCGGCGCGGCGCTGCGGCCGTACCGCCGCCTTCGCCTCCGCGTCGACGAAGCTCTGCACGCCGATGCTCAGCCGGGTGGCGCCCCGGTCGGCGAGGACGGCGAGCCGGTCGGCGGTGGCCGTCGACGGGGACGTCTCGACCGAGAGGGGAACGGCCCGCAGATCGGCGCCGGTCCGCTTCTCGGCGATGTCGCACAGCCGCTCCAGCTCGCCCGCGTCGAGGAAGGTGGGGGTGCCACCGCCGAACGCGGCGGCGGCGAACCTCAGCGGCTCGCTGTCGCCGAGCGCGTCCCGTACGGCGACCGCCTGGCGGTCCAGCGCGTCCAGGTAACGGGTGGTCAGGTCACCGGGCGCGCCGATCCGGGTGAAGAGGTTGCAGAAGCCGCACCGCACCTCGCAGAACGGGATGTGGAGATAGAGGGAGAGCGCGTCCTTGCGTTCGCCCGCCCACTCGTCGGCCAGCGCGGGGCGGTCGGGCAGCTCGCGGTACGCCGTCTTGTGCGGGTAGGCGTAGACGTAGCTCTCGTACGGGCGGGGGCGGGGGCGGTGCCGGTCGGACGGCTGGCGCTGGTGCTGGTGGGGCGGTCGGTGCGGGTGGGGCGGTATGGGCTGATCGGTCATGAGAGGGCCCCCGGTTCCAGGAAGAAATGGGCGTACGGCACGGTCCAGACGCTGTCGTGGCCCAGCCGGTGTCCGGTCCAGCCGTCGTCGCCGTACGCCGTGCCGTGGTCGGAACAGACGATCGTGAAGCACCGGCGGCGGCTGCTCGCGGCGGCGAAGAGCCGCCCGATGTGCCGGTCGACGTATTCGAGGGCGGCCGCGTGGGTGGCGCGCGAGTCGCCCGCCTCGTGGGTGGCGCCGGGCAGATGGAACCAGTTGGGCTGGTGCAGCGCGGCCACGTTCACGAAGAGGAACAGCCGCCGCTCGGCGGGCAGGGCCGCGACCACCTCCTCCGCCCGGGCGACCTGCGCCTCGAACGAGGTGGGGGACGGCACGCCGAACTCCGGCTCCCAGTGGCTCTCCTGGAACAGGCCGGGGAGGACGGAACCGAGCGCGCCCCGCCGGTTGAAGAACCCGACCCCGCCCACGCACACCGTGCGGTAGCCGGCGGCGGCCAGGCCCGAGACCAGGTCCGGGGTGTCGAACACCCAGGTCCGGCCCGCGGTGGACTCGCTGCCCGCGAAGCGCGCGGCGAACAGCCGCGGGTGCGGGCCCGGGGACGCGGGGGTGGGCAGGAACCCGGCGAACATCGCCTGGTGCGAGGCATACGTGAAACTGCCCGGCGCGTGCCTCTTCTCCCAGCGCCCGCCGGGCAGATGGCGCGCGAGACGCGGGATCCGGCCTTCGGCGGCCAGTTCCCGCGCCACGTCGAAGCGCAGGGTGTCGAGGGTGACGAGAAGCAGGTCGTCCCGGCCCACGACGTCGTTCATGTCGGGGTTCCCGCCGGGGTCCAGGGCAGGGCTCACATCGAGGTGCGGGTCAGGCGCCGACACGGTCCCGCCCTCCCCGTGTCCCGGCGGCGTCCGCCAGGGCGGCGACCTGCGCCCCGTACGTGTCCAGGCCCTCGGCGCCGCTCCCCGGCAGCCCGGTCAGGCGTGGCAGGAGATCGCCGAAGGCGTTCACCTCGCCGACCGCGAAACGCCGCCAGCCGGCGAAGGGCAGCAGGTCGACCCCCACGCAGTGGGTGCCGGGGAAGCGGGCCGCCGCCCGCTCGCAGATCGACAGCGCCTCGTCGAAACCGCTGCCCGCCGCCGCCATCGCGGCGCGGGCGGCGTCGAGATCGCCCCTGGTGCCGCCGAGGTGCAGATTGGTCATGGGCGAGCGGCTGGTCCGTACGACCGCGTGGGTGGCGCGGCCCGCGACCACGACGACCCGCAGATCGGCCGCCCGGCCGTGCTGCCCGGCCTTGGGCAGCCACCGCTCGATGTGCAGACCGTCGGGTGCGAGGGTGTCGACGATCGCCGCCACCTCGCGCTCGGTGGGGTAGGACCGCACCCGCAGCGAGTTGAACAGCCGCCCCTCGGCATCGCGTTCGACCGAGGTGGTGGCACGGACCCGGCCGGGGCCGGCCGTCTCGACGGCCAGGACGCCGGACGCCGACGAGCCGTGGGCCGGTTTGACGAAGGCGCGCCGCAGCCCGGCCTCCGCCATCAGGGCCCGCACATCGGCCCAGCCGGACACGGCCGGGGCGGTGGGTCCCGAGGTGGGGGAGAGCGGAACGGGCACCCCGGCGCGGTCCAGCACACCGTGACAGAGCCGCTTGTCGAAGAGGACCGCCAGCTCACCGGGGTCGTCGAGCACCGTGGCTCCGGCCGCGACCGCCTCGCGCGCCAGCGTGTGGACGGCGGCCGTGAAGCGTCCGTACCAACGGGCCGTGCCCTCCACCCGGGTGGGGTCACCCGCCCCGCGCAGCAGCAGCTCGACCTCCCGGTCCTCACCCGGCGAATCGATCCGTACGGTCTCTCCCGCCGCGAACCCGGCCGCCGCCGCGCCGTCCGCGCGCAGCACGTCGCGCCAGGCCACCACCCGGGCGGGCGGCAGCCCGGCGGCCCGCACGGCGTCCTGGAACAGCGTGACGCGGCGGTTGTCCGGGTTGCCGACCACTGCAAGACGACGGGGCGGGGCCATCGTCACTCCGCGACCGCGGTGTAGCGGTCCTCGCGGTCCTCCTCGTCCTGATGGTCCGACAGGTCGACCTCCACCCCGGCCGCGCCGAGGGTGGCCCGCAACCGCTCCCGCATCGCCTCGCCCACGAAGTGGTGGTGCAGGTCGAGCTTCTTGAGGTGGGTGAGCGGCTGTCCCGCGAGCAGCGCCGCCACGCCGTCGTCGCCGAGCGCGCCCATCGACAGGTCGAGCGTCTCCAGGCCCGCGACGACCGGGGCGCCCGCGAGGGCGGCGGCTATCTCGTCCTGGATCTGGCTGTTGCGCAGCGCGAGATACCGCAGCTTGGGCAGCCGGGACCCGGCGAGGATCGGCGCGAGATCGGCGATCTCCGCGTTCGCGCCGTACCACGACGTACCGAGCCACAGGTCCAGATGCTCCAGGGCGGGGAAGTCGCTCGCCGCCACGTTCCGTACCACTTCGGCGTCCAGGCCGCCCGTCTCGATGGTCAGCGAGCGCAACTGCTCGTGCCGGACGGCGGGGAACCGCAGACCCTGTCCGCCGCGGACCCCGAACTCGTGCAGCGTCGGGAAGGCGTCGAGCAGCGGTGTCACCAGACCCTGGTTGATCCAGGAGATCTCGCACTCGTCGAAAGTGATGTCACCGAGGAAGAGCGCGCGCAGCCGGGGAAGTTGGCGACTGATCGCCACCAGGGCGTTGACCACTTCCTCGGGGTCCGAGTCGTAGGGGTCGCTCCAGGAGCCGACGACCAGGGCCCTGACCTCGCCGAGGTCCACGGCCTTGGCGAAGCGGCCGAACGCCGCTTCCCACGCCTCGTCCGCGTCGTACGAGTCGACCGAGATGCGCCAGGCCACGGACGCGGCGCCCGGGAGCCCGCCGGCCGGCTCCCCGTTCGTCCCCCCGGCGGGGAAGTCGAGGACGGGCAGGCCGTACAGCTCCTGCATGTGGTGGGAAATGGCCATGGTGAAGGCTCCAGACACCGTGCGGCGTTGGTCGGTGGGCGTGTGCGAGAAGTTGTACCAACTCCCACTGACAACGCCCCTCGCGGGGGCGGGCGGAGTGCGTGCCTCCGCCTTCGCCGGGGGCCGGTTGTCAGACCCTGCCTCTAGCGTCGTTCACAGGTCGGCGCACTCGGCGCCGCCGACGAGGGGAGAGCCATGTTCCGGCAGGGAGACGTGCTCATCATGCCCGTGGCGGAGGAGTCGGTGCCGTCGGGCGCCGCGGAGGCGGCGGGTGAACCGCGGGACGGGCGGGGCCGTTTGGTCCTGGCGCTCGGCGAGGTCACCGGCCACGCCCACGCCGTGACCGGCCGCGGCCGGCTGATCCGTGAACCGGGGTCGGCGGAGGGGCCGATGCTGCTCCATCTCCCGGAGGGCGGGCGGGTGGTGCACGAGGAACACGCGGCGATACCACTGCCGCGCGGCTGGTTCCGCGTGGTGCGCCAGCGGGAGTACCTGCCGGGATCGGTGCGGGTCGTCGCGGACTGAGCGTGGCGGGCCGCGGCCGTTCGGTGAGGCGGCGGGACAGCGGGGCCACGGGGCAGCGCGGACGTGGGACAGCAGGGACACGGGACAGCACGGGCTTACCAGGCACACGGGCATCCGGGCGCGTGGCGACCTGGTCGGACAGGGACAACAGGGGAGACGGGGCAGCGGACATGAATGACGTGGACACATGGCGGGGCGTCGCGGCGGCGACGGGCGCGGCGGACCGGCCGGCGGCCGAGCGGGGCGTACGGCTGGCGTACCGCACGGCGGGCCTGGCGGAGCCGGAGCGGATCATCTGGGTGGAGTCGCCCCTGGCCGGGGTGACGGCGGTCCGGTCGCTCGACGGCCACGGACGGTCCGTGCGGGACGCGGTGCGCACCGGCCCCTGGGCGGCCGAACGGCGGCGGATGCACGATGCGCTGGGTCCCGCCGGCTGGGCCGCGCACTGGAACACCACCGGCGCCCGGCTCTGGGACACCACGCGTGCGCTCGCCGAGCGGATAAGGACCGGCGTGGTGGACACCCTCGCCGGGAAGCCGGAGGAGGCGGAGGAGATCCGCCCGGCGCTGCTCGACGCCGTCCTCGGACAGCACGACGCCGCCTGGCTCGTCGCCTTCGACGGGTGCGGCGAGCGGCTCGAAGGGCTCGCCGAGGTGGCCAGGCACGCGGGCTGGTGGTGGCCGTACGAGAACGCCGTGGTGATCTCCGAACGCCCCGTCCACCTGCACCGGGACGAGGCGGGCCGGCTCGACCGCTCCGACGGCCCCGCCCTCGCCTACCCGGACGGCTTCGCCCTGTACGCCTGGCGGGGCATGCCCGTTCCGGCGGAATTCCTGGACGAGCTCGCGTCCCTGACGCCCGAGCGGATCCGCGGCGAGAGCAACGCCGAGCTGCGCCGCGTCATGTTGGAGCACTACGGCTACGACCGGTTCCTCGCGGACTCGGGGGCAGAGCCGGTGCACCGCGACGAGACGGGCATCCTGTGGCGCATAGCCCTCGCCGACGACGAGGACGTCGTGACGGTCGAGGTGGTCAACTCCACCCCCGAGCCCGACGGCACGAGCCGTACGTACTGGCTGCGTGTCCCACCCACCACCAGGACCGCCAAGGAGGGCGTCGCATGGACCTTCGGACTCTCGTCCGAGGCGTACGAACCGGTGCGGCAGACCTGAGCCGCCGCACCGGCGCGGCGCTGTCAGATCTTCGCCGCCAGCAGCTCGTCCAGTCCGATCAGGCCCGCGTCGCCCTGCCCCGTACAGGCGTAGGCACCCGCCACCGCGCCGAGCGCGGCGCAGGCTTCGAGGTCCCGGCCGGCCAGCCGGCCGTAGAGGAAACCGGAGAGGTACGCGTCCCCCGCACCGTTGGAGTCCACCACCGGCGCGGGCGGGGCGGTGGCCCGCACCGGACGCGGGGTCCGGCTGCCCTCCCGGGTCATCACGTACGAACCACCCGCACCGGCCGTCGCGACGACGGCCTCGGCCCGGCCCTCGCGCAGGATCTCCCGCATCACGGACGCTATGCGTTCGCGGGCTCCTGCGGCGCTGAGGAACACCAGGTCGGCGCGGAAGGCGAACTCCCGGTGGTAGTCGTCGAGTCCGTTCCAGTCCTGGAGGTCGGTCGACACCGGCACCCCCAGCGCCTCTATGTCGTCGAGGAGGAACCGGGTGAAGTGGGTGAGGGACAGGTGGACATGGCGGGCGCGCCGCAGGTGCGGCAGGTAGAAGTCACGCGGCATCCGGAGGTCGTCCGGGTCCCTGGCGTCGAAGAACGACATCCGGCGGCCCGTCTTGTCGACCAGATTGACCGCACGCCGGGTCCCCGCGGGCGACGGCAGTGTCGCGAAGTCCACGTCCCCGCCGGTGAGCCGGGCGCGGACCTGTTCGCCGGGCCAGTCGTCGCCGAGGAAGTCGAGGAACTTCACCCCGAGGCCGAGGGTCCGGCAGCCGAGCGCCACGTTGCCGCCGGTGTGCCCCGGCCACTCGTGGATCGGACCCACGCCGACGGAGTCGGCGAGCGGGACGGGAAGCGAGTTGACGCGGACGACGGTGTCCACACCGCCGCCCCCGATGACCAGCACGTCGAGCGGGGGCGGTTCGGACTGATCGGTCTGGTCGGTCTGGTCGGTCTGCTGCTGGGCCACCGTCTGCCTTTCCGGTTCCGGACGTCCGTTCGCGGTCACAGTACGGGCGTGGCGCCCGTGGTCGGGCCCCGGGGCGGCCCAGGTTCCGGGGCGGTCGGGCAGAGGGCGCGCGGGCTTGTCAAAGATACGATTTTGATTCCGGATCCGAGGCGTGCCGGGGAATCCCGGGGGCAGCGTGGACGTTGCATACGCGTGTCCGTGAGGGCGGGACGGCTTGTCCCGCCCGACCCGCACGGACGTACGGCCCCGGCCATAATGGGGGCGACACCGAACCTCCAGGAGGTGCTGTGACAGGCGCTGTTTCTCCCCCTTCGTTGCGCTCCCGACTGCGCTCGCTGCGACCCGCGGCCTTCGGGGCCGATTCGGCGGGGAAGCGGCTGGAGCGGATCCTCGCGTCACCCAATTTCGCCGACGGCGTCTTCCAGAACCCGGTGGGTGCCCGGATCAGGCCCTCCGGCGTCGGCAAGGAACTGGCGAAGACGTACCTGGAGAAGGAGTCGCGGGCCCTGCGGGCCCCGGCCGGCACCATCCCCGTGTATCCGACGACCCTCGCCGAGCTGGCGACGCCTCCGGCCTCCGGGCTGCGGGTCACCTGGATGGGCCATTCGAGCGTGCTCGCCGAGATCGACGGGCGGCGCGTGCTCTTCGACCCGGTCTGGGGCGACCGCTGCTCGCCCTTCGCGTTCGCGGGACCCAAGCGGCTGCACCCCGTGCCCGTACCGCTCGCGTCGCTCGGTCCGGTCGACGTCGTCGTGATCTCCCACGACCACTACGACCATCTCGATCTGCCCACGATCAAGGCGCTCGTCTCGACGGACACCGTCTTCGCCGTCCCGCTCGGCGTCGGCGCGCACCTGGAGAAGTGGGGTGTGCCCGCGTCGCGCCTGCGCGAGCTGGACTGGAACGAGACCACCGAGGTCGCCGGGATCAACCTGACCGCCACCCCCGCGCGGCACTTCTGCGGGCGGGGACTGCGGAACCAGCAGGTCACCCTGTGGGCGTCCTGGGTCGCGGCGGGGCCCGAGCACCGGGTCTACCACAGCGGCGACACGGGCTACTTCCCCGGCTTCAAGGACATCGGGACGGAACACGGCCCGTTCGACGCGACCATGATCCAGATCGGTGCGTACAGCGAGTACTGGCCGGACATCCACATGACCCCGGCCGAGGGCATGCAGGCCCACCTCGACCTTCAAGGCGGCCGACCGTCGGGCGTGATGCTGCCCATCCACTGGGGGACCTTCAACCTGGCCCCGCACCCGTGGTCCGAGCCCGGCGAGGGCACGATCACGGCGGCGGCGGAGGCGGGCGCGGACATCGCGCTGCCGCGACCGGGCGAGCCGTTCGAACCGGCTGGTGGGGCCGTACCGACCACCCCTTGGTGGCGGCCGGTGGCGGTGATACCGGCTGGGGGGTGGCCGGCGCCTGCTGGGTCTGTTGCGGCGGGGGGCGATGTTGAAGCTGGTGCCGGATTGACGGGGGCGGCTGGGGCCGCCGAAACTGCGTCTTCCGCCAAGGGGTGATCGCTGGGCTCGGTGGTCGGCCGGGGTCGGTGACGACTGAGCGGTCCGCGGGAGTCCGTTAGGCGTGGATCACCCTTGTTCCGTGTTCCTCGAACGGTGCGGTCAGGGGTTTTGCCTCTGTGCCGGTGATCAGGGTGTCTATTGCCTCTGGGGGGCAGATTCGGGCGAACGCTCGGGTGGTCAGCTTTGAGTGGTCCGCCACCACTGTGACGTTTTGTGCTCTTTCTGCCAGTAGTGCGTTGACCTGTGCCTCGCGTTCGTCGTGTGCGGTGGCTCCTGTGTGGGCGTCCAGGGCGTCCACGCCCAGGAAGACCAGGTCCAGGCTGATCTCGTGCAGGAGGTGGCGGGCCAGGGGGCCCACCAGTTCGTACGACTGCGGCAGTGCCACGCCGCCGGTCGTCACGATCTTGATGTGGGGGCGGACCGCCAGTTCGTGGGCGATGTTGAGTGCGTTGGTGACGATGGTGAGCGCCGGGTCGGCGGCGCTGCCCGTCAGGTCGCCGCGGGTGGCCAGCGTCCTCGCCACCTCTGATGTTGTCGTTCCGCCGTTGAGGCCCACCACCATGCCCCGGCTGACCAGTGCCGCGGCTGCTCGGGCGATGCGTTCCTTCTCGGAGGCGTGGCGTACCGCCCGGTAGCGCAGGGGGAGTTCGTACGACACCGAGTGCGCCACGGCTCCGCCCCGTGTGCGCGTCAGCAACTGCTGCTCGCCCAGGTGGTCCAGGTCGCGGCGGACCGTGGCCACGGACACGCCCAGCTCGGCGGCCACCGCCTCCACCTCCAGCTGATGCCGCTCGGCCAGGAGGTCGAGCAGCGCGGTGTGCCGTTCGTGCCGGTTCACTGCGTCCCCTTTGTCGCGTGACTGATGCTTGGTTTTGATCGAAATGCTCATCTAGCATGCAGGAACCATCATAGTGGGAGTGGAGACCATGAGTTTTGTCGAGACGGAACTGGCCGACCAGCCCGAATCCTGGGCCCGGGCGGCCGCGTTGGCCGGCGGCCTCAAGGAACAGCTGCCTGCCCCTGGGGAGCGCACGGCCGTTGTCGGTTGTGGGACCTCGTTCTTCATGGCGCGCGCGTACGCCGCACTTCGGGAGGGTGCCGGGCTCGGGGAGACCGATGCCTTCGCCGCGTCCGAGTTCCCGTCGGGTCGCCGGTACGACCGGATCGTCGCCCTGACCCGGTCCGGTACCACCACCGAGGTGCTGCGGCTGCTCGCGGACGTGCGCGGCTCCGCCCGTACCACCGCGATCACCGCGGATCCGCGGACGCCGGTCCGTACCGCCGCGGACGACCTCGTCGTTCTCGACTTCGCCGACGAACGGTCCGTCGTCCAGACGCGGTTCGCCACCACCGCCCTGACGCTGCTCCGTGCTCACCTCGGGTTGCACAGCGACTCTGTCGTCGCGGACGCGAGGACCGCTCTCGCCGAGCCGCTGCCTGAGGGTGTGGTGGGCTGCAACCAGTTCACGTTTCTCGGGCGGGGGTGGACCGTCGGCCTCGCGGAGGAGGGGGCGCTCAAGATGCGGGAGGCCGCCCTCGCGTGGACCGAGGCGTACCCGGCCATGGAGTACCGCCACGGGCCCATCAGCATCACCACCGGCGGCACGGCGACCTGGAGCCTCGGGCCGGCCCCCGACGGCCTCGCCGAGCAGGTCACGGCGACCGGCGGACTGTGGGTGGCGGGCCGGCTCGACCCGCTGGCCGAGCTGGTACGGATCCAGCGCCTCGCGCTCGCCCTGGCGGATCTGCGCGGTCTCGACCCGGACCGGCCGCGTCACCTGACCCGTTCGGTGATCCTGCCCTCGGAGCAGCCGGCGCCCCCTGTGCGGCCGACCCCGGGCGGGTAGAGCGGGACCGTACGTGGGGTGTGTGGCATTCGTGCTGGTGTGCGATGCCTCATACCGGAGCGGGATGCTCTGTGGGCAACTTCGTCAACTGTCCACCGCACCCGAACTCTTGGCGACTACCGTGAGTGCGCGGTGATCAACGGAGGGCTCCGGCGGCATGCGTGGGACCCGACGTCGGCGCCGCAGTCGACCACCAGCAACGCCGATTCCTGGGGCCCCACGTACCGAGGACACTGATGTCTCAACTTCGCGCACCCGCCGCGCGGCCGGACCGCCGCGAAGGCGGGCGGCACGGCCGGCCGGGCGCCCGTTCGCTGCCCTCCCCGGGCCGGCCGAACAGGCCCGCACCCCCGGACGCCCGTATACGTCCCCAACTCCTGCGCACCGCCGTTCTGCCCGCGATAGTCGCGGCGTTGAGCGGCGCGGCCGCCGTGGCCCTGGTCTTCAGGTCCACCGCGGCCGAGCCCACCCCCGCGGTCTGGGCGGCCCTGTTCGGCATGGCGCTGGTCGCCTTCGCCGCCGTCGCGGCGGCCGCCCTCGGCGCGGAGCGCACCGCGCGGTCGCTCATCGACCGCTGCAACGCCCTGCGCCGGTCCAGCGCGCGCGGACAGGCCGACCTGCGCGCCGTCGTGGAGCAGCTTCGGCGGGGCGAGCGCGTGCCCCCGCGCCGTACGCCACCGCCCCCCGTCGTCGGCGGGGACGAGTTCGACCTGCTCGCGGAGGAGCTGAGGCGGTCCCAGGAGACGGCCGTCACCACCGTCGTGCAGGCGTCCCGGCTCTCCAGCAGCGTCGGCAACGAGCAGAAGGTCGAGGTCTTCGTCAACCTCGCCCGCCGCCTCCAGTCCCTGGTCCACCGGGAGATCCAGCTCCTGGACGACCTGGAGAACGAGGTCGAGGACCCGGAGCTGCTGAAGGGGCTCTTCCACGTCGACCATCTGGCGACCCGGATCCGCCGGCACGCGGAGAACCTGGCCGTTCTCGGCGGCGCGATCTCGCGCAGGCAGTGGAGCAAGCCGGTCACGATGACCGAGGTGCTGCGGTCCGCGATCGCCGAGGTCGAGCAGTACCCCCGGATCAAACTGGTGCCGCCGATCGACGGCACGCTGCGCGGCCACGCCGTCGCCGACGTCATCCACCTGCTCGCCGAACTGGTCGAGAACGCGACCCTGTTCTCCGCCCCGCACACCCAAGTCCTGCTGCGCGTGCAGTATGTGACGGCCGGTCTGGCCATCGAGGTCGAGGACCGCGGGCTCGGGATGGCGTCCGACGAGCGGAAGAAGATGAACGGGCTGCTCGCCGACCCCGACCAGGTCAACGTCGCGCACCTGCTCCAGGACGGCCGCATCGGTCTGTTCGTCGTCTCCGCGCTGGCGCGCCGGCACGGCATCGCGGTGCGGTTGCAGTCCAACATCTACGGCGGCATCCAGGCGGTGCTCGTCCTGCCGCAGGCACTGCTGGGCGGGGAGCATCCGCCGGCTCCCGACGGGCGGGACGGGGCCGCGGCCCCGACGGGCGCCGGTCCGGGTGCGGGTGTGGTTCCGGGGATGGAGGCGCTTGGTACGGTCCCGCCCGCGCCCGCCGCTGCCGTACCCCCGCCCCCCGTGGTGGCGCCCTCACCCGTACCGCAGGCCCGGCAGCGGACGTACGAGGCACCGCCGCGCCCCTCGCACCGCGCGCCCGGGTCCGGCGCCCCCGCCCCGCTGCCCGTCCGTGGTGAGCGGCCCGACCGCCCCACGCCGGCCGCCGCGCGCCCCGGCGTCACGTACCCGAGGCAGCAGCCGGCCGACGGCGCCGCCCCCTCCGGGGCCAGGGTCCAGGCGCGCGTGCCGGCCTACCCGTCGTCCGAGCCCGCCGCCGACGGGACCCTCCCCTCCACCGCGAGCCGGCCCCAACTGCCCAGGCGCCGGGGGCAGGAGCACCTGGTCCCGCAGCTACGGGACCGGCCCGCCCCGGCACCCGCCGCCGAACCGGTCCTGCACGACCCCGGTCTCATGGCGGCCTTCCAGCGCGGCATCGACCTCGCCGAGGCCCAGCCCGCCGTCACCGGCCCCCGGGCGGAGGCGCCACCGGACCCGTCGCGGGATCCCGGGCCTGATCCGTTGTCCGACCCGCTGCCCGACCTCTTGTCGGCGCCTCTGCCGGACCCCTTGTCGGACCCGCTCCCGGAACAGCCGGAACCGCAGCGCCACGACACCACCTCCAAGGAGTAGATGCACCATGGCGAGCGATGTGCCGACCGGCCATGTCTCCGACCTCGACTGGCTGCTCAGCGGTCTGGTCCAGCGTGTCCCGTACACCCGCAGCGCGGTGCTGCTCTCCTCCGACGGCCTGGTGAGGTCCATGCACGGCATGGACGCCGACAGCGCGGACCACATGGCCGCCCTCGCCTCCGGGCTCTACTCGCTCGGCCGGAGCGCCGGGATCCGGTTCGGCGACGGCGGTGAGGTCCGCCAGGTCGTGGTCGAGCTCGACTCCACCCTGCTCTTCGTCTCGACGGCCGGCTCGGGCACCTGTCTCGCCGTGCTGGCCGGCCGGGAGGCCGACGCCGCCGTCCTCGGCTACGAGATGGCGATGCTGGTCAAGAGCGTACGGCCGTACCTGATCACCCCCCTGAGACAAGCGGCGGGTACGACCCCGAGTGCCACGGGGGGGCTGTGAGCGTGTCGGCCACGACGGACGGGCCCTGGCTGGACGAGGCAGCCGGCCGGCTCATCCGTCCGTACACCGTGAGCGGGGGCAGGACGCGGCCGACCACGGCCCTGGACCTGCTGACGCTGGTGATGTCCACGGGCTCGGTGCCGGACGCGCACCTGGGGCCCGAGCACGCGCAGGCCGTCGGTCTCTGCCAGAGACCGACCTCGGTGGCGGAGATCGCGGCGCATCTGCGGCTGCCCGCGACCGTCACCAAGGTGCTGCTCTCCGACCTGGTGGACTGCGGAGCGATCTCCGCGCGGCCACCGGACAGTTTCGACCATCCCACCGACGTTTCCCTGCTGGAGGCAGTGCTCGATGGCCTACGACGACAGCTCTGAATCCTTCAGCTCCGAATCCTTTCCCACCGCCCTCAAGATTCTGGTCGCGGGCGGGTTCGGGGTCGGCAAGACGACCTTCGTGGGCGCGGTGAGCGAGATCGCGCCGCTGAGCACGGAGGAATTACTCACGCAAGTCAGCGCGGCCACCGACGACTTGACGGGGGTCGAGGCCAAGACGTCCACGACGGTCGCCATGGACTTCGGGCGGCTGACCCTGGACGAGCGGCACGTGCTCTACCTCTTCGGTACGCCGGGTCAGGAGCGTTTCTGGTTCATGTGGGACGAGTTGTCGAGGGGCGCGCTCGGCGCGATCGTCATCGCGGACACGCGGCGGCTCGAATACTCGTTCTCCGCGGTCGACTTCTTCGAGCAGCGTGGCATCGGGTTCGTGGTCGCCGTCAACGAGTTCGACGGTTCGTACCGCTACCAACCGGAAGAGGTACGGGCGGCGATGGACCTCAGACCGGACGTGCCGATCGTGCTGTGCGACGCGCGGATCGCCAGCTCCGGGATCCAGACGCTGGTCACGCTCGTCCAGCATCTGCTCACGGCGACGACCGGGGCGAGTCCGGCGCCGGACGCGGGGGTGGGGCCGGGTGCGCGCTCCGGCCCGAGTCCGAGTCCGGGTGCCGCCGCGAGCCTGAGCCTCACCCCGATCCCGAAGCCGATCCCGATGTCGGCCCCGGACCCCGCCCCCGAGCACGCCGAATGACGCCGCGGCCCCCGATGTTCCCGAGCGACGGAGCACCCGCATGAGGTACGACCCGATCGCCCGCCTGCTGCTCACGCCCGTCGACCGGGAGGCGCCCGACCGCGTGCGGCGATTACGGCGGCTCGGGCTGGGCGAGCGGCCGGAGCCCGCCTTCGACGCCTTCACCCAGCAGTTGGCGCAGATGACGGGCGCTCCGTACGCGATGGTCAACTTCATCGACGAGAACCGGCAGTTCTTCGCGGGGCTGCACACCGCGCGGGGCACGGACGGCGACGGGGGCACGGACGGGGAGCGGGGGACCGGCGGTGTGCGGGGGACGGGCGGTGAGCGGTTCATGGCCCGCGACCACGGCTACTGCCCGTACGTCGTCGTCCGGCGCAAGGCGCTCGTCCTCGAAGACGTCCGCGACTTCCCCCGCTTCGCGGGCAACCCGCTGGTGGACGAGATCGGGATCCGCTCCTACCTCGGGGCCCCGCTCATCGACCGTACAGGCCTGGCCCTCGGCACGGTCTGTGTGGTCGACACCGAGCCGCGGCGCTGGGGGCGTACGGGCCTCGACACCATCAAGTCGTTCGCGGCGGAGCTGATGTCGCAGATCAGGCGCCGGGAGGACGGCCTGCTCCCGGGCCTCCCGGACCGCCGCGAGGTCCCTCGCGTACCGGAGTAGGGCCCCGCAGGGGCCCTCACGGTCCGGGGACGGCCGGGCGGGGCGGCGCGGTGCGGTCGGCCGGGCGGGGTGGCGCGGTGCTGCCCCGCAGGACCACGTCACCGCCCACCCGCAGGACCCGGGCCCGGGTCCCGCGCGGTTCGCGCAGGGCGAGCGAGATGACGTGCCGGCCCATCTCGGTGAGGGGCAGGGCGACGGTGGTGAGCGCGGGCGTCAACTCCCGTACGAGCGGGATGTCGTCGAAGCCCGCGAGCGAGAGGTCGTGCGGCACCCGCAGGCCCGCCTCGCGGAACGCGGCGAGCGCGCCCACCGCCATCACGTCGGTCACCGCGAAGACGCAGGTCGGGAGGGTGGGTCCGGCCAACAGCTCCCGGGCGGCGGCGTATCCGCCGTCCCGGGTGAACGCGCCGCGGACGACGGCGCCGGGACGCAGGGTGACCCCGGCCTCTGCCAGCCCCTCGCGGAACCCGGCCAGCCGGTCCGCGACCGTCGTGAGCGCGGGCGGTCCGCTCAGCACGCCGAACTCCCGGTGGCCCAGGGCCAGTAGGGCGCGGGCCAGAGCGGCCGCCCCGCCCCTGTTCTCCGGCAGTACGGCGTCGGCGCGCAGGCTCCGGTGCCGGCTGACGACCGCGACCCGGCCGCCCGCGCGGACGTACGGGGCGAGTTCGGCGTCCAGGGTCCGTTCCCAGGCGCGGTCCTCGAAGCCGGAGCCGATCAGCAGGATGGCGCGGGCCCGCTGCGCGCGGAGCATGGAGACGTACGCGATCTCCCTGGCCGGTTCCCGGAAGGTGCTGGCGAGCATCACCAGCACGTCCTGCTCGGCGGCGGCCCGCATCACGCCGCCGGCGATCGCGGCGAAGTAGGGGTCGCCGACGTCGTGGCAGATCACGCCGACGGTGTTGCCCGCGGCGCCGGCCAGCGCCTGGGCGTGGGCGTTGGGGATGTAGCCGAGGAGATCGGCCGCGGCCCGTACCCGCAGGCGCAGTTCCTCGCGGACGCGGGTGGTGCCGTTCAGGGCCCGGGACGCGGTCGCCAGGGAGACCCCGGCGCGGCGGGCGACGGCGTCGAGGGTGACATGGGCGTGCGCGGCGGGCGGTTCCGGTCTGCGTGCTTCCCGTTCACTCAACTCGACCCCCGGAATTTAGGGACGACCTATTGACCGTATGGACGGAGAGTCATTAGCGTGGCGATCACCGTACCAGAAAGCGCTTTCTGAAAGCGCTTAGCTCTTGTAACTGCCCGGATCACCCGAGGAGTTCACTGTGAGCCAGAGCCAGTCTCCCAGCGCGAGTCCGAGTCAGGTGCAGAGCGACGGCCGGGGTCGGTTTTCGAAGAGCGGATCCGGTGCGTCCGGCGGCGTGTCCGGTGTGTCGGCGCGCGACCGGCCGGGGGCGGGTGAGCGGCTGGCCCGGCTGGTGGACGCGGGCTGGCGGCCGGCCGTCCTGCTGGTCGCCTGTTTCGCGGCCTGGTGGATCGTCGCGGCGGCCGAGCTGGTGGAGCCGTACCTCGTCCCGTCACCGGGCGCCACCCTGGACGTCCTTACGGGCAAGACGAGTTACCTCTGGCAGCACACGTGGGTGACGACCTACGAGACCCTGCTCGGCTTTGTCATCGCCGTCGCGGTGGGCGTGCTCGCGGCGGTCGTGATGGTCTACTCGTCGACCGTCGAGAAGACGCTCTACCCGATCCTGCTCTTCGCCCAGGTCGTGCCGAAGATCGCGGTCGCGCCGCTGTTCGTGGTGTGGCTCGGCTTCGGCATCACACCGAAGATCCTGATCGCCGTGCTCATCGCGTTCTTCCCCGTGGTGATCTCGATGGTCACCGGGCTCAAGGCAGTTGACCCGGAGATGCTCCAACTCTCCGCGACCATGGGGGCGAAGCCGTGGCAGACCTTCGTGAAGATACGGTTCCCGGCGTCGCTGCCGCACCTGTTCTCCGGGCTCAAGGTCGCCGTGACCCTGGCCGTGACGGGGGCGGTGGTCGGTGAGTTCGTCGGGGCCAACGAGGGGCTCGGCTATGTGATCCTCCAGGCCAACGGGAACCTCGACACGCCGATGCTCTTCGCGGGGTTGCTGGTCATGTCACTCATCGGGGTGGTGCTCTTCGTCCTGGTCGAGATCGCCGAGAAGCTGTTGCTGCCCTGGCACGCCAGCCGCCGGGACGTGGGCGCGACCACGGCGTTCTGATCCGTACGGCGTACTGAACCGACCCGGTCCCGTACCCCCACCGTTGCATATCCCCTCTGCTTCTCCCACCGCGTACCGATCCGCCCGAACTCCGTCCAGTGAAGGGCCTCGCCATGCACGCGCGCAGACTCATGACCGGCCTCGTACCGCTGCTCCTGGTGGCGACCGTCACCGCCTGCGGCGACGACGGGCCGGCGACCACGACCAGTGACTCCGGCAAGAAGCTCGACAAGGTGACGCTGACGCTCAACTGGTACCCGTACGGCGAACACGCGCCGTTCTACTACGGGAAGCAGCAGAAGATCTTCGAGAAGCACGGCATCGATCTCACCATCCGGGCCGGCCAGGGCTCGCAGAAGACGGTCCAGGCGACCGGCGCGGGCCAGACGGACTTCGGCTGGGCGGACACACCGGCGCTGCTCAGCGGGGTCGACCAGGGCGTCAGAGTGAAGAGCCTGGGGGTGTTCCTCCAGACCACGCCGTCGTCCGTGCAGTACTTCGCGGACCAGAAGGTGAGCGCGCCGGCCGACCTCAAGGGCAAGACGATCGCGGGCACGGCGGGTGACGCGCTCAGCAAGACCTTCCCGATCTTCCTGGAGAAGAACGGTCTGGACGAGTCGGACGTCAAGATCCAGAACACCGATCCGGCGGGCAAGATCGCCGCCGTGATCTCGGGGAAGACGGACGCGCTGCTCGGGTACGCGAGCGACCAGGGGCCGACCATGCAGGACAAGGCGAAGAAGCCGGTGTCGTACCTCCGTTTCTCCGAACACGGCCTGAACTTCTACTCCAACGGCCTCATCGCGGGCCAGAAGATCCTCTCGGGGAGGAGCGAACTCGCCGGGCGGATGGTCAAAGCGGTGAGTGAGGCGTGGGCGGCGGCGGAGAAGGCGCCCGAGCCCGCGATCGCCGCGATGCACGGCGCGTCGGAGCAACTGCCGCCGCACATCGTCCTGTCGGAGCAGTTCAAGACGACTCTGACCCTGCTCCACACCGAGGCGACCGACGGCAGGGCGCCGGGCGTGAACACCGACGCCGACTGGCAGCAGACGATCGACGTCTTCGCCGAGGCCGGGCTGGTGAAGAGCCCGAAGGCGGTGG
The DNA here is from genome assembly GCF_044740805.1 of Streptomyces sp. NPDC088261. NCBI lineage: Bacteria > Bacillati > Actinomycetota > Actinomycetes > Kitasatosporales > Streptomycetaceae > Streptomyces > Streptomyces sp. NPDC088261. The sequence goes on from NZ_JBIURL010000002.1 coordinate 50,099, forward strand.
CGGAGTACTGGGACAGCGGCACGGCGCTGAAGGGATGACGATGGCCTCGGATGCGACGCTCCGGAAGACGGGTGCGACGGACGGGACGCGGGCGGGGGCGGGCGCGGGCTCGGGCTCGGGCGCGGCCGGTACGGCTCCGGCGGTGGGCCTGTCCGGCGTCTCCGTCCGCTTCCGTACGAAGAACCGCGACGTCACCGCCCTGCGCGACGTCTCGCTCGACGTGGCGGCGGGGGAGTTCGTCGCCCTGGTCGGCCCCTCGGGCTGCGGCAAGTCGACCCTGCTCAAGCTGGTCGCGGGTCTCCTCGACCCGTCCGCCGGGTCCGTACGGCTGCACGGCGAAGAGGTCCACGGCCCGCGCCCCGACATCGGGTACGTCTTCCAGCGGGCGGCGCTGCTGGAGTGGCGCAGCGCCCGGCGCAACATCCTGCTCCAGGCGGAGATGCGCCGGATGCCGGCCGCGGCGGCGCGCCGGCGGGCGGACGAACTCATCGAGATGACCGGGCTGACCGGCTTCGAGGACGCGTATCCGCACGAGTTGTCGGGCGGCATGCAGCAACGGGTCGCGCTGTGCCGGGCATTGCTGCACAAACCGCCCGTCCTGCTGATGGACGAGCCGTTCGGCGCGCTCGACGCGCTCACCCGGGAGCAGATGAACCGCGAACTGCACCGGATCTGGCACGAGACGGGCACCACCGTGCTGCTGGTGACCCACTCCATCTCGGAGGCGGTCTATCTCGCGGACCGGGTGGTGGTGATGAGCCCGCGGCCCGGCACGGTCACCGAGATCATCGACGTGGGCCTCCCGGCGGAACGCGACTACACGGAAACGCTGGGCCGAGACGAGTTCCGCGAAGCGGCGTCCCGGATCAGGGAGTTGCTGGGCGCGGCGTCCGCGGCGGACTGAACGGGCCCGGCGTCCGGCGCGCGCCTCTCAGGCGTCACCGGAATCCCGGATCTGGGATATCCTCCCGCATGTGAGAGAAGAGGGTGCCGGACCCGGGGCCGACCGGGTCGATGTGCTGCTTGCCGCGCGGCTGGCGGAGTTGCGGAACGAACAGGGCTGGTCGCTGGAGGAGTTGGCGCGGCGCAGTGGGGTCAGCCGCTCCACCCTGTCGCGGGCCGAGCGGCGCGAGATCAGTCCCACCGCCTCGCTGCTCGGACGGCTCTGCGCGGTGTACGGGCGTACGCTGTCGCAGCTCCTCAGCGAGGTCGAGACCGAGCCCGCCCACCTGGTGAGGGCCGGCGCCCAGACCGTGTGGACCGACGAGGCCTCCGGCTTCGTCCGCCGGTCGGTGTCGCCGCCGCAGGCGGGGCTGCGGGCCGAGGTGGTCGAGGGCACGCTGCGGCCGGGCGCGGACCTGTCGTACGACCGGCCGCCCGTGCCCGGCATGGAGCAGCACGTCTGGGTGCTCGACGGATCCGTCGAGATGACGGTGGACGGTACGGCGCACACCCTGCGCGCGGGCGACTGCCTGCGGACGCGGCTCTGGGGCCCGACCCGCTTCCGCTGCCTCGGGACGGAACCGGTCAGGTACGCCGTGGTGGTGGTCCTGCCGTGAGCACCGGCCCCGGCCCGGTCAGTGAAACCCTCGGCGCCGACGAACTCCTCGACCGTCTCGACACCCTCGCCGATCTCCTGGTCGACACCGTCGCGGGCGGCGCCTCCGTCGGCTTCCTGTACCCGCTGGACCGTACCGCCGCCCTCGCCTGGTGGCGGGCGCAGGCCGGTGCCGTCCGGGCGGGGGAGCTGGCCGTACGGATCTGCCGGGACGGCGAGCGTGTCCTCGGTACGGTCGCCGTGGCGTACGCCGACAAGCCCAACGCCCGCCACCGCGCCGAGATCCGCAAACTCATGGTCCACCGCGACGCACGCGGCCGCGGTCTCGGGCGCGCCCTGCTGGCCGACGCCGAGACGGCGGCGGCCGAGGCCGGGATCACCCTGCTGCTGCTCGACACCGAGACGGACAGCCCCGCCGAGACGCTGTACCGCTCGGCGGGGTGGACCGTGCTCGGTGTGGTCCCCGGCCACGCCGAGGACCCGGGCGGGACGCTCCGCCCGACCACCTTCTTCTACAAGGGACTTGGCGCCGTGCTCAGTACCGCAGCCGGGACAGGTACCGGTAGCTGTTCCGCGCGCTGACGAACGGGTCCGGCGGGGAGTCGTGCTCCACGAGCCACTGCTTCACACCACCGCTGCGCGCCGTGTCGAACATGGCCGGGAAGTCCAGCACCCCCGAACCGACGTCCTCGAAGCCGCCGTTGGGCGCCATGTCCTTCACGTGGAGCGCCGGGAAGCGGTTCCGGTGCTCCACGAACAGCCGGCCAGGATCGTCCCCGCCCTTCGCCGCCCAGTACAGGTCCAGCTCGAACCCGACCAGGTCGGGATCGGTCTCCCTGAGCAGGATGCCGTACAGGTTCTCGCCGTCGACCACCACGTGGTCGGCGTCGTGGTTGTGGAAGAGCACCTTGAGACCGGACTCCCTGGCGAGGAGCCCCGCCTTGTTCAACTGCCGTGCCGCTTCCCGGTATCCGGCCGGGGAGTGCAGCTCGGCGGGCAGGCTCGGCACCACGACCCAGCGCCCGCCGAGCGTGTGGACGTCCTCGATCGCCTGCGGCAGACCGCTGCCGGCGACCGTGCCGTACCCGACGTGTTCGAGGACCGCCCTGAGCCGGGTCTCGTCCAGCATCCGCCGGATGTCGGCCGCGCTGTACCCGTGCCTGCCGCTGACCCCGACCGTCGCGTAGCCGATCCGCGCCAGCTGCTCCAGGGTGCCCTTGAAGTCCGTCGCGAGGGGCGTGCGCATCGTGTAGAGGTGCATGCCGATCCCGGACGGCGGGATGCGCCGTGCGCACCGGCGGGAGGCGGAGGAGGGGGAGGACGCGGGGGCCGCCGAGGCCGTCCCCGTACCCGCCGCCGTGCCTGCCCCCAGGGTGGCCAGGCCCACCGCCGTACCCACCGCTCCGCCCAGGAAGGAGCGCCGTGTGCCGGTCATCTCAACTGTCCTCTCCGCCTGCGTCGATCCGGACCGCGCCTGTGGTGGTGTCGCCCTTGTCGTCCGTGACGGTCAGGTGCGCCGTGTACGGACCCGGCCGCGCGTACGCGTGGCGCGCGGTCGGCCCTTCCGTGCCCGTCGCCTTGGTGTTGTCGCCGAAGTCCCAGTGGTAGGAGGCGATCGTGCGTCCCGCCGCCGGGGCGACCGTGCTGCCGAGCTGAAGGGTCAGCGGGTCGGCGGCGCTCACGGGCGCCGCCGTCACGGTGACCTTCGTCGCCGGTTTGGCCTCCACCCCGGGGCCGTTGAAGTGCAGCCAGTCCACGGCGAACAGGTCCGCCTTCTCCGCCGACCACTCGGGGTTGACGAACACCGCGTACATCTTCACGGTGGTGCCCACCGGCCGGAGGTTGACGCTGGGCGACACGACGTTGCCCCAGCCGCCGGTGTTCGGGACGGTCACCGTGCCCATGAGCGGACCGGTCGGCGAGCCGTTGCGGAACTCGATCTTGCCGCCGATCCCGCCCGACGCCGCGCCCACCGTGACGGACGTGATGCCCTTGAGGCTGACCGGGGAGAACGCGATCCAGTCACCGTCCTCGATCTCGGTCAGCCGCTTGCCGCCCGACGCGTCCGCCCGGTCGCCCGTCACCGCACCGCCGTTGGCGCCGCCGGTCTCGGTACGGTGCTCCGCCTCGCGGAACGTCGTGCGCAGCGTCAGCGCGGACGAACCGGTCAGCGCGGGCACGTCACCGGCCCCGCGGTCCGTGTACGTGGCGGTGATGCCGTAGTAGAGGTTCTGGCCGGGGCCGTGGCTGTCCCCGGCGTCTGTCACGATCTCGCCCGCGCAGCCGGTGTAGTTGTCCAGCGGATGCAGATGGCTGTCGTGCCCGAGCTGCGACTGGACGACCACGCGGGAGCAGTCGATGGCTCCGTCCTCGCCGGTCTTCCCGTCCTCGCGGTCCTTGACCTTCACCGTGAACGGGATGGTGTCGCCGAAGCTGAACATCCCTCCGTCCGGGGGCTGTTGGACGGTCACCACCGGCCGGGTGTTGCCGACGGTGATGTCCTGGACGGAGTTCGCGGTGAGTCCGCCGGGTCCGGTGACCGTCAGCCGCGCGGTGAACTGCCCCTCGGTCCGGTAGACATGGGAGGGATTGGCCTGCGTCGAGTCGGTGGTGCCGTTCCCGTCGAAGTCCCACGCGTAGGTGGCCGGCAGGTCGCCGGGGACACCGGAACCCGCGCTGGAGAAGGTCACCTTCAAGGGGGCGACTCCGCTGTCAGGGGTCGCGGTGGCCTTGGCCGTGGGCAGCCGGTTGTCGCCGACGTGGTCGATGCGGTAGATGCCCGAGCCCTCGTTCGTGCCACCACGGCCCGTACCGCTGCCGAGCCCGAAGTCGATGACGTACAGCGCGCCGTCGGGGCCGAAGTCGGCGTCGAAGGGCTGGTTCCACTTCATATCGGCGAACACGCCGTTGATGGACTGGAGATCGCCCGCCTTCACCGGCGCGAAGCGCGGATCCTGGAACGTCTGGTCCTTCTCCTGGAACGAGAAGGTCTTGAACCAGGTCCTGGTCAGTTCGTAGGTGAACCACTTCCCCTCGAAGTACTCGGGGAACTTGGCCGGGTTGGGGTTCGCGGGGTCGTAGTCGTAGACGGGACCGCTCATCGGACCCGCGCCGCCCGTGCCCAGTTCGGGGAACTGCTGCGACGCGGAGTAGGCGTACCAGACCGTCGCGCGCTTGGCCGGCGGCAGGTCGCGCAGGCCGGTGTTGTACGGCGAGTCGTTCACGAGCCTGCCGCAGTCGAACTTCGCGCCCGACGTCCTGGTGGCGAAGTCGTAGTCGTTGAACGGGGTGTTGTTGCCCGTGCAGTACGGCCAGCCGTAGTTCCCCGGCTCGGTGATCCTGCTGTACTCGACGGTCCCCTCCGGACCGCGGTCGGCGACGGCCTCGCGCGCGTCGGGGCCGTAGTCGGCCACCATCAGCGCCCCGCTGCGCGGGTCGGTGGTGATCCGGAACGGGTTGCGCATGCCCATCGCGTAGACCTCGGGGCGCGTCTGCTCCGTACCGGGAGCGAAGAGATTGCCCTCCGGGACCGTGTACGTACCGTCGTCCTCGGGCGTGATCCGCAGGATCTTGCCGCGCAGGTCGTTCGTGTTGCCCGAGGTGCGCTGGGCGTCCCAGGCGCGGCGGCCCTCGCGCTCGTCGATCGGCGTGAAGCCGTCGGAGGCGAACGGATCGGTGTTGTCGCCGGTCGCGATGTACAGGTCACCGTTCTTGTCGAAGGCGATCGAGCCGGCCATGTGGGAGTTGGCCCGGCCCTCGTCGCGCTGGGTCGGGACGGTCAACAGCCGCTTCTCGGAGCCCGGTTCGACGGTGTTCCCCGTCACGGTGAAGCGCGACAGGTTGAGCTGTTTCTCGGTCTTGTCGGAGTTCAGCAGATAGAGCCAGTTGTTCGTCGCGAAGTCCGGGTCGAGCGCCAGGCCGAGGAGACCGTCGGACTGGCTCGTCATCTCCGGCGTGTACGCGAAGTCCAGGGCGGTCGAGACCTTCAGGGTCTTCTGGTCGATCACCTTGAGCTTGCCGGTGCGCTGGATGAAGAACACCCGGCCGTCCGGGGCGACGGCCAGCTCGAAGGGGTCGGCCAGATCCTCCGTGGCCAGCGCGGTCCGCTGGAACGAACTGGTCTTCGTGGCCGTGCAGTCGCCCGGCTTGTTGCCCGCCGCCCACTGGATGCCGCCGAGGAGGTGCTTGCGGAAGGCGTCCTCCCGGAAGGCGGACGCGTCATGGCCGCCCGCGGTGAACCAGGAGCGCCCGCCGTCGTAGTTCTGGCACCAGGACCAGGGGTGGTCGACGCCCTCGTCCAGACCGGTGATGCCGTCGTTCACCTTGATCTGGGCGAGCGTGTGGACCTTGCCGGTCGGATTGGTGCGCCAGTTGTACCACTCCTCCGTGCGCTCCCACAGCTCGGGAAGCCCCTGGGTGGAGGGGTGCGCCTGGTCGAGCACCTTGACGCGGCCGGTCTGGATCGCTGGGTGCTTGTCGAAGATCGCGCCGACCAGCCCCTCGTACCACCCCCAGTCGCGCTCGCTGGCGGAGGCGGCGTGCAGACCGACCCAGCCACCGCCCGCGCGGACGAATCCCTGGAGCGCGGCGCGCTGCGGGGCGTCGAGCAGATCCCCGCTCTCCGGGGTGGAGTTGGTGTTGTTGAAGACGATCGCCTGGAACCGGGCGAGGTTGGCCGTCGTGAAGGCGGTGGCGTCGGTGGTGGCCTCGACCTCGAAGCCGTTCTCGGTGCCCAGCTGCCTGACGGCCTCGACTCCGGCGGGGATCGAGTCGTGCGAGAAGTTGGTGACCTTGGAGAAGACCAGGACGCGGAACGGCGCCGCCTCGGCCTCGGGCGGCGAAGCCATCCCGAGGCCGAGGACGAGCGCCAGTAACGCGGTGATCACAAGAAAGGGCGGCGAGGTTCTCATGGGCGCTCCCGGGTGCTGGTGGGGCCGGCGGGTTAGAAAGCGCTTTCTGGAGTACGTCGCACAGCGTAGGTGGCGGTATTACAAGGGGTCAATGGGTCGGACGGGGCGGGGTGTGGCGCGGTCTTCACGGCGTGTTCGCCCGCCGGACGGGCTGGTCGAGTCCGTCCGGCGCACGCCCACCCCCACCGCGCCGTACCGCGTCACGCCGCGTCGAGCTCCGCCAACTCCTCGGCCGTCAGGGTCAGATCGGCGGCCTCGACCGAGTCGCGGACCGTCGCCGGGCGGCTGGAACCCGGAATCGGGATCACCGTGGGGGACTTGGCCAGGAGCCACGCCAGGCAGACCTGGTGCGCGCTCACGCCGTGCGCCTCGGCCACGCGGGCGAACGGGGCGAACTTGGACCCCAGTTCACCGGCCCGCGCGATGCCGCCGAACGGGCTCCACGGCAGGAACGCGATGCCCAGTTCCGCGCACAGCTCCAACTCCGGTTCGCTGGAGCGGAAGGCGGGCGAGAACTGGTTCTGTACGGAGACCAGCCGGCCGCCGAGGATGTCGTTGGCCTGCCGGATCATCTCCGGGTCCGCGTTGGAGATGCCGGCCTGCTGGATCTTGCCCGCGTCCAGCAGATCGCGGATCGCGCCGACCGACTCCGCGTACGGCACCTTGGGGTCGGGGCGGTGGAACTGGTACAGCCCGATCGCCTCCACCCCCAGCCGTCGCAGCGACGCGTCGCACGCCGCCCTGAGGTACTCGGGCGAGCCGTTCAGCGTCCACGAACCGTCCCCCGGGCGCAGGTGGCCGCCCTTGGTGGCGACGAGCACGTCGCCGCCCCGGTCGTGGGACGCGAGCGCCTTGGCGATCAGCGACTCGTTGTGCCCGACCTCGTCGGCGTGCAGGTGGTAGGCGTCGGCGGTGTCGATCAGCGTCACACCGGCGTCCAGCGCCGCGTGGACCGTGGCCACCGAACGGGTCTCGTCCGGCCGGCCCTCGATGGACATGGGCATACCGCCCAGACCGATCGCGCTGACGTCCACGGTCCCGATGCGGCGTGTCTTCATGGTGGGGGAGCCCTTCTGCTGCGGGGTCCCGCCGGTTCCGGCGGGACGTACACACCTTGGCAACCGTTCCACCGGCGCGTCCAACAGAAGAAAGCGAACACATTCAGCGCGTACGCTTCTGAATCGTGGAACTCAGGCATCTCGAATACTTCGTCGCCGTCGCGGAGGAACGTCACTTCACGCGCGCGGCCCACCGGCTCATGGTCTCCCAGTCGGGACTCTCCGCCTCCGTCAGGGCCCTGGAGCGCGAGCTGGGGGCTCCGCTGTTCGTCCGCAGCACCCGCCGCGTCGAGCTCACCGGCGAGGGGCGCGCCCTGCTGGTGGAGGCGCACCGCGCGCTCGCCAGCGTACGCGCGGGCAAGGAGGCGGTCGCGGCGGTCCAGGGCCTCCTGCGGGGCACGCTGGTGGTCGGCACCGAGCAGTGCGTCACCGGGGTGCACGTGCCGGGCCTGCTCGCCCGGTTCCGGTCCGAGCACCCGGATGTGGAGGTACGGCTCCGGCAGGCGGGCTCGGCCGCGCTGGTCGAGGACGTGGCGGAGGGGCGGCTCGACCTGGCGTTCGCCGCCCTGTCGGGACCCGCGCCCGACGGGGTGAGGCTCGTACCGCTGGCCAGTGAACCGATGGTGCTGCTCTGCCATCCCGGCCATCCCCTGGCGGGGGCGGCCGGGGTCCGGTGGGCGGACCTCGGCGGCGAGGTCTTTGTCGACTTCCACGAGGACTGGGGAGCCCGGGGCCTGAACGACCGCGCCTTCGCCGCCGCCGGTACGGCCCGGCGGGTCGCCCTGGAGGTCAACGACGTGCACAGCCTGATCGAGCTGGTCGGCCACGGACTCGGCATCGCGGTGGTGCCCCGGCCGATCGCCCGCAAGAAGGAGGCGGCCGTGCTGCGGACCGTCCCCCTGACAGGCGCGGAGGACCCCTTCTGGGAGGTCTCGGTGGTGCTCCCGGAGGACCGGCGGACGGGCCCGGCGGCGCGCGAACTGCTCTCGTACCTGCCGGACACGCCGCTGGGCGGGGCGTGCGAGACGGCTCCCGCGGCTCCCGCTCCCGCTCCTGCTCGCGCTGCCTCCGCTGCTGCCGTCCCGGCCGCCCGTACGGCTCCGCCGGTCCCCGCTTCCCGTACGACTCCGCCGGTCCCTGGCTCCCGTACCCCGCCTACCGTCGCCGCCCCAGCACCCCGTGGATGAAGGCCGCCTGCCCGGCGTGCTGGAGGTCGTCGGAGATGACGCTGACCAGCCGGACCCCCAGGGTGACGTGCGGGATCCACGCGTCGTCCACGACCCGGTCGAGATCGGAGACCTTGAGGGTGCCGAGGTACTCGACCGTCCGGTCGTGGACGGCGTCGTGGTAGCCGGTGAGCAGGTCCGCCGTGACGCCCGAGACCTTGGCGACGTCCTTGGGGGAGTGGCCGTACCCGGTCGACCCGTGGGAGAACGGCAGCTCGAACCGCCCGGCCCAGCCCTCCGACGTCCACACCTGGTCGGTCCCGGCCGCGTCCGAGACGTGGTCGTCCTGGATCCGGGTGAGGTGCCAGACGAGCCAGGCGATCGAGTTCGCCCCGTCGTCCAGTCGGGTGGCCAGCTCCTCCGCCGTGAGGTCCGCGACGGCGTCGTGCACCACCTCGCGGATACGGCCGAAGGCGTCGATGAGCAGGTCACCGCTGGCGTTCATGGCTGACTCCCTACCTGTGCCCGTCCGTGTGCCCGTGTTCCTGTGTTCCTGTTCCTGTGTTCCTGTGCCCGTACGCGTGCTCCCGTCGTCAGTGCTCCCGTCGGCGACGCCGGCAGGGCTCCCGTACAGGTTCCCCCGGCGGACCGGAAGACGCTCCCCGGCGTTCCGGGCGACGGGCCACGCCCGGGAGCACGTCCTGTCCCAGGCTCAATGCCCCAGGAACGCCGAGATCCGCTCGCGCAGGGACGCCGGGTCGAGGCCCTGGGCGGCCACATGCTCGTGGAGCTGCCCGTACCGCCGCAGCTCACGCCGCGCCACGCCCAGCCCGAGCACCCGGTGCGGGGCGTCGGCGAGGGCGTCGTTGGCGGCGGCCGTGGACGTCCCGGCGAGGTACGGCTCCACGATCACCACGTCCGCCGCGTGCCCGGCGGCCACGGCCCGGCGTACCGCCGCGCCGTCGAAGGGCCGCACGGTGGTCGCGTACAGCACGGTCGTGTCCAGCCCCTCCGTCGCCGCCAGTACGTTGTCCAGCATCGGCCCGACGGCGATCACCACCCCGCCGCGCCCCTCGCGCACGCTCCGGAACCCTGGCCCGGTGAGCGGCGTCGGCCGGGCGTTGCTCTGCTCGGAGAGCCGCACGTAGTCGCGGCCGTCCCCGGCGGCGGCGCGCCGGATCAGGGCCTCGGCCTCGTCGGGATGGCCGGGGACGTGGATGTGCCAGCCGTCGAGGGTGTCCATGAGCGCCACGTCGCCCGGTGACATGTGGGTGAGACCGCCGGCCGGCCAGTCGTACGAGCCCCCCGCGCTCACCAGCACTCCGCCCACGCCCTGGTGCCCGAAGTCCAGCTTCACCTGCTCGAAGGGCCGCTCGACCAGAAAGCTCGCGAAGGTGTGCACGACCGGCCGCAGCCCGGTGAGGGCGAGCCCGGCGCCCACCCCGATCAGCAGCTGCTCACGGATGCCGACGTTGATCACCCGGTCGGGATGGCGGCGCGCGGCCCCGGTGAAGCCGTCCCTGCTGATCTCGGCGAGGACGACCGCGAGGCGCGGGTCCTCGTCGAGCAGCCGGGAGGTGGTGGCGATGAACCGTTCCCGCATGGTGTCCATGGAATCAACTCCGGAAGTTCGTGGTGGGTCCGTGATTTCGGTACGGAGGGACTCGCCGACGCTCATGACTTGGGCTCGACCCGGGCCACGACCGCCAGGGGGATCCCCTCGTGCGGTGCGGTGAACGCCTCGTACAACGCCTCGTGGTCCCGGCCGTCGACCGTCCGCACGGACCAGCCGGCCGCCTCGAACCGCGCGGCGATCCCGCCGGGCCGGCTGTGGCTGGCGGAGGCGTTGTCGATCACCACGGTGTGGAGCTGCCCGAGCCCGGCGGGCCCGGCGAAGGCGACGGCCTCGTGGTTGCTGCCCTCGTCCAGCTCGGCGTCGCCGATCAGCACCCACACGCGGGGGTCGGTGAGGCCCTGCGCCCGCAGCCCGAGCGCGGTCCCCACGGCGAGCGGCAGCCCGTGCCCGAGCGAGCCGCTGCCGATCTCGACCCCGGGCAGGAGCGTCCCGTCGGGGTGGTGGCCGAGGGGCGAGTCGTACGAACCGAACCCGGGGAGCAGCTCCTCGTCGAGGAACCCCTTGGCGGCGAGGACGGCGTAGTACGCCATCGGCCCGTGCCCCTTCGAGAGGAGGAAGCGGTCGCGGTCATGTGCGCCGACGGTCGCGGGTGTCACCCGCAGGACCCGGTCGTAGAGCACCCAGAGCGTGTCGAGGGTGGAGGTCGCGGCGGGTCCGTGTTTCTCGTCACCGGTCATCAGGGCCAGCAGCCGGTCGAGATCCCGGTGGCCGGGGACGCGCGCCGGGGCGGTGCCCGACGTCCTGCTCGTTGTCGTGGTCATGGGTCCACGCTGCAACCTGAACCGAGCTTGAGGTCAAGGCCACCACGCCAGGAAAGCGGTTCGTGACCACCGCTTCAAGTGCGGTATTGTTCTCATGCGCGTTCGGCCAGGGGGAAACCCCAGGTCAGCGTGGTTCGGGACGTGGCGCAGCTTGGTAGCGCACTTGACTGGGGGTCAAGGGGTCGCAGGTTCAAATCCTGTCGTCCCGACTTGCTTTTCGGCAGGTCGCAGGCGGTATCGGAGAAATCCGATACCGCCTTTTCGCCGTTCTTGGGGATCAGCCGGGGGCCAGTACGCCTCCGCCGGGGTCCGGGGGCGGGTTGGACGGTGAGGGTGAGGGGGGGCGTGGATGGGATTGAGGTGGGCGGTGAGTGTGGTGTCGGCGTGGGTGATCTGGGACATGTCGGGGTGGAGGTAGCGCTGGGTGGTGAGGAGAGAGCCATGTCCGGCGATCCTGCGGAGGACGTGGGCGGGGACGTCGGCGTCGGCGAACCAGGTGAGGCCGGTGTGGCGGAGGTCGTGCCTGCGTAGGTGTTCGTGGCCGAGTGAGGTGACGACGTCGTCCCAGTGGGTGGCGTCACGGAGGACGGCGGTGGAGATGCGTCCGCCACGGGGGCCGGTGAAGAGGCGGGCATGGGGGTCGGGTCCGGCGGCGAGGATGCGTTCGGCGATGAGGGGGCGGGTTTCCGCTCGGAACACCCCCGCGGTGGCGGGGAGGACGGTGCCGGGCCGCGGGCGCGGTCGCCTCGACGTCGCGGCGCAGCAGCCCCGCCAGCGCGTACCGGACGGCCCGGGCCCCACCGGAACGAGCAGCCGGCGGCGGCGGTGCCGGCGGCGGTTGCCATCACTCCCGCCGCCGGCCCGCGGCATCGTGGCCGCTCCGTCGGGCCATCGCCTCCTCCAGCTCCAGGTCGGCCAGAGCCTGGGCGCGCTCGGTGCGAGAAGGTGCCTCTGTCACGACACGGAGAAGCCGCTGAGGTATCCGTCGCTGTCGGCGTTGCCTCGTGATGTCGTCCGGGCGATACGGCATAGCTGCGCGGGGGTGTGCCCGGAGAGGGTTCGGAAGTCCCGGCTCATATGTGCCTGGTCGTGGTAGCCGCTCACTGCCGCGAGTTCGGCCAGCGACCGGTATCGGTCGGGTGGCATGGTGAGGGCGTGCTGGAACCGGAGGATCCGGGAAAGGGTCTGGGGTGGGATTCCGGCGTAGTCGCGGAAGAGCGACTGGATGCGCCTTTGACCCAGCCGCGTGGTTCGGGTGAGTTCGGACAGGGTCGCCCTGCCGTGGCGGGCACGTAGCAGGTCCCATGCCTCAACGACTGAGGGCGGGGGCGGGGGACGGTAGGCACATTGTCTGGCGAAGATGTTGTTGAGCAGGGCCCAGCGCTCGCCCCAGTTCTGGGCCGTGGCGAGTTGTTCGGTGGTCCTGGTGGTCCAGCCTGTGCCCATGACCTCGTCTGGATGTACCAGCGTCTGGGCGAGGTGGTGCAGGGGTATACCCATGCACCGGTGGGCGCCAAGCGCAGTGAAATCGACTTCCACTGCCTGCCCGATGCCCCGGTAGCTGGCAAGGACGTGCGCGGTCTGCGGCCCCGCGATCATCGAAAGCCAATGGGCGGGCTCGCCCCTGCCGCCCGGACCTTGCGATATCTCCAAGGCGTCCCCCCATCCCAGGACCAGTGTGACCGTGGCCGAGGGAAGCGTGACCCTGGGCCGGCCGCGCCCGGGCAGCCGGTACCCGCGGTATCCGATCACCTGACCCCGTAACGCCGCCGACGCCCGACATCGGATGAAGATCTTTTGACTCCCGGTCTCGAACAACAGGAACTCCTCCCCTCCGCCCGACCAGACCACCACCGACCAAGAGCGGTCAGGAAAGTTGCGCCTTCGTACAAGACACCGGTCCCCCCCGAGAAGGCAGTCTGGGCGAACGCGCCAGTCGTGGTGAAGACGACGACCGGACAAACAAGCGGCTCCTGGGACCGGACCGGCCAAATAAGGGCTGGTCCGGTACGTTTCAGCGCTTCCACACGACGAATAGCCCTCAACGCAGCGGGCTGGACCTGAAGCCGCTTCGGGTGAGCAGGGCGCATCGAACATCCGGAATACCGAACACTCGGCGACAGCAACACTTAGACCTTGAGGGAGAAACCCATGCGTATTCGACTTGCACTCACCAGTGCGGTGGTGGGAGCCGTCCTACTGACCGGTGGTCTCACCACCGGTGCGCAGGCGGCATCCACGCCCATCGGCACGAACACCACGACAGCCGCGCCGATCACCACCGCCACCACTTCGGTAGCGAATGTCGAGACCACGGTGTCCTCGGGCGGTTATGTCAGGGAGGATGTATATGGGGCGTCTGACCCTGTCGTCTACAGCCCTTGGGGCGAGATTCTTGTCGTGCTTGGTTCGGTCCGAAACGACTACGGCAACAAGTGGTATGCGGTTCGGACCCCCGAGGCCCTCTACGGGTGGATCTACTGCGGGAACGTGACGGCCGGTTGCTGACCCTGGCCCCCGACTCCCAGCTCTGCCTGCATGATGCTCAGGCTCAGGGGCGAGACCAGGACCTCACCGGCACCACCGCCAAGAGCATCCTCGGCGGCTCCCGCCTTGCCGGTCTTGCCCTGGCCTCCGGCCGCATGGTCGCCATGCGGCGTCACATCGCACCAACCTGCGTCTGACGCTGCACCACGAAAAGCGGCGCGGAGAAGCCCCCGGCGGCGCAGGAGCAGCCGCCGGGGGCTTCATGCGTCGCCCGGGCCCACGGGGGAGGCGCCGGGAGACAGCACCGGGAAATGTTCCAGACCACCGGCCTAGTGCCGCTGCTGGCCGAACGAGGCCTCACCCTCTCGCGCGAGCAGGTCTTCCGCCTGGTAACGCAGCCGCCGCAGCAGATGTCGATGGACATCCTCGCGGCTCTATGCGACATCCTCGGCTGCCAGCCCAACGACCTCATCGAGGTCCGGGTCGTCAACGAAGAGGCACGCAAGACCGCCGGCGGCGAGACGCCCGGCCTGCTTCCGGCCGTGCGCCGGACCTCGATCCGGCGACCGGAGGGCCTGTGACCGCACCCTCGCCGACCGCTCCGTCGGCCGTCGCCCGTCTTGCCGCACAGGCGGCTCGGATGGAGGCCACCACGACAATGGCTCTTCCCGGGCAGCATGGTCCCCGGAAAGCCGATGTCCACACACGGCATGACCCAGAAACTGAACCGGCACGGCATCCCGGTTCGCACCGTCCGCAACGCGGCACTGGCCGCCCTTGCCGCTGACCTCCCCAGCCCGATCCTCGCCGACGTGACCGGTATGCACCGCCACACCGCACTCCGCTGGGTCGCCTACGCGCGACGCGACTGGGCCAAATACCTCGCCGCACGCGCCGAGGCGCATACTCAAAAACCGCAAGAGAGGAATGAAATAGCATGACGGATAGCGACTTCATTCCGGGCGGCGAGATTGAAGTAGATGCACTCATGGGCAGCGAATACACGTCAACTTCGCGAACGAAGGAGCGAGACGAGTTTACTGAGGCGACTCGTGAGGAGATCTGTGATCTCCTTACTCAAATTATCGTTGATGTTGCCATTGCGGCTACGCCGCGCGTTAAGAGATGGTGGGAGGATCAGGCACTTCCGACAGTAAAGTCTCAATGGGACAGGATGCCCCGACGGAACGACAGGCGACCCGCCACTACCGAAGTATAGGCCGCGATTGAGGCTACGGTCGTGGAATCCCCTCAAGAAGCGACTGCTGTACTTGATGAGCATAGAGTTCACATGAGCAGTGAAGAAGCGCAGGCGCGTCTTCTGCTGGCTCTCCTGGCTAAGGTATTCGGCGAAATCAGCCAAGCCTTGGTTAGAACGCCGGGCCAGTCTACGGTAATTTCAGAAAGCAATTGGTTGAGGACTAGTGGTGGAAGGTCGAACACCGGCTCCGGCTTCCCCCTCTTTCCGTGCATCGGCCGACTATCGAGCAGGAGTCCGATAGGTTTTTCCGGTTCGACCGTGCGCACGCGGGCCAGTTGATTTGCAAATTTGCTTTCCATCGCACGACCCAGACTGTTACGCATTTCTCCCACGGTGCAGGACCAGCCTCGCCCATCCGGCGACACGCGTCCAGACCAGCCTGCTGTTAGATCATTGAAGCCGATGGTGACCGGTGATCGGAATCAAGGGCTTCGCAGAAGCCGACGGCGGGCAGAGGAAACGGCCCCTGCGGAAGTTTTCTGAAGTCCACGAATGGCTTTCCACGCTCGACCGCCTTGCTGGCCGTATCCACCACGCGACGATAAAGGCGATCACGTTCCTTCTTGCTGGCACCCATCCATGGCCCTGCATCGATCGATACCAAGATTCCGCCGCCCGGTGCTTCCGCTGCTAGATCTCTAAGTAGATTGATTAGATCGCGGGCAACGGTATCCTGCGTCGCAACACGAAGAGGGTTTTCCCTGCGGTGCTGGCACCACAGTGTGATCAACGAATCCGGCGACACCATTGATCTCGATTTCTGCATCGACTGGAATTGCCGGGGTATACGAATACGGACTTTCCTGCCGCTCAGGGCTTCCCGTCAGTCCAGCCGACAACCCCTAATACCGGAGGCCGGCGATGAGGGAAGCGAAAGCCGTCAGCTCGCGAGGCTTGTCAATCATCAGCCGCAGAACAGACTCTGTCATGTTGGCCTGCCTGCTGGATACCACTCGAGCGCTTTGTTGCGCAACGCCGAAATCTCGCGCCCAATGCGGCGCTGCCCCCCGCTGCCGATTTCTCCAGCCACCGCCACACCGCACTCTGCGGGTTCACCTACGCCCGGGCCTCAGACAGCACGGAAGTAAGCCGAAAGAACGCGAAGAGGGCAAGCCACTGCAGTGCTGCTGTTCATCCGTCGGAGACGCTCGGCACGGCTACTTCCGCTCGAGGGCGAGCGTCCACCCTTACTCTCCAGCAGATACGTCAGGCAAAACGATTTCCCGAATGCGCTCCAGCTTCTGCTCTGCGGTCAACGCTTCGGAGTCGCCGCCAGCAACGCCGTTGAGGATGGACCGAACGTCCTCATCGAGGTAGTCCCGGGGGTCCAGAACGATCTCAATCACCTGACACCGAAGATCGCCCTCGGAGGCATCGAAGATCCACACCGACTGCTCTTTACGGGGCGTCTCATTGTGCTTGGGATCAAGCGGAGCGAGTGGGAAGTACCCCAGGCCAGCGTCCTTGATCGCCTCCGCCACCTCGACCAGAACCCACTTCCCGAGCTTCCCATAGCCGAGTTGCTCGCGAAGTTCTCCCAGCGTCGCTTTAGTCAGTCCACCTTCGGCACGGCACCGCGCCGCGATCACAGCCATCTCGTCAGACATACCAACGCCACCCATCAAGTTATGCCGCTACCGCCAGACACAACATTGACGCCCATCCACACAAAATGTCAACGATTCTACGGATATTATATCTACTCGATCTTGAATGTGAGTAGTTCTGCCTGGTCACAGAGGTCCGCTGGCTTCCTCCGCCAGCTCCGAACCACCGAAGCTCAGCCCCAGTGCCGCCGCAGGATGCACGTTCGCCGAGTCGCAGGAGCGGGGCGCAAGTATGGGCCAAGATCAGGACGAGGTCTGCCGGCGCAGATGAACGGACTCAGTCTCGGAGTCCTCTCGTGACAACGGGGGCTCTGGACTTGGGCTCCTCCATCAACGTGCCGGACGGGCGATCAGGCCGCGACCACAGACAGGGAGGAATACTGCACGGTTGGAATATCCCCCTCTCGCCAGTAGTGGCCAATCTGCGGCGTGGCTGCCGGGCTGAGGACGTGAAGTCCGGGGAACTGCTGCTCGGGCACCGGGGCAAGGGGTACGACCGGAACGCGGCGGAGACGCAGCCGCCGCCGACCCGTCCCTGGGCCGTCGTCAGCCCGGTGCACCGGGCACTCGCCCTGCTGGAGTCGCTACACGAGACGGACCTGCTGTTCCCCACCCGCCTGCCAGGCAGCGGCCAGCGCAAGAGCCGCGCGGGTGCGCGGACCTGGGACACCAAGAAGACCAACACGGAGCTGAAGCGAATGCTGGACTGGGTGAACTCCACCTTCACGCCCGTCAGCGGCGCTCCCGCGATACCGCCCGACCCGGCCAAGCGCCTGCACGCCTCGCGGTTTCGCCGGACGCTCGCGTACTTCATCGCGCGCCGCCCCTGCGGCCTGATTGCCGCCGCGTTGCAGTACGGCCACCTCAAGCCAAAAGTGACCTTGAACTACGCCAAGGCTTGGGAATTGCATCAGACGGGCGAGAAGGCGCAGGTCACCAGCTCATGGGGACGGCTTCACGGTCTCCGAGGCTACTACGAACTAGTGGGCCGGAGCAGGCATGTTGCCGAGGCGATCCCGTTTGATGCATGACCTGCCCTCCATAAGGGATGGTCTGGAGTGGTTCATCAGTAGAAGGTGGCCCTGGCCGGGGCGGCTCGTCTGGAGCTCGTGTCCGGCATGGTCCAGCTTCGTCCGAAGGACCGATGTTCGACGCGATGCTGAGAGGCTGGCGGGCTCAGCAGAAGTCGCGCGGCCTGAAGGACGAGACGATCGACCCCAGGGAACGGCTCGTCCGCCGGTTTCTCGAGTTCGCAAACGACTACCGTGGTAATGGAGACCGGCCCACAGGGACGAGTGGTCCGCCTCGCTGACGGGCGAGAAGCACCTCGCGCCGTCCGCGACCCGCAGCTACCAGGGCGACATCCGGCTATTCACCGAGTTCGTCATCGACGGCCGCTACGGCGGGGGACCTGCCTGCGAAGAAGCCTTCGCCGTCCACCCAGTGGCGATCGCTCACGAGTGGAACACCCAGCCTCACCTGCAGGAATACGAAGGCGATCCGGAAGCGAGGCCGTTCTCCCGCGAAGAACTGCAGCGGTTTCTCGACTACGCCGACGACCAGGTCGTACGCGCCGTGAAGCCCAAGCGGAAGGGCGCCCTCGCCGCCTACCGCGACGCCACACTCTTCAAGGTCATATACGGCTGGGGTCTTCGACGGACCGAGACGTCGAAGCTGGACGTGGTCGACTTCGGAGGAACCCGAAGGCTCGCCAGTTCGGCCGGTACTGCACATTCAACGTCCGCTACGGCAAATGAGCTCGGCACCGAAGGGCTCACGCTGCGGACCTGCACCCAGCCGGACCTGGAACGCTGGATGGCCGCCCTTACGGTCAGCTACCGCGACGAGACCGGCCACTCCATCCGCTGGTCGGTACAGCACCGGCATGCCCGCGACCTGACCTACGGCACCGTCCGCTGGAAGGGTCCGCTCAGCGCCATCGACAGCGAGAAACGCCGGGCCGACGCCCGGCGTCTCCTTAACGACGACACCCTGCCGACCCCGGACCGCGTCGCGGGACTGCTGCTGATCCTCTACGCACAGAAGATCTCCACCATCAGCCAACTCACCGTCGACGACGTGAACATCGGCGGCGACACCGTCGCGATCAAGTTCGGCACGTCGCCAGTCGTCCTCCCCGCACCGCTCGCCAATCTCATCCGTGAGCACGTCGCAACCCGCCGCGGCGAGGCCAAGATCGGCACTCCGGACGACGTTCCTTCGCTGTTCCCGGGAGGTCACCCTGGTCTCCCCCTCACCGACAGTCAGATCGGCAAACGCCTGCACCGAATCGCGATTTGGCACAAACGGGACCGTTCCACCGCGCTGTGCACTCTCGCGACCGAAGTCCCCGCCGCGATTCTCGCCCGGATGCTCGGGATCCACATCAAGGTCGCGGTCCAGTGGCAGCAAGCATCAGCCGGGGACTGGGCCGCCTATTCCGCAGACGTCAACCTCCGATCAAGCACCGCACCAGCACCCAGCGCCCCAACCACGCCCCGATAGCAAGGAAGAACTATGCACTGCGAAAACACCTGGGTGACCTCGGCCGGCGGACCCTTGATCCTCATTCCCCAGTCCGTCTGCGACCACTGGGGCGGCGCCCCGCGCACCTACCCAGACGACGAAGGCGACTACGGACGCGCCTGCGAGGTCGACGGCTACGTGGGGCTCATCGACGTCGGAGGCGCACAAGCGCTCGTCCTGGGCGACATGCCAGCCCGCACCACGTTCCTTCCCCAGCACAACGTCCTGGTCAGGGAGATCGCCGGCGACGAAGACGATGCGAACCTCTCCGCCCTCGTCGCTGATCTACTTCCCTGCGTGGAATGGGAAACGGGCCCCACCTGGACCGTCAATGAGCCAGTCGTCCTCTTCGACTCCGTTTACGAATCAACCGAGATCGCCAGGGAGGAACACCTGCGCATCGACCTCCCAACGGGCGAGTACGTGATCGAGGCGGGATACATCGAAGTCCCCAGTGAGTACCTCATCCTCGTGCGCCTCCTCTGCGACCAGCTGCCCCCTTCAGCTGGTCGAGCTGGGCAGCCCGCCGCATCCAACGGTCGGGGAGACCTCCAGTGCTGACCTACGAAGACCTGACCGCATGGGCCGGAGCCGAAAATGTCACCCGGGCCAACCCCGCCGACGTGGCCAGCTGGCGCATCCCCGAGCACCAGAAGGCCCTGCTCGTGAACATCGGCGTTCCCGTCGTCGATCAACTGATCGAGTACGTCACGTTCCAGACAGACCCGGCCCCCGCCCTTCGGACCGCATCGGGCAGCGTCCTGTACCAGCTCTCACGGAACCATCACGGAGACCTCGTGCCAGGTCTGCAATGGGCCTTCGGCGTCGAGCCGGACACCGGAAGGGTCTACTACGTCCTGCCCGACGGGGAAGCCTGGTTCGCCAACTCCTCCATCGACCTCTGGCTGCGGACACTGCACCACTACGGCCGACACGTGAGTCAGTCCCCGATTCTCAACGACCCGGACGAGCACGAGGACGAAGCCCTGGCCGAACTTCGCGACCTTGCGGAAGAACTCAAGGGGGTCGACCCACCCGCCTTCGAGGGCTACGTCGGCTTCATCTGGGCCGAGTTCCTCGAACGCTGGCTCTGGTGAAGGGCAGCGTTGCGGATGATCCAGAACCACGGTGGCTGTCGCCGCTCCGCTTAGCGTCGGCCTCAGGCTGAACGCCGTTCAACACCCACTCACGGGGAAGCATTCGGACAGTTCCCATACCCGACTCCACCATGAGCGAACGACGACTCGTGGCTCGACGACATCGCCGTGGAACGCCTGGAGATGGTCCTGGAACAGTCCGAGGACGATTGGACCCGCCTGGAAGAAGAGCACGAGCACGTCAGCGGCCCGGCCGCCGCGGAGTACCGCCGCCGCACTGCCGGCGCCGCAGTGTTTCTCGGCCGCACTGTACGGGCACAGGCGAGCGTGAGTCGCCTGCTGGCACAGGCGGACACCGATATCCACCCGGAAACGCCATGACCGCGAGCATCGTGCGGAAACCTCGGCCTGCCGCAAGGAGAAGCTCCTGCTCGGGTTGCCCGCCGACGACGGACCCGATGGATCGCTCTGCCACAGCACCTGCGTCAACCTCGCGTACACCGACCTGGACATCGCCGAACACCGTGCGCGCCTGCCCGTCCTGATGACGGAGGCCCTCGACCCGATGACCCCGCGCCCGCGCCGGGACCGCGCGGCCGCACAGGCCGACCTGATCCTCTCGGTGATCGAACAACACGAGATGTCGCGGCCCAAAGCCGTACACACGAAGGGCGGACAGACGACATGACCCGCTGGAGCAGGAGCCGGAATGCGGAGCGCGAGGCGATACGAGCCGCCGCGGAACGTCTCCTGGCCGGCACGCCCTTTCGCTCGACGACCGGGAGCCTCACCGGGACCGAGCTGATCGCCGAGTGCGGGCCACGGCGCGACGTCGTCCACGGCGACCACAAGGACCTCATGGAGGAGTTCAAGGCGCAGGCCAAGGCGCAGAACTTCAACCCGCAGGTCACCCAGCGAATGGCCGAGGGCAACGCCGCGCTGAGGGACACCCTGGAGAAGGCCAAGGACGAACTCGCCGCGGAGCGAGAGCGGGTCCGCGCCCTTGTCCGCGCCACTGCCGAGCTGTCACTCGAACTGGACCAGGCACGCGAAGAACTCGCAGCAGCCCAGCAGATCACACGACTACCCGGCCAACGAGACACCAGAGTCTCCTAGACTTTGGGGCGGGCAGGCCTCCCTCACTGCCAGATGGCGCCGAGTTGTCCAAGTACCCAGCTGCTTCCGTACAACTCGACAGTGGCGTTCAAGGCAGAGGGATACGAGTACCCAGCACGTCTGACCGATGTGGAACCTCGGCTCTGGGGACAGCAGTTGCCAGGCCATGCGCCGAGAGGTAGGGCGAACTGGATACCCTGCTGACCCAGCCAGTGAGATACCTCGCGCACCTCGGCGACCTCTGGATATCGGTTGCACCCAGCCAGCACGCCTCAAGCAGATCGTGTCGCAAGTTCGCTCAAAGACGCCCAGACACCTACAGATCCTCACATTTTTCCATATCCACTCACGAAGTGATGCCGGCACGGCATACTGCGCAGCACGTGAGATGCCTTGGGGGTTTCTGTGAGCCGTGCGCCGTTACGCCTATATCTGACCATCGGTGTGCTGAGCGCGACGTGTGTGATGACGTCATGCGGTGGATCGACCGATGGCAACCGGGGCAGTGCCCATTCACCGCTGGAGGGCACGCCAGGCTCGGCGTCGCCAAGCCTTGACGGCCCGTCAGCGTCCAAAGAACCGACGCCAGAGCCAACCGTTACACCTGGTCAGGAACTGGCGACATATCCAAGCAGCCAGGTGCCCCACCTAATGTCAGACGGCCGTATGCTCGCGGTTTTGAGTACGCCGACAGGCAGTGGACAGCAGCTGGATCTGTTCGACCTTCGGACTGGGCGGAAGGCGGACTCGATCAGCCTTGAGACGTCCGGCGAGTGGAAGAACGTGTGTGGGATCGCTCTCGTTCCACGAGGAAACGATGCGCATTCGATGCTTGTATCCACGAGCGTCGTGGCACAGCCGGCCGAAGGAATCCACCCCGCTTACGGCACCCTGACTTTCCGCGCCCACGACGCGATGACTGGCTCCTTGATCTGGAAGAAGGATGTCGACAAGGACAGTGAGGAGTGGGCCTCCAGTTGCGAAGGAGCAACCGCCAAGGAACTGAACTTGTCCGCCACTTCCGACGGCGCATACGCGCTGGTTTCCCCGGGCTTGGAGTCCTACGTCGTCAGCCTTGCTGACGGCAGCCTTCGGAAGGTGCCGGATTCGACAATCATCCTTGACCGCTGGCTCGGCGTGCCGCAAGAGGATTCCGAACACATCAATCCGGTATCCGTGGACATCGAGGCACCTGATTCAGGAAAGAAACTCGGTACCGTCAGCGATCAGGTGACGGAGGCTGGCTTCGAGTTCGGGAGCATCGCCACCTACCGAGATCTTCTGGTAGTCCTGAATGGTCAGGACGCCCAGGGGGAAAGCGCCGTAAAAGGCTACAGCCTCCCGTCAGGGAAGCCCGCGTGGTCATTGCGCCACTCAGACTTCGCCAATAGTGGCTACTTAGTCACGATGGACATGGACGCGGCAACAGCAACCGCAATCGTCTATGACAACGGCGGCGGTTCCATCGGCGCACTTGCGGCAGTCGACATCATGTCCGGGAAAATCAGGTGGGAGATCGACGGATCGGACGACTTCTGCGGAACCGCAGGTGGACGCGTCTACCTGAGAGTCAACAGCCAACTGGCTGTTCTCGACACGAAGACAAAGAAGCAGCTGCGCTTCGACAGCTCAGACACCGAGTGCCCGCACGTCTTCCCCGGGGCTTTGATGTACACAGGCGAGACATCGGAAGACATCACCAACACCTACCAGTACAGGATCGCGGCGCCATGACCTCTGCGAAAGTCGACTACTTCATCAGCTTCACCGGCGTCAACGCCGACTGGGCAGCGTGGATCAACGACGCCCTCGAAGAGGGCGGTTATCGAACGGTTATTCAGCTGCTGGACTTCGCCGTCGGCGGGAACTTCGTCGTCGACATGGATATGGCCCTGCACAACGCCGAGCGAATCATCCTCGTCCTCACTCCCGCCTTCCTGAAGTCCGGGATGACCAAGGCCGAGTGGACGGCTGTCTTCAGCCAGGACCCCAACGGCTCACGCCGACTGATCGTACCGGTGATGGTGGAGCCCACATCAGTCGAGGGGCTGCTTGGCCCGCGCACTTACATCTCGCTTGTCGGACTGGACTCGGACACTGCCCGGCGTACCCTTCTGGACAGTCTGCAGCCTGCCCGTTCCCGCCCCCGTTCCCGCGCTCCCTTTCCAGGTGCTCGATGACAGTAGACTTCTTCATCTCCTACGCCGACGACGACCTCTCCTGGGCCGAATGGATCGGATGGCAATTGGAGAACGAGGGATACACAGTCCGTCTGGGGGCCTGGGATCATGAGATCGCGGGGGGCAACAGTGTGCTGGCCCGTGACCGGGACCTCCAAGTCGCGAAACGGCTGATCGCGGTGGTTTCGCCCTCTTACCGCCTTTCGCCGCAGAGTAACGCTGAGTGGTCATCCTTCTTGCGTGACGACCCTTCAGGGGAAGGGCTCACAGTCGTTCCAGTACAGGTCGAGCCTGTCTCACGCAGTGCGTTGTTGGGTAATCTCACCCCCGTTGTCCTGCACGGTATGTCAGAGAAACAGGCTGCGGCCGTGCTCAAGACAGCCGTTACCCGAACACGCCTCAAGCCCTCGCGAGAACCGGGCTTCCCGGGACGCATTGCGCCACAGTTCCCTCGGGGCGCCGCTGCCACGAGCATGCGTGCCGACACGAAGTTCTTGCTGGTTCTGCTGCTGTTCGACGGCGCCTTCTTCTTGTACGGCGCCACCAGTTACAGCGGTGACGGGGGCAGTGCCGATCTGAAACGGGCGATCATCGCGATCGTGGCGTTCGTCTTCACCGTCGGCACTTTCAAGCGATGGTTCAAGCGCCGGTTCTGACCTCGGAGAGATAGGAAGGGGAGGCCGGGCCCCCGGCAAGAGGAAATCTGGGGCTCGCATCCTACCCGGCTGAGGGCAGGATACGAATCACCGCACCGTCTTCGGAGTAGTAGGAGTATTCGCCAAGCGGAATTCCGCAACCACCCCGATCCGCGCTGTACGAGATCTGGTCGCCGGTGCGAGGTTCGATCACCACCAACTGGCCGTTAGTGCTGACGGCCACGCCTCCGGCGTTCGCCGCGCAGACCTCGAGGCCAGGAAGGCTCCACAGCTTTTTCCCGTCGGCCAGCGAGATGCCAAGGTCCTTTTGTGCCTCGGGTGCGACCCCCTCCTTGTTGATTGCCGCCAGATCAGGGATCACCACGACACCAGCCTTCTCGGCGAGAATGACTTTTTGACTAATAGGACCGGTGTACGAGGTCCCTTTAATTTCCCAATTCACCTTGCCAGTGACAAGCGATCGGGACTGCAGTGCATAGGAAAGAGGATCTCCGGAAATGCGACGGGCGAGGAACAGAGTGGATCCGTCAGCCGAGGTAGCGAACTCTCCCGGCACCTCGGAGAGATCGGCGATGATGTCATGGTCAGGGAAGGAGAATAGCTTTCGTCCGGTCGCCGGGTCGGTGACCGGTACCGATTTCATCCCATTGAGACAGTTTGCGCATACCCCGTCGTACACCAGGATGGCGTTTCCCACAGCGCGCGGAAAGACGCCGTAACCGAGTGCCCGCGAGGTGCCGTCGGTGAGACTGATGACCCATTCACCATAGGCCAGCCACTGCTCATCTTTCGTCAGTGAGGCTTCATCTGCGTATGCACATCCTGCGAATTCCTCGGAATCAGCGACGAGAGGTTTGCGCCACCGCTCCTCGTAAGTCTTGACGTCGGTGGCAACGATCGACAGCGACTGGCTCGCCGGTTCCAGTCCAGTAGCCGGCTTGTCTGTTACCTGAGCCCAGATCAAGGATCCGGAACCGGGTGCCGAACCGGTGACGCCCAGGATGCAGCCACCGGCGAATTTCGTTACACTAGACCGCGCAATTTCTTTCCCGTCTGTCGAATGGGTGACTACGTTGTCTTCACCTAGAGAAACAAAGAAATTGCGGGCCGGATAGATCTTATCGACGCCTTCAAGCGCAGCCGTCTTTGTAAATAGCGCCTCATTTTCAGATCCGGAATTTTCACCTCCTCCGGAATCATCGGACCCGCTCGGCGTCGTGATCAAGGAAGGAGGATCTGAGGCGGGAGTACTCTTCTCGCCTTCCCCCTGAGAGTCACAAGAAGCCAGTAGGAAAAATACCGTCAGAATGGCAGGGAGGAATCTTTTGTGTGCCATTGACCCAGTCTAGCAGGACGTCTGCCGAGTCGCCCTGAAATCGCAGATTGGCAAGAGTAGCATTCTGCAATGACATCGTTATCGCATACCGCCACTTCGGCCGCACGGAGCAGGGCACTCATCGAAAACCCGTGCGGAGACTCCCGCCGCCGACGTGTGCCGCACCCCTTCACTCGCCCCTGAAGTGACCTATCGCAGTTGAAATATCATCTGATTCCTTACTAAAGTACCCTGAGATTAGGTTGCAACTGCGTGCCGCAGAGAGGGCGAGCAGCGAAGCTCGTGGATCCCGACAATTCCGACTCCGACATCCCACTTGCCTAGTGCATCGGCTGGTTGTCGCCGTGGATGTAGCCGACGGGCACCGGGCCGACGCGGCGAAGGCGGGCAGCGTGATACCGGATCAGCTGCTGCTCGTCCTGGTCGAGCCGGTCCCCGGCGCGAGCCAGGTACTTCTCCGCACCGTCGGCGGCGGCCACAGAGGCTTCAGCCTCCAGGCGGTCGCCGCGGTCGAGTTCACCCGCTGTCCGAGTGCGGGGACGATGTAGCGGTAGGCCCGGCTCTCCCGGGTGAAGAACTTCACCGAGAGCGAGACCTTCAGGCAGTGGCGTACCCCGCGTTCGCCCTCCAGGCGGGGACAAGGAAGTGAGCTGCGCGTACGTGCCTTCTTGGACGAGGCGGCTTCGGTCGAGGACGAAGATTCGGTCGGCCACTGCGACGTTGGCGAGGCGGATGGCGCGGTCCTTGGCCAGGTCCCGCAGGCCTGTGAAGACGTGGTGTTCGGCTCGGGCGTCGAGGGCGGCCGTGGGCTCGTCCATCACCAGCAGGCTCGCCTTCCGGTGGAACGCCGGGTGAGGATGACGCGTTGCCACTGCCCGCCGGACAGCTGGTGGCCTCCGAACCATTCGCTGGTCAGGAGGGTGCCGAGGCCGGAACGGAGGGCGGGGAGCATGTCCACGGCGCCGGACGCCCCGCAGGCCGCCATGAGCGCGGCGTCACTGGTGTCGCCCAGCCCGAGGGTGACGTTGTCGCGCAGCGTCAGCGGCAGGTAGGTGAACCGCTGTGGCGCTACCGCCACGTGCTGCCACGCCTCCCACGGCTCCAGCCGCAGGGCGCCGTCGTCGAGTACGGCGTTGCCGGGGCCCAAGTCTGGGTGGAGTGCCGTGGCGGTCCCGACGGTGATGAGTTGTTCCACGATGCGGGCGGCGGCGGGCGCGCCGGGGCCGAAGCCGCCGCAGGCCCCGGCCCGGCGGCCGCCCCTCGTTGTCCAGGACGCGCAGGTCCCCGCGGACCTACCCTTCCAGCGGGCGGGTGGCGTTGTAGGTGAAGAGGTTGCGCTGGGAGAAGGACGAAGGCGTCGAGGCCGGCGAGGGTCGCGCCGGGGGTGCGGGTGTGTACGTACGCGGCGTGCTCGGCCGGGTCGGGCTGTCACATCCAACCCGCACTCTCCCTGAAGCCGTCAGCCGCTTGTCTCTGAGGTGTCGCGCTCCAGGAGTACAGATCCATCGCATCCCTAGATGCCGGCGACGCTGGGAGCGTGGCCCTTGCGCGTGCCGGTGGGGATGGTCAGGTGGGGCTGGATATGCTCGACCGACTCGCCGTTCGCCCGGCGTCGCAGCACGGTGCGCGGCATGTCCTCGGTGGTGACGCGTGGACGGCCGCCGTGCTGGACCTTGCGAGCGCCGCGTTGAGCCCGTTGAGGGTCGACTCCTGGAAGTTCTCCCGCTCGGTCTCCGCCATCGCCGCGAAGAACGCGGAAAGCGGACGGCCTGGCCCGCTTGGGTCGTTCATCCCGGGCAGGGGCCCGGCGAGCGCTCCAGGACCAGGCCGGGGTCTCATCAGTCAGAAACTGCATCGGCACAAGGCGAACCGTAGCCAGCGCCAACAGAGCCGCCCGGCGACCTTTCCATGAACCCCACCAGGAGCCGCATACCAGGTGCCAGCCGACCATGATCAATCTTAGCGGCGCTTTCCGTACCGCCACTACTCACACCCGTATCACGGGCACCTGCTCGAAGGCCCCAGCGACGAAGCCGCGTGAGAGATTCGGGGACAGCGGATTCAGCGGCCTGCGAGGCATCGCTTGGGGACCACACGATGTGCGCAATAACGCACGATCGGGCCTCTCAGGCACACTATGCGCCCGGATTAGGTCTGTTATCTGCTCATAGTCTGGGTGACCCACACTCCTGGGGGTCAAGGGGTTGCAGGTTCAAGTCCTGTAGTCCCGACTTGCTTTTCGGCAGGTCGCAGGCGGTATCGGAGAAATCCGATACCGTCTTTTCGCCGTTCTTGGGGACCGGCTGGGGACCACGTGTCCGGCGATCTCGCGGAGGACGCGGGCGGAGGCCCCGGAGTCCGGGGACGTGTCGTCATCGCCCGCACCTACGGCACTGCGGGCCGCGTCACCAAGGGCGTGGAGCCCGGTGCCACCATCGGTTTCGTCCGCGAACCCTCGGGCACCCTGGTGTCCATGAGGACCGGGGGGAGCAGCCAGTACTACGTCACCGACGCGCTGATCATGCCTCCCGGCGCTGCCGGACTGCCGACCTGGGGGATCGTCCTTGTCCTCGGGGCCTTCATCGTGGCGGTGCTGGTCGTCGTGTCTCGCCGTCGATAGCTCGCGGCCCGGGGAACTGGGCGGTTGCCAGGGCTACGCCGTACGGCGGGGCGCCGCCGGGGCACCGCGGTGCACCCGTCTGCCTCCGCGGTCACCGCATGATCGTTCACACGCCGGTGATCAACGGGAAAACGGTGCCCGGACTTGTCGCGCCCCCAGCTGATCTTCCCTCAACACCGCACCCCTTCGCCCGGCACCGGCCCACGCCGCAGGAGACGCTGTCCTGCCCCCGTACATGGGCAGTCTCGGTGCACCCGAGGGCCAGGGACGCATCACCGCCGGCCTGCGGATGCTCCGCAGTGCTGCTGAGTGCTTGTGTCGTTCTGGGGGCCGTCATGTGGGGCCGGTCGTGCCTTGGTGCAGGCGGTCCGTGTGGTCGGTGAGGGCGTCGACCCGGTCGGCTAGTTCGGGGTGGGTGGGGCGGAGGGACGGGGCCGTGGCGGCCAGGGGGGCCAGGAGTGTCGTCGGGTCGTTGTCCGCCAGGGCCTGGTGCAGGTTGTCGACCAGGCCCTGTGAGGAGACCGGCAGGTCCGTGAGGGCGGTGATCTGGCCCGCCAGGCCGCGCAGGTCGGCGCCGTTGTCGCGGGCCCAGGCGGTGACGCCGCGGTCCGCGGCCCGGCGGTCGCGGGTCGCGCGCACCCGTTGCTCGCCGGTGCTTCCGGCGGCTCCGGGGCGTTGTCGCAGGTAGCGGCGTTCGGCGGCCTGGCGGCTCGCGACGCCGAGCGGCTCGGCGAGGTCCGCCCAGCTCGCGCCCGCGCCGCGCGCCGTCTCGACCAGGCCCGACTCCCATGCCGCGAGCTGATCCCGTATCCGGCGCAGCAGCAGCAGCGTGTCCAGGACATGCCGGGGGTCCGGCCCGCCGTCCTCGGGGGCGTCGGGCGCGTGGCTCCTGGCCGTCCGCAGGGCCTGGTCGATCGCTTCGAGGGCCGCCGCGGTGGCGAGGAAGGACGCCGGACCCGGCGCCTGCGCCGGGCCGGGATCGGGCTGGTCGGCCGCGGTCATGCGGGTCTCCTCCGGTCGCGTCATCCTCTGGACGACACCCTGGTTGTCATCCAATGGATGACATGCTACAACAGATCCCAGACGAAGCGCATGGGCAGTACAGCCCGGACCTTGGAGGTGTTTCGCGATGCTGATGCGCACTGACCCCTTCCGCGAACTCGACCGGCTCACGCAGCAGTTGATGGGCCCCGGCACGTGGTCGCGGCCGGCCGCGATGCCGATGGACGCCTATCGCGACGGCGACGACTACGTCGTGGTGTTCGATCTTCCCGGTGTGGCGCCGGACGCGATCGATGTCGACGTCGAGCGGAACATGCTCACGGTCAAGGCCGAGCGGCGCCCGGTACCCCGGGCGGACGCGATCCAGATGGAGCTCGCCGAGCGCCCGCTCGGGGTGTTCTCCCGGCAGATCGTCCTGGCCGACACGCTGGACACCGAACGCATCAGGGCCGACTACGACGCGGGTGTGCTGACGCTGCGCATCCCGATCGCCGAGCGTGCCAAGCCCCGCAGGATCAGCGTGAACGGGTCGGCAGGCACCCGGGAGATCTCCGGCTGAACCCGGGCCCCCGGGGCAGGAGGCGGTTATTCCGCCTCCTGCCCCTCCCGCCCCCGCGTCCGGCGCGGCTTCCCGTCCGGCGCGGCTCCCCGGCCGGTGGCCCCTCCCCGGCCGGCTCGATCACGGCCGCCCCTTCCCCCGTCGGCTGTCACCCGCAGAGGGCCCGTCCCCGACCGGCCCTCCGCGATCCCCCCGCGCGGTCACGTCGCCCGCTCAGCGCCGGACCGCCCTGACACGAGAAAGGCGAACCGAGTCATGTACCGCCCCGAGCCGAGTCGGCCCACCCCGGTGATGACGTACGAACAGATGCTGGAGAGGATCCAGTACGAAGGGGCCTATCCGACCCGGGAGCGCGCCGACAGGGCCGCGCGCGCCGTCCTCGCGGGCCTGGGCCGGCAGCTGACCGGCCAGGAGCGCGCCGACCTCTCCGCCGCCCTGCCCATCGAGGCGGCGCTGGCCCTCAGCGGGCAGGCGCCCGCCGCCGAGGCGCTCACCGGGTGGGGGTTCGTCAAGGACCTCGCGACCAGGACCGGCACCTCTCCCGCGATCGCGCGCTGGGACACCGGCTCGGTCTTCTCCGCGCTCGCCGCCCTCGCCGGCCCGGATCTCCTCGCCCGTACCATCGCCCAACTCCCGCCCGGATACGCGCTGCTGTTCGGGCAGGCCGAACTGGTCCAGGCCGCCTGAGCGGCCCCCGTCCCGGGACGCCGTCCGTCCGGCCGGTGTCCCGGGACGCGCGGGCCCGCGTAACGGGCCGGGCGCAACCCCCTCGTACTCCCGCGCGCGCTCACGCTCCCGCGTGCTTCCGCGCTTTGAGGTGTCTTCGCCAATTCACAGGTGTAAGGCCGGGAGGACAGGGCAGCAGCCGCCTCGGTCGTCCACATCCTTTGACCCGGCTCATCTTCTCGGGAGAGAAAACATGTCCATGCACCGCCCATCCGCGACGCTGCTCCGGGAAACGGCAGGAACCTCCGACGGTGACGCCCGGACCGGCGGGCTGCCCTGGATCGAGGACGCGGAGAAGATCGCGCCGAAGGACGCCAGGGACCTGTCGAAGCTGTTCTTCGACCGGTTGCGGGAGCTGGAGGAGGGCACGCACGCCCACCAGTACGCCCGCAACACGCTGATCGAGATGAACCTGTCCCTGGTCGCCTTCGCCGCGCGCCGCTTCCGCAACCGGGCGGACCAGATGGAGGACATCATCCAGGTGGGGACGATCGGGCTGATCAAGGCGATCGACCGGTTCGAACTCTCCCGCGAGGTCGAGTTCACCACGTTCGCGGTCCCCTACATCGTGGGCGAGATCAAGCGCTTCTTCCGCGACACCACCTGGGCGGTCCACGTGCCGCGCCGGTTGCAGGAGCTGCGGGTCGAACTGGCCAAGGCCAAGGACCACTTGGCGGTCGTCCTGGACCGCGATCCCACCGTGGGCGAAATCGCGAAGCACCTGGAGCTGACCGAGGAGGAGGTCATCGAGGGCCTGATCGCCTCGAACGGCTACAACAGCGACTCGCTCGACCTGCCCGCCGACTCCGGCGCGGACAACCGCGGCAGTACGAAGACCACGTCGCTCGCCGACTTCGTGGGCGCGGTCGATCCCGCCATGGAACTGATCGAGGACTTCCACAGCCTCGCCCCGCTCCTCGCCACCCTCGACGACCGGGAGCGCCTCATCCTGGAACTGCGCTTCGGCCAGGAACTGACCCAGGCGGAGATCGGCGAGCGCCTGGGCATCTCCCAGATGCACGTCTCGCGGCTCCTGTCGCGCACGCTGACCCGACTCCGCGCCGGGCTGCTCGTCGAGGAATGAGCCGGACGGGCGGGCGCGGCGCCCGCTCCCGGGGCCTACCGGGGGCGGGCGCCGCGTCGCTCACCTGATCGGCTCCGGCTCGTGGGCATATATCGCACCTTTTGGGTGAAATGCTTAGTGTGGGGATGTTCACACAGGAGGTCCCATGCTTACCGCAATCGCAGATGTGCTCCGTGCCATCGGTGGCGCCATCGCGACCGTCGTCACCCTGCCGTTCCGTGCCCTGGCCCGCCTGTTGGGCGGCGCCTCCGGCTGAGGGCGTGAGCCGGCGCGGTGGCCGCCCGTACTCCCGTGGCGGCCGCTCGTGCCCGTGACAGGGGCGGACCTCCTCGCGCCGCCGCCGACGACTTGTTTGCGCCGGTCGGGGGAGGGCAGGCGGCAGCGGCCCCCACCAGGAACGCGAGGGCGCCCGCTCTGTCCGTACAGGAGGAAAAGTGTCCGCTGACGCGAGCTCTCCCGCCGGGTCTCCGCCGACGGCCGGCCTCCCCGACCGCTCCGGTTTCCCGGATCAGCCTGGCCTCCCCGACCGCTCCGGCCCCGGCGACGATCCCGGCCTCCGGGACGATCCCGGCCTCCGGGACGATCCCGGTCTCCGGGGCGACGCGGGCTCCTTCGATCCCGACGCCGTCCGCCGTGCCGTCGCCGCCCGCTTCACCGCGCTGACCGACGCGGGCGCCCTCCGGCTGCCCCTGCCGGGAAAGGGACGCACGCGGGAACGCTTCCGCGCCCTCTCCGACCTGGCGCGCGAGGATCTGTCGCTCGCCCGGTTGGCCGAGGGACACACCGACGCCGTCGCGATCCTCCACGAGCTGGGCGGCCCGCTGCCGCGGGACGGCGAGCGCTGGGCGGTGTGGGCCGCCCAGCCGCCGGGCCCGGGCCTCACCGCCCGGGAGATCCCCGGCTCCGCGGCGGGCTCCCCGGCCGTTTCCGCAGCGGGGGAGAGCGGACCCGGTACGGTCCGCGCCGCGTCCGGGGAGGCGTACGAAACCACCGGCTGGCGGCTGAACGGCGTGAAGCCGTACTGCTCCGGCGCCCACGTCTGCACCCACGCGCTGATCAGCGCGGACACGGCCGACGGCCGTCGGCTGTTCGCGGTACGGCTCGACGCGCCCGGGGTCTCGCCGGTGCCCGGCACCTGGCAGGCGGTCGGTATGGCGGGCAGCGATTCACCCGACGTCGCCTTCTCCGACGTCCCGGCCGTGCCGGTGGGATCGGTCGGCGGCTATCTCGACCGCCCCGGGTTCCAGCACGGCGGGATCGGGGTGGCCGCGTGCTGGCTCGGCGGGGCGCGCAGCGTGGCCGACACGCTGTCCGCCGCGACCCGGCGCCGTACCCCCGACGCGCACACCGCCGCCCACTTGGGAGCGGTGGACGTCCTGCTCAGCGCCGCCGGGACGGTCCTCGACGCCGCCGCCGACGACATCGACGCCGACCCCGGCGACGCGCTGGGCGGCGGCCGGGTGCGCAGCCTGCGGGTGCGAGCCCTGGTGGAGAAGGTCTGCTCCGAGGTCATGACCCACGTGGGACGCGCCACCGGAGCCGGACCGCTGTGCCACGACGCCGGCCACGCCCGCGCGGTCGCCGACCTGACCGTCTACCTGCGCCAGCATCACGCCGAGCGCAACCTCGCCGAGCTCGGCCAACTCCTCAGCGACGTCGGCGAATCCGGCGAATCTAGCGGATCCAGCGGCGTGGGCGGCGTGGGCGCCACCGGCGGCCACAAGAACGCGGACGTCCGGTGAGCGCCGCGAACCGCCCCGTCGCGACCGGCCGCCAGGCCGCCGCCGACGCCATCGACGCACCCGGTACCCCGGAATCGGAGTGGGCCGCCTGGCCGCCCCTGGCCGGCCTCCCCGCCGTACCGCTCCCCACCGGCCCCGTGGTGGTCGTGGCCGCACACCCTGACGACGAGGTGCTGGGGTTCGGCGGGGCCATGGCGGAACTGGCGGCGGCCGGCACCGAGGTGCACCTGGTGTCCGTCACCGACGGCGAGGGCTCCCACCCCAGGAGCGCACAGATCGACCACGCCCGCATGGCCCGGGTGCGGGAGGCCGAACTCCTCTCCGCCCTCGCGGAGTTGGGGCTCCCGGACCTCCGACCCACCCGGCTGCGGGTGCCCGACACCCAGGTGCACCGGTACGAGACAGCGGTGGCCGACGCGATCGCCGGTCTGGTACGGGAGGTGGGCGCCGCCCAGTGCGTGGCGCCGTGGACGGGCGACCTGCACAGTGACCACGAAGCCGCCGGCCGCGCCGCCGCGGCGGCCTGCGCGGCGAGCGGCACGCCGCTGTGGCTCTACCCCGTCTGGATGTGGCACTGGGCGCGGCCGGGGGACCCGCGCGTCCCCTGGGCCACCGCCGCCCGCCTGCCGATGGCCGCCGGGACCCTCGCGGGGAAGCACCGCGCGGTGCGGTGCTTCACCAGCCAGACGGTGCCGCTCGCGGCGGGGGAGGAGAACGCGCCGATCCTCCCGCCGGACGAACTCGCCCACCACACCAGGCCGTTCGAGGTGGTCCTCCGATGACCGGGGTGTCCGGCGCCTCCACACCGGCCGATTACTTCGAGGGCATGTACCGGGGCACGTCCGACCCGTGGGATCTGGCCGGCCGTTGGTACGAGCGCCGGAAGTACGGGCTGACCGTGGCCTCGCTGCCCCGGCGCCGCTACCGCTCGGCCTTTGAACCCGGCTGCTCCGTCGGCGTACTCACCAGCCTGCTGGCCCCGCGCTGCGACCGGCTGCTGGCCACCGACCGGGTGCCGGCCGCGGTGCGGGCCGCCGCCGACCGGACCCGCGACCTTCCCCAGGTGGACGTCGAGCGGCTCACCGTGCCCGCGCAGTGGCCGGAGGGCCGCTTCGACCTGATCGTCCTGTCCGAACTGCTCTACTACTTCGACGACATCGCGCTGCGCGAGATCCTCGATCGCACGGTGGAGAGCCTGGAACCGGGCGGCACCCTCGTCACGGTGCACTGGAACCATCCCGTCGCCGAACAC
This sequence comes from Streptomyces sp. NPDC088261, assembly GCF_044740805.1. Classification (NCBI taxonomy): domain Bacteria; kingdom Bacillati; phylum Actinomycetota; class Actinomycetes; order Kitasatosporales; family Streptomycetaceae; genus Streptomyces; species Streptomyces sp. NPDC088261. The sequence continues at coordinate 84,439 of NZ_JBIURL010000002.1, forward strand.
CTCCGTACCGGTACGGAACTCGCGCCGCTCCTCACCTCCGTACCGCAGCTCCAGACGCTCACCGACCACCGGGACCCGGACTTCGTCCTGCACACCTTCGCCCGGCGGCACCCCGACGGGCGACCGGTGCTTTCCCCGGCCGCCGAGGAGGGGCTGGTGTGAGCGGTGACGGTGGCCGCGACGGCCCGTCGGCCTGCGCCGTCGTCGTCCCGGCCCACAACGAGGCGGGTCACCTGGCCGCCACGCTCAGCAGCATCGGTACGGCGGCCCTCCACCACGACCTGGCGGGGGTCACGGTGCTCACCGTCGTCGTGGCGGACGACTGCACGGACGGGACCGCCGCAGCGGCCCGCGGCTTTGGCGCGCTGGTCGTCGAGGTGTCGCGCCGGAACGTGGGAGCCGCCCGGGCGGCGGGGGTCGCCGAGGCCCTCGACCGGCTGCGGGCCCACGGCGACGGCGTCTGGATCGTCACCACCGACGCGGACACGCTCGTACCACCGCACTGGCTCGCCCACCACCTGCGCCACGCGCGCGCCGGATGGGAATGCCTCGCGGGAACCGTACGGCTGGCCCCGCACGCGGAGTTGAGCCCGGCGACGGTCGCCCGCCATGACGCCCGTTACTTCGACGGACGCCCGGCCGTGCCCGCGCTCTGGTCCCATCCGCACGTCCACGGCGCCAACTTGGGGATCGCCGCGGCCGCCTACCGGCGGGCCGGCGGCTTCCCGCCGCTCCCGTACAGCGAGGACCGCGCCCTGGTCGCCGCGCTCGAACGCGACGGCCGCCGCATCCTCCGCACCGATCTGTGCCCCGTGCTCACCTCGGGCCGTCCCGACGCCCGCGCCCCGCACGGATTCGGCGCGCACCTCCGCGCGCTGGCGGTCACGGACAACTGACGTCGCCCGGCGGGGGGTTGGGTGGTGCGGACGGGTGCGGCTCAGGCCGGCTGTGTCTCGGCGCCCCGCAGGCGCTCGGCCAGTCTGGCCAGGGAGCGTTCCTGGAGGCGCCCGTAGCGGGCGACGCGTATGTCGCCGCCGGCCGCGTCGATGATGGCGAGCTGGCTTCGCCGGCGGCGTCGGCGACGGTGGCTACAACCTCCTGGTCTCCACGCTCCAGGACCTGGTGACCGCCACCGGCGGCACCGAGCTCAACCCGTGGGACCCGCCGGCCGTCTGGGCGGCCTGCCACGGCCTGGCGTTGCTGCGCCAGGACGCCGCGCTGCGGGTTCTGCCCGAGGAGGTCTTCACGCAGGCCCGCGACCGGGTCCTGGCCACCATCACCGCCGCCGTCCCGCTGGAATCCCCCGGGACCTGAGCGGTGACGCCCAGGGGGCGTCACCGCCGAGCGTCAGCCGTCGGTGTCCGTCGAGGGGATGAAGGCTCCCGGAACGTCGTCGGGTGTGTAGATCTTCTTCTCACCCGGGTACGGCTTGGACCAGTTGTACCGCTGGTAGTAGGTGAAGTGGTTCATCTGCTCCGGGTTCGCGAAGTCGGCCACCGCGTGGGTTCCTGTCGTACGCTGGTGCGACTTCCACGCGTCCCACGTCGACGCCGTCGACTTCATGCTCGCCGGTACCTTCGAGGCCGGTACGGCCTCCGCCTTCGGGTCCTGCGGAGCCGGGGTGTCGAGGCCGCAGGAGGGCGCGGTCGCCAGGCCGTCGGTCAGCGACGTCCGGTTGGTGACGGCGTTGTACGGCGTCAGGTCGGGCTTCTTGGTGAAGGCCCCGGTCATCGGGGTGGCCGCGGTGTCCTTCTGGTTCATCGGGTGAATCCCGAGGATCTGCTCGATGGTGCGGACCATGGTGATCTGGGAGTAGTAGCGGCTGTCGACGCCGCCGTGCTGGGTGTAGGGGCTGATGATCTGGACGGGCGCGCGGTGGCCGTCGACGTGGTCGAGGCCGGCCTGGGAGTCGTCCTCGACGACGAAGATCGCGGAGTCCTTCCAGTACTTGCTGTGCGAGATCTCGTCGACCATCTTGCCGACCGCGAGGTCGTTGTCGGCGACCTGGGCGGCCGGGCCTGCGGGGCCTCCGGTGTGGTCGCTGGAGAGCCAGAACATGTTCAGGTTGGCGGGCCCGTTCTTCTCGAAGTCCTGCTTCCAGATCTGCTCCCGGTACTGGTCGGGGACACTGGTGTCGAACTTGGGGAAGCCCGGCACCGACACGTCGTTCAGTGAGGGGATCGGCGAGGACGAGGTCATCGGGTAGGCCGTGGCGGCCCCGGTGGCCTGCATGTTCTTGCTGTCGCAGTAGAGGTTCTGCCAGCTGGCGCCCGACGGCTTGGTGAGGAACTGCTGGAACTCACCGAAGTCACGGACCGATTTGCCGGCGGCCTGGGCGCCGGTCCAGAGGAATCCGCTCTTCTGGTGGCCGAGCGCGTCGTCCTCGGTGTCGTAGGAGCGCAGGTACTCGCCGGCCGACGACTCGGTGTACTCGGGGTTGTCGGCCTGCATCAGCCAGTTGTGACCCTCGGCCGAGTTGGTGCCGATGTCGTACGTGTTGTCGTACAGGCCGAACTGGGAGGCCAGCGCGTGCTGGTTCGGAGTCACGTTCTCGCCGAAGTCCGCGAGAGCCGGGTCGCCGTTGCCCTGGGGCATGTCGCCGAAGAGCTGGTCGTACGTGCGGTTCTCCTTGACGATCAGGAAGACGTGCTTGATCGTCGAGGGGTCCCCGATCTTCTTCGGGACCGGTACGGCCTTGGCCTTGCTCTTGCCCTTCGCCGCCTGTGCCGCGTTCTTGGTCCAGCCGTTCTGCTGGAAGACCTTGTCCGTCTGGGCCTTGATGGCCTTGTCGCTGGGCAGCGTGAAGTGCGTCAGGCTCGACGTGGTGTCGTGGGTGCCGTGCTGGTCGCTGTCGGTGGTCCGGCGGGCGTCGACACCACGGGTGTTGGAGACGACCACTTCCCCACCGACCGTGGTGACCTCGGCCGGGAAGTAGTCCGTGGGGAGCAGACCCACGTAGCTGACGGGTTCCTGGGCGCTGGTGAACTTGTAGACGGCGACCGCGTTGGCCCGGCCCAGTGTCACGAGGAGGTGGCCGTCGTCGGTGAGGGTCACCGCGTTGGGCTCGTAGCCCACCGATGCCTCGGCCCACGGCTGGGTGGAGATGGTCTGGACGACCTTGTTGTTCTTGGGGTTGATGACGGAGACGGTGTTGTCGGCGGTGTTGGTGACGAACACGGCGTTCTTCGTCGCGTAGACCGCGGTCGGGTGCAGACCGACGTCGATGCTCGCGGGGGCGGCCTGCGGCTTGTTCAGGTCGATGACGCTGACGGTGCCGGTGGTGGTGGCGCCGGTCACCGGGTTGGCCGGCACCTGCGTACCGTACGAGTTGATGGTGGTCTCGCCGGGCCTCGCCGCGCGGCCGCCCTCGTTGCTGACGTAGAGCTTGTCACCGACCTGGACCAGGCCGCGCGGGGCGTTGCCGGTCTGCCAGCTGCGCTGGACGGCTCCGGTCGACGCGTTGATGGCCACGACCCGGTTCTGTCCGTTGACGGCCGCGTACACGGTGGAGCCGTCGGGGGAGAAGATCGCCGCGGCCACCAGCGCGTGCTTGGTCCCGTCCGCCGGGATCGGGACGGTGGTCGGGCTGGACAGACTGCCGTCCGCGTTGACGGTGAACCTGGTGTAGCCGTCGGTACGGCCCAGCCACAGGTGCTTGCCGTCGGGCGAGTACGCGGGGGCTTCCTGGCCCACGTCTCCGCCGCTGATCTTCAGATCGGCGGTCGCGCCGCTGCCTATGACCTGCTGGACCTTCCAGGTCTTCAGGTCGATGATGTTCAGCACCGCACCGCCGTCGGTGACCGAGGCGGCCAGGTGGGTCCCGTCCGGGCTGACGGACGACGACATGATCTTGCCGTCGCTCACGAGCGCCCGCTTGCCGTACGGCGCCAGGTACTGATCACTGGAGATGACCTGGCCCTTGGCGGTCGTCTGGCCGACCTGCTGCCTGCCGAACTGGTCCGTCTGGGCGAAAGCGGTGCCCGCCGCCGCGACGGCGAGGACGGTGATGCCCGCTGTCATGAGGGGGACGCGGCGTCCGAAGCCTCTGTTCGCGGAGGAGGACCGGTCCTCCGGCTCATGCCTGCGGCGTGTTACCTGCATGGGACTATCCCTTCGTGGTGCCGAGCAGATCGACATTGCCGTCGAACTGCCAAAGCGGGTTGGGCGCGTCACCGATCGGTGTGCGCACCAGGAAGTAGCCGTTCACTTCCTTCGGTCCGTCACCGTCGGCGACGAACCGCCCGTCCGGAGTGATGTCGAGTTGATAGACCGCCGTGCCGGTGGCCTCGACATCGGGGAGATGCCAGGAGACGACACAGCGCCAGTCGTTGCCCGCCCCTTCGGCGTGGTCCGGGACGCCGCCCTTGGTGCAGGCCGCCGAGGACTTCAGCTGTGCCTCGGTCACGGCGGGCCGGTGCAGTTCGTCGGTCTGCCGGCGGTAGAGGTGGGCGAAGGCGACGGCGAGCGAGTTCTCCACCTTGGTCTGCTGGATCCCGGAGCCCGTACTCGGTACGGCGGCCGCGACGACCCCGACCGATACCGCGAGCAGACCGACGAGCGGGAGGGCTCCGGCCGCCAGGGCGCGGCGGGGTGACGCGCCGTCCGCGAGGTTCGTGAAGTCGCGCCGTACGAAGAGCAGACAGGCCAGGACCGTCGCGATGACGGCCCACACCAGGCTGACAACGATGCCAATGAGCAGCGGACCGAGCTGCCCGGGAGAGGTGAACAGGCCCTTCCAGCCGATGAAGGCGTAACCGGGCAGCGCCAGGCGTACGGGGACGGGGAGGGGCAGCATCTGGGCGAGCTGCATCGCCAGCGCCACGAGCGCCGGCAGCAGAAGCCCCATCGGGGAGCGTCCGAGCGTGACCGAACCGAGCAGTCCGATCCCCGCGAGGGCCAGGGTCGGGGCCAGTACACAGGCCCAGGCGAGAAGGACCTTGCCCGCCGCGTCCCCCGCCGACAGCAGACCGCCGTCCAGACCCACCAGCGGCTGGTTGCCGACGGCGGCCAGGCCACCGACGACGCTGGAGCCGGCCAGTCCCGCCACGAGCAGCACGATGACCGAGAGGCTTGCCAGTGCCTTCGCCGCGAAGATCCGCCGCGGCGACCGGATCGCCACGAGCAGGTGGCGCCAGGTGCCGAGGCGGTCCTCGGCGGCGAACACGTCGCCGGCCACCAGGGAGGTCAGCAGCGGAAGCGCCCACTGGCCCGAGAAACCGAGGACGACCAGCGGTCCGGCCCAGCCCGTGGCGTGCATCCACCGGCCGAAGAGGGTGTCGACGGGGAGCGAGCCCTGTTGGCTCACCGCCGCGACGAAGAGCGCCGGGGCGATCCAGCAGGCGAGGACCACCAGCCGGATGCGCCACTGGGAGACCAGTTTGACCAGTTCGAAGCGATAGCCGCGCGCGACGGAGACAGGACGCGTGGCGAGGGGGGTGACCCGCTCGGTGACGGGAGTCGCGGTCATCGGCCGGCCTCCTTGTGCTCGGTGAGGGCGAGGAACGCCGCCTCGAGGGGTGAGACGACCGGGGCGAGTTCACGCAGCGCGACACCTGACTGGACGAGGTCCACGACGAGTTCGTCGAGGGCCGGAACCAGGGCCCGTACGACGAGCAGGTCGGCGTCGTGGCGCGGCGCGGCGCCCTCGATGACCCGGATCCCCCTGGCGGCGGCCAGCCGGCGTGTCGCCCGCGGGTCCGAGGTACGCAGCCGGTAGTCCAGTTCCCGGCTGTCGGGGGCCAGTTCGCTCAGCGGGCCGGAGAAGACGACGCGCCCGGTGGAAAGGATGGTGACCTCGGAGCACAGCGCTTCGAGATCGTCCATGCGGTGACTGGAGAGCACGACGCTGGTCCCCTCCGCCGCGAGCCGGGTGAGGACACCGTGGACGTGTTTCGCGCCGGCCGGATCGAGGCCGTTGGAGGGTTCGTCCAGCACGAGCACGCGGGGCCTGGTCAGCAGCGCGGCGGCGAGACCGAGCCGCTGGCGCATGCCGAGGGAGAAACCGCGGGCCCGGTCGTCGGCGACATCGGTGAGCCCGACCTGGTCGAGTACGTCGTCGATCCCGGCGGTCCGCCTGTCGTGGCCGCGCAGGGCGGCCAGGGCGGCGAGGTTCTGCCTGGCGGTGAGCGAGGGGTACAGGCCGGGCCCGTCCACGAAGCCGGCCACGCCGTCGGGAGCGGCGAGAGCCCGCCCCACCGGCGTGCCGAGTATGTCGAGTTCACCGCTGTCGGCGACGGCCAGGCCCAGCAGGAGGCCGAGCAGGGTGGTCTTGCCTGCGCCGTTCGGCCCGACCAGGCCGTGGATCTGCCCCTGCGTCACCTCCAGATCGACGCCGTCCAGGGCGATGACGTCGCCGAACGACTTGGTCATCCCGCGCGCCCGGATGGTGGAGAAAGTGTCCATGGATCCCTTCCTTACGAACCCTTATGGACCTTAGGTGTGACCTACACCTAAGTCGGGGGCGGGAAGTTGAACGATCGTGGAACAGGGGACGACCGCCGTCCACGATCCGGCCGCTTCGGCCACCAGGACTTCGCGGCGGCTGTCGCGGCCGTCGCGCCGGGCCGCCGGCCGGGGCGACGGCCGGTCAGGAACCGGGTCGCGACGGCCGTGCGCGTACGAAAAGGGCGGCGCCCGTGAGACACGCCGTGGCGTAGAGCCAGCCGCCGATCACATCGCTGGCCCAGTGCACGCCGAGGTAGATCCTGGTGAGGGCGACGGCCACCGCCCAGACGAGCGGCAGAAACCGTACGGTCCGCGGGAGACGGCTGTGGGCGCCGCGGAGCGGGGGGCCGCCGTCGGGGGAAGCGGCGCCCGTATCCGCGGAGGCGCGTGCGGTGTGCCGCGTGATTCCCCAGTACAGCAGGCCGCCCGCCAGGGCCGAGGTGGTGGCGTGGCCGGAGGGGAAGGCGAACCCGGAGGCGTGGGTGGCCCAGTCGGCGAGGGGCGGTCGAGGCCGGGCGATCAGCGCCAGCAGGCCGTAGCGCGCCGCCTGTCCCGCGAGGAGGGCCGTGAGCGCGAGAGCGCCGGCGCGCAGCCGCTCCGACGTCGTGCGGCCGGCCGGCAGGCCGGCGGCCACGGCGATCAGGTAGGGCCATGGGCCCGTCCCGGTGGTGGTGATCCCGCGCGCCAGGCTCACGGCGAGGTGGGGGCGGTGCCGTACGGACCAGGTGTGTGTCGCCCCGTCGCCCGGGAGTGGCGCTCCGTGCCGTACGGCGACCAGGACCGCGAGTGCGGTGAACAGCGTCGCCGAGGCGCACGCGAGGACGGCTGTCCGCTGTCGCGGACCGCTCACGGCATGTCACCCTCGCCTGCCCGCCCGCGCGTACGGGCGCGGCGCAGTTCCAGGGCGAGCGGGATCAGGGAGACGATCACCACGACCGCCACCATCGGGAGGAGGTAGCGGTCGACGTTCGGGATCGACGAGCCCAGGGCGTACCCCGCGAGGACGAGTCCGACGGTCCAGATCACCCCGCCGACGGTCTGCCAGAGCAGGAAGACCCTCGCGGGGACCTCCAGTGCTCCGGCGAGCGGGTTGAGGACGGTCCTCACGACCGGTACGAAGCGGGCGAGGACGATCGCCTTGGCGTGGCCGTACCGGGTGAGCAGTTCCTCGGCCCGCACCGCTCCTTCGCGCAGCCGTTTCGCCCGGCCGCGGGCGAGCAGCGCCCGGCCGCCGCGGCGGCCGATCCAGAAACCCGCCTGCGCCCCGGCCAGTGCGCCGGCGACCGCCGCCGCGAGTACCTGGGGGAGTGAGAGGTGCCCCGGACCCCGCGAGCCGTCGACGCAGAGCAGGCCGGCGGTGAACAGCAGTGAGTCGCCCGGCAGGAAGAACCCCACGAGGAGGCCGGTCTCGGCGAACAGGACGACGGCGATGCCCAGAGCCCCGAAGGCGGAGAGCAGTGAACCGGCGTCCAGAACGTTCACGGCCAGGGATTCGGCGAGCGGGGCCATTGCCACGGCGCGACCTCTCAAAAGGTGGAGGGGGCGACGCTCGCCCCCGAAGAACCACACGTGAAGGACTACAGCGATGTAGACGGTCTACTGGACTGTAGTCGATGAGAGTGCGCGAAGCGATTCCGCTGCCGAAGCGGGTTGCTGGGAGTGGAGTGGTACGGGCGCCGGCCGCCGGGCGGCCTCAGTGCGGCGCGTGGAGCCTGGGCTACTTCTTGCCGCCGCTCTTCGACGGGGTCTGCGCCAGGGTGCTCGCCGCCGCTGTCTTCTCCGCCTTGGTGGCCTTCTTGCTGTTCAGGGTCTTGCCCGCGGCGGAGGCGGCCTTCTTGCCGGTCTGTCCCTTGCTCTTCGGGGCCTGGGACACCGCGCTGGCCGCCGCCGTCTTCTCGGTCTTGGTGCTCTTCTTGCCCGTCAGCGACTTGCCGGCCGCCGACGCGGCCTTTTCCCCGGTCTGACGCGTGTTCTTCGTGCTCTTCGTGTCCTTCGTGTCCTTCGTGCTCTTCGACATGTGGATCGATCCTCTCTGAAGCGGATGTGCCTTGGCCCGCGTCTACCCCTCAACCTCCCTGCCACGCTTGCCCAGTTGACGCGAGGACGACGTCCACGCGGGATGACCGCGGGCCGCGACCGGGAGGGCGCGGCCCGCGGTGACGCGTCGGGCGGGCTCAGTATCCGAAGATCAACTTGTACGCGACCTCCGGGAGGAACTGACCCGCCGCGGACCCGGCGCCCACTCCGCAGTTGCCGTCGGAGTCACCGGGCGTCTTCAGCCACAGCAGCATCTCGGCTCCGCCGCCCGTCTGCGCGGCTGCCCCGATCCGCCGCCCTGCCGGGTTGCACCACTCACCGTTGGAGTCGTTCCCGTTGCGGCTGGTGTCGATGACGAACGGCTTTGTGTAGCCGAAGGACGCCGACAGCGCCGCGTTGACGGCGTTGCCGTAGCTGATGTTCCGTCCGTTGCCGTAGTAGTTCGAGATGTTCGACGCGAAGCCGTGCGCCTGTCGCGCCCCGGCGCCGTCGAGAGCCCGGGCCATGGTGCCCGCGTCGATCCAGCCGGGGTTTCCGGCGTCCAGGTACGTCCACGTGTTCGGCGCCTGCGCGGAGAACCGCGCCAGGGCGTCCCTGAGCATGCCGTTGCGCTCGTCGATCTGCTGCTGGGACATGCAGCTGAAGTCACCGAGCGAGTCGGGCTCGATCACCACCAGCGCGGGCCGCCCGCCGATGGCCGAGGCGAAGGCGGAGATCCAGGTGCGGTACGCCGCCGGGGAACCGGCCCCGCCGCCGGAGTGGCCGCCGCACGCGTCACGGCCGGGGATGTTGTACGCGATCAGGACGGGAAGCTTGTCGGCGGCGTCCGCGGCTCCGACGTACGAGCCCACCGCGGCCCCGATGTCACCGCTCCAGGCACCGAACCACCGGGCCATGGGGCGCGAGGCGATGTTGTCCCGGATCGCCGGCGCCCGTCCGTCGCCGGGGTTCGCCGCGACCCACGCGGCCGGATTCGAGTGCGGGTCCACGTAGAACCCGCTGGTCATGCCGATCGGATCGGCCTGGACTCCGGCGTCGGCCTGTCCGGTGCCGAAGGGCAGGAGCAGGCACGCGAATGCCGACACGGCGAGCGTACGCATCATCTTTCTCATGAGTGCAGCCCTCTCTGGGAGCGCTCCCACATCGGCGGTGACTCAGCGCGCGGGGAGACGCGGGTGGGGGGAGGATCGAGCGGTGGTCTCCTGGGGGCTCTCTCCGGGAATGCCGCTGTCAGACGAGACAGTGACAGGGGGTCGGACGGCTGTCAATGAGTTCGGCGAGGGGTGCGGGACGAGGGAGGCGGGGGGTGCGGGAGGAGGGACGAGGAGGGCGCGGGGAGTGGGACGAGGGGCAGGCCCATGGACTCGGAATTGGCTGCTTCTCGTCTCGCGCGCGGAGCCGAGTTGCTGCTTAATGGGGCTCCCGCACGCGCGGGTGAGCCATGAGTACACGGGGAGCACATGAACACCACGGGGGGCGGCTTCGGGCCGCCATCAACACCCACGCCACCGCCAGGACCACCGCCCTCCCGCCCGCCGGATCCTCCGTCCGGGTCTCCCACGAACCCGCCGCCGCTGCCGCCGCTGCCGCCTCCGGGAGGCGTCCTGGAGGTTTCGGTCAAGCGCCGGATGCTCTGGATCGGTGCGGCGGCCCTGCCACTGAACAACCTCACCCGGGTCGAGGCCATCAAGCTCCGGCCGGAGCGGCACCTCGTCGGCTTCCTGATGGGGCTGGCGCTTGTCGCCGCCGTCTACTCGGTGACCGACTGGACACTGGTTCTCGTCCTGCTGCTCGTTCTGGCCGGCTTTTTCGTCGCGGCGCTGATCAAACCGGAGCGGCCGGCGCTGGTGGTGGAGACGGCCGGCGGCTCCTTGGTCCTCGTGACCCTGCCGAGCGTGGACGAGCTGCGGTCGATCGCCGGGCGCATCGTCCACGCGATCGACCACCCGGAGGCCGAGTTCACCGCGTACGTCAACCAGTTGAACAACTACAACGGCCCCGTCTTCAACCAGAGCGGCGGTCAGAACACGGGGATCAGGCTGTGAGTGAACCGACGCACCACTCGACCTACAACGGCCCGGTCTTCAACCAGAACGGCGGTCAGAACATCGGCATCAACTACGGCTACGTCGGTGCCGGCCAGGACCCGGAATTGCGCGCGGCCGTCCAGGAGTTGACCGCTCGGCTCCGCGACCTCGCCGCCCACCTCACCCCGGACCAGGCGCGTGCGGTCGAGGAGACCCTGCCGGTGCTCGCCCTGGACCGCGAAGGCATGGCCGAGCGCGGCCTCACCCTGGCCCGTCTCGGCCAGATCACCACCGTGGTCGGCCCGGTGGCCCAGCCCGTCGCGGACGCGCTGGGCCGACTGCTCGGACTGCTGGGGTAGGGCGGGCGACGAACCCCGGCCCGCCTGGTGGTCACGCCGAGGCCGGGAACCTCACTCGTACGGGGCACATGGCCGGCCCGGCAGTCACCTGACCGGCCTTGGGCCTGTCCGGCGGATCGTCGTGGGCCCGCAGGCCCGGCACCGCGGGCCGATCCACGAAGATCCGCCGGACGCCCCTACCGGTGGCGTGGCCGTGGGGTCACCGCAGATCGCGGCGCAGCTCGTGGGGGAGGGCGAAGGTGATGGACTCGTCGGCGGTCGTCACCGTGGTGACATCGTCGTATCCGCGCTCGGCCAGCCAGTCCAGGACGCCGTCGACCAGGACGTCGGGGGCGGAGGCGCCGGAGGTCAGGCCGACCGTGGTGACGCCCTCCAGCCAGGCTTCGTCGATCTCGTGGGCGAAGTCGACCAGATGGGCGGCGGGCGCGCCGGCGTCGAGGGCGACCTCGACCATGCGGACGGAGTTGGAGGAGTTCCGCGAGCCGACGACGATGACGAGTTCGGCCTCCTCGGCGAGTTTCTTCACCGCGGTCTGCCGGTTCTGCGTGGCGTAGCAGATGTCGTCGCTGGGCGGCGAGGTCAGATGCGGGAAGCGGGTCTTGAGGGCGTCGACGGTTTCCATGGTCTCGTCCACGGAGAGGGTGGTCTGGGAGAGCCAGACGACTTTGGACTCGTCGCGTACGGAGAGGTTCTCGACGTCCTCCGGGCCGTCGACCACGGTGATGTGGTCGGGGGCCTCGCCGCTGGTGCCGATGACCTCTTCGTGTCCTTCGTGGCCGATCAGGAGGATGTCGTAGTCCTCCCGCGCGTACCGGACGGCTTCCCGGTGGACCTTGGTGACCAGCGGGCAGGTCGCGTCGATGGTCGCGAGGTTGCGGGCGGCGGCTTCGGCGTGGACGGTCGGGGCGACGCCGTGGGCGGAGAGCAGGACGATGGCACCCTCGGGGACCTCGTCCGTACGTTCGACGAAGACGGCGCCCTTGTTGCGCAACGTCTGCACGACGTGTTTGTTGTGCACGATCTCGTGGCGGACGTAGATGGGCGCCCCGTACTGTTCCAGGGCCTTCTCGACGGCGAGCACGGCGCGGTCCACGCCCGCGCACCAGCCGCGGGGCGAGGCGAGCAGGACGCGGCGGGGGTGCGCGGACGGTTCGGGTACGGCGGGCGAGTGGGTCATGGGATCCTCTTCGTCATGGGGTCCTCGACTTCGTCATGTGGTCCTCGACGTGGTGGTGAAGGCCAGGGACCGCAGTACGGCCTTGATGTGGAGGGGCAGGGCGGCGGTGTCCAGGGTGGTGAGCGCGGTCTGGCGCCGCTGGGCGATCATTTCTTCGAGGGCGGCGCGGGCGCCGGTGTCGATGAGGACGGTCCGTACGTGCCCGGCGTCGTCGTGGTTCAGGTACGGGTTGCCCACGTGGCGGCGCAGCGTGCGGAGTTGGCCGGCGTCGGCGCGGCCCAGGGCGAGGGCCATCAGGACGGTGGCCTTGCCCTTCCTGAGGTCGTCCAGGTCGGGTTTGCCGGTGTCGTCCGGGTTGCCGAAGACCCCCAGCAGGTCGTCGCGCAGCTGGAAGGCCTCGCCCACGGGAAGGCCGTAGGCGCTGAGCGTGCTCCGTACGGTGCTGTCGGCGGCGGCGAGGGCCGCTCCCAGCAGCAGAGGGCCTTCGACGGTGTACTTCGCGGTTTTGTACCGGGTGATCGTCAGGGCCGGGCCGGTGTCGGCGGGGGGCTGTCCGGCGTGCGAGATGTCGAGGTACTCCCCGAAGACGGTGTCGGCGCGCAGCTGGTTGGCGACGGGCAGGACCGCGGCGAGCTGGGCGGGGGTGAGGCCCGCGCCGTGCAGGAGGTCGTCGGCGAGAACGAGGGCGAGGTCACCGACGAGGATGGCGGCTTCGGTGCCGACCTGGCGGTGGACGGTGGGCCGGCCGCGGCGGGTGTCGGAGGCGTCGATGATGTCGTCGTGGATGAGGGCGAAGGCGTGGAACATCTCCAGGGACGCCGCGGCCCTGAGGACCGGTTCGGGAGCGCCGGTCCCGCCGGCCGCCTGCCAGCCGGCCACGCACAGCACCGGGCGGATCCGTTTGCCGCCGGCGCCGAGGAAGTCGCTCAACGCCTGGACGGCCTCCTGCGGCAGGCCGCGCCGGCGTGCGCTCCGCATCTGGCCGCTCAGGTGGTCGGCGAGCACGGTGTCCACCGCGCGGCGTAAGGAGTCCTGGTCGAAGAGGGAGGCCGGGTCGCTCACGCGGGGGTCTCCTCCTCGGGGTTCTCCAGGGCCAGTTGCTCACCCAGCCGCATCGCTTCCTCGACCAGCGCCTCGACGATCTTCGACTCGGGTACGGTTTTGATCACTTCGCCCTTGACGAAGATCTGGCCCTTGCCGTTGCCGGAGGCGACCCCCAGGTCGGCCTCGCGCGATTCGCCGGGCCCGTTGACGACACAGCCCATGACCGCGACGCGCAGCGGGTGGGGGAAGCCGTCCAGGGCGGCGGTGACCCGTTCGGTGAGGGCGTAGACGTCGACCTGGGCGCGGCCGCAGGAGGGGCAGGAGACGATCTCCAGCCGGCGGGGGCGCAGTCCGAGCGATTGCAGGATCTGGAGGCCGGTCTTGACCTCTTCGACGGGGGGCGCGGTGAGGGAGACGCGGATCGTGTCGCCGATGCCCTCGGCGAGGAGGATCGCGAAGGCGGTGGCGGATTTGATGGTGCCCTGGGGCGGCGGGCCGGCTTCGGTGACGCCCAGGTGCAGGGGGTAGTCGCAGGCGGCGGCGAGGTGGCGGTAGGCGGCGACCATGGTCATGGGGTCGTGGTGTTTGACGGAGATCTTCAGGTCGGTGAAGCCGTGCTCCTCGAACAGGGAGCACTCCCACAGCGCGGACTCCGCCAGCGCCTCGGGGGTGGCTTTGCCGTACTTGGCCAGCAGCCGCCGGTCCAGGCTCCCGGCGTTGACGCCGATGCGGATCGGCACGCCGGCCGCGCCCGCGGCCTTCGCGATCTCTTTGACCTTGTCGTCGAACGCCTTGATGTTGCCGGGGTTGACCCGTACCGCGGCGCAGCCGGCGTCCAGGGCGGCGAAGACGTAGCGGGGCTGGAAGTGGATGTCGGCGATGACGGGGATCTGCGACTTTGCGGCGATCGCGGGCAGGGCGTCGGCGTCGTCCTGGGAGGGCACGGCGACGCGCACGATCTCGCAGCCGGCCGCGGTCAGTTCGGCGATCTGCCGCAGCGTCGCGTCCACGTCCGCGGTGGGGGTGGTGGTCATGGACTGGACGGAGACCGGCGCGTCGCCGCCCACGGGCACGGCGCCGACGTGGATCTGCCGGGAGCGGCGGCGTACCGGTGCGCGGGGAACGGTGGGCATGGGGAGAGCGACGAAGGTCATCGGGGGATCCCGTCGGTGGGGGCGGTGTGCGCGAGGGGTTTTCCGGCGCGGGCGCGCAGGACCGCGCCGGCGATCCGCTCGGCCGTCAGGCCGGCGTCGGCCAGGAGTTGTTCCCGGGGGCCGTGGGTGAGGAAGGCGCGTGGCAGGCCCAGATTGTGCACGGGGGTGGTGATCGCGTGGTCGCGTGCGGTCTGGGCGAGGGTGCTGCCGACGCCTCCGGTACGGGAGTTGTCCTCCACGGTGACCACCAGCCGGTGCCGGGAGGCCAGTTCGAGCAGTTCGGGTGCGACCGGGATCGCCCAGCGCGGGTCGGCGACGGTCACTCCGATGCCCCGCTCGGTGAGCAGGGTGGCGGCCTGGAGGCAGAGGGGGGCCATCGGACCGTACGAGACGAGGAGGACGTCCCGCATCCCGGACGCCGACAGGACGTCGACGCTTCCGGTACGGCGTACGGCCTCCAGGTCCTGCCCGGCCGTGCCCTTGGGGAAGCGCAGCGCGGTGGGGCCCTCGTGCGCGGTGGCCTCCCGCAGCAGCGACCGCAGTTGGCCGCTGTCGCGCGGCACGGCCAGCCGCAGGCCGGGCACGATGCCGAGGAGGGAGGCGTCCCACATGCCGTGGTGCGAGGCGCCGTCGGGGCCGGTGACGCCGGCCCGGTCGAGGACGAAGGTGACCGGCAGCCGGTGCAGGGCCACGTCCATGAGGACCTGGTCCACGGCCCGGGTGAGGAAGGTGGAGTAGAGGGCGACGACGGGGTGGAAGCCTCCCATGGCCAGACCGGCCGCGGAGGTGACGGCGTGCTGTTCGGCGATGCCGACGTCGAAGACCCGGTCGGGGTACTTCACGGCCATCGGATGCAGGCCGGTGGGGCGGAGCATGGAGGCGGTGATGGCCACCAGGTCCTCGCGTTCACCGGCCAGTTCGAGCAGGGCCCGGCCGAAGACGCCGGTCCACGACACGGCGGGCGGCCCCGAAGCGGCAGGAGCGGCGGCGGGCCGGCCGGTGACCGCGTCCACGGTGCCCACGGCGTGCAGGCAGTCCGCCTCGTCGTCCTCGGCCGGCGCGAATCCCGAGCCCTTGACGGTCACCGCGTGGACGAGGACGGGCCGCCGCAGGAGGCGGGCCCGGTCCAGGACGGCCTCCAGCGCCCTGGTGTCGTGGCCGTCGACGGGACCCAGGTACGTGAAGCCGATCCGGGTGAACAGGTTCTCGCCCGCCTGGTCCCGTGCGGTGGCGGTGGGATGTTTCAGGGCGTGCAGCTGGTTGGTGAGGGCCCCGGTGGTCGGGGCGTAGGAGCGGCCGTTGTCGTTGAGGACGACGACGACCGGACGCCCGGCCGCGCCGATGTTGTTCAGCGCTTCCCAGGCCATGCCACCGGTCATGGCCCCGTCGCCGATGACGGCGACCACCGACCTGTCCCGGTGTCCGCGCAGTTCATGGGCCTTGGCCAGGCCGTCGGCGTAGGAGAGGGAGGTGGAGGCGTGGGAGTTCTCGCTCCAGTCGTGCGCCGACTCGGCGCGCGAGGGGTAGCCGGACAGTCCGCCGGCCTGGCGCAGCCGGTCGAAGTCCGCGGCCCGTCCGGTCAGGATCTTGTGGACGTAGGACTGGTGGCCCGTGTCGAAGAGGAGCGCGTCGCGGGGCGAGTCGAAGACGCGGTGCAGGGCGATGGTCAGTTCCACCACGCCCAGGTTGGGACCGAGATGGCCGCCCGTCGCACAGACCTTCTCGATCAGGAACGTACGGATGTCCTGGGCCAGGGCCGCGAGTTGTCCGGTCGGCAGGGCACGCACGTCGTGCGGGCCGAGTGGGTTTCGTGGCAGGACAGTTGCAGTGGGGGGCATGAGCATCCTTCCGCCGTGGACAAGCGCAGCACGCGTCACGAGGACCGTGGTGGCTGCGTCGTTGTTATGGAGGGTGAGGCTTCTTCGGGTACCTCCGTTCGGAATGCGTCAGCACCGCGGCTGCGGGCACACTGGGAACACCGCACACAATCAACGTCCGCACGGCCTTCGCCCGCCGTGCGTCACACCGGCGGGCCGCTCGGTAGAGGCATCGCACACCGGGGGTCGCAGCTGAAGCACCACCACGCTACGGTAGCGGACAGTCTGTACAACAGGACAGGCAGCGAACAGGCCGTGCCGACAAGTGTGTTGACCGCAGGTTGACCAGTGGAGAGGCTGCTTGTGCTGTATCTACACTTTTCCCCGGCCGGTCCCGGCCGCGTACGCCACGACCGCCATGCGTAGGCCGGCCCCGCAACAACCCGAGTGGGACGACCCCTCACAGGTACGGCGCATCCGGGAGGTACTGGCCGCACGCCCCCCGCTGGTCAGGGCCGAGGACGTACGCGCGCTGCGGACACTGCTGGCGCGGGTGGCCCGGGGTGAGGCCCTGGTGGTGCAGGCCGGGGACTGCGCCGAGAACCCGGACGAGTGCGACGCGGCGTACGTGTCACGCAAATCGGCGGTGGTGGACCTGCTGGCCGCGACACTGAAGGCGGCCACCCACAAGCCGGTGGTACGGGTCGGACGCATCGCGGGCCAGTTCGCCAAGCCCCGGTCCAGGCCCTTCGAACGGATCGGCGACCTGGAACTGCCGGTCTACCGGGGGCACATGGTCAACGGCCCGGAGTACGACGCGGAAAGCCGCCGGCACGATCCGCTGCGCCTGCTGACCTCGTACATGACCGCCTGCGACGTCATGGAGCACCTGGGCTGGCGCGGGCCCGCGGCCCTGGGGCAACAGCCCGTGGCCGAGGTCCGTTTGTGGACGAGCCACGAGGCCCTGGTCCTCGACTACGAGGTACCCATGATCCGTGAGCTGGGTGACGGGCGCCGCTGGCTCGGCTCCACCCACTGGCCGTGGATCGGCGAGCGGACCCGCCAGCTGGACGGCGCTCACCTGGACCTTGTCGCCGGAATCGTCAATCCGGTGGCCGTGAAGGTCGGTCCGGCCACCACCCCGGAGGACGTCACCGTCCTGTGCGAACGGCTGGACCCCTCGCGGGAACCGGGCCGCCTCACTCTCATCGCGCGGATGGGCGCCGAGGTGGTCGAGGACCGGCTGCCCGCGCTCGTGGCGGCGGTCCGGGCGGCCGGACATCCGGTCATCTGGCTCAGCGACCCCATGCACGGCAACACCGTGACCGGCCCGGACGGGCACAAGACGCGCCTGCTGGAGACCATGGCACGCGAGGTCAGGGGATTCCTCCGGGCCGTGACCGATGTCGGTGGCACGGCGGGCGGACTGCACCTGGAGACCACGCCCGACAACGTCCTGGAGTGCGCGGCGGACCTCTCCGCGTACGAGGGGAAGACCGTCCGCAGGACCAGCCTGTGCGACCCGCGGCTCAATCCCGAACAGGCTGTCGCGCTGGTCTCCGCCTGGTCGGACGTACGCGCCACCGCCTCGGGAGATGGCGTATTCGTCATGTAGGACGTCCGTGAACCGGCGGTGTACACCGCCTGTACGGCCCCCGGCGCACCGACCGCGGCTCCCCCCGCACAACCGGTCATTCCCGGGCGCTCTCCCATGCCCAGGAGCCGCCGGGGCGGACCTGTGAGCCGTGCGGCGCCGGAGGCCGATTCGCCCTGAGCGTGGCCGGTAATGGGCCCTTTCGCCCTCGGACCCGTTATCGAAAAGGAGGGGTCGGCCGCTGCCCGTACGTACTCCGCCGGGTTGGTAATTCAAGCCAGACTCAAAAAAGAGAGGCACAACCGATCGGGCGTGGACGGTGCCCGAACAGAGTGGGGGCCGGGCCCGTTCGGTGCCCGCGTCGAGTTCGTCTTCGCCGGGACGCAGATCTGGAACATCTTCCGCGACCGCCGCCCCAAAGGCGGCGGCCTTCATCATGCCATGCGCGCCTTCGTCCGCCCGCACCCCCTCATGCCGGCCGCACGGGGGGAAGTGGCGCTGGTCAACCAGCCTTCCGTAGATCATTTACGGGTCGCTGTTCACGCCCGGCCAATCAGGGGATTTCGGGATGGCGAATTACATGCCGCTCAAACCGCCCAAGCCGGGGAAAAGCCCGATCCGTCGGCGACGGGATTTCGAACAGGTCGAACATCTGCCGGCTCCGCGGAGTGCTGGGCTCGATTCCCGCCAGGGCCGTAAGGCGTCGTTGACACGGCTGGGAGAGGTCACTCAGACTCCAATCCGGTAGCGCGGATTCCGGGGTTTTCGAAACCCGGGAGCGGCTCACCGGTGACCAGCATGCCCGTTGAGCTGCGGTGATGCTGGGTGATCATGGGCTTTCGCATAAGCCTCCATGCATCGGAATTTCACCGCACGGCTAAGTGGAGCAGGAGGTGAAGAGGTGTGATGGCGTGTATGCAACATGTTCAGCACATTGATGGGTGTTCACTGGTTCAATTCGCGAACGGCATGTGCTTCACTCGCGTGGCCGGAGGGGAATCGCGATGAGTACACGTGTCACCCCGTCCGCCGGGTCCCAAGCCCTTCTGTCGCCGAACGTAGTGCGATCCACCGTATTGCCCGTTATTCAGCAACAGGTTTCTCTGCTGGATCCGCCGACACTGGCCCGGATCTGCCGTTACCATCTCGGCTTCATTGACGAACATGGTGACCCCAGCGTCGGCGGGGACGGGAAACTGACCCGTGCCAGTCTTATGACGGCGGTCGCCGATGGAGTCGGGCTGCGACCGGAGGACATACAGTCCCCGGCGGCGGCGGTGGAGTTGCTGCACAACGCGACTCTGCTCCACGACGACATCGCCGACACGGACGAACTGCGCCGCGGCAGGCCGGCCGCCTGGAAAGTATTCGGCGTGAGTCTGGCCATACACGCCGGAAACGCGTTGCAGGCTCTCGGTCTGCGCATCGTCGTGGACGATTCAGGACCGGGCCACCACCCGATCGCCGGTTCGTTCGCCAAGGCCGTCGCTCTGGTCCACGCGGGCCAGGCCCGTGAACTCACTCTCCGGCCCGGTACGGGCTCCGGCATCGCCGCGTACGAGCAGATGGTGATGGAGAAGGCCTCGGCATTGCTGGAGTTCTCACTGGTGGCGCCGGCCCTGCGGGCGGGCAGACCGGAGAACGTCCTGGCCGCCCTGCGCGACGCGGCACGGCACCTGGGCATCGCCCTCCAGATCTCCAACGACGTGGAGGACATCTGGGGCGATCCCGCGGTGACCGGCAAGCCGATCCGGGGAGACATCAAACGGCGCAACCTGACCTTCCCCGTGCTCGCGGCCCTGGCCTCCGACGGCCCGGCCGGCGGCCGGCTGAACCTCCTGTGGAACGCCGAAGGCACCACACCGGCACACCTCCAGGCACTGGCCGATCTCATCGAGGAGGCCGGCGGCCGGCACACCGCCGAGGGGCTGTCGGGCCGCCACCTGGACTCGGCCGTACAGGCCCTCGGACGGGCCGCACTCACACCGGCCGCGACCACCGAACTGACCACGTTGTTCGACCGCATCGTCAATCGCGCAGCATGACCCGCGCCGCCCGACAGGGGCGGCACCTGGATGGGAGTACGCAACATGACCACGACCCACGACAACCCGGCCTCCCCTGTCGTCCGCACCGAATTCGAGCGCCGGGCGCAGGCCCACTACGAGACCAAGACCCAGGACCCGATCAACCTCCTGCTGGGCGAGGAGGACGGGCTGTACCACCACCACTACGCCGTCGGCGGCTACGACAAATCCGTCCTGGAGGTCCCCGAGCCCGAGCGGGACGCCGCGATCCTCGCGGAGATGGGCCGGATGGAGAACGAGCAGGTCGAGCTGGTGCTGCGGGGGCTGGCCCCGCTGTCGCCCGACGCGAGGGTCATGGACGGCGGGTCCGGTCGCGGCGGCACGTCCTTCCTCGTCAACCGGCGGTTCGGGTGCGAGGTGGTGGGGGCCAACTTCTGCGCCCACCACATCGCGTTCGCCGAGCGCCTCGCCAAGGAGAAGCACGGCTGCGACGACAAGGTGTCCTTCAAGTTCGCCAACATGTGTGACACCGGTCTGCCCGCCCACTCGTTCGACGCCGTGTACACCAACGAGACCACCATGTACGTCAACCCCGCCGAGGCCTTCACGGAGTTCGCCCGGCTCCTGCGCCCCGGTGGCCGCTACGTCTGCGTCACCTGGTGCGCCAACGACGCCGTGTCGACCAACAGCCAGGCCGTGAAGCTCATCGACGAGCACTACGACTGCCACATCAACAACCGCAGCGAATACTTCAAGGCGCTCGCCGACAACCACCTCGTGCCCTCGCAGGTCTGGGACCTGACCCAGGAGGCCATCCCCTACTGGGACCTGCGGTCCCACTCCGGACTGCGTACCGGCGTGGAGCAGCCGTTCCTCGACGCGCACCGGAGCAACGAACTCAACTACATCGTCGTGGTCGCCGAGTACACACCGCCGGCCTAGGACAGCAGTTCCTCGACGGACACGGAAGCAACGCACTCAACTACATAGTCGTTGTGGCCGAACCGCACACCGCGCGCACGGCGGGTGCCCTCGAGAAGATGCCCGGTGCTCGAGTGGCGCCCGCCGTTCCGGTGATCACCGACCGGAACGCGAGTGCGGCGGTGGTCCATCTCGACGAGGAGGTTGTCAGTGAAGACCACAGCTCAACTGCCCTTCGAACAGGCGCATCTGCTGCACGTCGCGCCGCGTCTGCGGACGCTCCAGTCCGAGGGCGCGATCCACCCCGTCCGTACGGTCGACGGGGACGAGGCGTGGCTGGTCACCGGCCACGCCGAGGTGCGGGCCCTGCTGGACGACAAACGGCTCAGCCGCTCCAACCCCGACCCCGAGTCCGCGGCCCGCGACAGCGGCTCCGTGTTCCTCGCCGGCCTGCTGGGCGGTTTCGCCACCGACCACGCCCGGATGCGGGAGGTGCTGGAGCCCCACTTCGCACCCGCGCGCATGCTCGCCCTGCGCGACCACGTCGAAACACTGACCGACCACCTGCTCGGCGAGTTGGCCGCGCAGCCGGCCCCGGCGGACCTCCGCCAGGCGCTGGCACTCCCGCTCCCCATCCTGGTGATGTGCGAATGGCTCGGCGTCCCCCACGAGGACAAGGACCGGTTCAGCCAGTGGACCCAGGACGCCGCCAACGTCCAGGACCGCGCCAAGTCCCAGCAGGGACTGGGCGAGTTGTTCGGCTACTGCCAGAACCTGGTCGCCGACAAGCGGCAGAACCCGGGCGACGACGCGATCTCCCGGCTGTGCGCGACCGAGGGCCTCAAGGACAACGAGGTCGTGGGACTCACCGCGCTGCTGCTGTTCGGCGGCTTCGAGACCACGGTCGCCCGCATCGGCACGGGCGCCCTGCTGCTGCTGGTCAACCCCGGGGAGCGGCAGGCCCTCCTGGACGAACCGAGCCTCATCCCGGGCGCGGTGGAGGAAATCCTGCGGATGTCGATGCCGAACCCGCACAACGGCGGCATGCCGCGCTACGCGCTGACGGACCTGGAGATCGACGGAACCACCGTCCGGGCCGGAGACCTCCTGCTGCTCAACATCATCGCG
This sequence comes from Streptomyces sp. NPDC088261, assembly GCF_044740805.1. NCBI lineage: Bacteria > Bacillati > Actinomycetota > Actinomycetes > Kitasatosporales > Streptomycetaceae > Streptomyces > Streptomyces sp. NPDC088261. The sequence continues at coordinate 106,168 of NZ_JBIURL010000002.1, forward strand.
GCCAACCACGACGAGACGGTCTTCGCCGACCCCGAACGGGTCGACGTCACCCGCCACAACGAGGGCAGCCTCACCTTCGGCCACGGCGCGCACTACTGCGTCGGCGCGCCGCTCGCCCGGATGCAGCTCCAGGTGGCCCTCGCCCGGCTCGTCGAGCGCTTCCCGACCATGCGCCTCGCCGTCGAGGTGGAGGAACTGCGGCTGCGCCACGACACACTGACCGGCGGGCTGGTCGAGCTTCCGGTGACCTGGTGACCGGCGTCCCGGCGGCGGCGGGACGCGCCAGGGCCCCGAAGATCTCCGAGCGCGTGGTCAAGAAGAGCCCCGATCCCCTGCGCGCCTATCTCATCCTGATGCGCCTGCACGCCCCCACGGGGGTGGTGCTCTACCTCCTGCCGGGACTGTGGAGCCTCACCCTCGCCTCCGGGCGGCGGCCCGACCTGCTGTCGGTGGTCCTGCTCGCCCTGGCGGCCGTGCTGGTACGGGGGGCGAGCTGCGCGGTCAACGACGTCATCGACCGCGACATCGACGCCCTGGTCGCCCGTACCGCGTCGCGTCCTGTCGTGGCGGGGACGATCAGCGTACGGAACGCCCTCCTCTTCTCCGCCGCGCAGGCGGTCGCCTCGCTGCTGATCCTGGCGCTGGTGAACGCCGAGACGGCCCTGGTCGTCGGGGCCTCGTACCCGCTGCTCGTCGCGTACCCCTACATGAAGCGCGTCTTCCCCTGGCCCACGGCCTGGCTGGCGCTGGTCATCAACGTGTACGCGCTGGCCGGCTGGACGGCGGTGACCGGGAGCCTCGACTTCCCGCCGGCCGTGCTCGGTCTGTACGCGTGCGGGTTCTTCTGGACCCTGTTCCACGACACCGTCTACTCCCACCAGGACAAGGAGTACGACCGGAGAATCGGTGTCAAGTCCTCGGCCCTGATGTTCGGCGGGGCCACCAAGGTGTGGCTCGCCGTCTTCATCGTGCTGAGTGCCGGCGGCGCGTGGTGGGCCGGCGCCGAGGCGGGGACCGGCTGGGCCTTCCCCGTGCTCGTCGGGTGCGCGGGGCTCCTGCTGACCTGGCTGACCGTACGCGTGGACCTGGACGATCCACAGTCCTGCTGGGACACCTTCGTCGCCAACCGCTACTTCGGCTGGATCATTCTCGCGGCCGCCGTCGCCGGCCAGTTCACCTGAGGGATGGGATACGCATGACGGATTCGATGTGGCAGGGCAACGGCGTCGACCTGGACGCCTATCTGTCCCGCGTGGGACACCTGGGCGACGTGGCGCCCGATCTCGGCACACTGCGGCGTCTGCACACCGCACACGTCGACGCGATCGCGTTCGAGAACATCGACGCGATGCTCGGGCGCGCGGTGCCGCTGGACCTGGAGAGTGTCCAGGACAAGATCGTACGACGGGGCCGGGGCGGCTGGTGCCTGGAGCAGGTCGTGCTCGTGGCGGCCGTACTGGACCGCATCGGGTTCACGTTCACCGCGCTCGCGGCCCGGTCCCGGATCCGTACCGGGAACAAGTTCGGCCCCGCCGTCCATGTGGCCCTGTGCGTCGAGCTGGACGGCGAACAGTGGCTCTTCGACGTGAGTTTCGGGGGGTACGGGCTCCACGAGCCGATCCGCCTCGCCGAGGGATCGCAGGCCGGCGGCGACTGGTCCTTCGACCTGGTGCGGGAGCCGCGGGGGGAGCACGTCCTGCGCTTCCTGCGGCCCGAGGGACCCGCGGAGCTCTACGGGTTCACCACGGATCAGCGCTATCCGGCGGACTTCGAGATCCTCAACCACTTCTGCCTGTCCCACCCCCGCTCACCCTTCAACCACCGGGTGATCCTCCAGCGCACCCAGCCCTCGGTCAGGCACGTCCTCATCGGCAACGTCCTCACCGAGATACGGCCGGGAGAGCCGGCCACCCACCGGGAACTCGACGAGGACGAGACGCTCTCCGCCCCCGAGAAGATCTTCGGGGTCACCTTGGAACCGGGCGAGGCCGAGGCACTCAGGACCGTGGTCGCCGCGGCCGCGGCCGGCCGGCCCTGACCCGGACCGGACACGTCACCGCCCGGGCCCATCCATCGACAGCAGGGGAGATCACAGGGATGATCAATCCGGAATTCGGGGCGTACTCCGTGGCGGAACGGCTGCGGTCGCTCCCCGAACACGATCCGAACGACGCAGTGGAGAACGCCATCATCAGCAGGCTCGCCGACAACTGGAACCGGCGCGCCACGGTCAGGCGGCGGGAGGAGACGCTCGACGACGTGTTCGAGCACGACAGGCCGGACTTTCCCGTCGCCCTCCTGCCGTTCCGGAACCATCCCACCTATCTGGGCCTCGACGACGACGTCAAGGCCAAGCTCCTCGCGTGGGGCTGGGTGGCGTTCAACAAGAACGTCATGGACATCGAACAGTACGTGGTCAACACGGGGTTCGGCCTGATCGCCAGAGGCGTCTTCGACACGGGGCTGGACGGGTCCATGGAGATCGCGGTCACCCAGGCCATGGTCGACGAGCAGTACCACACACTGATGCACCTGAACGCCAGCGCCGTGACGCGCCGGCAACGCGGCTGGCGCATGCCCGACTCCGTCCTCCCCCTCGGACACAAGACCCGCCGGCACGCGCACCGGCTCGCCGCCGCCGGGACACCCGGGCAACAGGCCCTGGTCTCCCTCGCCTTCACCACCGTCGCGGAAGTCTCCATCAACGCCCACCTGGACCTCATCGCCGAGGATCACGAGATCCAGCCCCTCAACCGCCTGACGGCCGTCCTGCACAACCGCGACGAGTACTGCCACGCCTCCATCGCGAGCACCGTCGCCCAAGAGGCGTGGAAGCGCTTCGACGCCGAACAGCGCGGCTGCTTCCTCGCCGAACTGGCCGACGGGATGGAGGCGTTCGCCGCCCACGACTTCACGACCTGGGCCAGGATCCTCGACCTGCTCGGAGTGGAGGGAGGCGGAGAGATGCTGCGCGACCTGGAGAACGGCTCGGGCAGCGGCCGGCTCCTCCAGGACTTCAGTGGGTTGCGGCAGCTGTGCCACGAGCTGGACGTCGTCGACTCCGTCCCCTTCGACTGGTCGACGGTGACGACCGACGCCCCGTGAGGTGCCCCGCACACCCCTCCTCTCCGCCTCCCACAACCACTTGGTGTCCGCCCATGCGCGTCCTGCTGATCGACAACTACGATTCCTACACCTACAACCTCTACCAGCTGCTGGCGAAGGTGTACGGCATCCCGCCCGTCGTCGTACGGAACGACGCCGCGGCCTGGGACCACCTCGATCTGGACAGCTTCGACGCCGCGGTCATCTCACCGGGACCGGGGCACCCGGCCGTTTCCCGCGACTTCGGCCGCTCCCGTGACGTCCTGGAGCACACCCGGCTCCCCGTCCTGGGCGTGTGCCTCGGGCACCAGGGCATGGGACTCCTGGCCGACGCGCGGATCGTCCCCGCCCCGCAGCCCCGGCACGGCCACCTGTCCACGATCCGGCACCACGGCGACGGACTCTTCGCGGGCATCCCCCAGGACTTCACCGCCGTGCGCTACCACTCACTGAGCGTCGCCGAACCCGTGCCCGCCCACCTCACGATCACCGCACGCGCCGAGGACGGCGTGGTCATGGGCCTGGCCCACCGCGAACGGCCCTGGTGGGGCGTGCAGTTCCACCCCGAGTCGATCTGCACCGAACACGGAGCCCTGCTCCTCGCGAACTTCCGTGACCTGGCCCTCGCCCCGGGCTTGAACGGCGGCGGTACGAGCATCCGTGACCGTCGGGCCGGCGGCGGCGTCAACGGGGTGTCCGTGCCCGGCGCACTGTCGGCTCCGCACCCGGACCCCGTACAACTCCAGGCGGAAATCAGCGTCCTGGAGGGCGCCGTCGACACCGAGGCCGCGTTCCTCACCCTGTACGGCGCCGGCGCACGTTCCTTCTGGCTCGACAGCTCCCACGTCGAACCGGGCCTGGCCCGCTTCTCCTTCTTCGGCTCCGCGGAAGAGCCCGGGGACGAGATGCTGACCTACCGCGTCGAGGACAACCACGTGGTCGTGGACCCCGCCGGAGGTGTGCCCCGCGTGGAGGGCGGCACCATCTTCGACGCCCTCAACCGCCGCACCGGCCGGGTGGTCGCCGGTTCCGAGGAGCTGCCCTTCGACTTCACCGGCGGCTATGTCGGCTACTTCGGCTATGAGTTGAAGGCCGACCTCGGCGCCCGGCGCGCCCACCGGTCGGAGACCCCGGACGCCGTGTGGCTCCAGGCGGACCGCTTCATCGCCGTGGACCACGCCGAGAACCGTACGTACGTGGTCGCGGTGTGCGACCAGCGGGACGTCGCCGCCGCCCAGAAGTGGATCGGCGCGGTGGTCACCGCCCTGGCGGACCTGCCCACACCCCAGGAGGCCGACACGGCTCCGCCGCCCCGCGCCGAAAGCCACGACGCGTCGCGACGACTGGCCCGCTCGCGCACCCAGTACCTCGCCGACATCGGTGAGTGCGACCGCCGGCTGCGGGAGGGCGTGAGCTACGAGATATGCCTCACCAACAAACTGCGCCTGCCCGCACCGGCCAACGATCTCGCCTACTACCAGCGCCTGCGCCGGCTGAACCCCGCTCCCTACGCGGCGTTCCTGCGCCTCGGCGCGGTCACGGTCCTCAGCTCGTCACCCGAGCGCTTCCTCAAGGTGGACGCCGCGCGCACGGTGGAGACCAAACCGATCAAGGGAACGGCCCCCCGCCACCCCGACCCGCGCACCGACGACGAGCGGCGCCGCTCCTTGCAGATGGATCCCAAGACGCGCGCGGAGAACCTCATGATCGTGGATCTCCTCCGCAACGACCTCGGACGGATCTGCGAGATCGGCAGTGTCACCGTTCCCGCGCTCATGGTGACCGAGTCGTACGCCACCGTGCACCAGTTGGTCTCCACGGTCACCGGGAGACTGGGCGACGGCACGTCCGCCGTGGACGCGGTACGGGCCTGCTTCCCCGGCGGATCCATGACGGGGGCGCCGAAGCTGCGTACCATGGAGATCATCGACGCGCTGGAGGGGGAAGCCCGGGGGATCTACTCCGGGGCCATCGGCTTCATGGGATACACCGGGACCACCGACCTCAGCATCACGATCCGCACCGCCGTGAGCCACGACGGCGAACTGACCATCGGTGCGGGCGGCGCGATCGTGCTCGACTCCGATCCCACGGCGGAGTACGAGGAGATGCTGCTCAAGGCCCAGGCGACCCTGCGGGCACTGCCGAAGGCGAGGGTCTCGGACCTGTGACGGTGACACTCGACGGGACGCCCGTGTCCGCGGACGACCTGCTTCCTCTGGCCCTCACCAACGTCGGCCACTTCACGTCCATGCGTGTGGACGCGGACGGCCGCGTCCGCGGCCTCTCGCTCCATCTGGAACGTCTGGTGCGCGACTGCCGGACGGTGTGGGGCGCGGACCTCGACACCGGCCGGGTGCGGGACCACGTACGGCAGGGCCTGGCCGGTGTGACCGGCCGGCCCTGCGTCGTCCGCGTCACGGTCTACGACCCGGCGGTGGACATGGTCCACCCGGCCCGCGCCGACGAGCCGCGCGTCCTGGTGTCCGTACGGGGCGCGGGCGCCCTGCCGCCGGAGCCGCTGCGGGCCCTGTGCGTGCCGTACGAACGTGACCTCCCCGAGGTCAAGCACGTCGGGCTCTTCGGCGCGCTGCACGCCCGCCGTACCGCGCAACTCGCCGGTTTCGACGACGCGTTGTTCGTCGGCCGCGACGGCCTCGTCACGGAGGGCGGCACGTGGAACGCCGGATTCGTGGACCACGACGGCACCGTGGTGTGGCCGAGCGGTCCCGTGCTCCCCGGTGTCACCATGGCCCTGCTCCAGAAGCACACCGAACACACCGGGCACCGGGTCGCTCCCGTCACACCGCAAGAGGCCAAGGGCATGGCGGCGGCCTTCGCGACCAACACCAGTGTGGGGGTCCGCGCCCTGTCCGCGATCGATGACACCGGATTCCCCTCGGACCACCCCGTCCTGGGCCGCCTCCAGGAGACGTACCGGTCGATCCCCGGCGAAATCCTCTGACCTTCCTCCGGGCGCGGAACAGGACGGGTGCGGTGCGGTGTGATGCGGTGTGGTGCGGTCACCTCTCCGGGATGACGGGGAGCAGCAGGTACGAGGCGTGTGCGCCGCCCGTGTGGACGGTGGTGTGTCCGTCGTACGTCCCCGCCATCCGGTCGCGGTCGTCGTTGTGCAGGAACGGCCCGCAGCCGGTGAGGTCGTTCTTGAGGTTGGACAGCCGGGCGCTGGGCCCCGGGTGGACGTAGTCCTTGCCCCGCACCTGAAGCGCGATCCGGTACCCGGCCGGGACGACCAGGCAGGTCGGCAGGATTTCGATGTCGAGTTCGTACACCGTGCCCGGCTCCAGGGGCTCGGCGGCCTCGTGCGGGTGGTAGGGGCGGTGGGCGGTGGACAGTACCGGGTCGAGGCGTCGGTGTGACGCGCGCAGCCAGCCCTGGGCAATGGGAGTGTGCGGGTCGAGCGCGCCCTGGAAGACGACTTCCTCGTCGTCCGGTGAGAAGACCCGTACGACGAGGAACAGGTCGGCGTCGGTGGTGCTGGACGAGACGAACAGTTTGGCGGCCAACGGGCCGGTGATCTCGGTCTGTTCGGTGAGCGGTGGGGTGCTGAACTCCACGCCGTCACCGAGCGCGGCGAAGCCCGCCGTACCGTCGGACGCGGCGCCCTCCGTGAGGAGGGACGGTCCGGCGGCGTCCAGGTAGAGCTTCGTCCAGCGGGTGGAGGGCAGCGGCCAGGCGTCCTCGCCGCGTGGTGTGAAGGTCGCGTCGACGTGCCGTATCTGCAACTGCACCGCCGGCCGGTCCTCCCACCCGTTGGCCTCGTCCTTGAGATAGCGGTCGAAGAACCGCCGCTGGAGGTCGACGCCGTAGTCGGTGTAGAACAGCGGCCAGTGCGCGTGGCCGTGCATCTCCAGCCACTTGGCGCGGGACGCCGCCCGTACAAAGCCCTCCACGTTGCCGCGCAGGTGCAGGCCCTGGCCACCCCAGTTGCCGCAGCTCAGGACCGGGACGTCGATGGCGTCCCAGTCGGCCGACCGCTCCCGGTGGTACGCGTCGTAGAAGGGGTGCGCGGCGATGTCCGCGCCGAGGTCGGTGCGGTTCGCGGCCAGTTCGGCCGGGGTGAGCGCTTCGTCGCCGCAGATGAGCTGGCCGGTGTTCGGGTTGCGGCCGCCGGTCTCGCCGACGCCGTACTGGACGGTCTTCACCTGCATGTCGTACCAGTGCTCCCAGAAGGTGGAGCGGATGCCTCCCTGGTACGAGCCGTCGCGGTAGAAGTCCGACGCGCCTTCCCACGGGCAGATCGCCGCCAGGTGCGGGGGCCGCCGCGACGCGACCTGCCACTGGTTGATCGCGTAGTAGGAGATGCCGTTGAGGCCGACGCGCCCGCTGCTCCAGTCGCGGGTGCCCGCCCACTCGACGCAGTCGTGGAAGTCCTGGGTCTCGCGCGGCGAGAAGGGATCGACGCGGCCGGGGGAGCGGCCGGTGCCGCGCGAGTCGACGCGCACGCAGGCGTAGCCGTGCGGCACCCACTTCTCCGGGTCGACCACTTCCCAGTTCTGATACGTGTTGGAGGTCCCGGCCACGGTGTCGGGGTGGTCCCGCGCCATCGCCTCCCACGCGCTGGGATAGCCGCGCTCGAAGGGCAGCCCCTTCGCGTACGGCCCGTACGTCATGATCACCGGCACCGGTGCGTCGGTCACCGGACGGAAGACGTCGGCGCGCAGCACGACCCCGTCGTCCATCGTGATGGGGACGTCCCACTCGACACGCATGCCTGCGGTGATCTCGGTCCGGAACGGCTGGGTGCCGCCGTCGTCGGGCATGTCTTGCTCCTTGGTTCTGTACGGGGGCGGGGCGGGGCGGGCGGGTGACGGACGGTGGAGCGGTCAGCGGTTGACGTGCAGATGCCAGGGCGCGAGGCGGCGCAGCGCCGCCTCGGTCCCGGTGCGGGCGGCGATCCCGAGCAGCGCGAGCACGAGCACCGCGACGAACGCGGCGTCCTGGTCGAACGAGCGGGCGTGGGTGAGGATGAAGGTCCCGAGCCCCGGGAGGCTGGCCAGGAACTCCACCGCCACCGCGCCGACCAGGGCCCGCCCCACCGCGACCTGGACGCCCGCGACGACAAACGGCAGGGTCGCGGGCAGCAGGACGTCGATCACCACGCGCGGACGGGACAGCCGCAGCATCTGGGCGAGTTCGGACAGCTGGAGCGGTACGTTGCGGGCGCCGTCGCCGGTGCTGACCACACACGGCAGGAACGCCGAGAGGGCGATGACGGCCAGCCGGGTCTCGCCGGAGTAGCCGAGCCAGATCGTCGCCATCGGGACGATCGCGAGCATGGGCATGGCGTACAGGCCGCTGACGTACGGGGAGATCAGATACCGCAGCCACGGCACCCGGCCGACCCCGAGGCCGAGCGCGGTGCCCGCGACGCAGCCGAGGAGCAGGCCGAGGACCACCCCGCCGAGGGTCTCGCCCAGCGCCGTATGGAACTCCGCCGAGCTGAGGGTCGGCCAGGCCGATCCGGCGACGCCGGTGGGGGTGGGCAGGTAGTCGGGCAGCCACAGCCGTACGGAACCCTCCCACACGATCAGGACCAGGGCGGCGACGCCCAGCTTCCCGAGCACGTCGGCGCGTCGGCCGACCGGCCGGCCCGCACGCGGGGGCCGGTGGCCCTTCCCGGTGGAGCCGGACGGCGCGGCCGCGTCCGGGCCCGTCGTGATGCCGGTGGCGGTCATGGGCGTACCTCCCGCCACCGGGCGAAGTAGCCCTCGACGGCCCGGCCGCAGCCCATCAGGGCGACGGCGAGCACCGACACGAGGAGCGTCAGCCCGAGCACGGTGGCCGAGTCGAAGCGGGTGCTCGCGGCGAGCAGCAGCCCGCCCACCCCGCTGGCGTTGAGGAAGAACTCCGCCGCGAGGGTGCCGACGAAGGCCATGGCGATGCCCTGGCGCACACCGGTCATCGCGTACGGCACGGTGTGCGGCAGCAGGACGTCCTTCCAGATCCGCCACTCGCTGCTGCGGAACGTGCGGGCGACTTCGAGCAGTGTGGTGGGCACCCGGTGGGCTCCTTCCGCGGTGTTGACGAGAATGGGGAACACGGCCGTCAGAAAGACGACCAGGGTCTTCGCCGGCAGGCCGAACCCGAAGGCCGAGAGGATCAGCGGGGCCAGCGCGACGATCGGGACGGACTGGAGCGCGAACAGCAGCCAGTCGGTACTGCTGCGCAGCAGCCGGGCCCGGGAGAGCAGGAGCCCGACTCCGACACCGGCGACGATCGCCAGCGCGAGGCCGACGACGAGCAGCCGGCCCGACGAGAGCAGCGCGCTCGGCAGCGAGCCGTCCTCGGTCAGGGTGGCCAGCGCCGAGAGCGAGCGGCCGGGGGTGGCGAACAGGACCGGGTCGCGGACGCCGGCCCACTGCCAGAGCCCGAGGCCGGCGACGAGGCCGGCGGCGGAGACGGCGAGGGGGATCAGACGGCGGGCGGCGCGGGCCCGGGGCCGTACCCCCGAAGTCTTCGTGCCGGTGCCCGTTCCGGTGTCCTCCGGCGGGGGAGTGGCCATCATCCGGTCACTTGCCCGTCGCGTCGGCGAACACCGACGGGTCCGCCAGCTCGTCGTAGGTGGGCGCCTTCTGCTGGGGTACGTTGCCCGCGGCGACCGCGCCCTCGATCGTGTGCTCGATGGCTTTACGGTCCAGGCCGTCGCCCGACTTCGGCCAGACGCCGAGCGAGAGGAACGTCGGCAGCGCCGCTTCCGTGACGCTCTCGGGGGCCTTGGTGACCCCGGAGGCCACCGCGGCGACCTGCTTGATGTGGGCCGGGTCGTTCATGTAGGCGATGGACTCCCGTACGGCGGCGACCACGTTGACCCACTGCTCACGGGCCGGCCCGTCCAGTGCCTTCTTGGAGGTGACGAGCACCGTGTAGTGCTCCAGCGGGTCGACTCCGGCCAGGGTCATGATCTCGTCGACCTTGGTGCCGGGCTTGATCTTCTCCCGTACGGTGGCGAGTTCGTCCGGGTGCAGGACGGCGACCTTGACCTGGCCGGCCACCAGCGCGTCGACCGTGGGCGGCCCGCCCACATTGATCGTGCTGACGTCCTTCGGGCCGAGTCCGCAGCTGTCGAGCATGCTGGCCAGGGCGAGGGCCTTCGGCGCGCCGACCGCGTCCACCGCGACCGTCTTGCCCTTGACCGCCTCGCAGGTCGTGACCCCGGGGTCGGTGCTGGCCAGGAGGTAGGTCGGCTTGGGGAAGCCCATCACGGAGACGATCGAGCCGCCGGAGGCGCGCAGCGCGACCGCGCCGGGCGTCCCGATGATGCCGCCCTGGATCTCACCGCTCTGGACCGCGCGGCCGACGTCCGCACCGGTGGTCAGCGGGCGCAGGGTCACGTCGAGGCCCCGGTCCTTGAAGAAGCCCTGCTTCTCGCCCACGTACATCACGGTGTTGAGGAAGATGGGCGGGATGCCCGGCACACCGATGGTGATCCTGCCGCCGCCGCCTTTGCCGCCCGACGCGGAACCGGCGGCCGTGTCCGAGCCGTTGTCGCCACAACCGGAGAGGACACCGACGAGGGCGAGGACGGTGGCCGCCCCGACCAGGGCGGACCTGCGCCGCGGAATCTTCATGAGAACTGCTCCTTCTGCTTCCGCGCCCAGGTGCACGGCGGGCATGGCATGACTGAGGGTGGGTGTGACCGATGAAGTGGTGTGACCGATGAAGTGGTGTGCATGCTGAAGTGGTGTGACGGGGAGGCCGTGTGCTGTCAGCGGCCCGAGTCGGCGTTCATGATCAGGGACCAGACCCGCTCACGGATCGCCAGGAACTCCGGTGTGGCCAGTACGGACCGGTCCCGGTGCGCCGGGAGCCGTACGTCGATCAGCTCGGCGACGCCGCTGGGCCGGCCGTTGAGCACGGCGATCCGGTTCCCGAAGAGAACGGCCTCGTCGATCGAGTGGGTGACGAACAGCATCGTCACGGGGTGGTCCTGCCAGATGCGCAGGAGTTCGAACTGGAGCACTTCGCGCGTCTGGGCGTCCAGCGCGCCGAAGGGCTCGTCCATGAGGAGCAGCCGGGGCCGTACGGCGAGCGCCCGGGCCAGGCCGGTGCGCTGCTGCATGCCGCCGGACAGCTGATGCGGGTACGACTTCTCGAAGCCGGAGAGCCCGACGAGCGTGATCAGCTCCCTGGCCCGCTCCAGCGCCTCCTTCTTCCCGGTCCCGCGTACGCGCAGCGCGTACGCCACATTGGACTCGACCGTCTTCCAGGGGAAGAGGCCGAAGTGCTGGAAGACCATCGCCACACCGTCGGGGGTGCCGTCCACCGCCCGGCCGTCGATGCGGACCACACCGTCGGCAGGCCGGATCAGCCCGGCCACCGCGCGGAGGAGTGTGGTCTTTCCGCACCCCGACGGCCCGACGATGGACAGCACCTCGCCGGCGCCGATCGTCAGATTGATGTCCTTGGATACCGTGCGCTCACCGAAACGCATGGTCAGCCCGTCCAGCCGCACCGTGGCGCCGGCGTCACCGCCGACCGGTACGGCCTGTCCCGCCGACCCCCGCGCACTGTCCACGGGGCCGCCGCGCTTGTCGCCCTCGCTGTGGCGCACCGATTTGATCGTGGTCATACCGGGGATTCTGGGGCTACGATGCCTGACATGCAATAGCTATACTTAAGATTCCAGAGAATGCATCATCTTGGTATGAGGTGCCTATGACTTCGAGGGTGACCCCTCTCCTTCTCCTCCACACCTGGGGCGGCGACGCCGGCACCTGGGCGCCCGCGGTGCGCCATCTCGGCCCCTACGTGTCCCACTTGGATGCGGTCGACCTGCCCGGACACGGCGCCCGCGCCGCCGAGCCGTTCACCGTGGACGGGGCCGTGGAGACCGGGTCGGCGGCGCTGGACCGGGCGGCCGGACCGGCACACGTCGTCGGCTCGGGACTCGGGGCGCTGATCGCTCTGGCCCTCGCCCAGCGGCGTCCGGATCGCGTTCGGTCGCTGACCCTCGTCGGATTCCCCCCGGCCGACGGCCCGGAGGCCGCCCGCAGGCCCGCCGAGACCGAGGCCCTGCTGGCGCGCGACGGCACCGAACGCTTCGCGAAGGCGTATGTGGACAGCACCGTGCTGAGCGGCGATCCCGCCCACGCCGACCTGCTGTACCGCGCGATGGCGGCGACGCGTCCCACGGTCCTGCTCGACTCGCTGCGCGCGACGCTCGGTTGGGCCGGACACGTCGACCCGGGGCCGCTCGGCCTGCCGTGCCAGGTGGTACGGGGCGCGCGGGACCACCGGGTCGGCGCCGCCCCCGCCGCCGCCCTGGCCCGGCGCCTCGGAGGCTCCACGGCCGTGGTGCCGGGTGCGGGCCACGTCGCGTATCTGGACGCACCGGAGGCCTTCGCCGCCACCCTCACCGCGTTCCACCGCGCCGCCGCCCCGGAGCCCGACCGGTGAGGGCCGCCAACTGTGCGTCCCCGCCGGTCCGTTGATCCGCCGGACCGATGCGACACTCGTAGATCCCGACACCCTCCACCGGTCACCGTCCGGCGCTCACCACGCGCCGCGCGCCGAACGACAAGGACAACGACATGCCGCCGCAGTCCCGCCGCCTCAGGAGCACCGCCACCGACGGCGGCGTGCCGAAGCCCGCGAAGCCGGCCAAGACGGTCAAGGCGCCCACCAAGCGCGACCACATCGCCACCGAGCTGCGCCGGATGATCAGCGAGGGCGAGCTGCCCCGGGGCAGCCGTATCCAACAGGACGTCCTCGCCTCGATGTTCGACACCAGCATCACCCCGGTCCGCGAGGCGCTCCGGCTGCTGGAGGCCGAGGGCGTGCTCGTCGGGGAACCGCACAAGGGCGTCCGGGTCGCGGACGCCGAGTACGAACAGGTCAAGACCGTCTACCTCCTTCGCCGTCTGATCGAGCCGTACGCGATGCAGCGGGCCGCCCGGCGGCTCTCCCCGCTCGACATCGACCTCGCCGAACGGCTGGTGGCGGACATGGAGCAGGCGGCCGAGGAGGGGGACCGGGCGCGGCTGAACGCGGCCAACTACCAGTTCCACTTCCTCTTCTACGCCAAGTGCGGCAACGAAGGGCTGGCGGCGGAGATCGACCAGCTCTGGCAGAAGTTCCCCTGGGACGTGCTCCAGGTGCTGCACGACCGCGCCGACGAGACCTCCAACGAACACCGGTCCATGCTGGCCGCCGCCCGGCTCGGTGACGGCGCCGCGCTCGCGAAGGCGACGGAGTGGCACCTCTCGCGCAGCTTCCAGGCGCTGGGGCGGCACTTGACGGGCCGGGACGTCGCGGACCCGTTCGACGTCGACAACGACTGAACCGGAAGCGGGCCTTCTTCGACAGGGCCTCGCCCCGAAGCCGTCCGGCCGCCCTTCCTCGGTGAGGGGGACGACCGGACGTCCGCTCCGGAGGTCCGGGGATCTATTCGGCGACCGGCGCGGGAGCCGGCGCCTCGGCGAGCCCGAGTTCGCGCAGTACGTCCCCGGTGTGCTCGCCCAGCGCGGGCACCCGCCGCCCGCCCGGCGGCTCCGGCACCCGGTGCAGCGGCGAGGTGACCACCCGTACCGCCCGCCCGTCCGGCAGCGTGGCCTCCGACCAGCGTCCGGTCGCCTCCGCCTGCGGATGCGCCAGGACGTCGGCGATCTGGTTCAGCCGCGCGTACGGTACGTCCGCCGCCTCCAGCCGGGCCGTGACCTCCGCCGTGGACAGGGTGATGAGCCGCGCCTGTACGGCCCGTTCGGTGCGTTCCCGGTGCCGTACCCGCGCGCTGTTCGAGCCGAAGGCCGGGTCGTCGAGCAGCTCCGTGTGGTCGAGCACCGTACGGCAGAGCCGCTGCCACTGGCCCTCGTTCTGCACCGCGATCAGCACGTCCTGACCGTCGGCCGTCGTGTACGGGCCGTACGGCGCGATGCTGGCGTGCCGCATCCCGGCCGGCGGCGGCGCGGATCCCGAGTGCAGTTCGGCGAGCAGGAGCGGACTCATCCACTCCAGCAGTACGTCGAAGAGCGCGACGTCGATCCGCCGGCCCACGCCGGTCCTCTCGCGCGCGTACAGGGCCGCCGTGACGGCGCTCAGCGCGTACGTCCCGCCCGCCAGGTCGGCCAGCGAGACACCGGGTTTCGCCGGGGTCTCGGGGGTTCCGGTGGCGGAGATCGTACCGGCCTCGCCCTGCACCAGCGCGTCGTACGCCTTGCGGTCGGCGTACGGCCCGCTCGGCCCGTAACCCGACAGATAGCAGCGCACCAGGCGCGGGTTGAGCTCCGCGAGCGCCTCGTCGGTGATGATCCGGTTCAGCGCGCCGGGCGCCAGATTGCACACCAGTACGTCGGCCCCGGCGAGCAGGCGGCGCAGCGCGTCGCGCCCCGGCTCGGACTTCAGGTCGAGCACGACGCTGCGCTTGCCGCGGTTGAGCCACACGAAGTGGCTGGACTGGCCGTACACGCTCTCGTCGTAGCCGCGCGCGAAGTCCCCGCCGCCCGGCCGCTCGATCTTGATGACCTCGGCGCCCAGGTCCGCCAGATGGCGGGAGCACAGCGGTGCCGCGACGGCCTGCTCGACCGCGATCACCCGGATGCCCCGCAGGTCGCCGGTCATCAGCGGCCGAAGCGCAGCACGGTACCGACCGCGGGCTGCACGTAGTGGGCGGACCTGTCGGTGGACAGCCGGGTGTGGGTGCGCAGTCCGCTGCAATGCATCGGCATCACGGTGGCGACCTCCAGTTCGGCGAAGGCGGCGGCGGTCAGGTCGACGTTCTCCGCCGGGGTGGTGGGGAAGCCGAGATGGAAGCCGCCCATCACGGCGCGGACGGGCTTGGGGCCGCACACGGCGCGCGCCTGGTGGATCGTGTTGATGACACCCGCGTGCGCGCAGCCGGTGAGGACCACGAGCCCCGCGCCGCGCACGTCGATGACCAGGCCCATCTCGTCCATCACCTCGTCGCGGCGCAGCCTGCCGTCCGGCGCGACCTGGTAGAGGCCGGGGTCACCGGGCTTGAAGGCGGGCGCGGCGCCCGCCTCGAAGGCGACCTTCCGGGGGATCACCCCGGTGGTGTGCACGCCGCACCCGAGGTCGAGCGAGTCCTGGGTCAGGACCGGCACGCCGCCCGACCGCTCGACCTCGCCGAAGCGGAACGCGGCGTTGTAGACGGAGGAGGTGCGGCCGTCGCCCATCACGGCGTAGCGCGGGAGTTCGGCGTCGGCGTGGGTGGCGACGGGGATCCGGCGTCCCGCGAGGTCGAGGAAGCGGTGGATCCCGCCGAAGTGGTCGGGGTGTCCGTGGCTGATGACCACATGGTCGATGGAGGCGGGGTCGACGCCGAGCACGCCCATGTTGTGTTCCAGCACGGTGCCGGTCAGGCCGACGTCGAACAGGACGCGGGTGGTGTGGCGGCCCCGTACCGCCTCGACCAGGAAGCTGATGCCGTTCTCCGCCTGGGGCGGCAGGCGCTTCGGGTCGAAGTGCTCGATCAGTCCGTAGCGGGAGACGCAGTGGTCGTCCACGCCGTCGGTCCCGCTCTCGCCCGTGGGGCTGGCCTGGTCGGGCAGCAGCATGTCCACCTGGTTCTCGACCAGCACGGTAATCGTCACGCTGTCGGCTTCGAACACGCCGCGGTCCTCCCGTAGTTACGAGTCCGGCTCACGAGCCCGGAGGCCACGACCACTTTCGTACGTGGGGTCCAGGCCTGAAGTATGGTGAGTCGTAAGCTACATCATCGACATAGAAAATGCATCATCTGATTCATGATGTGCAAGGAGTGCCCATGCCTGGTCAGCCACCCCGCTCCCACCTGTACGTTCCCGCCGACCGGCCCCGTTTTCTGCGGGCCGCGAAGCGCTCCGGGGCCGACGCGCTCATCCTCGACCTGGAGGACGCGGTCGCGCCGTCGAAGAAGGACGAGGCGCGGGCTGCGGCCGTCGCGTTCGCCGGGGAACGGGGCGGAGACGAGGGCCCCGAGGTGTGGGTACGGATCAACGAAGGCGCCCGCGGGCTGGCCGACGCCCGCGCGCTGCTCGCCACGGGCCGGGTCGACGGGCTGTGGGTCCCGAAGGCGGCGCCGGGTGCGGACCTGGACACACTGGTCGCGCTGGTCGCCGCCGGAGGCGGTGTGCGATCCGGCGCCCCGGCCGTCGCCCTCGGACTGCTCGTCGAGAGTGCCGTCGGACTGCTCTCCCTCGGCGCGATCGCCGGCCGCCCCGGGGTACGTCACCTCCAACTCGGCGAGGTCGATCTGCGCGCGGACCTGCGCATGGCCCCCGACCCCCTCCCCGGGGACCGGCTGCTCGACTGGGCGCGCGGACTCACGGTCGCCCACACGGCGGCGCACGGCCTCGCCTCCGCCGTCGCGCCCGTCTCCGTCCACACGACGGACATCGAGGGGTTCCGCGCGTCGAGCACGCACCTGCGCGGGCTCGGCTTCCAGGGCCGCGCCTGCATCCACCCCGACCAGGTCGCGGTCGCCAACGAGGTCTTCGGCGTCGACCCCGCCGAACTCGCCGACGCCCACGCCCTCCTCGACCTCTTCGAGGACCGGGTGACGGCGGGCAGCGGCGCGTTCCGCGACCCGCACGGCGCGATGGTCGACGCGGCGACGGTCCGCCGCGCCCGCGAACTCACGGGCCGTCCCGACGCGAACTGACCGCCGGTAAACCCGGTGCGCCGGCTCGTACCCCTCTGCGATCATCCACGGATGGCGCACCCTCTCGCATCGCTGGTCATCCGGCACACCCACCGTCTTCCCGTTCCTGAGGGCCCCGCCGGGGAAGGGGCCGCCGCCGCGCGGCAGTTGGACGTGGCGCTGGCTTCCGTGGGGTTCAAGCTCTCGGGGGAGTTGCTGGGGCGGCTGTCGGGGTTGGCGGAGGACGTGGTCGTGGACACCGCCGAGCGGGTGCTGGCGACCGTGGCGGTGATGGTGGGTGACCACGTCCGGCACAACGCGTACTTCATCGACTTTCCGGCCAACGTGCCCGACACCGAGGACTTCTGGATGCGGTGTGTCGCCACGGCCCTCGCCGACGAGGAGTCGCGCGAGAACGTGCTGATACAGCTGGCCCACGGTGTGGTGGACCTGCTCGGGCTGCCCACGTACGGCCGGTACCAGCACACCTACGAGGAGATGCTCGCGGCGCAGGACGAACTGATCGCCTCGGCCGGCGACCGGGTCACCGTACTGCACCCCGGGCGGGACCTGGACGGTGAACTCACCGACCTGTACCTGGCTTTGGCGGGCAGTACGACTCCGCTCGGCGAGGAGCACCTGCGCGACCTCGCGACCCTCGCCGGGTGGGGCGCGCTCGGCCCCCAGCCGGAGTCGATCCCCGTACGGGAGAACCGGGCGGTCGTCAACGCCGCCCGTCTCGCCGTCGGTGCCGACCTCCTGCTGGACACCGTCACCGACGTGCTGCGGCTGGCCTGCGCGCTGTCGGGCGGCGACGTCACCCTGCGGGAGCCGACCCGGTTCCGCGCGCTGTCGCGGCCCGCTCGCCGCGCGCTGCTCGCGGGTCTCGACGCCCTGGTCGCCGCGAACCCCGCCAAGCTCGCCGACGTACACGCGCACCGTGAGCCGTTCAAGCGGCTCGGTGAACGCCTGCACCCACACGAGTACCCCCGCTGGCCGCACGCCGCCGACGTGTTCGCCGTGGCGCGGGGCGAGAAGGAGGCGCGGTCCTTCGACAGCCGCGCCGAGGAGCTGCTCGGCGACTCCGACGTCATGGGCGCCGTGCGGCTGCTGTCCTCCGCCCCCGGCAAGCTCTTCCGTACGCTCGACCTCCTCCTGCGGATCAGCGCCGGCCAGGACGAGCGGGACGCGGTGGTGGCCGCCGCGGTGCGCGTCGCTCCCGAGGTGTCCGGCCGCGTCGTGCTCTCCGTCCGCGAGCACTTCCAGAACCGGGGGCGGGAGACCGGCGCGCCCCGGATCTTCGTCAACAGCCGGGGCCGCGGCTGGGCCGCCCCCGACGTCCGGCCGCCCGTCCCCGCCGCGGACCGCGACCGGCTGATCGCCGCCCTCGACGCCGAGATACGCCGCAGGCTCCCGGCGCCGGGCCGGCTCCTGCTCGGCCCCGACGTCCTGGACGTGGCGCTCCCGCTCAGCGGCCGGGCGACCGCGGCGGGGCTCGGCGTCCTGCCCCGGGGGTCGGTCTCCGCCGTCGACGGCGAGCAGCTCCGCTTCTTCGTGTACTGGAAGGAGGCCGAGGAGAGCACCGACTACGACCTCTCGGCGCTGGTGCTCAACTCGGAGTACGGCACCGAGTCCTGGCTCTCGTACACCTCTCTCACCGCCGTCGGGGGCGAGCACTCCGGCGACCTCACGGAGGCACCCGACGGCGCCACCGAATTCATCAACCTGTCCCTGAACCGGGTGCGCGGCACCTTCGTCGTCCCGCAGGTCCACATCTACGCGGGCGAGGGCTTCGACGACGTGGAGGAGTCGTTCTTCGGGTTCATGCTGCGCGACGGTGAGCAGAAGGGCCGGCCCTTCGAGCCCCGTACGGTACGGATGAAGTCGGAGCTCCGCGGGGCCGGCCGGGTGGCGCTGCCGCTGGTGTTCCGCCGCGACGACGACGGCCGGTGGCACGCCATGTGGCTGCACCTGTACCTGACGGGCCTCTCGTCGGAGAACCGGGTCGAGGAGCACCAGGTGTCGGTGTCCAAGGTGGTGCGCGCCGTCGTGGAGCGCGAGCACCTGACGCTGCGATACCTGGTCGGCCTGATGTCCGACGACGCCACGGCGGTGGAGCTGTGGGACGGCGGGCCGGTCCCGGACGAGCCCGTGACGTACCTCGGCATCGAACGTCCCGAGGGGCTGCACCCGGACTCCCGGGTCATCACCCTCGAAAACCTGCGCGACGTGATCCCGGGCTGAGTGCTAGCGTTGCCGACGGCGAGGCCATGAAAGGGCTTCCTTCTCAATTCCTGCTAAGAAACAAGCTCTTTCGCTTTCCTCGCCCATAGTCTTGCTCCCGCTCGCGACCGGGAGGCGCCTACGCGGCGCCTTCCGGTACGACGCGGATGATCGTCCTCCCGGCGCCGCGCCGGCCGGACGGGCCCGGCGCGAACGCCGCAGGTGCTTCGGCGAGCGGCCGTACCTCCCCGACCGCCGGCGTGAGCCGTCCGTCCCTCACCCGCCGTACGAGGCCGGTGAGCGTGGCCCGGTCCGGTTCCACCACGAAGAAGACGGCCCGGCCGTCCTCCGGCCCGACCGTGGGCGGGGCGGCGATGGTGACGAGGGTGCCGCCGGGGCGTACCAGGGCGGCCGAGCGGTCCAGGATCTCGCCGCCGATGACGTCGAACACGACGTCGACCCCTCCGGTGTCCTCCAGCCGGTCCGCCCGGAGGTCCACAAAGGCGTCGGCGCCCAGGCCGAGAGCGGTGTCCCGGTCGGCGGACCGGCCGGTGGCGATCACCCGCGCGCCCACCTCGCGGGCCAGTTGGACCGCGATCGACCCGACACCGCCGGCGGCGCCGTGCACCAGGACCGTCTGCCCCGCCGTGAGCCGCCCGTGGTCGAACAGACCCTGCCACGCGGTCAGCCCCGAGACGGGCAGCGCGGCGGCCACGACGTGGTCGACGTCGGCGGGCAGCGGTGCCAGGTTACGGGCCTCCACGGCGGCGTACTCGGCCAGCGATCCGTTACGGGTCCAGTCGGCCAGGCCGAAGACCCGCTGGCCGACCGTGAGGCCGGTGGTGCCGTACCCCAGCTCGGCGACCACCCCCGACAGCTCGTGTCCGGGCACACTCGGCGTACGGTCGCGGCCGGCCCGGTCGGTCCACGTCGCCGGCCAGGACAGCTCGCCGCGCGTGAAGCCGGCGGCGTGCACGCGCACGATGACGTCGTTCTCGGCGGCGTGCGGGTAGGGGAGTTCCGTCAGGGCGAGTCCGCCCGTACCGGCGTCTCGGTCGTGGACGGTGACGGCCTGCATGAGAACTCCTCTTGACGGGTGACGGGTGACGGGTGACGGGTGACGTGGGGCCCGTTCGCTCGCGTACGGTCGCGCGTCAGCCGGTGCGCCGTGCGACGACGTGCTCCAACAGCTCGATGTGGTCGGGCAGCGTGGCCAGCCCCGCTTTTTGTTCGCCGAGGCGGACCGCGGTGTCGAATGCGGCGATGGCGTGAGCGCCGTAGGCGTCGACCAGCGCGACGTGCACCATATACGTCTTTCCCGCTGAGGAATTCAGCCCCGCGGGCAGATCGTCGCATTTCCATGATGTGAATGCCGTGACCGTGCACGGATCACCCGGAATGAAATACGTATCGTTCGACGGGTCTTGTACGACGGCCCACAGGGCGTGCGAACCGGGCAGCCCGTTGACCGTACCCGACAGCCTCAGGGCGCCCCCCAGCCGGAAACCGTCCGTCTGGTCGATGTCCACGGTGGGCTGCGGGCCCCCTCCGAAGGGGGGCGGGCCGGGCGGCGGACCCGGCGGCCTTCCGTCGTCGCGGCCCATGTCCCTGGCGCCGCTCCGGCCCGTGCCGTCCGTCATTTCGGAGACAAGAATCGTCCCCATGACCCCGATGATCGCGACAACGACGGCCACCACACCATTGGCGGCGATGGGATTCCGCTCCCACCAGGAAGGCCGCGCGGCCGGCCGCGTACCCCTGCCGCCCGCGCCCGCGCCGCCGCCCTCCTCTTCGCCGTGCATTTCCGTTCCCTCCGCCAAGCGGACCGTTCCTGGAATAAGAGAACGGAATCTGTTCGCGAAGAGACACGAACCGGCGCGAGAATCATCCATTCACGGGAGCGGGGAGGGGTGCGGGGCGATACCGGAGGAGTACGCCCGCGCGTGAAGTCCGGTGTCTCACCCCGGGGGTTCCGATGAAGGCGACGGTGTCACCCGAGGGGGCGGCCGCCACCCGTCGCGCCGCCCCACGCACCACGGTCGGGCCCGCGCCGGGAAACCGAGGCGCGGACCCGACCGCGAGTCGGACCGATGAGCAGACCGGAAACGATCAGCCGGTGATCTTGAACGTGGAGGGCGAGTCGTTCTGCTGGGCGACCTGGCCCGCGAACAGGTTCTTGATCGTGTTACCCGTGAACGTCCCGGTGCCGGTCACCCCCTTCGCCACCCAGATGCCCTGCTTGGCCGGGCGGTCGACGGTGTTGTTCGTCAGCGTCAGGTTGACGCGGGGGCCGGTGACGCTGAGTCCCGCGGTGAGCGACCCTCGGATGATGTTGTCGGTCATGGTGACGTTCGAGTAGGCGTTCGGGAACAGCGAGGTGCTTGACGTGGACCCCACGTTCGCGCCGTACCGAAGGCCGTTCCAGCCGCCGCCACCGTTCAGGACGTTCCCGGTGATCGTGGCGGACTCCAGAGGGCGCCCGGTGTCGCCGAACACGCTGACTTCCAGGGCGTTGTTCGAGGACACACTGTTCACGAGGTTGTTGCGCACCTCGACGTTCTTGCCGCCGGCGACCCGGATGCCGTTGGCCCACCAGGGCGCGATCGCGGTGTTGTTGAGGATCTTCGCGCCGGTCACCTGGCCGTTCGTACCGCTGGCACCCGCGTCGGAGTACGTCGCGAAGGAGTCGTCACCGGTGTTGCGGGCGAAGTTGTTCTTGACCGTGATGTTCTGGCCGAGCTTGTTCGCGTTCGGTGTGTTGCCGTTGTTGATGTTGAAACCGTCGCCGTAGCTGTCCGCGGTCCGGCTGTTCTGCACGACACCGTCGGTGCCCGACAGCCAGTTGGCGTCGATGTGCCGCGTCCAGATCCGGTCGACCAGCCAGCCGGTGCCCTGCGCGTTGACTCCGTAGTCCGAACCGCCGTCACCGCCGATGCCCCGCCAGACCGCGTTGGCGTCGATCTGGAGATCCGTCAGCGTCGTGCCCGTACCGATCGAGATCTGCGAGCGCCACGAGCCGGCCGGCAGCGGCACCTTGCGGTAGAGGGTGGTGTACCACATGCCGGCGCCCTGCACCTTGACGCCGGTGAAGTCCAGCGGCTTGGAGACCAGGCTGTTCGTCAGGTACTTGCCCGCCGGGATCCACACCGACTTCTTCTGCGTCCGGGCGGCGTCGACCGTGGTCTGGATGGCGGCCGTCGAGTCCTTCGAGAAGTTCGGGTCCGCGCCGTTGCTCACGACCGAGATCGAGTTGGCCGGCTGGCCCAGGGCCGCCCCGACATTCTCCAGATCCACGGAATCGACGTCATAGACGGCGGCCGTGTTTCCCGAGTCCTTCTGGAGTTTGATGGTGCTGCCCGCGGCGATGGGAGCACCCGTGACCCAGACCGGGAACTCGTTGTAAAAGCGGTAGGCCACTCCGCCCGCGCGGGGATCGTCCGGATTCGTCGTCGCGCCGCGGTAGTTCCACGCCTGCCGGGAACTCAGGGTGATCGCCTGACGGAACGTGCCGTTCACGTACAGGTTCAGCGACGCGTCGATGCCGCCGCCCGCCGCCGAGTCCGGAATGGAGGCGCGTACCACAAGCGTATTGGCGTTTTTGCCGGTGCTGTTCGGCAGGGTCACCGAATCGCCGTTGGCCTTCAATTCGACCAGCGAATAGCCGGAGGCCTCGCCTTCCAGGGTGGCCTTGGTCGGTGCCGCCGCGCCGGGGGCGATCGAACGGACGCGGGCGCCGCCGCCCAGCGTTCCGGTCTCGGCCTCGACCGTCACGAAGGGGGTGGTGGCGCCGGCCGCCGCGACGATCTGCGGCTCGGACAGGGCCTGAGCCGCGACAGCCTTCGTGGCGGACGCGGTGGCCACGGACTCGGTGCGAACGATGCCGCTTTGTACGGACAACGCGCCCGCGGCGAGCAGCGTGAGGCCGCATATGCCGGGCACTATTCTGCGGTACATGTTTACCCTCTGGTGGGATGGGCGACTGTGGGGGGATCGCCGGACCGCGAGCGGGTACTGCCCGAAGGGTCCTCGGGAGTCGGGACGGTGGGGATGTGCCGCCCGCTGTGCCGCTCTCCGTGCCGGCGGTTCGACCAGACGATTCGACTATACGTCCGTGATTGAACTGCTGATCTTCCGGCCCGTCAACTCTCCTCGCTCCGTGAGAATGTCCCTCACGCTGCGCGCAATACCGCGTACGAGGTGTAGCCCATTACCGGGCGGTATCGAAGCGAATATCGCCCCTGTGCGCACCGCTTCACGGAGGCGGCCGGGCCGTTGCCTTCTACGGGAGGTCCTGGGTCTCCAGGCTCATCAGCTCCGCCTGCGTCGGAGCCCCGAGTTCCGCCACCCGCTGCGCCTGGCGCTCCGTCATCTCCTGGAAGGTCTGGCGCGCGGTACGGCCGTTGCCGAAGCCCTCGTCGCGGGGGAGCCGCTCGAAGAGCCCCGTCAGGGCCTCCCTGGCCGCCGGGGTCAGCTCGTACCGGTGCTCCCTCGCCTGGTGTTCGAAGATCGAGACGAGTTCGGGCGCCGCGTAGTCCTCGAACACCAGCGTCCGGCCGAAGCGGGAGGACAGACCCGGATTGGAGTTGACGAAACGGGTCATCTCCTCGGGATAGCCCGCGGCGATCACCACGATGTCGTCGCGGTGGTCCTCCATCAGTTTGACCAGGGTGGTCACGGCCTCCAGGCCGAAGTCGTTGCCGCCGCCGGGCGGCGCCAGCGCGTACGCCTCGTCGATGAAGAGCACCCCGCCCAGCGCCCGGGTGAACGCGGCGGTCGTCTTGGGACCCGTGTGACCGACGTACTCGCCGACCAGGGCCGTACGGTCCACCTCGACCAGGTGCCCGCGCCGCAGCAGCCCCAGCGCCTTGAGGAGCCTGCCGTACAGCCGCGCGACCGTCGTCTTGCCGGTGCCCGCGTTGCCCGCGAAGACCAGATGGCGGCTGAGCGGCGGGGCCGGCAGGCCCGCCTCCTCGCGGCGGCGGACGGTCCGCATCAGCTGCACCAGCGAACCCACGTCGTGCTTGACCCGGTCCAGACCGACCAGCTCCTCCAACTCGGCCAGCAGGTCGTCGAGATGCTCCTCGTCGGCCTCGGGGTCCTCCGAGGAGGCGGCGGCGGGGGAGGAGGTCCCCGGCGAGGAGGGCGCGGGAAGGGCCGCCGGCGCGGTGTCCGTCCCGGGCCGTACGAGCGGCGCCCCGTCCGCCGTGCAGTCCTCCAGTACGGGCGTGGCCCCCGCGTCCTCGCCCAGCGCCTCGGCGCAGTCACGGATCCGGCACCGCTGGAAGACCGGCTCCGCCGACGCCCCGACGTGCAGGGCCGGGAAACCGGCGCCCGTCACGTCGAGCGAGGTGAAGGTGCCGCCGGCGCCCTCGGCGAGGAAGACGCCGTTCTTGGCGGGGCGGTGGATCCGTACCTCGGTGAACGACGGTTCCGCCCCCGTCCATACGACGATCCCGGACCCCGCGCAGTCCTCCACCGACCCGCCGCTCACCGTGACGTCCGCCCCGGCGTCGACCACCACCCCGGCCGCCCCCGCGCCGGTGATCCGGACGCCGGTGAGCGCGGCGGCGCCGCCCTCGGCGATCTGGACGCCGGTCCTGGCCGTGGCGCTCACCGTGGTGTGCTCCACGCGCGTCCCGGCGGCCGAACCCACCACGAGGCCGGAGGCCGCGCCGTCGATCCGGCAGCCCGTGACCGTCGCGGCGGCCCGGTCGAGGACCGCCACCCCGGTCATGCCGAGGCCGCCCAGGGCGCAGTCCGTCAGCTCCGCGCGGGCCGCGTCCGTGACATGGACGCCGTGTTCCGCCCCCTCGCGCACCAGGCAGTCGGTCAGCCGCCCGGTGGCCGTACCGGACAGGTGTACGGCGCTGAACGCGCTGCGGTCGATCCGGCAGTCGGTCAGCAGCGCCTCCGCCGCGTCGCCGACGAGCAGCCCGTTGGCCCCCGCGCCGGAGACCACGCACCCGTGCGCCGTCAGCGCCGCCCCGCCCGCCACCACCAGTCCGCTGGCCAGCGGCTGCCGGATCCGGACGTCGGTGAGTTCGGCCCGCGCCGCGCCCGTGAGGTGCGCGCCCGCCGAGCCCGGCGCGTCGATCCGTACCTCCTCCGCCGTCGCCTCGGAGCCGTCCTCCAGCAACAGCCCCGACCGCCCGGCCCGGTGCAGGACGGAATCGGTGAGGCGCAGCCGCGCCCGCCCCCGCAGCCGTACCCCGGACCCCGTGGTGCCGTCGAGCCGCAGCCGTACGGCGACCAGGCGCGCCGCGCCGGACAGGACGATGCCCGTCCCCTCGACCGCGCCGATCACGGTGTCGTCCAGCTGCGCCCGTACGGCCCCGGCCAGGCGCAGCCCGGCCAGCCTCGCGCCCTCCAGCCGGCAGCGCCGCAGCAGCAGCGCCGTGGCGCCCGCGTGGTCCTCCGCCGGCCCGGCGCCCTCCGTCAAGTCGCCGTCCGGTGCCGGGAGTTCGTCCTCCGCCCCCTGGGCCTGGACCCGGCCGTCCAGGACCACGCAGTCCTCCAGGACCAGGCCCCCGCCCGGTGTCACGCTCACCGCCGGGTCGCCCGCGTCGGCTCCCCGTACCGTCAGACCCCGTACGGCGCAGTCCCGGCCCGTCACGGTCAGCGCGGGCCCGTCCCCGGCCGGCGCGGCCAGGGTCACGGAGCCGGGCGCGCCGTCCGCCGCCAGAGTGACGGACCGGTCGAGCACCACCGCCTCCGGGTACGAGCCGGGCGCGACCACCACCAGGTCGCCGGGGCGCGCGGCCCGGACGGCGTCACCGATCCGGCGGAAGGCGCCCCGGCCGCCCTGGCCCTTGGGCGCCACCGTGTGACGGGTCATGTGCGGTTCCTCACGGATTCTGCGAAGCGGGCGGCGGCACCTGGTACCACGCCGGGTTGATGCTCGCCCGGTAGGGCGAGGTCAGATACAGCGACGAGATGCTCTTCTCGAAGATCTTGAAGGGCAGTTGGAGCCAGAAGTCCGCGAAGCCCTGCCGGTGGAAGAGGCGCCCGCCGGTGGTGAGGAGAGCGATGTTCTTCGCGAGGCCGGTGGAGACCGACGTGGTCAGGGAGGCGAGGGCGTTGATGCCGCCGTCGCCGACCGCGTCCCAGCCGGTGAGCTTCACGGTGTTGCCCTCGGCGTCGGTGATGCCCCACACCGCCGCGTTCATCGAGCCGTTGACCCAGCCGGCCAGCACGCTGGTGCCCACCCCGAACCCGAAGTCGTAGGTGCCGCCGCGCCAGCGGGTCGCCGTCTCGTTGCCGCCCCACTCGTTGGCCCACGTCTTGTCGTGGTTCATGGGCGCCCGCCCCCAGTGCTTGCCGCCGTCGACGTTGGCGAGGCCCGCGCGGCCCGAGCCGAGGTCGCGGAAGAGCGGCAGGCTGTTCTCGTGGATCATCGTGCCGACCCCGGTCTTGATGCCCGCCGAGACGGCCGCGTTGGCGAACGCCTTGAGCGCGTCCTTCCCGGTGAAGGGCTTGTTCTGGACGGCCGCCACGATCCCGTTCACCGCCAGGTTCGCGCCGAACTCCAGCACGAACTCCTGGCCGAACTCCAACGCCGCCTTGCCCGCGACCGTTTGCCAGTACGGCTGGTAGAGCGACTCGCCGATCTGGAGCGGTGTGCCGCTCCACGGCATGCGCTGTGCCTCACGGACCCGGCGGCCCCAGCCGCGCAGTTCGGTCAGCGGACCCCGGAAGTCGTACTCGTTCCCGGTGAGGTGGAGTTGACCCCCGCGCGACTCGAACACCAGCCCGCTGTCGGTGCGTTGGGCGAGGAGGCCGCCGTGGGCGTCGTAACGGCGCCACTGGCCGCGCCACGCGTCGGTCTCCAGGAACGTCCCGTCGCCGAGCGCCTTGCGCTCACGGACGACCGAGCCGTGGTCGAACTCCTTCCAGACGCCGTCCGCCGCCGCCACCTGGCCGTCCGCGCGGTACTCACGCACCCGCAGCGGGCCGTTGGTGTGCACCGGCACGGACCGCAGGGTGCTGTCCGCCCCGCCCTGCGGGCGCAGCACGTCCTGCCAGTGCCGGGCGCCGCGCGCCCAGTCGTCCTGCCAGGCGCCGCCGTGCCACCACTGGCGGACCTGCGTGCCCCCGCCGAAGTCCACGGCCTGCCCGTCGCGCCGGTACTTGGCGCTCAGCCACCGGTCGCCGTCCGCCCACGCGTCCACGTACCCGCCGCCGTCGAGCATGCGGCGCTCGCGCACCAGGTTCCCGGCCGCGTCGAAGTCGCGGAACGAGTCGTCCCACGCCAGCGCCGGGTCGGTGGAACCCCGGAAGAACTCCCGCCGCCCGGCGACCGGACCACCGGCCCCGGCCACGTCGTCACCCGCCGCGTCCACCAGCTTCCAGGTCCACGCCGACGCGTCCGGATCACCGGTGCCCCGTACGAACAGATCACCCTGGCCCGCCACTCGGGGCGCCCGCGAGGGATGCTGAATGCCGGCCAGGTTGCCGTGCGCGTCCCGCGTCACCCAGGAGCCCGCCTCCCGGGGCTGATGGGCGGCCGGGGGATCCGCGTACTCCCGGACCGTCCCGCCGGGCAGTCCCTCCCGCGCGACCGGCCACTGCCCCTGCGGCACACCGTCCACGGCGATCCGGTCCTCCCAGAGCGTCCGGCCGCCGGCCGGGCTCTCGAAGCGGTACCCGCCGCGCGGTGCCGCTCCGCCCTCGTGCCACGCCAGGGCTCCCGGCGTCGGGTCGTGCGCGGGCCGGGGCGCGTGGTCGCCGACCTTGAGCGTATTGCCGTGGTGCAGCTTGTTCGTGGAGCGTACGAAGTCCCCGCCCGCGCTGAGGTCGACGCTCCCGCCGTCCATCCCGACGTACCGCGCGCCGCCCACCACATCCACGCCCGGCGCCTCCTTGCTCCACAGGAACATCTGGAAGCGGCTGTCGCCGCCGAGATGGGCGTGGGTGCGCGGGGCGTGCCCGACGTCGGCCATGAAGTGGTCGCGGAACCACGCGGGCGGGCGCTGCTCGCCCAGCCGTTCGGTGCGCAGATAGGTGCCGGGTCCCATCCGCTCGTACTTCCCGCTCTCCTTGCCGTGCGGGGACTGGCGCTCCCAGAGGTCGGTGCGGTTCCAGACACCGTCCTGCGCGGCCAGCTGGTTCTCCTGGAAGTGCCGTGCGTCCTGCGGGAGATGACCGCTGCCCCACTGCCGCTGCACTACCGCGCCCGTGGCGTCGCGGTCCGTCCAGCCGCCGCCGAGGTCGTGGGTGCGGGGGCCTTCGGCCAGGTGGCCGCCCCCGCCGTCGTAGCGGTGCCAGGTCCAGGCGCCCGCGTCGTCCCGGACGGCCAGGACGTGGCCGGCGCCGTTGTCGTACGCCTGGAGGCCGTCGCGGTACTCCCGTACGGCGGTCAGACCGGTGCGGCGGTCGCCGAGGCTGGTGTGCGGGAGGTCCCGCCAGCCCGTACCGGCCGTGTCGTAGTGCCGGGTGCCCCAGTCGCGCAGGGCCCCGTCGTCGCCCCAACGCACCCAGACGGTGCGGCGGTTGAAGTGCCCGAAGCCGACGGTGTCCGTACGGCGGAAGGCGTCCAGCACGTCACCGCCGGGCAGGACGCGCCGCTGGAAGACCTCGACGCCCTTGCCGGTGGAGCTGTCCAGGCGCAGCCAACCGCCGTCCGGGCCGTACGACTTCACCGTGCCCTGGTGGAAGGTCCCGCTCACGGCGCGCTCGGCGCCGCCGTCGGCTCCCACGCGGGTACGGTGCCAGGTGGCGCGGCCGCCGCCCGCCGGGAAGTCCACGACGTACTGGAAGTCGGTCCTGCGGCCGTCCTGGACGACGTTCACGCCCTGCCGCAGCGGGCTGCCGTCGGCCCGCACCTCCATGAACTCGCCCTGGCGGACGCTGTGATGGCCCGCCCACTCGGTACGGGTGCCCGCGCCGCCCGGGAGCGGGGTGACCTCCCGGAGCAGCGCCCCGGAAGCCGGGTCGAACACCTGGTGGCCACCGCCGGGCAGCGCGACCTCGATCCGTCCGCCGGGTCCGCGATCGGCGGCGCGGCCCGCCGTGGGGGCGAACGGGTCGTCGATCCAGCGCAGGGTGCCGTCGGTCCGTAGGTCCAGATGGCCGGCGCCGAGGCCGTCCCGGCCGGTGAGGGGCATGCCGCGCCCGGTGTGGGCGCCGTCGGGCCCGTACAGCTGGTGCCCGGGCCCCTGGCCGTCCGCGACGCGGAAGCCGCCGGTGTCGGGGTCGGCGGCGATCCGGCCGGGCAGGCGCCCGCCGTCGAGGTCGGTGAGCCGGTACCCGCCGTCGGCGTTCGCGACCGCGTGGACGGGAGTGCCGTCGGCGCGCGCGAGTGCGATGCCGCGCTCGACCTCGATGCCCTGGGGGGTGAAGCGGGCGGACGCGCCGGTCGCGGGGTCGGTGACGCGCAGGCCGCCTCCGTCGAGGGCGCGCACCTGTCGTCCGGGCAGTGCGGTGCCGTCGAGGTCGGTGACCGTACGTCCCCCGGCGCCCGCCGTGACGATCTCGTCGCCCGGGGCGAAGTGGCCGCCCGGGCCGCGCAGCCGGGTGCCGTCGCCCAGATGGGCGCCGCGCGCGTCGAACGCGGTGGTCGCGCCGGTCGCCGGGTCGCTGACCCGGAACCCGCCGCCGTCCAGGACGTCGAGTTGACGTCCGCCACCCTGGTGCAGGGCGTACGTGCCGCCGGGGCCCACGTCGACGGCCGCGCGGTGGAAGGGGCGTCCGTCCGGCCCGTACAACGGCAGCCGCTCCTGGAGCAGTTGACCGCCGGTCGCGTCGAAGTCCCGGAACCCGCCGTCCGGTCCGGCGACCCGGACGCGGCCGTCCCGCAGATCGACGGGCGCTCCGCCGGGGCCTTCGAGCCGGGGGCCGCCGCCCGCCGGGTCGACGTGGAGGACCTGACCGGTGGGCTGCCCGTCGAACCCTCGGAGGGGGACGGGCAGCGTGGGCGGGTGGTGCGGGCCGGGGCCGGGTCCGGCGAGCAGATTCGTGAGCGCGTTGGGCTGGGGTTGGGGTTGGGGCTGAGGGTGTGGTTGCGGGGTCTGGTCGAGATGGAGCATGCCGCCGTCGAGCCGGGGGCGGTCCGCCAGACTCCGGGTGTGGATCGCGTGCATGCCCCGGTCGATGGCGCCGAGGTCCATCCCGAGGTCGGTGAGCCGTTGCCGGGCGTCGGTGTAGTGCCGCCCGGCGGTGTCCAACCGCTCGCGCAGCGCCAGGTCGTGAACGCTCGGACCGGACGACGTGCTCGCCGGACCTTCGCGCAACAGGGCCTGGTTCCGGCCCAGATCGTGCCGTGCCTGGGCGAAGTCGCGCCAGGCGTCCCGCCGTACCTCCCGCAGCGGATCGTCCGCCACGCCGAACAGCGCGTCGACCCGGTCCGCGTCCCTCGCCCACAGCCGGGCGATCTGGTCTGGCGTGAGGCGCTGCGACGCGCCGGTCAGGGATACGGCTGTTCCGGGCTCGTGGGGGAGGCGCGATCCTACCGGCGCACCGGGCTCCACACCCGCCCCCGGCCCGGCGGCCGGGGCACCGGCGTGCGCCTTGCCCTTGCCCTTGCCGACGCCGGAGAGGCCCGCGGTGCCGGCGGGGTCGCCGAGGCCGGGACCGCCGTCCACGGGCATGTCGGCGGCGGGTCGCGGCCCCTGCAACCCGTGCGGGCCGGGCGCGCCGGCCGACCCGTGGTCGCCGCCCCCGGCAGGGGGCCGGACATCGGGACCCGGACCGCCCGGGTGAAGGCCGGAGCCGTGCGACCCGGCGCCCGACCCGACTCCGGGCGGAACCGCCCCCGCGGCGACGGGCCCCGCGCCCGGGCCGGCGGCGACCGTGTTCGTGGTGACGGGCCCTGCGGTGACCGGTCCGCCCGCGTCGAGGCCGGGCCGGATCGGAACGGCCCCGGCTCCGGAGCCGGGCGGAACCGCCCCTGCGGTGACCGGACCAGCCGTGTCGACGGATGCACGGTGCGGTACGACTCCGGGCACCGAACCGGGCGGGACCGCGCCGGTGGTGGCGGCTGTGGCGGACCCCACGCCCGGGCCGGTGGTGGCCTGGTTCGTGCCGGCTCGGCCGGCGGTGGCCGGACTGGCCGCGTCGAGTGCGGGGCCGTGCGGGACGGCTCCGGGTCCGGAGCCGGGCGGAACTGCCCCGGCCGTGGAGGAGTTCGGGCCCGGGGTCGTGGGGGCCGCCGCCGGGCCCGTCGTCGGGGAGTCGGTGAGCGTGCGGGACGCGTCTGTGGGCGGGAGTTGGACGAAATCGTCCAGGTGCAGCCGTACCTGATTGGCTGTCAGGGCGCTCGTCGTACGTTCCGCCAGGCCGCTCCCCGCCCCGCTCACCCCCGTCACCGTCAGGTCCGGACCGGCGCGGCCGCCCGCCACCAGGTCGAGCGCAGACACACTGCCCGACGCCGCCGGGCGGAAGTGCGGCCCGGTCCCGACGACCGGGTGTGCGCCGCCCGGTGCGCCTGTGTGCGGGGCCGCGCCCGGCGTCAGCAGATCACCGGCGACCACCGCCCCCGGCGGCGGCGCCTGGACGGCGCCCAGCGCGGTGTGGCCGAGGCCGGGCGTCGTACCGGGCACCACCGACGTCAGCGTGTGCGGTGTCACCGCGGCACCGGGCGGGGTGACACCGCCGGAGGCGAGCGCGGTGTGCACCGGCGCCGGAGTCGTCCCCGGCCGCGCCGACGACGTGAGCAGATCCACCGTCGCCGCGCCAGGCGCGGGCGCCTGCACCCCCGCGAGCCCCGTGTGCGCCGCGCCCGGCACCGGCGTGCCCGTGGCGAGCGCGCCGAGGCCCGTCGTACCCGGCACCCCGGCCGAGGCGGGCAGATACAGGCCCGACTGATGGACGACCTGCGGCGCGCCGATCGCGCTGACCCCCGGCCCCACGTCCACCCGCCCCGGCCCGACCGCCCAGTCCCCGGCCCGGATCGCCCCCAGCTGACCCGCCGGCAGATCCACCAGCGCGTCCAGCTGCCGCGACGCGTGGAAGCCGAGCCCGGTCCGCTCGCCCACGCCCGCGCCGAGGCTCCCCACCGGCCCGAGGCTCAGCTCCGGCGGGCGCAGACCGGTGTGGAGCGCCCCGTTCGTCATCTCGAACGGCCGCAGACCCGCCCCGGGCCCCGCCCACTCCCCGAGCGGTACGTTCGCCAGGTCGAAGCGCGGCAGATCGACCAGGCCGTCCACCAGACCGTGCGCCGGCGACGTCGGGATCGGCGCCGCGCTGATGCCCCGGCCGACCGCGCCCACCGCCGCCCCGTACCGCGCCTGCCCGAGCACCCCGCGCTCGAAGAACCCGATCCGCAGCGCCTTCGCCAGCCCGAACTGCCCGATCTCCCGCGCGTCCACGGGCAGCAGCAGCCGCAGCCACTTCCCGCCGCCCAGCTCCGCCCGGGCGAAGGACCAGGTCGCGCCGAGCCCGGCCCGCGCCCCCTGCCACGCGAACGCGCCGCCCCGGCCGAGCGCCGCCGGGATCCCCCGTACGAGCGCGGGCAAACCCTTCACGTTCTGGAAGACGATCAGCCCGCCCCGCTGCACGACGTTCGCGATCCGCGGCAGGTCGGTGATGCCCCGCATCACCCACAGCCCGCCGGTACGGACCCAACTCGTCGACAGCCGCACCAGATCACGCAGACCCGGAAAGATCGTGGCGAAGCGGAACCCGCCCCCGGTGAAGAGGTTGCGCAGCAGGACCAGCGTCGCCTTGCCGAAGTTCGCCAGCCCTTGCGTGAACGCCTTCGTGCCCGCCTTGATGATCTGGAAGATCGGCAGGCCCTTGGTGGTGGGCGCGATGAGCCCGAGCCCGGCCAGGAACAGGTCCAGGAACGTGGCGTCCCCGCGCGCGAAGTCCACCACCGTCTTGATGAACAGCGTCAGATTGACGCCCAGCGCCAGCAGCGCGATCGGGCCGCCGAAGATCAGCGCCGGGATGATCAGGATGATCGCCAGCCACTGGAACGCCTCCCAGAAGACCTTGCACGCGGAGATCGGCAGCGAGATGTGCGAGACGGCGGAGATCCGCCCCGCCACGTTCCTGCCCTGTTCCGCCTGCGCGTCCCCGGCCTCCCGCGCGGTGGTGGCCAGTTGCTCCCGTACGGGATCGTCCTCCGCGAGCCCGCGCCCGGCGGCCAGCGCCGAGTCGGCGGCCTGCTGCTGTTCGGTGACCGTCCCGGCCCACTCGCGCAGCGCGCCGGCCGAGGTCTCGAACGCCCAGGCCACGTCCTCGACATGGCCGCGCAGCCGGCCGTCCACCTTGTCCCGCAGCGCGTCGGCCGCCTCGCCCACGAACACGCTGTCGTTGGCGTTGCTCATGACGGCCTCGACGGCGATCCAGATGCGCCGGGCGGTACCGCCGAGTTCGGTGAACAGGTCGGCCAGCTCGGTGATCCGGTCGGGTTCGCCGGGCGTGGGGTCTCCCGACAGCCCGATCGCGTTCCAGTCCGTCGGACGTGGCATGGCGGCTTTTCCCTCCGTACCCGGAAGCACCCCGGATTCCCAACGGACCACGTGCGGGGGGCGATTCCGGTTCACGGCGACGGCCTGCGGTTCCGCGCCGTCAACCGTTGCCGTGAGCCGACCCCGCGAACCGACCGCGCGACCGGCCCCGTGAACCGCTCCCGCCCCCCGCACGTGGACCTGCCGAACGGGATCAGTCCCGGAGCGGCGACGGCGCCAGGGAGGCACACCTTGCCGGACAGGCTCAGGATCGACTACGACGTCCTCAACGACGCCAAGCGCGACATGGAACGACTGGCCGGGGACATCGGCCCCATCCTCGACAGCAGCCTCTTCACCGAACTCGCCACGGGCGACGACGCGGCGTCGATCCTCGGCAGCGTGGACGTCGCGGACGCGGTCTCCGGGCTGCGCGCCGAGGCCAAGAACACCCTGAGCAGGGCGTACGACGGTCTCAAGGAACTCGCCAACGCCTTCGGCTCGGTGGGCGAGGCGTTCCTCTCCTTCGACTCCGAGCTGGCCCAGGGCATGGGCATCACCGGCAGCAACCTCGGCCTCGGGAACTACTTCCGGCAGAAGGAGCAGTGGGACTACCGCCAGGCCCACCTCGACCAGTGTGTGCCGGGCCCCGACGGCTCGATGCCGGACTTCTGCTCGGCGACCGACCCGGGGCCCAACCCGCCGGTCGACCAGACGATCACCACGGAGCGCGGCAGCGTCCAGACCCATCTGACGCTCGACGCCGACAACCATGTGATCAAGGAGGAGTCGACCGTCACGTACGACGGCAAGACGTACACCTCCACCACGACCTACAGCGACAACGGCAACACCTACGTCACCGACACCGCCTACCCCGACGGCAGTACGGTCCGCTCCGAGACCCACCTGAACTCCGACGGCAGCGGCACGATGACGGTCAC
Organism: Streptomyces sp. NPDC088261; assembly: GCF_044740805.1. Taxonomy (NCBI): domain Bacteria; kingdom Bacillati; phylum Actinomycetota; class Actinomycetes; order Kitasatosporales; family Streptomycetaceae; genus Streptomyces; species Streptomyces sp. NPDC088261. Next base: position 140,430 of record NZ_JBIURL010000002.1, read on the forward strand.
CAACAGCGACGGCGAACGCACCGACTACACCCGTGGCCCGCGCCCCGCCGAAGGTCAGAACCCACCGGCCTGGGACCAGGTGGGCGGAGACGACTCCGACTCCGACTGACCGCTGTCCCGCAGAATTCCCGTCGTTTTCCCGCAGATCCGTCCCGCCCCACCACCCAAGCGACCGAAACGAAGGACACCATGGCCTACAACGGGATCAATCTCCAGTACGACAAGATCGAGGACGTCGCCGGTCTGCTGCTGGCGGCCCACGAGCAGATCGTGCCGATGCTCGTCAACCTCCACAACCGGGTCAACCTCCTCGTCGACGACGGCATGGTCTTCCAGCAGTCCAGCGAGGTCATCCGCACGACATACAACAACTTCGACACCAGCCTCACGGCGGCCGTGAAGGGCATCAACGACTTCTCCGAGATGTTCAACGGCATCATGAAGAACGCCATCGACTTCGACGAGGGCATCAAGAACAGCCTCAACCAGGGCTGATCGCACGGGAGTCGGCCGCGAGGCCGACCGCGAGAGGGGCGGGACCGGTGGTACGACACCGGTCCCGCCCCTCTTCCGTACGATCGCCGCCCGCCGCCACGACGGCCCGCGCTACTCTGCCGGACGCAGCACCGTCAGCGGCACCTGCACCGCCATCGGCGTGCCGTCGGGCCCCGCCGTCCACGCGCGCCCCGGCCGGCCCGCCGACCGTACGACGCTGGTCGGCAGCCGCAGCCCCGCCAGATCGCCCTCGGCCATGTTCTTGGGCGCCAGCAACAAGCCCCGCCGCGCCCGCCGCGCCGCCGTCGTCCAGCCGCTCAGGCCCGACTGGAGACCGTCCGCCGACGCCGCGAACACCAGCCCGAGCCCCTGGTCCCGGCCCGACAGGGCGATCTCCCGCAGCACCTTGTCCGCCGCCGGTGTCATCAGCAGGTCGGCGTCGTCGATCACGACCACCCGGGGCCCCGGGAGCGCGTCGAGGGCGGCCCGTACGGTCTCCGCCGACGGGTCGGGCTCGCTGAGCACCCGCGCCCGCGCATGCCGGTCCAGCGCCCTCAGCGGCGATTCGCGCGGAGTCAGTACGACCACCGAGGTGTCACCGGCCAGCAGGGAAACGGCCAGCGAGGCCAGGGCGTTGCTGCGCCCCGAGCCGGCCGGGCCGAGGACCGCGAAGACCGACGAGGAACCCGCGAGGTCGACGCCCACCGTCCCGGCGTCGTCCCCGCCCAGCCCCAGCAGCCCCCACATCGGCCGCCGCGCGGACTCCGGCACCTTGCCGTACGCGTCGGCGAACTCCACCGACCCGGGCAGCGGCTCCACCCCGAACGGCCGCCGCTCCTGCGGGACTTGATTGTCCCGCCGGGACGCCTCGCGGCCGATCGCCCGCAGCGCCTCGACCTGCTCCGTGCCACCGCCGGGCGCGAGCAGCGCGATCTGGGTCTCGGTGCCGGTGAGGACGTGCCAGCCCCGCCCCGGGCCGATGACCGCGGGCACCCGGCCCAGCTTGAGCCCGGCCGCCTGGTAGTCGCTGCGGTCGCCCTGCCGGAGCAGCAGCTTGTGGTCGTTGTGCGCGGCCAGCCGGCCGCCCAGAAGGGCCCGCTCGGAGGTCGCGACCACATGGATGCCCGCCGCCGCGCCCTCCCGGATCAGCCGCGTCACGTCCTGCACCAGCTGACCGTGGTCGTGCTCGTCCAGCACCGCCGACAGGGCGTCCCAGCCGTCGATCAACAGCATGATGTGCGGGGGCCGTTGCGCCTTGGGAAGCACCCGGCGCAGCTCCGTGATGCCCGTCGCGCTGTGCTCCCCGGCGAGATCCTGACGCTGAGTCAGTTCACGGTTGAGGCGGCGCAGCAGGCGGCCGAGGCGTTCCACGTCGTGCCGGGAGACCACCGCGCCGCAGTGCGGCAGGGCGGTCAGCGCGGCCAGGCCGCCGCCGCCCGCGTCGATCCCGTAGAGGTGCACATCCGCGCAGCTCGCGGTTTTGGCGGCGGATCCGGCCAGGGTGCGCAGGAGTTGGGTACGGCCCGACCGGGGCGCGCCGATCACGTACAGATGACCGAAGGACGAGAGGTCCGCGACGGCGAGCCTGCGCTGCTGCAACTCCGGTACGTCTTCGAGGGCGTACGGGATGAGGAGCCGGCGGTTCGGGCCCTGCGCCGACGGCGGTTCCAGGTCGTCGAGCAGCACCCGTTCGCCGAGCGCGGGCAGCCACGGACTCGCCTGCGGTACGAAGTCGTCCAGCCCGGTGGCGGCTTCGCGGATCGTGGCGACCAGCGTCTGGAGGTCGGTGGGGGCGGGCCCGCGCGGCGCTTCGACGGTGACGACCGTCTCGGGGGGGAGCACCGCCCCGCGCCCGAGGGTCTCCCAGGCCAGCGGTACGGCGGCGACCGCGCCTCCCGGAGCGGCTTCCGCCGCCCGCTCCCGTACCTCCGCCAACTGCCTCTCGGACTGCGGGCGTTCGGCTCCCACCCACGCCGTCTGGAAGGGCTCGGCGGAGCGCGGGCCGCGCTTCACCACGGCCCGCCCCGGAGTACGCGGCGAGATGTCCACGGCCTCCTTGGTGTCCACGACGTCATGGCTCTCGGTCTGGTCCGTGACCCGCAGGGCGATCCGCAGATTGGTGTTGGCGCGGATGTCCCCTGTCACCACACCGGCCGGGCGCTGGGTGGCCAGGATCAGATGGATGCCGAGCGAACGCCCGCGCTGCGCCAGGCTGATGAGCCCGGGGACAAAGTCCGGCACCTCCCGTACCAGCGTCGCGAACTCGTCGATCACCAGCACCAGCCGGGGCAGGGGCGCGAGCGCCGGATCGGCCGCCCGCTTCGTGCGGTACTCGACGTGGTCCTTGGCGTCCGCCGCCGCGAGCACCCGCTCGCGGCGCCGCAGTTCGGCGCCGAGCGAGGCGAGGGCCCGCTCCACCTGATGGGCGTCCAGGTCGGTCACCATGCCCAGGGTGTGCGGGAGTTCGGCGCACTCCTTGAAGGCGCTGCCGCCCTTGTAGTCGATCAGCACGAACGTCAGCTCGTCCGGCCGGTTCACCGCCGCCAGCGAGATCACGAACGTCTGGAGCAGCTCGGACTTGCCCGACCCGGTCGTCCCCGCCACCAGCCCGTGCGGACCGTCCTGGACCAGGTCCAGCGACACCGGACCGTCGAATCCCGTACCGAGGACGAACGACGTGGACGCGGGGTGCTCCCGCCAGTTCTCCAACAGGGCCGCCGCGCTGGGCGGTTCCTGCCCGAGCAGGTCCACGAGCCGCACCCGCTGCGGGAGTCCGGCGTCGTGCTCGGGGCTCACGTCCCGTATGGGCGCCAGGGCGCGCGCCACCTGCTCGCACCAGTCCGGCCGCACCTCGTCGGCCCGGACGGCGGGAAGGTCCGGCATCCCGGGGCGCTTCACGGTGAGCAGGGGCCCGTCGGCCAGCACCACTCCCGTGCACTCCTCGGGCAGCAGCCGCTCGCTCTCGTCCAGGCACACACTGAAGATGCGGACCGCAGGACCGTCGGTGAGGATCTGGACCATCCCCGGCACGTCCCGCAGCCGCCGCGCTCCGTCGGCGATCACCAGCAGATCGGGCCCCGCGACCTCGGCCCGGCCGCCGTTGCCCCGCGCCCGGCGGCGCGACTGCACCTGGGACACCAGCTCGGAGATCCGGGCGGTGGTCGACGCCTCGTCGTTGCCGATGAGAACGGCCGCCGGTCCGGTGGGAACGGCCGACGCTTCGTACGACATCGGGCGCAGATGCGGCAGCCAGCGCACCCAGTCCCAGTCCGCCGCCCGGTCCGCCTCCGTCAGGAGGACGATCCGCAGGTCCCGCGGGCTGTGCAGGACGGCGGACTGGATCACCAGCCAGCGCGCGAGGGACCCCACGGCCGCGGCGGCGCCGGCCACCCCGACCACCCCGTGGGCGGGCAGGTCCACACCGACGGGCACGTCGGGGATGTTCCACCGGACCGTACGGTGGTTCTCCTCCCGCGCCGGATCCTCCAGTTCCTTCAGCGACGGCTGGTCGGCCGTGCCCAGGCGCAGGACGAGGTGGTCGGGATCGTGCCGCCGGCGCTCCCACAGCCGGGCCCCGGGACCGGTGGCGGTCAGCGCGGCGGCGGCCGGGTCGGGTCCTGTGACGTCCCTGATCCGGCGCTCCCGCGCGACCGCCGTCCTGATCTCCACCTCCAGGGCCGCGCGCCGCTGCGCGTAGCGCCGCTCGGCCTCCTCGTGCAGCTTGCGGCCGGAGCGGCGGCCCGTGACCCAGTTGGACACCAGCATCAGCGGGCTGAAGAGGATGAAGACCAGGAAGTAGTACGAGTGGAACACCCACACCATGACCAGGCCGAGAGCGATCGGCAGCATCATCATCAGCGCGGGGAACGGCCGTTTGGCGGACGGCGACGGCGGCTGCGGCATCCGTACGCGGTCACCGTCCAGGTGCGGCGCGATGCGCGGCGGACGGTTGTAGTCGAGGCCGAACCCGTCGGCGGACCCGGTGACGGCCGCGTCCGGCTCGACGAGGGAGGTCAGCCGCAGCAGAGCGGGGCCGACGGTCAGATCCTCGCCGAGGGGCCAGGCAGTGGGCCCGCCGGGCCGGGGAGCGGGCTCGCCGCCTGCCGCCGGCGCGCCCCGGCGGGGCCGTGGCGCGCGGGAGACGGCGGCGGTGACGGCGTCCTCGGCGGGGGGCTCCACGGTCCTGCCGCGCACGGTGTCGCGGGGAGCCGCGTCGGTGCGGTGCCAGTAGGCGGAGCCGTCCGCGCGGACGGTCAGCCAGAGGCCGTGCGTGGGGACTCCGGGCGCGTCGGCGGGGACGTCCGGGCCGTCGCCGAGCGGTCCGACCGCGCACAGCACGTCGGTGCCGATCTCGTGACTGCCCTGGCCCAGCCGCCAGGTTCGGCCCGCTCCCGGTCCCGACACCGCGTGCAGTTCGACCAGCGCGGGCCGCGTGTCGTCGGCCGGCAGCCGTACGAGATCGGGCCCGTCGGCCGGGCCGCCGATGCCCAGGAGCGTGCCGTCGCGCAGTCCGGCCCGGGCCGCCGCGAGGGCCGGGTCGAGCCGGTCGGCACCGGAGTAGAGCGGCCGGGGCGGCTCGGACACCGCCGCCGCGACCTCGCCGACAGTGGCGTGCGGGGACAGCCGCAGCAGATGGTCGCGGCGGACACCGTCCGCGCTGTCGACGGTGGTGAGAGTGAGATGCACGTCAGCTCTTTCCACGGGCCGCGGGCGCCGCGCCCGCGGCGGACGCCCCCGCGGCGGAGACGCCGGCGGTGCCGGACTCGGAGGGCTCGGCGAGATCGTCGTCACCGGGCCGGGGGAGGGGTGCGGGGGCGGACGGCTCGGTTCGCGGTACGGAGGGTGGGGTACGCGTGCCGGTGTGTTCCGGCTCCCGGGGCACGGCGCTGGCCCCGACGGTCGCCTCCGGCTCGACGAACTCGTCGGGCGTGACGGCGGCGGGCGCGGGGCGGGCTGCACCGGAACCGGCCTCGGGGTGCGGGGTGCCCGAACCGGCCCTGGAGCGTGCGGAGTTGACCGTTGCCGAACTGTCGCCCGCGCCCGTTCGCTCACCGTCGCGCTCCGGGCCGGGAGCGCCCGCGGCGAGCCCGGCCGCGTCGTCGTAAGGAGGGAGCGCCGGGAGAGCCCGTACCACGGCACGCGCCAGCGGCAGCGCGTCGACCCGCAGCGACGGAGCGGCTCCGTGCACCTCCAGCCCGTCGTGGAAGGCTTCGAGCAGCAGCGCGCGCCCCCGGCCCACCCCCAGACACAGCAGCCTGACCCCGTCGGGCACGGGCGTCCGCGGGGGTTCGGCGCACACCACGTACGTGCCGGCCGGCGCGGCCAGCACCTCAGCGCCCGTACGGCCCGCGTACCGCGGGTGCACCCCCGACGCGACCTCCACGGACCCGGCGGGAAGCCGCGCGTCGAGCTGCGCGGCGAGCGACTGCACCACCGCGCGGGCGGTGCGGGGAACGCCCAGGACCGCGACCGTGGCCGGGGAGGCGTGCAGGTCGAGCAGCACGGCGCGCCGACCGTCGGTCCCGACACAGCAGAGCAGCGGCGGGGAGGCGGGAGAAGCCGATGGCGCCGGATCCAACACGCCGTCCACGCGCACCGGTTCACCCACTGCCCCGGCGTCCGGGTCTTCCGCCGCCGCCACGTCCGACCGGGCGATCCACCACAGCCGGGGCTCCGCGTCGTCCGCGACCCAGGGCTCGGGCAGGGCGGGCACGCCGCCCGACCCCCCCGTACCGACCGCCGAGTTGTCCGTCCGGCCCGTCACCAGCACGCCGACCAGGTCGGGTCCGAGCAGCGCCCCGTACGGCGCGAAGCCCGGGTGGAGCCGGGCCGCCAGCAGGACCGCCCGCTCCGCGTCGGCCCATCCGGCCCGGTCGCGCAGGAGGCGGCCGAGCAGCCGCACCCGCCGCCGGTAGCGCAGCTGGGCGCGTACCGGCTCGCTGAACGCCCGCCCCGTGAGCCGTACTTCACGTGCCGCCCGACGCCACACCGCGCGCGGACCACCCGCACGCCGCACCAGCCACAGGGTGAAGGTGACGACCAGGACCAGGATCCCGGCGAGTCCGAGCCACTGGGCCGTCCCGCCCGACGCGCTCACGCGGCGTTCCCGCTCAGCTCCGCGCGCAGGGCCCGGATCCCATGGTGTGTACGGGACTTGACCGTTCCTCTCGGCACGCCGAGCAGCCGGGCGACGTCCTCGCCCGGCTGACCCAGGAGGTGGACGCGGGCAACCGCCTCCCGGCGCGGCGGGTCCAGCGTGCGCAGCGCCTCCACCAACAGGCAGCGCTCGCTGACCTGTTCGGCGTGGTCGGGGACCGACGCCGGGGCGGCGGCCCCGAAGTCGGCCGTGGAGAGACCGACCGGGACGGCCCGGTCCTTGCGCCTCGCGTCGATGACGAGATTGCGCGCCACCCGGAACAGCCACATCCTGATCGGCCTGTCCTGCCAGTCCAGCCGCCCGGCGAGCTGCCACGCCCGCAGGAGCGTCTCCTGGACGACGTCCTCGGCGCCCTGGCTGTCGCGGCCCATCAGCCCCGCGACGTAGTGGCGCAGGCTGTCGCGCTCGGCGAGCAGCAGGGGGAGTGTGCGGTCGCCCGGGGGCGGGGCGTGGGCCGCCGACGGCTCCTCGCCGGTGTGCTCGATGCCGGTGTGTCCGATGTCGATGCGTGGCATGGCCTCAGCCCCCTGGTTCCCTCGGGAGTGGCGTACGGAATGAGTGGCGGACGAGAGGAGGATAGGCGGTGGGCGGTTCGCCCCGAGTCGGCCTCGCACGCCTCTGAACTGGGCATCTGTGCGCCGATCATGACGAACCGGCGGGTTGGGCGGGCCGTGTTAACCAACCGTTTTCCCAATGTGCGTGGAGCGGTGTCGATGGGGACCGGGATCCTCGGAGTATCGCGTTCCGCTCAACTGTTTCCCTCCGCTTCCCTCCGCTTCCCTCCGCTTCCCTTTCCTTCGCCTCCATCCGATCCGTACGGAGCCCACGTGCCGTCCTTCCGCAACACGCCCTCCTCCGGACGACCCCAGGACCCGGCTTCGGACCGGGCGGGCGGTTTCGCCGAGACGTTCGCCCGCCGCCCGTCCCTGCCCCGCCGGGGTCTGCTGCCGGGATCGCGGGTCTGGGCGACGACGGCCGTCGCCGCCGCGCTCACCGGGGCGGGCATTCTCACCGTGCCGCTGCTCGCGTCGATCGACCTGACCCCCGGCTCGGGGGAATCCAGCACGGCCGTGGCCGAGGCGGCGGCCGAGCGGGAGCCGGGCACGGCCACCCCGTCCGCCTCCCCCTCGCCGTCCGCCACCTCGTCGGAGGAGCACACGGACCGGGCGCCCGCCCCGCGAGGGGGCAGCGGCGGCGGAGGCGCGTACATCCCGCCGAATCCCGGCGTGGGCGCGGGAGTTGTACCGCCCGCCGGTGGCGGGGCGGCGGACGGCGCGGACGGGCCGAAGGAGGAGCCGAAGAGCGGATCGAAGTCGACGCCTTCGGGGAAGGACGGTGACGCGAAGGGTACGGAGCAGGGCGGCGGGTCCGCGGGCGGCTCCGGCGCCGGGAGCGCCGGGAGCGGTACGGGCGGCAGTACGGGCGGTACTGGCTCGGGCGGCAAGACACCGGTGAAGCAGGCCCAGGGCGCGGCTCAGACCGCGCCGCAGGGCGTGCGGCTGGTGGGTGTGGCCTCGGGCCGCTGCATCGACGTCACCGACTCCCTCGACGGCAAGGGCAGATCGGGCACCCGGCTCCAGCTGTGGGACTGCAACCCCACCAAGCAGGCCAACCAGGCGTGGTCGTTCCGCTCGGACGGCACCATCCGCTCCATGGGCCTGTGCATGACCGTGGCGGGGAACTCCAAGAGCAGCGGGGCCGCCATCCAGCTGGCGACCTGCGACGGCGGCCCCGGCCAGCAGTTCTACCTCGCGGGACCGGGCGACCTCGTCAACAGCTCCGCCGACAAGTGCGTCGACGTCCTGGACAAGGGCACGGCGGCGGGCACCAAGTTGCAGCTGTGGACCTGCAAGGGCACGTCCAACCAGAAGTGGTACAAGGGCTGACCCCGCCTCCGCCGACCCCGCCTCCGCCGACCCGAGCGCCGCGGCCCGTACCCGTACCTGGACCGACCGGACATGGGCCCCGGGCGCGGGCAGCTCCGCGAGCTCCAGGACCACGGGCCACTCACCGGCGGGAGGCGAGGCTCAGCGGGTGTGCGCGTCCAGGGCGTCGATGATCTCGGGCCAGAGTTCGCGGGGGCGGTCGTGGCCCATGTCGGGGACCAGCAGGAGTTTCGCTCCGGGCACCAGGGCGGCGGTGCGGCGGCCGCCGCTGGGGTCGATCAGGGTGTCGTCCAGGCCGTGGATCACCAGGGTCGGTACGCGCAGTTCGCGGAGCGCGTCGGCGCGTGAGCCGGCGAGGATCATCGCCGCGAGCTGGCGTCCCGCTCCGGCCGGGTAGTGGGCGCGGTCGTAGCTCCGGGCGGCCAGCTCGCGAAGGGGCGCGGCGCTGCCGTACCGCTTCGAGGCCCACACCAGCTCCGCCTCGGCCGCCGCGACGTAGCCGGCGCGGTCGGCCGGCTTCGGGGCGGAGACCACGGCCTGGGCCTCGGCGCTCGGGCGCCCGTACTCGGGCTCGCCGGTCGAGGACATCATCGACGTCAGGGTCAGTACGCGCTCCGGCCGACTGATGGCCATCGTCTGCGCGATCATGCCGCCCATCGAGGACCCGACCACGTGAGCGCGTTCGATGCCGAGCGCGCTGAGCAGGTGCAGGCCGTCGTCGGCCATGTCGCGCAGCCTGTACGGCGCCATCGCGACGGCGGACGCGAGGTCGCCGGTGCTCACGGCACCGATGAAGCGGCCCAGGTCGACGGGGTGCGCGTCGAACTTGGTGGACAGCCCGCAGTCGCGGTTGTCGTACCGGATCACGTAGCGCCCGCGTGCGGCGAGGGCACGGCAGAAGTCCTCGTGCCAGGCGATCATCTGGGCGCTGAAGCCCATCACCAGCAGGACGGCCGGATCGGACGGATCGCCGAAGGTCTCGTGGGCGAGGGACACTCCTGGCGAGACTTCGATGATCGGCATGCGGGCAGTGTCGCAGGGGCGTAGGTGGGCGCGCACGCGGATATCGCCTTCCCGGTACGGCTCAGGCACGGCCCTCACGTAGGGCCCTCACGTACGCCTCTCACGTACCGAAGGTGGGCCCGGCCGCACCGGGCGTGGCAAGGGGTGCTCACGCCAGTCGCCCGGCATCGTGGCGAGGAACCGGCGGGCGAGCGTACGTATCTCGTCCCAGGCCGGGTCCGTGGCCAGTGCGCCGGCCCAGAGGCGGCACGGCCGGCGGCGTCGATCTGGGAGGGCGGCATTCTGGGTTTGACAACCCATTCCCCGCGCGAACACTATGGGCTCATCAACCCATAGTGGAGGCGCGCGATGGCTGGAACCGGCCGCATGCAGGGACGTAACGCACTGGTCACCGGAGCGACCGGGGGGATCGGGCGGGCCGTGGCCATGGCCCTGGCCCGGGAGGGCGCCACCGTGGTGGTCTCGGGCCGGGACACGGAGCGCGGGGAGGACATCGTGCGCCGTATCGGGGACGAGGGCGGCAAGGCCGTCTTCGTCCGCGCGGACCTCGGTGCCGGCGGGCAGGCGGTACGGGATCTGGCCCGCGACGCGACCGCCGCCGTGGGCGTGATCGACGTACTCGTCAACAACGCAGCCGTCCTCATACCGGCGCAGTCGATGCTGGACGCCACCGAGGAGCAGATCGACCAGGCCCTGGCGGTCAACGTCAAGGCCCCCTTCCTGCTGACCGCCTGTCTGGTGCCCTCGATGGTGGAGCGCGGCGGTGGCGCGGTCGTCAACATGGGGTCGATCAACGGGGAGACCGGCATGTCCGTCGCCGCCCTCTACGGGGCGAGCAAGGCGGGACTGCACTCCCTGACCAAGTCGTGGGCGGCCGAACTCGCGGCCAGGAACGTACGGGTCAACACCGTCGCTCCCGGCCCGACCGTCACGGAACACAACGCGGCGTACAAGGACATGCTGGAAAACCTCACGACCGCCCACCCGCGGCGGCGGCCGGGCACCGCCGAGGAGGTCGCCGCGGCCGTGGTCTTCCTGGCCGGTGACGACGCGACGCACATCCACGGTGTGACCCTGCCCGTCGACGGCGGATTCCTGGCGGTGTGACCCGGATCGATCGGAGCGGTGTGACCGGGATCGACCGGGATCGGGAGAGGTGATCCGGGCCGGGGAATCGGGCCGGTGAGCCGGCCGGCCGACCCGACTTCCCGGGTGTACAAACCCCCGCGCCGGACGGCGGCCCATCAACCCCACCCGGCGTGCCCGTCCCCCCGTACCCCCGTCCCGCCCGTCCCCCCGGCGTGCCCGTCCCCCCGTCCCCGCAGCAGCCCGAAGCCGCCGCCGTCAGCTGACCCGCAGTCTCGCGAAACAGGTGTCCAGGCCCGACCTGAGATAGTCCGACGACCCCGTCGCGAGCAGCATCACCACACCACCCTGGACGCTCGCCAGCAGAGCGCGCGCCGACTCCCGCGGATCCGCCCCCGCGTCCATCTCCCCGGCACGCTGCATCGCCAGGATCCCCCGCTCCAGGGCCGCGCCCCAGCTCTCGAACAACTCCAGCAGCACCTCGCGGACCCCCAGGTCACCGGGGTCCAGCTGGCTGAGCAGCGTGCTCAGACCGCAGTGCTCACGCTGCCGCTCGTGCCGCTCCACCAGACCGTCCGCCCACGCCCGCCACGCCCCCCACGACGTGAGGTGGTCCAGCAGCGGGCGCTGTTCCTGGAGGATCTGCTCCCCTTCATGGCGCGCGACGGCCAGCAGCAGCTCCGTCTTGCCGCCGGGGAAGTAGTGGGTCATCTGACCGCCACTGGTCCCGGTCGCCTCGCGGATGTCCTCCAGCCCCGTGGCCGCCACACCGCGCGTACGGACCACCTCCGCCGCGCCTTCCACGATGCGCTGCCTCGTCGCGAGGCCTTTGGCGGTGATTCCCCGAGGCATGGGACGAGTATATCGACCCGTACCGACACCGCCCGGGGCCGGACGGCCGCGCCGGGCGCTCTCCGTGACCGTGGAGTTAGCGTGGTGAGGGGGGACCGGTGCCCCAGAGGGAGTGTGTGCGATGACCACGCAGAACGAGATACTTTCCGATCTCGTCCTTTCCACCTCCACGGAAACGGCGACCATCAACGCGCCCATGGACGCCGTCGACATCGGCAATTGGCTCCTGAACCTGCCCGACAAGGAGTACCAGCGCTGCGCCCCGCCGGACCACAAGGCGGCCGGCTACACCACCACCGACGACGGCAGGCCGATGTCGATCAACGTCGAGATGATCGGCACCGGTCTGGTGATCCAGCACTACGTCGGGGAGACCCTGGAGAGGGACCACTGCCACATGGTCTCCACCTCGGACGTGCTCACCCCGCACGGCTGGACGACGATCCAGGTGATCTGGGACCTGTCCGTCACGGACAACGGCGACGGGACCCTCACGTACACCAACCAGGTGTCGAGCCACCCGACTTCGGAGTTCATGGCCTTCAACGAGGAGCACGGCATGAGCTTCGAGGAGGCCGCGGCGAGCCGGCAGGCCGCGTCCGGCGACCACAACCGCCGGGAGACGCCCCTGTTCGCCGCCAGCATCGAACGGCGCGCGCTCGCCCGGCGGGCCGACTGAACTGGCGGTCGGGTGGCCGGCTGAACGGGCGGCCAGGTGGCGGGCAGAACAGGCGGCCGGGCGCGCCCGCCGTGAAGGTGCGGCGCACCGCGAAAGGCGCGACCGTGGTAGATGACACCCACTAGTGGAGGCACCATGGGCACCGCGACCACCGTCTCTGTCGGCCACCGCGACCCCACCCTGCTCGGGCAGACCGTTGTGATCATCGGCGGGAGCGCCGGCATCGGGCTCGCCACCGCCAGGCACGCGCGGACCGAGGGCGCCGACGTGATCCTGACCGGCCGGGATCCGGAGCGGCTGCGGAGCGCGGCGGCGGACGTCGAAGCGCTCAGCAGCGTGGCCTTCGACGCGAACGATCCGGCGAAGCTGGCGCGGTTCTTCGAGGAGCTGCCGAAGAAGCGGGTCGACCATGTGCTGGTCACGGCCGGGCGGCCCTCCTACGGGCCTCTCCTCGACATGGACGCCGACCAGGCGCGCCGGGCGATGACCGACCACATGGTGCTGCCGCTGGAGGTCGCCCGCCACGCCGTGGACACGGTACGTCCCGGCGGCACGCTCCTGTTCATGGGAGGCACCGGTGGCCGGCGGGTCCAGCGCGACCTGGGGATCCTGCCGACGATCACCATCGCGATGCCGGTCCTCACGGCCAGTCTCGCGCTCGAACTCGCCCCGGTCCGCGTCAACTTGATCGCGGCCGGCTTCGTCGACACCCCGCTGTCCGCGCAACTCCTCGGCGACGGACTGGACGCCCGGCGCGAGGAGTTGCGCAGCACCCTGCCGATCGGGCGGGTGGTGGGGGCGGACGACGTCGCGGCGCTCGCCGTACACATCATGGCGAACTCGGCGCTGACCGGCGCGACGTACGACATCGACGGCGGCCAGCAACTCGTCGGCTGAGGAGGGCGGGCGGGAGCGCAGGGAAGGCGGGAGCCCAGGGAAGGGGCCGGGAGAGGCCGGGTGAGCGGCTTCGCGCGGCCGGCCCCTGCTCCCGCCCTCAGCGCCGGGGCCCCGCCGGGACGACCTGGATCGTGTCGCCCACCGCGCGCTCGCCGGTCGCGTCCGACGTGATGTTGACGACCTTGCCGCCGACCACCATCGCGCTCGAACCGCCCCCGTCCAGGTTGAGGGCCTGCACCGCCCCGAGGGAGCGCATGAACGCGGCCGCCTCCGCCAGGGTGAAGCCCTCGCTGACGCCCGGCTGGCGTCCGTCGACCGTGACCAGGAGCAGCCGCCCGTGCGCGTCGACACCGGCCAGGGTGCGGGGCTGCCGTACGTTCGACCACGCGAACCCGAAGGAGAGGTCCAGCGGGTCGAGCGTGCCCTCGGTGGCGGCGTCGATGGCGATCCGGCCGTTCTTCACCAGGGTCGGCGCGGCGCTGACAATGCTGTCGTGCGCGCCGAGTTCGACCCGCCGCCCGGACGTGTCGCGGATGTCCTCCTGTACGGAGATCCGCTGGCCCGCACGGCTGTGGGCGGTCAGCCACTCGGCCGCGCCCCCGATCCCCTGGAGTACGGAGCCGCCGGCCGGGACCGTACCGCCGCGCGGACCGGCCGAGACCACCCGGTCCCGGGCGTCGAGGACGACCTGCGTACCGGCGCCCTCGGGCAGGGCCGCGCGGAAGCGCGGGGTGAACTTCACCAGGTCGTCGGGGAGCGCACAGGTGGTGTCGTGCCGGGGGAGCGCGGTGGGAACGGCGCCGGGGCGGCCGCAGTTGCGCACCTTGCCGGGGAGCCGGTTGATGCCCTGCACGGCGTACGCGGACGACCCCGCCCGGGCGGTGACCGTCGTCGACAGGTCGGCGATACGGGGGTGGCGGCCGCCGTCCGCGAGGATCAGCGCGGCGCGGGAACCCACCGCCATCGACTCCAACTCGCCGTCGTAGGCGGCGATCCCGGCGACCGTGCCCTGCACGCCGTCCGCGTCGGCGGTGATGAAGAAGCCGCCGTTGACGGCGAGCAGGGAGCCGTTCCGTACGGCGACGGACGACGTCGTCTCGCGGTCCGCCACATCGCCGCCGTGCGTCCCCGCGACCGTGCCGCGGAACCGGTCCGGGTCGATGACCGCGACGTGGACGCTCTCCCGGTCGGCGCGCTGCCCGCCGTCGTAACCCGTCCACTCCACCGCCGTACGGAGGCCGGCCGCCGCGACCGCCTGGCTCGCGGTCTGGGCCGCGGCCTGGGTGGCGTACGAACCCACCCGTACCCGCCACCCCATGGTGCCGCGCGGGGTGTCGGCGTACCCGTCCCAGACGACCCTCTCCACGCGCGGCTCAAACCCGGCCGCGCTCAGCTGCTCCTGGGTGGCGCCGGCCCAGGCGCGGTCGCCCACCGGGGCCCAAGTGGCCGCGCCCGTCAGCCGGTTGACGGCCGGGGCCTGGAGCGTGACCGTCCAGACCGGCGTGACCCGGGTGTTCCGCAGGACGCCCGTACGCACCTGCACGCCGGGCCCCACGGTCTCGGTGGTCCACCGCGCCTGCGGGGACGCGGAAGCGGGAGCGGCCGTCCCCGTGAGCGTCACCGGGGTGTGGGCCCGCGCCACTCCCGGGACGGCCAGGGTGACGGCGGCCGCGAGCCCGAAGGCGACGGCCACGGTGAGGCGTCCGCGCAGGATGCGCCGGGGCGCGTGTGCTCCACGCGGGTCTTGTGCGCCGTATTCGTCCATGTGGTTCCCTCAGCAGATGGGTGCTCGACACGCCCCGGCACGCGGGCCGGGAGAGGCGCCGTCATTCCAGCCGCGTACGGAGTCCGGGGCGACAACAGCCGGGGGCCCGGTGCCGAAGCCGGGGTGAAGGCGCGCCACGCCGGGGTGTCCCGGAGCTTTGATGTCCCCACCGCCGCGTGGCTACGCTCGCCGAGCGTCACAGCACGGACCACAGCACGGACCACAGCAGGGACCCGATCCGATCCGTCCTGACCATCGCGCCCAGGGGAAGAGCCGCTGATGACCGAATCGCCCATATCCGTCTTCGACCGGCTGGTCAACGTGGGGCCTGCCACGCCCGCCCGTCCGACACTGGACACGGCCTGTGTGCTCGGCGGCAGCGTCGCGGGGCTGCTGGCGGCCCGGGTGCTCGCCGATCACGCGCGCCGGGTGGTCATCGTCGAACGCGACGAGACCGGCACGGAGGGCGGGTCACGTCCGGGTGTGCCCCAGGACCAGCAGGTGCACTCGCTGCTGCCCGCGGGACGGCTGTGGATCGAGCGGTGGCTCCCCGGATTCACCCAGGAGGCACAGGACTTGGGCGCGGTCCTCGCCTCCCCGGAACAGGCCCTCACCTGCTTCGACGGCCATCCGCAGGCGCCCGGCGGGGCGCACGCCCTGCTCGGCGCGAGCCGGCCCTTCCTCGAATCCCGTCTGCGCGCCAGGGTCCTGGCGCTGTCCAACGTCTCGACCGTACGGGGCCGGGCGACCGGCCTGCGGTACCGGGACGGTGCCGTCAGCGGCGTCCGCCACACCACGGGCCGGGGGGAGGAGATCCTGGAGACGGACTTCGTCGTGGACGCGATGGGCCGTTCCAGCAGGTTGTCGGAGTGGGTCCACGGCGACGGCTACGACAGGCCGCGCCTGGAGCGGCTGCGATCCGGCATCAACTACGCCTCCGCGCTTTTCGAGCGCTCCACCCCGGCCGAAGACCTGTTGGAGGCCTGCTCGTTGGTGGTGTACTCACCCCCGTATCCGGGCGGCGGCATCGGCGTGGCCGCGGTGAACGCCATCGAGGACGACAAGTGGCTGGCCCTGCTGGTCGGCTTCGGGGAGGACCGGCCGGGCGGTTCGGTGGAGGACTTCCGCGCGGCGTGCGAGGAACTGCCCCCGATCTACCGGGAGGCCGTGCGCGGAGCCGCGCCGCGTGAGGTGCTGACGTACCATCAGGCCGACAGCCGGCGGCGCGGTTTCACGGGCCTGGACCGCTTCCCGGCCCGGCTGGTGAGCGTGGGTGACGCTGTCGCGTCCTTCAACCCCGTCTACGGACAGGGCATGTCCTCCGCCGCGCTCCACGCCTCCTGCCTGTCCGAGTTCCTCCAGGGCGACCCTCGACTCGACGAGCAGGCAGCGGAGTTCTTCCGGTTGCAGGAAGTGGTCGTGGACGCGGCGTGGGCCGTGTCCGCCGGGGGTGACGCGGCACGGCTTGACGCGGAGAACGGCGTCGAGGTGCCGGAGGAGGTACGGCACCAGCGCTGGGCCCTCCAGCAGGTGATCCGCGCGACCGTGCTCGACGGCGGCATCGCCAAGGCGTTCAACAACGTCTCCTTCATGCTCCGCCACCCCTTCACCCTGGCCGACCCCCACCTGCTGGAACGCGCCGTGGCAGCCAACCGGACGGCACTCACCGGCGGCCGCTAAGGCACCGGGCGCGGCCCGCCGCCACCCGGAACACGCCCCCGGTGCGGGCCCCCCGGAAGGGAAGCGGCCCGCACCGGGAGGGTCGGCGTGACAGGGTCGTATCCCGATCTTGGCATGGACGCAACAAAGTTGCGATACTTCGACGCCGCCCCTTGACCCTCCCAAACCTCCGATGTTCACTCGTGGGGCCACGTACTCGTACCTCCACCGGCGCCCCAGGGCGCACCGAGAGAGGACTGAACTGTGCGCCTCCTGTCCCGCGTCGTGACCGTGTTCCTTCCGCTTGTCCTGCCGCTCGCCGTCCTACCCCAGGCCGCTCAGGCGTCCCAGGCGGCTCAGATGTCCCGTACCACCTCGGTCTCGACCGCCCTCCCCGCGCCGGTCCCGCGCAGCGCCCCCGTCCCTTCCGCCGCGCCCGCCGCCCCGCTGACCAGCGTCCTTGTCTTCTCCAAGACCGCCGGCTTCCGGCACTCGGCCATCGCGGCCGGCATCGCCGCCGTACGGCAACTCGGCGCGGCCAACGGCTTCTCCGTCACCGCCACCGAGGACGCCACCGCCTTCACCACCGCCAACCTGGCCCGCTACCAGGCCGTTGTCTGGCTGTCGACCACCGGGGACGTGCTCAACGCCGCCCAGCAGACGGCCTTTGAGTCGTACATCGCCTCCGGCGGCGGCTATGTCGGCGTGCACGCCGCCGCCGACACCGAGTACGACTGGCCCTGGTACGGCGGCCTGGTGGGCGCCTACTTCGCCTCCCACCCGGCGACCCAGCAGGCGGCGGTCAAGGTCGAGGACCGCGGCTCGCCCTCCACCGCGCACCTGCCGCAGCGCTGGACGCGGACCGACGAGTGGTACAACTACCGCGCCAATCCCCGCTCCGCCGTGAAGGTGCTCGCGAGCCTGGACGAGACCTCGTACACGGGCGGCAGCATGGGAGATCATCCGATCACTTGGTGCCAGAACTACCGGGGCGGCCGGTCCTGGTACACCGGTCTCGGCCACACCGAGGAGTCGTACGCCGACCCCGCCTTCACCACCATGCTGCTCGGCGGCATCCGGACCGCCGCCGGCGCCGTCCCCGCCGACTGCCGCCCGGAGAACGGGTACACGCGGCTCTTCGACGGGACGCAGAGCAGCCTGGACCGGTGGCGGCAGGCGGGCCCCGGCGGCTTCTCGCTCGCCGACGGCACCCTCACCTCCGTCGGCGGCATGGGGCTGCTCTGGTATCCGGTGACCCCCTTCAGCGACTACTCGGTCAAGGTCGACTGGATGATGCCGGGCGACGACAACGGCGGTGTGTTCATCGGCTTCCCCGACCCGCAGGGCGATCCGTGGCGGCCGGTCGACCTCGGCCACGAGATCCAGATCGACGCGACCGACGCCGACCCCTCCCGTACCACCGGCAGTGTCTACAGCCTCAAGGCCCCGGACACGGCGGCCCGTGCCGCCGCGCTCAACCCGCCCGGGACGTGGAACAGTTACGAGATCGCCGTGCACGACCGGCGGGTCGAGATCCACCTCAACGGCGTGAAGATCAACGACTACACCAGCGCCCGCGACATCGCGACCGGGTACATCGGCGTGCAGAACGACGGCGCCGGGATGGACATCAACTACCGCGACATCAGGATCAGGCAGGACGGCGCCCAGAGCACCGACCTGGCGCGTGGCCGGCCGGTCACGGTCACCAGCGTCGAGCCCGGCAGCGCGCACGTGGGGGCCAACGCCGTGGACGGCGACCCCGCCACCCGGTGGGGCAGCGCCTACACGGACCCCCAGTCGATCACGGTGGACCTCGGGTCCGTCCGT
This sequence comes from Streptomyces sp. NPDC088261, assembly GCF_044740805.1. Taxonomy (NCBI): domain Bacteria; kingdom Bacillati; phylum Actinomycetota; class Actinomycetes; order Kitasatosporales; family Streptomycetaceae; genus Streptomyces; species Streptomyces sp. NPDC088261. Next base: position 158,759 of record NZ_JBIURL010000002.1, read on the forward strand.
ACCGTCGACCAGGTCCGGCTCACCTGGGAGACCGCCTACGCCAGGGCGTACACGGTCCAGGTCTCAGCGGACAACGCGACCTGGCGCACCGTTTCCACCACCACGGCGGGCGACGGCGGGCTCGACACCGTCCCGGTGGGCGCCACCGCCCGGTACGTACGGGTCCAGGGCACCGCCCGTGCGACCCAATGGGGCTACTCCCTCTGGGACTTCGCCGTCCTCGGACGGTAGGCCCCGGATCACCCGCGCCGCCCCGGAACCGCGCCGCCCCGGAACCGCACCGTCCCACCCGCGATCGGCCCATGGAGGTGCCGTGTTATCGCGCACTCGTTCCCTGCTCGCCGCGCTCCTGACCGTGTCCGCACTGCTCCTCGCGCCCCAGGCAACCGCCGTACCCCCACTGACCGCCGCACCCAAAGCGACCGCCGCATCCCAGACAACTGCCGCAGCCCAGTCGGCCGTCGACCCCAAGACCGCCGCCGCGCCCCCGCCCGCCAGCGGGTTCGAGAAGGTGAAGCTCGACGGCGGACTCCCGATGGGGGAGCCGATCGAGCTGGCCGTCCTGCCCGACGGCAAGGTCCTCTACATCAACCGCGGCACCACCGACGGCGGCGGCCAGGTCCGCGTCTACAACCCGGCCACCAAGGCGACCACGGTCGCGCTGACCGTCCCGCTCGACGCCCGGTTCGAGGACGGGCTGATCGGCATCACCCTGCACCCGAGATTCGCGACCACCGGCTGGGTCATGCTGTTCTACTCCCCGAAGGTCACCCCGCTGGTCAACCGTATCTCCCGGTTCACCTTCAACAGCGCCACCAACACGATCGCCCCGGCCAGCGAGGACATGATCATCGAGTGGCGGACCGAGCGCGAGCTGTGCTGCCACTCCGCCGGATCCATGTCCTGGGACACCGCGGGCAACCTGTACTTCGCGGTCGGTGACAACACCAACTCCGGCGGCGACGCGGCCGGCATGGCACCCATCGACGAACGCACCTCGCGCAACCCCCAGTACGACGCCCAGCGCACCTCGGGCAACGCCAACGACCTGCGCGGGAAGATCAACCGGATCCACCCCGAGGACAACGGGACGTACACCGTCCCCGACGGCAACCTCTTCGCGAAGGGAGCCGCCGGTACGCGACCCGAGGTCTACGTCATGGGCGTACGCAACCCGTACCGCGTCTGGGTCGACAAGAAGGCCAACAACACCCTGTACTGGGGCGAGGTCGGTCCCGACGCCGGGGCGACGATTCCCAACCGGGGCCCCGCCGCGTACGACGAGTTCAACCGCGCGACCGGCCCGGGCAACTACGGCTGGCCGTACTGCGGCGGCCCCAACGTCAGTTACAACGACTGGGACTTCGCCGCCAACGCCCCGCGTGGCTGGTTCCCCTGCGGCGGTTCCACCGGCCCCGTCAACAACTCCCCCCGCAACACCGGCATTCAGCAGCTCCCGCCGACCAAGCCCTCCCTCGTGTGGGAGCAGCACGGCGGTAGCAAGGAATGGCCCCAGCTGGACACCCCGGGAGGCTGCGGCTCGCCCAACCACACCGAGGTCTACCACTACGACCCGAACCTGAACTCCGACGTCAAGTGGCCCCAGTACTACGACAACAAGCTGCTGATCTCCGAGTACTGCCGGAACTGGATCAAGGAAGTGCAGTTCAACAACGGCAACCCCTCCACCGGCACCCCCACCGCCATCGAACCCGTCCTCGACGGCATGCGGTTCGTCCACCCCATCGACTCCGAGTTCGGCCCCGACGGCTCGCTCTACCTGCTCGAATACGGCAGCGGCTACTTCTCGGGCGCGGAGGACGCGGGACTCTACAAGATCAATTACGTGCAGGGCGGCCGGTCACCCCTGGCCAAGGCGTCCGTGAACCGGGACAACGGCCTCGCCCCGCTGGCCGTGACGTTCTCCAGCGCCGGCAGCAGCGATCCGGACGGCAATCCGCTCACCTACGCCTGGGACTTCACCAACAACGGCAGCACCGACTCGACGGCGGCCAACCCGTCGTTCACGTACACCGCCAACGGCAGTTTCCAGGCCCGGCTGACCGTCAGCGACGGCACCGGGCGCAGCGGCACCACCACGATCCCGGTCGTGGTCGGCAACAACCGTCCCACCCTCACCATCGGCGCCCCACCGGACGGTGCCACGTTCGAGTGGAACGAGAACGTCACCGTGACCGCCTCCGCGACGGACCCGCAGGACGGGACCGTCGACTGCTCGAAGGTGATCGTCCGGGTCGCGCTCGGCCACCAGGAACACGCCCACGAGGTCGCGGAGGGCACGGGCTGCTCGATGACCTTCAACACCGGCCCGATCCACTCCGGGCTCGACGCCACCCAGTTCTACGTGGTGCGCGCGACCTACACCGACCAGGGCGCCCCGGGCACGGTCGCGCTGACCGGGGAACGCCAGCAGACCCTCTGGCCCAAGCGCTGGCAGGCCGAGCACTTCGCCCAGCTGTCGGGACCGCAGATCATCACCGCCGCCGGGGCGGAGGGCGGCAAGCGCCTCGGAGACGTACAGAACAACGAGTGGGTCCGCTACCACCCGGTGAGCCTCAAGGGCATCACCGGAGTCAGGGCGCGCGTCTCCTCGGACAAGGCGGGCAACGTCGCCACCTTCCGGTACGACTCCGTCACCGGCCCGGTGCTCGCCCGCGTGACCGTGCCGAACACGGGCGGCTGGGAGACGTACACCGAGGTCAGCGCGGCGATCACTGGCGCGGTGGACGCCCCGAGGGACCTCTACGTGGTCTTCACCGGTGGCTCGGGAGCCATCCTGGACCTGGACAGCTACACGTTCACGGGCCCGGGGGTGAGCCGCCCGCCGACGGCACGCGCGGACTGACGATTCCGTACGGGCCGGGCCGCCTCCGCGAAGGGGGCGGCCCGGCAACGGGGGTTCACGACCGCCTGTCAGCGCGCCTTGCGCACCTGCGCGGCCCGTCGCGCCTCCGCGGTCTTCCGGGCATCGGCGGCCTTGCGGGATTCCTTCGGAGGACGGCCCGTACGGTTGCCCATGCCCCGGAAGGGGATACTGCCGGTCTTGCCCCTGTCGCCCACCGGAGGCCGCTTGGCCCCGGTGATGCTGGTCAACTGCTCCTCGCCGGACCGGACCTGAGTGATCGTCGGCCGGATCCCGGCCTCCGACATCATCTTGTTCACGTCGCGCCGCTGGCCTGGGGTGACCAGGGTGACCACCCGGCCCGACTCGCCCGCCCGCGCCGTGCGCCCGCCCCGGTGCAGGTAGTCCTTGGACTCGGCGGGCGGGTCGACGTTCACCACGAGGTCGAGGTGGTCGATGTGGATGCCGCGCGCGGCGACGTTGGTGGCCACCAGCACCGTGACCTCCCCGTCCTTGAACTGCGCGAGCGTGTGCGTCCGTTGGGGCTGCGACTTGCCGCTGTGCAGGGCGGCGGCCCGGATGCCGCTGTCCCGCAGGTGGCGGGTGAACTGGTCCACACCGACCTTGGTGTCCAGGAACATCAGCACCCGCCCGTCGCGGGCCGCGATCTCGGTGGCGGTGGCGTACTTGTCGGCCGGATGGACGTTCAGTACGTGGTGTTCCATCGTGGTGACCGAGGCCGCCGCGCGGTCGACCGAGGCGAACACCGGGTCGTGCAGGTACTGCCGTACCAAATGGTCGACATTACGGTCGAGCGTGGCCGAGAACAGCATCCGCTGCCCGTCGGGCCGCACCTGGTCCAGCACCTCCGAGACCTGCGGCAGGAAGCCCAGGTCGCACATCTGGTCCGCCTCGTCCAGAACGGTGATCCGTACCCGGTCCAGGTGGCAGTCCCGCCGTCCGACCAGGTCCGCGAGCCGTCCGGGCGTCGCGACCACGATCTCGGAGCCGGCCTTGACCTCCGCCGCCTGCCGCGAGATCGACAGCCCGCCGACGACGGTCGTCAGGCGGAGCCCGAGCACCTTCGCGTACGGTGCCAGCGCGTCGCTCACCTGCTGGGCCAGTTCCCGCGTCGGTACGAGGACCAGCCCGAGGGGGCGCTTCGCCTCGGCGCGCCGGCCCGCCGTACGGACGAGGAGCGCGAGCCCGAAGGCGAGCGTCTTGCCCGAGCCGGTCCGCGCCCGGCCGAGGACGTCACGGCCGGCCAGGGCGTCCGGCAGGGTGGCCGCCTGGATGGGGAACGGCTCCCGCACCTGGAGCCCGGCCATCGCCGCCAGCAGCTCGGCGGGCAGGTCCAGCTCGGCGAAGGACCGGGCGGGCGGCAGACCGGGAACCACCGTCTCCGGTACGGACAGCTCACCCTGCGGCGCGGCGGCCCGGTCGGTCCGGCCGGCACCGGAGCGCCCGGAGGCTGACGGCTTCGCGTTCATGGGGGAACCTTCCTCGGTCTGACGCCCGGAACGCCCCGGGGCCCGTACCGCGTGAGGTACGGGCCCCGGCGACGTCGAAGCGTGCCCCTATTTTACCAGCGCGCGACACCTCACCGGCCGGGCAGTGGGCGCCCCTCGCTCCCGGCCCCTACTCGCAGGCGACTCCGTCACCGTCGCGGTCCAGGTGGGACCCGTAGCCGGGGTCGCCCCGGCGGATGGGGGCGGCGCCGGCGGCGCGGACGGCGGTGCAGTTCGCGTAGTAGGTCGAGGAACTGTCGTCCCCACCGGAATCGTCGCCACCGGAATCGTCACCGCCGCCGCCTGCGGCCGGCGCCACCGTGACGCGCACCGTCTTCGTCCTGGTGACGGTCGGAGCCGGCTTCGCCTTCGCGGTCACCGTGGTGGTCACGGCGGGCTCGGGCGTGTCGGTGGGCGCCACCGATTCCGTCCGCGTGGCGGTCACGGTCGCGGTGGGCCCCGGTTCCGACACGGCCACGTCCTCGGTTTTCTCCGTACCGCCACCGGCCCCACCGATGCCGATGCCGAGGCAGAAGAGCAGGAACGCGGCCGGAAAGAGCACCCGCTGACGGCGCCGCCGTTCGGCGGGGGATGCCGAGGGGGCGGGGGAGGTGGCGGGCCGTTCGACAAAGGTGCGGCGATAGTATTACGATCGTAAGTAAATGACCGGGGTACGGGGTCCCGGGACCGGAGTGGCGGCCCGCGTGAGGCTCGCGCCCCCGGTGTGTTCCCGATGTGAAGATCAGGAAGAGAACCATGACCGACACCGCACTGCCCCCGGCCGCGCGCATGCATGAACTGCTCACCGGATTCCAGGTCTCCCAGGCCCTGTTCGCGGTCGCCGAACTCGGCGTGGCGACCGCGCTGCTGAACGGTCCGCGCGAGGTCGACGACCTCGCGGCGGAGGTCGGCGCGGACGCCGACGCGCTCGGCAGGATCATTCGCTTCCTGGCGCAGCACGGCGTGTTCCGCACCTTCGACGGCACGGTCGAGATCACCGATCTCGGGCACACCCTCGCCGAGGGCCCGGCCGACTCCCTCCGTGACGTCGCCCGGTACTTCCGCCGGACCCACTACGCTCCGTTCGGCGATCTGCTCGACACGGTACGGACCGGTGAGCCCGCCGCGACCCTGTTCCTCGGCAAACCCTTCTTCGACTGGATCGACGAGAACCCCGAACTGGCGGCACTCCAGAACGAGGCGATGGCCGGATTCACCCAGAATGCCCGCGGCGACCTGCTGACCGCCTACGACTTTCCCCGCGACGGGACCATCGCCGACATCGGTGGAGCAGACGGCACTCTGCTGACCGAGGTCCTGGCCGCCCATCCCGGCGCCCGGGGCATCGTCTTCGACCTGCCGAGCAGTGTGTTCGCCGCGCGGCCCGTGATCGAGGCGGCGGGACTCTCCGAGCGCGTGGACATCGTCGCGGGAGACTTCTTCCAGAGCGTGCCCGCCGCGGATTTCTACATTCTGTCGGCCGTCCTCCAGGACTGGGACAATCCCTCCGCCCTGCGCATTCTGCGCAACGTCTCGGAGGCCGCGCCGGCCGGCGCCCGGCTGGTTGTCATCGACATGGTCGTGCCCGAGGGCGACGCGCCGCACCCGACCAAGATGATCGACATCACGATGCTCGGCATGCTCGGCGGCCGCCAGCGCAGCGAGACCGAATGGCGCCAACTCCTCGCCGACGCGGGCTTCACGCTCCGGAGGACGGTCACCGGTTCCGGCTCCTACTCGGCGCTCGAAGCGGCTCTTGCCTGACTCCGGACTTGGCGCGGGCTCCACGGGACGCGCGCTCCGCACCGGCCTCACTCATCATTCGAACGGATTGGCGGTACAGCTGTGAAGATCGGAATCGGGCTTCCGAATCAGGTGCGCGATGTGGATCCCAGGGTGATCCCGGAATGGTCGGTACGTTCCGAGGAAGCGGGTTTCTCCACGCTGGCGACCGTGGGCCGGACCGCGTATCCAGGAGTCCTGGACACCGTGGCGCTGGCCGGTGCGGCGGCCGCCACCCGCACGATAGGGCTGAGCAGCAACATCATGCTGGCCACAGTCTGGCCCCCCGTTCTCCTGGCGAAGGAACTGGCGGGAATCGACGGCATGTCCGGGGGCCGCCTCACACTCGGGGTGGGGATCGGCGGAAACCGTCCCGACGACTTCGTGGTGGACGGCCTGCCGCCCCAGGGTCTCGGCAAGCGCATGGACCACGACCTGGACGTCTATCACCGCGTCTGGCGCGGCGAACCGGTGGGGGAGGGCGTCAACGCGGCCGTTCCCGCCGGAACGCGGGCCGTTCCCCTGCTGTTCGGCGGCCTGGCTCCGGTGGCGTTCCGGCGGATGGCCGCCTGGGGGCAGGGCTACATCGCGGGAAGCCTGCCCGCTCCCGCGGTGGTTCCGTTCTTCGACGCGGCCAGGCGCGCATGGGCGGAGGAGGGACGGGAAGGGGCGCCGAAACTGGTGGCCATCGCGTATTTCGCCTTCGGGGACATCCGCCGGGGCAAGGACAACATCCGGGACTACTACGCCGCCATCGGGGCCGAATACGCCGAATCGGTCGCGGAATCCATCAGCGTCGGGGGCGACGCGGTGAGGGCCGCCGCGGAAGCGTTCGCCGCGATCGGGGCGGACGAGCTGATCTTCCACCCCGCGCTGGCGGACCCGGACGAGATCGAGAAGCTCGCCGAGGCCGTCCTGTGAGCCGGTGGTGGGGAGGCCCGTGCACCTCCGCGTGACGCTGGTTCAGTTCGGCTGATCGGCGCTCCGTACCGCGAGGACGTTCCGCAGGCCCTGCTCCAGCACGGCGTCGGCGAGTTCCGGGTCGGACAGCGCGCGGGACAGCTGGAGCGTTCCGACCATCATGGCGAAGACACTGAGCGTCTTCACGCGTGCCGCCTCCGGATCGTCCGGCGCCGAGCGCGCGTTGAGGCCGTCGATGATGGCCAGGAGGCCCTCGGTGTACGCCTGCTTGGTCGCGTCGGTGGAGCGTCCGATCTCGTCGAGCAGGGCGGCGGAAGGGCAGCCCTCACCCGGGTTGTCGCGGTGCCGCACCGAGAGGTATTCGCGCACGACCTGCCCCGGCCCGCCGTCGGACGCCTGTGCGGCGAAGCTCTCGCGCTGCGCTCTCAACTGGTCGGCGACCGCGTGGGTGACCAGGTCGTCCTTGGAGGCGAAATGGGCGTAGAACGCGCCGTTCGTCAGTCCCGCGTCCGACATGAGCGCGGCGATTCCGGAGCCGTCGATGCCGTCGCGCTTGAACCGGCGGCCCGCTCTCTCGATGATGCGCTGCCGCGTCGCCTGCTTGTGCTCTTTCCCGTATCGCGCCATGCCTTCCCCCAATCCCGGGGAGGGCGCGCCCGCCCTCCCGTACCCTTGCGTAATATTACAAGTGTACGCTCATGGGAGGGCGGGCCTCGGCCTCGTCGGTGCCGGTGAGGGAGCCGGTGCCGGAGCGGGAGCCGTTTTCGCTCAGTCGGCCAGGAAGTTGGTCACCTCGGTGACGAACGCTTCCGCGTGCTGGAAAAGGAAGCCGTGTCCGGCGTCGCTGTAGAGCACGAGCACGGCCGAGTCGAGATGCTGGACGGCCACATAGGACGCCAGGGCGGGGATCATCACGTCCTGGACCCCGTTGGCGTAGAGAACGGGCTGCTCGATGCTCTCCAGGTGGGAGCGGGCCTCGTCGAACGGGACCGACTGGAGCTTCGCCACGGCGGTGAGCTGCCCCCTGGCCGCCTCGTCGGAAATGGCGGGGCCCCCGGCCCGGAGCCGCGTCGAGACGTTGGCGAGGTGCCGCTGCCCGGCGGCCCGCCCCGCGTCGGTCTCGGGGAAGAAGAGATAAAGCACGTCGTCCGGCGCGCCGCCGCCGGGCTTGTCCATGATGGCGCGGACTCTGTCGCTCATGGCCGGCGCGCCGGGCACGGGGGCGCCGGGGCTGCTGCCCGCCACGATCAGCCTGCGCACCAGCTGGGGGCTGCGCCGCACCACGTACTGGGCGACGATGCCCCCCAGGGACCAGCCGAGCAGATCGACCCGCGGCAGGCCCAGCGCCCGGATGAATTCGACGGCACCGTCGGCGAAGCCCTCGGCGGAGTCGCGCGGGTGGCCGGTGGTGTAGCCGATTCCGACGTTGTCGAACACGATCACGTCATGGTCGGCGGCCAGGCGGTCCAGGAAGTGCGGGTCCCACCAGTCGATGGTCCCCCGGAAGCGGGTCAGCAGGACGAGCGGGGTGCCGCCCCGCGGACCCATGCGCCGGTAGGTGAACCGGGCGGACGGGCCTTCCACGGTGAGGTTCTCGGCTGCGTCTGCCACGTACGTACTCATGCGGGTTCGCCTTCTGGTCGTGGTACGAGGGGCGCGCCCGGACCGGCGGCGTCCGCCGGAGGCCCGGGCGGGGGAGGAGCTGTCCCGTCACTCATTGTCTTACGATCATAATTCTAAAGCAAGACCGCAGCCCGCCCGCCCTCCGGGCCGAAGGCCGGCAGGGTTCTCCTCCCTCCGTACTTCGGTAGGCTCGACCGCCGTGCGTCACCCCCCTTCCGCCTCAGGAGGGGCCGCCCGGACGAAGGAAGAGCCATGGACGACGTCAACGGATTCCAGAGCATCCCGCCGACCACCCTCGCCGACGTGCTGGGGCGTGAGCAGGTCATGGACATCGGCGTCCGCCCGCTGTGGCCCTCGGCCCCGCGGGTGGCCGGTCCGGCGTTCACCGTGCGGTGTCCTCCGGGGGACAACCTCATGCTGCACGCGGCCATCTACCGCGCGGAGCCGGGCTCCGTCGTCGTCGTGCAGGCCGGTGACGTGGACTACGCCGTCGCCGGGGGGAACGTGTGTGCCATCGCCCAACGGCGGGGCATCGCGGGGTTCGTGGTGGACGGGGTCGTCCGAGACCTCGCCGAGGTGCGGGAGATGGGGTTTCCCGTCTTCGCCCGGGGCGTCATCCCCGTCCCCGGGGCCAAAGCGGCCATCGGATCGCTCGATCAGCCGGTGCGCTGCGGCGGGGTGGACGTACGGCCCGGTGACGTGGTCGTGGCCGACGAGGAGGGCATCGTCGTGGTTCCCCACGCCCGCCAGGAGCGCGTACTGCTCGACGCCCGCGCCGCGTTGGCCAAGGAGGCCGGCGAATCCCTCGACATGTGGGAGGCGGCGCACCGCGCCAGGATCGACCGGATCCTGGCGGACAACGGCTTCGAGGGCTGACCGGGAGACAACGGCTTCGAGGGCCGACCGGGGCGGTGTGCCGGTGGTGGTGATCCACTGGCCGGTGAACCAGCCGCCGGCCAGCACCGTCAGGACGAGGAAGACGTCCACCGGGACCTTCCCGACGGTCGGCGCCGGCAGGGCCTCCCCGACCGCGACGGACACGTGACCCTGCGCGCCCGCCGTCACCCAGCAGCCGGTCAGTCCCCGGAGCCGGCGAAGACGACCCCCGTCAGCTCCTCCGAGGCCGTCCACAGCCGCGCCGCCGTCCGTGCGTCCCGGGCCCGGGCGGGGATCGTCGCCCGGGCGGGCGGACCTGAGAGCTCCGCGAAACCCGCCGGCCCGTAGTAGGCGCCGCCCTCCGCCCGCCCGGCCGTCGCGGCGAAGAACGGGAGCAGGGACGCCCGCGCCACGTCGTTCCCCAGTCCCGGCAGCCGGTAGATCCGGGTGCTGAGCCGGGCCAGGAGACCCGCGCGGTGGCCATCGAGAGTCGGTCCCGTCACCTGGAGGCGGGTAACCACACCACCGGGGTGGGCGGCGTTGCTGCTGATGCCCCACCCCCGCAGCCGGCTGCGCCGGTCCAGTTCGAGGGCGAAGACCAGTTGGGCGAGCTTGGACGTGCCGTGGGCGGCGTACGGGTGGTACGTCCCGCCCTGGAGATCGTCGGGAGAGAGACGGGCGGTACGGGCCGTGAGGCTGGCCATGCTCACGACCCGGCCGCCCGTCTGCCGCAGCAGGGGCAGGAGCAGTCCCGTGAGGGCGAAGTGGCCCAGGTGGTTGGTGGCGAGCTGGAGCTCGAAGCCGTCGGGGGAGAGCGTCCGCCGCGGCGGGGCGAGGATCCCGGCGTTGTTGACCAGGTAGTGCAGCGGCCGGCCTTCGGCGTTCAACCGGTCGCACAGATCCCTGACCGAGGCGAGCGAGGCCAGATCGACCTCCTCCACGCGCACCGGGCCGCCGAGGCGCCGCGCGGCCTCCCGGCCCCTCGCCGTGTTCCGTACGGCCAGGACGACCTCGGCGCCCGCCCGGGCGAAGCGGCGGGCGACAGCGAAGCCGATGCCGCTGTTGGCCCCGGTGACCAGGGCCAGGCGGCCCCGCAGCTCGGGGGCGGGGCCGAGGGGGAGGGCCTTGCTCATCTGGGACTCCCGGTGGGGCGGGCGCGGACGGACGAGCCCTCAGAGTGCCCCGGACGGGCGGGTCCGGCGGCCCACCGACACGACGACGGCGTGGCGTCCGGTCCGCGCGTCATGGCTACGCTGCCCCTGCCCAGCCGGATGGTTGGGCGGGCGTGTGGACTCGTACGCGCCCGCGCCGCGTCACACGAGGACGGTCGAACGTGAAGGTCATCATCTTTGGGGCGTCCGGCATGGTCGGGCAGGGTGTCCTGCGCGCCTGTGTGCGGGACGAGCGGGTCGAGAGCGTGGTCCTGGTGGGCCGTACGAGGACCGGCGGGCACCCTCCCCAGGTCCGCGAGATCGTCCACGACGACTTCACCGACTTCACCGCGATCGAGGACGAGCTCTCCGGGCTCGACGCGTGCTTCTACTGCCTCGGCGTCTCCTCGTCCGGCCGGAGCGAGGACGAGTACCGCCGTATCACCCACGACTACACCCTCGCCGCCGCCCGGGCTCTGGCCCGCCGCAGCCCCGGTCTGACCTTCACGTACGTCTCCGGCGAGGGCACCGACAGCACCGAGCGCGGCCGGAGCGCGTGGGCGCGGGTCAAGGGCCGTACCGAGAACGAACTGCTGGCCATGGACTTCCCCGCCTACATGTTCCGGCCCGGGTACATCCGGCCCCTCCACGGGGCGAGGTCCAGGACGGCCGTCTACCGGCTGATGTACGGCCTGACCTCCTGGCTCTACCCGCTGCTGCGCCGCCTGCTGCCCGCGCACGTGACCACGACGGAACACCTGGGCCGGGCGATGCTCGCGGTGGTCGCCCTGCGGGGTGCCGGGCCGCGTGTGCTGTACAGCCCGGAGATCAACCGGCTGGGCGCCTGACTCCCGGGGGGATACGGAGAGGCGCGCTGCCGGGAGTACGGAGAAACGTTCCCGGGGGGTACGGAGACACGTTCCCGGAGGTACGGGGACACGCTGCCGGACGGCCGGGAGCGTCGCGGCCGCCGGCATCGTCTACAGTGCAGTAGACGTACAGACAGGCGGACCCGCGGGCGATCGGCGCCCGTGGTCTCCGCCGACGTACCCCTCGAACCCTCCGGAAAGAGATCCGATGAGCGTGATCAGCGTCGGCCAGGCCGTCATCCTCGGCGCCGTCGAAGGGGTGACCGAGTTCCTCCCGGTCTCCTCCACCGGCCACCTGAAGATCGTCGAGGGCCTGATGGGCATCCCGGTCGACCACCACGCCGTCATCGGCTTCTCCGCCGTCATCCAGGTCGGCGCCATCGCCGCCGTGCTCGTCTACTTCTACAAGGACATCGTCAGGATCCTCACCGCCTGGGTCACCGGCCTGCGGGAGCCCGAGGAGCGCTACCACCACGACTACAAGTTCGCCTGGTGGGTCATCTACGCCACGATCCCGATCGTCCTGGTCGGACTGGCCGCCAAACCACTCATCCAGGGCCCGCTCGCCTCGCTGTGGGTGGTGGCGGCCTCCCTGATCGTCGGCAGCGGTGTGATGTGGGTGGCCGACCAGATGAGCCGCCACAAGCGCGGCGAGGACGACACGTCGTTCAAGGACGCGATGCTGGTGGGCAGTTCACAGATCCTCGCCCTCCTCTTCCCCGGCTTCTCGCGGTCCGGCGCCACGATGTCCACCGCGCTCCTCCTCGACCTCGACCGCGTCGCCGCCACCCGCCTGTCGTTCTTCCTCGGCATCCCCGCCCTCACCGGCGCCGGCCTCTACGAGCTGAAGGACGCGCTGGGCGCGGGGGTCGGCGCCGCCCCCCTGGTCGCCGGGACCCTCGTCTCCTTCGTCGTCGCGTACGCCTCCATCTCCTGGCTGCTCAAGTTCGTCGCCAAGCACTCCTTCAACGCCTTCGTGATCTACCGAATCATCATCGGAGTGCTGCTCCTCGGCCTGCTGGGCACCGGCGTCCTCAGCTGAGGCCGCCGCAGGCCCGGCACCGGCGGCCCCTCCGCCGTGCCTCCCGGGGCCGGCGAAACGGCAACACACGTGACGTGACGGGTACGTCCCGCCTACCGTGGGCAGTCGCGGGACGTTCTACCGTCACGGGGGCGCACGGCGGGCCGCGGAGGGGGGATCCGTCATGGAGTCCGGGAGCGGTCTGGGCCTGCGCGGCCGCAGCGGCATCGTGTCGCTCGTCGACGAATGCCTGAAACAGCCGCCCACCGCCGACCGCCCGGTCACGATGCTGCTCGGCCCGCGCGGCAGCGGCGCCAGCGAGGCCCACAGCGCCCTGATGGAGCACTTCGGCCCCGACCACCCCTTCGCCTACGTCAACTTCGGCGGTACGCAGTCGCTGCTGCCGCGCTACGCCCTCGCCCTGCTCGCCCGCCAGCTGGAGCGCAAGCTGCCCCGGTACGGCCGCTCCCGCTTCCCGCTCCTCAGCCTCGGACTGCTCGCCTCGGACGAGGAGCTGAACATCCGCGGCATGGCCCAGGGCCACAGCATGGCGCAGGGCCGCCGGGCGGTGCAGCGCCAGCTCGACCACTTCCAGCAGGCCAACGAAGCCCGGCACGGCGACTACCTCGCGGCGTTCTTCGAGGTCGGCATGGGCGCCATCGGCGTCCCGGAAGGCGCCTCGTCCGTCGCTCTCGCGGTGTTCCAGGACGCCCTGCGGCGCGGCCGGCGGCTGCCCGTCCGCGGCCTCGTCGGCCGGCTCACCGCCGGCGCGCACTGGTTCGGCGCGCACCCCCTGATCCGCAGCGGCGACCGGTGGGAGGCGCTCGTCGAGCTCAACCTGTGGCGCCACGACGGCGACGAACAGCAGCAGGAGCGGCTGGACCGGGTGCTGTTCTCCGCGTTCCTCGAAGACCTGCGCCGCAACACCGCGCGCAACTTCATGCCCCGCTCGCACCTCCTCCTGCTGGACAACACCCACGCCCCGTACGGCAGGCGCTTCCTCGACCTGCTCGTCCGGGCCCGTCACGACGACACGGTCGTGACGGGCGGCGACTGCGACCCGCTCACGGTCGTCGCCAGCTCCAACCGCTGGCTGCCCCGCTGGGGGCCGGCCACCGGCGACGCCTGGCCGTGGCAGCTGCGCGGCCCCGACCGCGCCTCCCTCGCCGACTGGCACACCTACCGGCCCACCCGGGACGGCGAGGACACCTGGTGGTATCCGCTGCGGCTGCGCGACCTCAACCTCGACGAGGTGCGCATCCGCATCGAACTCCAGCTCGGCGGGCACCCGGAGCTGGCGCCGTACACCCGCCTCACCCCCTTCGTGCACCGGCTCACCGGCGGCCTGCCGCGCGCGGTGCAGCAGATCCTCGACGTGTTACGCCAGTCGGGCGCCCCGTCCGAGTCCGGACCCGACCAGGACCGCTGGCTGCGCAAGCTCCCCGACCGCCAACTCCGTACCGGCGAGGTCAGTTCGACCCTCGCCGAGACCGCGCTCGGCCATCTGCTGCGCGGCCTCGACCCGGTCGAGCGCGCCATGCTCGCCGAGTGCGCCGCCGCTCGCGACCTGTCGGTGGGGACACAAGTCCTCGGCCACGGCGAGGAGTTGTTCGGCGAGATGCGCTCGCGCTGGCTGCTGGCGGGGCCGGGCACCTTCGTCCCCACCCTCCACCCCTGGCTGCGGCGCCTGCTGCTGTGGGAGCTCGCCCGCCGCCCCGACGACTGGGACATGGCGCACGAACTGCTCGCCGAGCACTACCGGTCGGAGGGCCGGCCCGTCCAGGAGATGTACCACCAGCTCGCCCTGCACCGCGTGGACGACGTGGCGGACCAGCTGCTGCGGCGCTTCACCGCGGTGCCCGCGGCGCAGTGGATCAGCGAGTTCGACACGGTCACCTCGGCCCCCAACCGCCTGCCGGACGAGGGCGGTCCGCTGGAGCTGCTCGCCGCGCTGGGCTCCGGGCGCGCGCCCGCCCGGGCCGTGGACGCGGCCTCCCTGATCCAGGGTCTGGTCGTCGCCCGGTGGGTGTGGAGCGATCCGCTCGCCGACCCCGGGATGCGGCTGGCCCATCTGATCGCCGAGGGGTTCACCCAGCTGTCCCAACTCCGGAGGAACGACATCGTGCCCCTCTTCAACGAGGCGGAACGGTACCGGCATTGGCGTCATCCGCAGACGACGGGGGAGGTCTGATCCGATGGTCAGAATCGAATGGCCGCTGCACATCGTGCGCCGGGTCGTGCTCGCGGCCGTCGCCGCCGCGGTCCTCGCGGTGGGCGGCTGGTTCGCGGTGTCCTGGCTGGAGGACAGCAGGGCGCGGTGCGGCGACGGCGTGGTGAAACGGGGGGAGGACAAGGAGTGTGTGGGGGTGACGGACGGCGCGTACGTCTTCCGGGGCCACCTCACCCAGGTCGAGAAGGCCATCGAGAAGGAGAACGACCGGATCGAGAACAGCGGTGAACCGTACGTCAGCGTCGCCTACATGACGTCCCTGACCCTCGACGGTACGGACAGCAACTCGGACGAATCGGTACGGCACGAACTCCAGGGCGCCTACCTCGCGCAGTACCGCCACAACCGGGGCGACCTGGCCGCGTCCCCGAAGATCCGGCTCCTCATCGCCAACACCGGTGGCGGCTCCGACCATTGGCGCTACACCGTCGGCGAGCTGGTCAAGCGCAAGAGCACCGACGACAGGCTGGTCGCGGTCACCGGCCTCGGCCCCAGCACCGACGAGAACCGCGCGGCCGTCGACCTGCTGTCGACGCGGGGCATCGCCATGGTCGCGTCCACGATGACGGCGACGAGCATCAAGGACATACACAACTTCGTCCGGGTGTCGCCCACCAACGCCGACGAGGCGTACGCCGCCGCCGCGTACCTCAAGCGGAAGAAGTTCCGTACGGCCGTCGTCGTGCAGGACGCGGCGAAGGGCAATCTCTACGCGACCACCCTGGGCTCGGAGTTCACCCGCGCCTTCCCGGACCTCGCCACCGGTCACCGGCTGGTCGCGGAGAAGATGACGTACGACTCGTCGGTGGCCAACGCCTGGGAGAGCGAGATGAACTTCATGTCCTCGCAGCTCTGCGACGAGGAGCCCGAGGTCATCTACTTCGCCGGGCGCGGCACCCACCTCATGCGGTTCCTCGGCGCGCTGTCCAACCGCGCCTGCCAGGACGTCGAGTTCACCGTGATCGCCGGGGACGACACCACGAACCTGACCCGGGAGCAGCTCGCCGCCGCCGCGAAGACCCAGGTCGAGGTGCTCTACACCGGCCTGGCCCACCCGGACATGTACCGCACGGACCCGAAGGCGGTCTCGGCGCCGTCCGCGCGGTACTTCGCCGAGGGCGGCTTCCTCGACACCACCTTCCCCAACAACTCACGGGAGGACGGCCAGGCGATCATGGCCCACGACGCCGTCCTGACGGCGGCGAGAGGGATCCAGATGGCCGCGGGACAGGGGAAGGTCACCGTCACCGGAGACGCGGTGGCGCGGATGTTCCACCAGATGAACGGAGGCCAGCAGGTGGCCGGGGCCAGCGGCTTCCTCTCCTTCCAGAACAACGGGAACCCACGCGACAAGGCCGTCCCCATTCTCCGGCTGACCGCCACGGGACGGGCGGAGTTCGTGGAGGTCTCGGCCGCGCGCGGAAGGCCCCGGGAAGGCGGTGAAGGCCGCTGACCCCGGGACCCGACACGGGCGGCCCGGGCGGCCGCCGGGCCGGGCGGAGCCGCTCAGTCCGCCAGGAAGTCGAGCAGCGCCGGATTGACGATCTCCGGGTGCGTCCAGGCCACGTTGTGCGGCCCGCCGTCGACCGTGACGAACGTCAGGTCCTCGATGAGCGGCGGCAGCCGTTTCGCCGTGTTGTCGTACGGCAGGATCCGGTCCGCGGTGCCGTGCACCAGCAGCGTCGGCACGTCGAACTTCGGCAGATCCGCGCGGAAGTCCGTCAGCCACGTGTCCACACACGCGTACGCGGAGTGGGCCGAGGCCGCCACCGCCATGTTGAAGCTGTTGTTCCACGCCTGGTCGCTGATCCGGGTCCCGCCGAACTGGTCGACGTTGTAGAAATTGTCCAGGAACGTCTTGAAGTACGCGGGCCGGTCCGCGACCACCGCCTTCTTGATGTCCTCGAAGACCGACCGGTCCACCCCCTCGGGGTTGTCGTCGGTCTTGAGGAGGAACGGCGGGATGGCGCCCATCAGCACCGCCTTGTCGACCCGGCCGGAGCCGTACGTGCCGAGATACCGGGTCACCTCGCCCGTCCCCATCGAGAAGCCGACCAGGCTCACCTCGGGGAACGCGAGATGGTCGAGGAGGGCGTTGAGGTCGGCGGCGAACGTGTCGTAGTCATGGCCGGTCACGGGCTGGCTGGAGTTGCCGAAACCCCGCCGGTCGTACGTGATCACGCGGTACCCGGCCTCCAACAGGACGCGCTCCTGCTTCTCCCAGGAGTGCCCGTTCAACGGATAGCCGTGGATCAGGACGACCGGCCGGCCGCTGCCGTGGTCCTCGTAGTACAGGTCGATGGGGCCGCTGTTCTCCTGGCCGACGTTCACGAACGGCATAAGGTGCCTGCTCTCTGCTCTCGCCGCCGGACGGCTGCCCCGTGGCACCGTGCAGGCCGCGGAGCACGCATGCCCTGCTGCTGGACGTCATGAGCTTCTGGTACGGCGGAGCCGCTTCCCCATGCCGACGGGCCCGGCCCCGGACTTTCAGTGAACGCCCCTCGGTGGGGCCCCGCCACCGGAGCCCCTACACACCCGGGTGGCGCATCGACGCCCGTACGATCTTCCCGGCGTCGCCCAGGGGCACCACGCTCACCTCGGCCAGCCGGTTGACCAGCGGCCAGCCGTACCCCCCGGGAAGCCACTGCCCCCGGTGCTCCTTGGTGACCGGCGGCACCGGGCTCGCGTCCTGCACCACGATCTCCACCACACCGGGCCGGGCGGCGATCCGGAACGCCGTCACCCCGCCGGCGTGCCGCACGGCGTTCGTCACCAGCTCCGACACGACCAGCAGCACATCGGCGCGTACGGGCTCGGGCGCCGCGTGCCCGTCCAGGAAGGAGCGCGCCAGCGCGCGGGCCTCCGCCGCGTCCGCCGGGCGCGCGTCGAACCACAGCGGTGCTCCCGTGACGGCGTTGTCCGCTCCGTCGTCGACCGTGGTCATCCCCGCACCCCCGTACGCGGCCGTCGTGCGAGCCGATGAGTACCTGTGTCTTCTCTGTGTCTTCCGTGTGCCCCACGAGTCACCACGTGACCCCCCGTCCGCGTCACCGGGTGACCCTCGTCACCGGACCGCCGACACGAGGTCCGCCGAAGAGCATCGCATGTTTCACGTCATTCTCGCCGTCGGATTCCTCACAGTGCCACAGCCCCCACCGGGCGCCGCCACCCCCTCCACCGCGTGTCGCCGCCCCCCTCACCACGTGCGCCCACCCCCTCCCCGATCCCGTACCGTCCCCCGGAAGTGGTGTGCTCCCGACACGCCCGGAATGATGCTCCGGTTGTCGCATATGCTTCCGCCCGGAAACGACGCCGTGAACCCGCGTCGTACGCATGAGGGGGTGGAGTGTGGTCGAGTTGCCCGTTGACCTGTCGTCGCGTCCCGTGCAGGTGCGCCGGACACGGGGAACGGTCCCCGCGCAGGACAACACCGCGCTCGACGGCGATGCGCCGCACGCCGTCGGTACGGAGATCCTGCTCGTCGAGGACGACTCCGGTGACGCGCTGCTGGTCGAGGAGATGCTCGCCGACAGCGACCTGGACTCGTCGCTGACGTGGTGCAAGTCGCTCGCCGAGGCGCAGCGGTTCCTCGACGGCTCCACCACCCCCGTGTGCGTCCTGCTCGACCTCCACCTGCCCGACGTCCACGGCCTCGACGCCGTCACCCGTATCGTCCGCACCGCCCCCGACGCGGCCATCGTGGTGCTCACCGGCACGGCCGAGGGCGAGGCCGGCCTCACGGCCGTGGCGACCGGCGCCCAGGACTACCTCGTCAAGGGCCGCCTCGACCCGGAGACCCTGAGCCGCGCCGTCCGCTACGCCCTCCAGCGCAAGCAGGTCGAACGGACCACCGCGGCCCTCCGCGTCAACGCGCTGATGGCGCAGGAGAACGCCCGGCTGGAGCGCGGGCTGCTGCCCGTACCGCTGCTCCGGGACGACAACTTCCAGGCGATCGCCCGGTACGAGCCGGGCCGCGCCCACGGCCTGCTGAGCGGCGACTTCTACGACGTCGTGCAGACCGCCGACGGCACCGTGCACGCGGTCATAGGCGACGTGTCCGGGCACGGGGCCGCGGAGGCCGCCCTCGGCGTCTGCCTGCGGGTCGCCTGGCGCACGGCCGTGCTGTGCGGCACCGAACAGCTGGAGCAGGTGCGCCTGCTGGAGGAGATCCTCGTCGCGGAGCGCGCCGACCCGCACGTGTTCGCCACGGTCACCTCGCTCGACTTCGATCCCGGCGGCCGGGCCGTACGCGTCGTCCGGGCCGGGCACCCGGGTCTGCTCGTACGCCACCACTCCGCGGTGGACTGGGAGGAACCCGAGGTGGGCATGGCCCTGGGGCTGCTGCCCGGTCTCGGCCGCTGGAGCAGGACGGAGCTGGAGCTGCCGTCCGGCGGGCAGGTCGTGGTCTTCACCGACGGGCTCTTCGAAGGCCGTACGGGACCGTCGTCCCGCCTCGGCGAGGACGGGCTGCTCGCCCTGGCCAGGAAGCACGGCACCCTGCCGGCCCACGCCTTCGTGGACGCGCTGGTGGACGAGGCGGCGGAGGGAGCGGCGCCGTACGGCGGACTCGCGGACGACGTGGCCGTACTTCATCTCGGTTGGGGCACACGGTGAGATGTGCCGGCGTGTGGGACCGCGTCAGAGCGGTCCCATGACCACCGGAACCCGTACGGGGACCGGCGCCGGCACGAGCACGCGGACCGGGACGAGCACGGAGGATGTGACGCATACGCACAAGGAACGGATTCCCGGGCAGGGTGGTACGCCCCCGGGCCCACCCCCGCCCCCGGGCCAGCCCCCGCCCCCCTCGGCCTGGCGCGCCGCGCTCACCCGCCTCTCCGTGCAGGGCTGGGTCCGGCTGATCCTCGCCGCCGTGGTGCTGGTGGTCTGCGCCTGCGCGGTCGTCGGCGGGGTGCTGCTGTCCACGACGAACGCCCGCACCGACGAACTCGTCGACCGCATCCAGCCCGCCCGGGCCGGTGCCTTCCTGCTCCAGAAGTCGCTGCTCGACCAGGAGACCGGCGTACGGGGCTTCGCCCTGACCGCGGAGCCCTCCTTCCTCGCCCCGTACGACCAGGGCCGCCAGGACGAGCGCCGGTACACCCGGTCCCTCGGCGCACAGGTCGCCTCCGACCCCCAGTTCACCGAGGACCTCGACCGGATCACCCGCGCCGCCGAGCAGTGGCGGACCGGGCAGGCCGAGCCGCTGATCGCGTCCGTACGGGCGCGGGGCGCCGAAGCCGCCTCCGCGGAGCGGCTCACCGGGAGCAAGACCGCCTTCGACGAGCTGCGCCGCCTCTTCGCCGTCCAGCAGGACCACCTGGACACCGCCCGCGACCGGGCGCGGGACGAGCTGAACCACGCCCGTACGCTGCGCGACGCCGCGTTCTTCACCCTCCTCGTCGTCTTCCTCGTCTCGGTCGGCGTCTTCGCGCTCGTGCTCCACCGCATGGTGGGCCGGCCGCTCAACGTGCTGCGCGCCGCGTCGGACGATGTGCGCGCCGGCGCGTTCGACCAGCGCATCGAGGTCGGCGGACCCTCCGACCTGCGGGCCGTCGGCGCCGCCGTCGAGGACATGCGCCGCCGCCTCGCCGACGAACTCGCCTCGACCCGCCTCCGCGAGGACCGCCTCGCCGAACAGTCCGAGGAACTGCGGCGCTCCAACTCCGAACTGGAACAGTTCGCGTACGTGGCCTCCCACGACCTCCAGGAGCCGCTGCGCAAGGTCGCCTCGTTCTGCCAGCTGCTGGAGAAGCGGTACGGAGACGAACTGGACGCCCGCGGCAAGCAGTACATCGACTTCGCGGTCGACGGCGCCAAACGCATGCAGATCCTCATCAACGACCTGCTCACCTTCTCCCGGGTGGGCCGGGTCCACGACGCGTGGAAGACCGTCGACCTGGACCGCGCGCTGGACCGCGCGCTCGCCAATCTCGCGCTGGTCGTCCAGGAGTCGGGCACCACCGTCGTACGGCGGGACCCGCTGCCCGAGATGAACGGTGACCCGACCACGCTCGCCATGCTCTGGCAGAACCTCATCGGCAACGCCGTCAAGTTCCGCAGGGCGGGCGAACCGTCCCGGATCGAGATCGGCTGCGTCCGCGAGGGCGACGAGTGGCACCTCACCGTCGCGGACAACGGCATCGGGATCGCGCCCGAGTTCGCCGAGAAGGTCTTCGTCATCTTCCAGCGCCTGCACGCCCGCGACACGTACGAAGGCACCGGTATCGGCCTCGCCCTCTGCCGCAAGATCGTGGAGTTCCACGGAGGCAGGATCTGGCTGGAGCCCGTGGAGACCGGAGGCACCCGGGTCCACTTCACCGTGCCCGCGCTCGACGTATCCTTCCCGGAAGGCGCGCCCGCGGGGGAACCGCCCCACGACGCCCTCCTGACCACCCCGCCTGGAGCCGCCCAGTGAACTCACCCGTCATGCCGGTTCAGCCCATCGCCGTCCTCCTCGTGGAGGACGACCCGGGCGACGAGCTGATGACCCGCGAGGCCTTCGAGGACAACAAGATCCGCAACGACCTCTACGTCGTGCGGGACGGCGAGGAGGCGCTCGACTTCCTCTACCGGCGCGGCCCGTACACGGACGCGCCCCGGCCCGACCTGGTCCTCCTCGACCTCAACCTGCCCAAGTACGACGGCCGCCAGGTGCTGGAGCAGATCAAGACCGACCCCGAGCTGGCCCTCATCCCCGTGGTCGTCCTGACCACGTCGTCGGCGGAGGAGGACATCCTCCGCAGCTACAAACTGCACGCCAACGCCTATGTCACCAAGCCGGTGGACATCGATCAGTTCATCGCCGCCGTACGGCAGATCGACGAGTTCTTCGTCTCCGTGGTCCGGCTGCCCGGACGAAGGTGACACCCCTCACAAAAATCGCCGGGCATACCTCGCGCATCGGGGGGCATAAGCCGTCCCGAGATAGGGGGTGCCCGACGCCCTCGGGCAGCGTGGGCAGGAGCTCGGTGAACGATCAGATGACGAGTGGGATGAGTGATTCGGCTTTCGCGTCCGGCGCGGGAGCGTACGTACAGCCGCTGGTCCAGGCCGGCCAGTTCACCGGCGAACCCGGCTGCATCGCCGAGGCCAGGCTGCTGGCGGACCGGTTCCTCCAGCAGCTGGAGGCCGAGTGGCTGGCCGACGTGGGGGAGCGCCGGCGCGGTGACCTGCTGCTGGTCGTCAGCGAGCTGGTCACCAACGCCGAGCGGCACAGCCACGGGCCGTACCTGCTGGAGCTGGAGGGCACCGACCGGCAGGTGACCGTGACGGTGTACGACAGCAGCGTGACGCTGCCGCGCCGCTTCGAGCGCGACCCCAGCAGGCTCGGCGGGCACGGCCTGGAGATCGTCCACGCCCTGTGCGACCGCCTCACCTCGGAGCTGGTCCCCGTCGGCAAGCGGGTGAGGGCGGTCTTCGACCTCTGAGGCGCCCTGTGCGGTGTGTGGGCCCGTGTCAGCCGATGTCAGGGGGTGTCAGTCGTGTTGCCGCCCGAACCAGTCCAGGCAGAGGACCAGCGCGTCGTCGGTCGACTCGGCGTCGCGGTGCGTGGCCAGCTCCTGGAGTACGGCGCGCGGCACCGTCGCCGCCGGCAGCAGGCTCGTCGCGTTGATCGCCCGGGCCAGCGCCCGCTCCCCGTAGATCTCGCCCTGCGGCGACACCGCCGCGTACACCCCGTCGCTGACGAAGAAGAACCGGTCACCGGGGAGCGCCTGGAACCGCTGCACCCGGTAGTCCGACTCCTCGAACATGCCCAGCGGCAGCTGCGCGTCGAACGGGATCCGCTCCACCGTCCTGTCCCGCCGGCGCCAGAGCTGCGGCGACCCCGCGTCCACCGCCTCGACCGCGCCGGTCGCCAGCTCGAAGCGGAGCAGCAGCGTCGACACGTAGGACGCGCCCCGGTGCTGCTCGTACAGCGCCTGGTCCGCGAGCGCCGCCTGGTCGGCGATCCCGATCCCGGCCCGGCGGGCGTTGCGCAGCGCGTTGACCGCCAGGTTGGTCAGCAGGGACGCCTGGATGCCCTCGCCCATCCCGTTGGTCACCGCGAGGGTGAGCTGGTCGCCGTCCGAGGACCAGTCGAAGTTGTCGCCGTGGATGGCGTACGCGGGCTCCAGCTGGGCGCCGATCGCGTACTCCCGCGCGGTGCAGGCCCGCGCCGGAAGCAGCTCCCACTGCATCTCCGCGGCCAGGGTGAGCCGGTTCACCCGGCGCGCCCGCCGGTACAGGTCGGTGTCGCGCTCCGCCACCAGGATCTCGTGCCCCAGCAGCTCGGCGACCTGCGTCAGCTCCTCGACGGTCCCGGGGGTGGAACGGTCGCCCGGCAGCCGTACGGTCAGGACCCCGAGGCGCTCGCCCCGTACGGTGACCGGCAGGTGGTGGTCCACCGCGTCCTTGTGCCTGACCTCCTCGCCGTGCGCCTCCTGGCTGCCGAACGCCCGGCCCTCCGGCGTGTTGTGCAGCGACAGGGCCTCGTCGGGGTGCGGGGCGCCCGAGACGCCCGTGACGGGCTGGAGCACCGTGAGCCCGTAGTCGGCGAGGTACAGCAGTACGGAGGTCGCGCCGTGCGGGGCCAGCGCGCCCCTGAGCGAGTCCACCAGAGCATGCGGCGCCGCTGTGCGAACCGCTCTTTCGACGTCCGCGAGTAGAGTCACTGTTGTTCAGGCCTTCTTCTGCCAGGGTCGGGTCCGTCTGGGCTGACAAAGGCCCGTGCCGGATGAAAGAGTGAATCGATGTCCCGCTTCACCGGTCAGCCGCACCAGCCCGAGCAGGTTGCCGAGGCCGCGTCCGACGCCTCGGAACTGCTCGAGGTGCTGTGGGGGCGAGGCCAGGAGGCCGCGCCTTCGGGGCCGGTCTCGCCTTCCCAACTACGTGCCCTTCTCGTCATGGAGAAGTACGAGGGCGCGAACCTGCGGACACTCGGTGAGGCCCTCGGCTCCCGCCCGTCCTCCGTGAGCAGGCTCTGCGACCGGATGGAGGCCATGGGTCTGGTGTCCCGCTCGCCGAGCCCGACGAGCCGCCGCGAGGTGGAGCTGCGGCTGAGCCTGCGCGGTCACCAGGTGCTGGACGAGTACCGCGCCTTCCGGACGCGCGAGGTCGCCATGGTGCTGGAGCAGATGGATCCGTCGGACATCCTGATGCTGGCGAAGGGCCTCACCGCGTTCCGTGCCGCGGCCGCCGAGCGCCTCGGCGCCGGGAACGGCGCGGCCCCAGGGCCGGCGCGGGACCACGTGGCGGACAGCGCGTAGCTTCATTCAGCCCTACTTCCTGGGATGGGCACGTTACCCTCCGCGCGACATCTCTTCGCGCACGACATCGCCGCTCCGGAGGCGCGCGGGGCGGCTCCGGAGCAGTGAACAGATTGTTGCTCACCAGAGAATGTTGTCAAATGGCAACTATCACTTCTATCGTGGGTGCCACCGTGTTGTGAACGCCCCTTCCGCCGCCCCGAAGGAACTACCGTGCTACCTCCTCACAACGCAGGCCGGACCGTGGGAGTGACGGCGCGACAGGACGGCGAATCCGCCGTCCTCACAGTTTCCGGTGAGCTCGACCTCGACAGCGTCGCGCCCCTCGCCGCGGCGCTGAGCCGTTCGGCGGAGTCCGTCACGGGTCCCGTCGTCGTGGACCTGTCCGCCGTCGGCTTCGCCGACTCCACGACGGTGAACGTGCTCCTCCAGGCCCGCTCCCTCCTCGGGCCCCGGCTGCGGCTCGCCCGGCCCTCCGCGTTCGTGCGGCGCCTGTTCACCGTGATCGGCCTGGAGACGGCACTGCCTCTGTACGAGACGGTCGAGGCGGCCCTGACCGCGGACGCGGGCGAGCGGGAGGTCCGGTGATTCCGGGGAAATCGTCCCGCCGGCCGGATCGTCGCGCCTGACGGTCTTCGCTCGCGGTTGCGGGGGTAGACGTCGGGACGACCGACGCCGCAAGACGTGACCGATCTTCGGGGTGAGCCGCATGTACCACCCGCACCATCCCTCTCATTCGAACCACCCGACCCACGCGCAGCGCCCACAGCCGCACGGCAGCCCGTTCCCTCCTCCCGCGGAGTGCGATTCCCGGCCACAGGTGGCCGCCGACGCCCGGGACGCCGCGTACGGCTTCCTCGCGGGCCTCAGTCCGGCGCCCTCGCCGCGCAGGACCCAGGACGTCATCCTGGTGGTGTCCGAGCTGGTGGCCAACGCGCTGCGGCACGCCGGGGACGTCACGTCCCTGCGGCTGCGCGCGGACTGCCGGAGCCTCCAGGTGGCCGTGGACGACCCCAGTCCCGCGCAGCCGCAGGACCGTACCCCCGACCTCACCGGCAGGACGGGCGGGTTCGGCTGGCCGATGGTCCAGCGCCTCGCCGAGAAGGTGATCGTGCTGCCACGGCCGGACGGCGGGAAGACCATCCGGGCGGTGCTCGCCCGCTGAGGCGGGGAGCCGGCGCCCCCGACCGGCGCCCCGGGCCGGTGTCCCGAGTCGGCGTCCTGGGACCGCCCGGCCCGGCGAATCCACGCCACGCGCGTTTTCCCGCCGCCACGGGCGCGCATCCTTCCGGGAGACGGAAGGAGCCCCATGGAAGAGCCGCGCGACCCGCGAGAGCCCGGAGAGCCGCCCCAGCACCGCACGCGCGAGGCGGCGGCCGGGTTCGCCGGACTGCCCGGAGCGGTCGCGGTCTCGCACCTGGCCGTGTACGACTGGGAGGCCGCCGACGGACTCCGGGGCGGCACCCCGCACCTGCACCTCACCTGCTCGGAGGGATACGTGGTGACGGCGGGCCGCGGGGCCGTCCAGACCCTGACGGAGGCGGGCGGTTTCGCCACCACGCCCCTGGAGCCGGGCGGCCTGGTGTGGTTCACCCCCGGGACCGTCCATCGCCTCGTCAACGACGACGGGCTGCGCCTCGTCGTCCTGATGCAGAACAACGGACTGCCCGAGGCGGGGGACGCCGTGCTGACGCTGCCGCCGCCGTACCTCACCGACCCGGAGACGTACGCGCGAGCCGTCCGTATACCCGAGGGCCCCGAGGCCGAGCAGGCCGCCGCCGCCCGCCGTCGGCGCGATCTGGCCGTCGAGGGCTTCGCGGCGCTGCGCACGGCGGGGGAGCACGGCGACCCGGGGCCCCTGCGGGCGTTCCACCGGGCCGCCGCCGCGCTGGTACGGCCCCGCCTGGCGGACTGGCGGGCCCGCTGGGAGGCGGGGGCGGCCGACGCGGCCCGGCGGACCGGCGAGCAGCTCGACCGGCTCGGGGCGGGCGACTCCGCGTACCTCGCCGAGGCACGCCTGCGCGCCCGGCTCCCGGACGTCCGGGGCCGCTTCGGCATGTGCGGGCGGCTGGACACGTACCACCTCGAGGACGCGTGACGCCGGAGCGTGCACAGCAGTGCGGGCCCGACCTCTTCGGACGGGCCCGCACGCGTGTTCCGGGCGGAGGATCACCGGCTGATCAGCTGGTGTAGGCCTCCAGCTCGGAGAGCTGCCCGGCCGGCCACCCGGTGTTGCCGGTGATGTTCACCCGCAGGTAGCGGGTGGACGTCCCGTCCAGGGTGATCGTCACGGAGTTGCCGTTGACCGACGGGTTGAAGGTGTAGCCCGCCGATGCCTTGAGGGTGCTGAACGAGGAGTTGTTGGTGCTCCCCAGCACGCTCAGGGTCTGGGTACGGGTCGCCCACGCCGTCGCCGGGGGCAGCTTCAGGACGACGCGCTTGATCGCCTTCGCCGCTCCGAGGTCGACGGTGACGGACTGGGGGAAGGCGTTGTTCGTGCTCTCCCAGTACGTGTTGGCGTTGCCGTCCACCGCGTTGCCCGCGCCGTACACGTCGGCGTGGCCGGTCTCGGCGATCGGGCGGCCCTGGGCCTGGTTGCCCGTGTCCGCCGGCGGGGTCGTCGGGGGAGTGGTGGGCGGGGTGGTGGGCGGCGTGGTCGGGGGTGTGGTCGGCGGGTCGGTGGGCGGGTTCGTACCGCCCTGCGGGACACCGCCGTTGGTCCACACCGGGGCCGGCCACTGGCCCGTGCAGGCCGGCGGGTTCGCGTACCAGCCGGAGTTGCCCGTGCCCTGGGTGATCTGGAAGCCGGTCCCGACGCAGTTGTGGATCGGGTTGGACTGGGCGATGTGCGTGGCCCTGACGTTGGTGAACGTGGCCTTGCCCGGCGACTGGATCTGGAGCGCGTACGTCCCCGCGCCGTCGATCCGGACGTTGTTGAAGTTCAGCGCGTTCGTCGCGCCCTCGATCAGGTGGATCGCGGCGTACGAACTGTCCAGGATCTCGCTGTCGGTGATGTTGATGGTGCCGTTGACCGGTTCGTTGAGACCGCTGAACCAGACGGCGCCGACCCCGAACTGCCAGTTGTAGTCGTTGTTCCCGGTCCGGATCAGGGTGTTGCGCGCGGCGGTCGTGGTGCCCGAAACGGCCGTGCCCTGACCGGAGTTGACTCCGGGATAGCGGTTGGCGATGTGCAGCCCGCCGCCGTTGGTGATGGTGTCCGACATGACGTTGTCGGAGATGGTGATGTCCTTGCCGCCGTACGTGACGATGTTGTTCGCCAGGATCGGCAGGATCACCGTGTTGAACGTGAACTTGTTGTTCACGTTCGGTACGTTCTCGGCCCACATCGCCAGACCGTCGTCACCCGAGTTGCGTACGAAGGTGTTGGTGACGGTCGAGTTGGTGACGCCCATGTGGAAGTTGACGCCGTCCGCGGTCTGGTCGAGGATGCGGCTGTTCTTGATGGTGAAGTTGTTCATCGGGCCGTCCATCCAGGCGCCGCACTTGGTGTGCTGCATCCAGATGTTGTCGACCGTGGAGTCGGACATGGCCCCGCCGATGGCGTTGACCTGGTCGTTGTCCTCGCGCTCGCGGATGTCCCCGATGATGGCGAAGTTCTTCAGGGTGACGTTGCGGCTGCCGCCCTGGTTGGCGTACTTGCCGTACACACCGACGGCCTTGGAGCGGTTCGACGGATCGCGTCCGGTCAGCACGCTGTACCAGGGGCCCGCGCCCGCGAGGGTCACCTGGTCGACGATGATGTGGTCGCGGACCTGGAACGTGCCCTCGGGGAGGTAGACCTGCTTGCCCTGGGTCCGGCCCGCGTCGACCGCGGCCTGGATCTTGGCGGTGGAGTCGGTGGCCCCGGACGGGTCGGCGCCGAAGTCGGTCACCACGTCCAGCGCTCCGGCGGGCTTGCCGATCGGCGCGGCCACCTGCTCGAAGTCGGCCAGGTCGATGGTGAAGGTCGGCGACGCGGCCGTGGAGGCGACCTGGAGCCGGATCTTCGTACCGGTGGGCAGGGTCGACCCGAACATCGTGCGGGTCTCGTCGTAGAAGTGGTGCGGGTTGGTGTCGCCGGGGTTGTTGTTGAAGGGGTAACCCCCGTAGTACCAGCTGTACTTGGAGGTCACCGGCACGCTCTTGAGGGAGGTGCCGTTGACGCGCAGGTCGACCGCGGCGTCCCGGCCGGTGCCCGCGGAGTTGTCGGGCAGTGAGTAGCGGAACGTCATCGCGTTCGCCGGTGCGGTGAGGGTGAACTCGACGTACTCACCGACCGCGTCCAGCGTCACGGCCTGACGGCCCGACGCTTCCGACGGCAGCGACCCGTAGAGGCGGTTGGGGCCGATCAGGGTCCCGTTGGTGGCGGCGTACTCGGCCTCCTGCTCCTTGAACGGCACTGTCGCGCCGCGGCCGGGAACGTTGAGGGGGGAGGGGGCGGGGACCGCCGCGGCTTGCGCGGCGGGTGCGGTCGACAGCACCACAGCGGTGGCCGTCCCGGCCACGGCGAGGGCCAGCGAGACCGATGCGGATATGCCGCGCCGAAGCAGACGGCGTCTCGGAGGGAGTGTCACAGACATACGTCCTTGCGGCTCGTGGGGACTCTGCGGACGCGAAAAGGCTAGGAGTGGGACCGCAGGAAGTC
Organism: Streptomyces sp. NPDC088261; assembly: GCF_044740805.1. Taxonomy (NCBI): domain Bacteria; kingdom Bacillati; phylum Actinomycetota; class Actinomycetes; order Kitasatosporales; family Streptomycetaceae; genus Streptomyces; species Streptomyces sp. NPDC088261. Next base: position 187,496 of record NZ_JBIURL010000002.1, read on the forward strand.
TATGAATCTGCGCAAATTTTGAAGCCTGACGTAAAAATCATCGACCCGGGCGAGCATGTGGAAGGGTGCATACCGGTCGTACGTGCCCAACTTCCCCAGAGACGTGCGGGCTTGGGGTGGGAGAGAGCGGGATATCCCTTGGGGCGACCGGCCCGACGGCGGGTGCAAAAAACATGCCAAACGAGGCAAGCGGACGGGATCACGCCGACCGCCCGTGGCGCGCACCCTTTGCGTCTCCGCGCAAAGGCTGTCGGACGGCGACAGAAGGTGGTTATGGTCGCTGCACCGTCCGCGGGAGCGGGGGCGGGTGCGGGGGCCCGAACGGGGACGGCAACGGGGGAACCGTCGGCCGCCGTCACCGTGTCGTACGCCGCGGCTCAGGTCCGGAGGACGCCGAACGGCGCCTTCCGGGCACGCGGCACCACGACTCGGTGACAGCGGCCGACGATCCGCGGTGCTTCCAGCGGCGGGGACGGACCCGCGGCCGCCGGTCAGTCGCGTCGCAGCAGATACGTGTCCATGATCCAGCCCTTGCGCGCCCGCGCCTCGGCCCGCAGCTCCTCGATGCGCCCGGCGACCTCCGAGAGCCGCCCCGAGACCAGGATCTCGTCCTCGGTCCCCACGTAGGCACCCCAGTGGATGACCGGGTCGTCCGCCAGGTGGTGGCGGAACGACTGGTGCGCGTCCAGCATCACCACGACGTCGTCCGCGTCCTGCGGCCATCCCTCGGCCAGCCGCCGGCCCGTGGTGATCTGGATGGGCCTGCCGACCCGGTTCAGCCCGATCCGGTGCTTCGCGGCCAGCGCGGAGACACTGCTGATGCCCGGGATCACCTCGTACGCGAAGTGGACCGTGCCCCGCTCCAGGATCTCCTCCAGGATGGCGAGCGTGGAGTCGTAGAGGGAGGGGTCGCCCCAGACGAGGAAGGCCCCGACGCTCCCCCTGCCGGCAGCGTCCCCGGCGGTGCCGTCGTCCAGCTCGTCCGTGATCATGCGCGCGTAGATCTCGGCGCGCCTGCCGCGCCAGTCGTCGACGGCGCCCGCGTACGCGACTCCGTCGGCCGTGCGGTCCCGGTCCCTGTCCGGGTCCCGGGCCTCGACCAGCCGGTGGGCGCGGCCGGTCGCGTGCCGCTCCAGGATCTCGTGCCGGAGGGCGATGAGGTCCGACTTCTCCGTACCCTTGTCGAGCAGGAAGAAGACGTCGACCTCGTTGAGCGCTTTGACCGCCTGAAGCGTCAGATGGTCCGGGTCGCCCGCCCCGATGCCGATGACATAGATCTTTCTCACCGCACCGAGTCTGCCCCATGCCGCCGGGTCACCCGACCGGGGTGCGGACCCCGCACAAGCGGACCCGACCACCCCTCGGATGTCTGACGACCCATCAGTCGCCGCAAACACTTTCGTATGCCCCCACGCGCGGCATATGCTCCGCCCATGCGCGCCGCCCTCTTCGTGACCTGCGTCAATGACGCCGTCTACCCGTCCACCGGGATCGCGACCGTACGGCTCCTGGAACGCCTGGGTGTGGAGGTCGACTTTCCCGAGGCGCAGAGCTGCTGCGGACAACCCCAGTTCAACACCGGCTACCGCCGCGAGACGGAACCGCTGGTCCGCCGTACGACGCGGGCCTTCGAGGGGTACGAGTACGTCGTGACGCCCTCCGGCTCCTGCGCCGCGATGGTCCGCCGGCACTACCCGGAGATCGGCGACGCGGCCGCCGCGTCCCTCGCCTCCCGTACCTACGAACTGACCGAGTTCCTGGTCGACGTGGTGGGTGTGACGGACGTCGGGGCGTACTTCCCGCACGTCGTCACCTACCACCCCTCCTGCCACGGCCTGCGGATGCTCGGCCTGGGGGAGCGGCCGCGCAAGCTGCTGGAGGCGGTTCGGGGCCTGGAGCTGAGGGAGCTGCCGGGCGCCGAGGAGTGCTGCGGCTTCGGCGGCACCTTCGCGGTCAAGAACTCCGATGTTTCCGCCGCGATGGGCCAGGACAAGGTCCGCAGCGCCGTCTCCACCGGAGCCGGCGTGCTCTGCGGCGCCGACAATTCCTGTCTGATGCACCTCGGCGGCATCCTGAGCCGCGAGGACGCCCCGATGCGGGCACTGCACCTGGCGGAGATCCTTGCGTCCACCGAAGAGGAGCCCTGGTCATGAGCGGTACGTATCTGGGGATGCCGGCCTTCCCGGTGGCGGCGAGGACCGCGCTCGGCGACGAGACCCTGCGCGGGAACCTGCGGCACGCCACGCACACCATCCGCGACAAGCGGGAGAAGGCGGTGGCGGAGCTGGACGACTGGGCCCTGCTGCGGGAGGCGGGCAAGCAGATCAAGGACCACACGCTGCGCCACCTGGACCGGTACCTGGTCCAGCTGGAGGAGTCGGTGACGGCGGCCGGCGGCGTCGTGCACTGGGCGAGGGACGCGGCCGAGGCCAACCGGATCGTGGCCGAACTGGTCAAGGCGACGGGCGAGTCGGAGGTCGTCAAGGTCAAGTCGATGGCCACGCAGGAGATCGGCCTCAACGAGGCCCTCGAGGCCGAGGGCATCAGCGCGTACGAGACGGACCTCGCCGAACTCATCGTGCAGCTCGGCGACGACCTGCCCTCCCACATCCTGGTCCCGGCGATCCACCGCAACCGCGGCGAGATCCGCGACATCTTCCGCGAGCAGATGGGCGCGTGGGGCCGGGCGGCCCCCGAAGGACTCTCCGACACTCCGGCGGACCTGGCGGAGGCGGCCCGGCTGCATCTGCGCGAGAAGTTCCTGCGCGCGAAGGTCGGTGTCTCGGGCGCGAACTTCATGGTCGCCGAGACGGGCACGCTGGTCGTGGTCGAGTCCGAGGGCAACGGCCGGATGTGCCTGACCCTCCCGGAGACCCTCATCTCCGTCGTCGGCATCGAGAAGATCGTGCCGAGCTGGCAGGACCTGGAGGTGTTCCTCCAGACGTTGCCGCGCTCCTCGACGGCGGAGCGGATGAACCCGTACACCAGCATGTGGACCGGCACCACGGACGGCGACGGGCCGCGCGCCTTCCACCTCGTCCTGCTCGACAACGGCCGCACCGCCACGCTCGCCGACGAGGTGGGGCGGCAGGCCCTGCGCTGCATCCGCTGCTCCGCCTGCCTGAACGTGTGCCCCGTGTACGAGCGGGCGGGCGGGCACGCGTACGGCTCGGTCTACCCCGGCCCGATCGGCGCGATCCTCAGCCCGCAGCTCCGGGGCATCGGCAGCGAGGTCGACGCCTCCCTGCCGTACGCCTCGTCGCTGTGCGGCGCGTGCTACGACGTCTGCCCGGTGGCCATCGACATCCCCGAGGTGCTGGTCCACCTGCGGGAGCGGATCGCCGACCGGGGCGGGAAGGGACACCGCCTGGAGAAGGCGGCGATCAAGGCGTCCGGGTGGGTCTTCGACCATCCCAAGGTGCTCGCGGCGGGGGAGCGGGTGGCGTCGAGGACGCGGAAGCTGCATCCGTCGCGGGTGCCGGGCGCGGGTGCCTGGACGGACAGCCGGGACCTGCCGGAACTGCCGCCCGCGCCGTTCCGGGACTGGTGGAAGAAGAACAGAGCCGAGAAGACCGGGCCCGAGAAGAACAGCTCATCGAAGAATGGCTCGCCGGAGAACAGCTCGGCGGAGAACGGCTCGGCGAAGACCCGCGGCGAAGGGAGCACCACATGAGCGCCACGGACAGAAGCGCCACGGGCGTGAGCGCCGGCGGCATGACCGCCGGAGGCACGACCGCCAGGGAAGAGATCCTCGCGCGGGTACGCGCCGCGGTGGCGGACGCCCCCGACGCGCCGCCGGTCACCCGGGACTACCGCACCACGCACACCGCGCCGGAGCGTGTCGTCGAGCTGCTGGCGGAGAACCTCGCCGACTACCGCGCGGTGGTCCACCGTACGGACGAGGAGGGGCTGCCCGCCCTCGTCGCGACCCTCCTGGCCACCAGGGGATCGACCACCGTCCTCGCCCCACCGGGCGTCCCGGCCGCCTGGCTGGCCGCACTGGACCCCGGGATCACCCGCGTCGAGGACAGCCCCGGCTCCACCGCCCGCGAACTCGACGGCGTGGACAGCGTGATCACCGGCTGCGCGCTGGCGGTCGCGGAGACCGGCACCCTCGTGCTCGACGGCTCCGCGGACCAGGGCCGTCGCCGGGTGACGCTCGTACCCGACCACCACATCTGTGTCGTACGGGTCGCGGACCAGGTCGTCGGCTCCGTACCGCAGGCGATGCCACGGCTCGACCCGACCCGCCCCCTGACCTGGATCTCGGGCCCGTCGGCGACGAGCGACATCGAACTGGACCGCGTGGAGGGCGTACACGGCCCGCGCACGCTGGAAGTGGTGCTGGTGCAGGACTGACCGGCCCCCTCACCCCAGCAGCCGGGGAGCTTCACGGCCGGCGTCGACGGACCGGTCCGTACGACCCCCTCCCGCTTTGACCCGGGCGGCCAACTCCCGCGCCCAGCGCACGAGTCCGCCGATGTCGAGGCCGTGCGGGCCGTCGCGGTACGGCGCGATGCCCCCGGCGCCGCGCAGCAACAGGCGCGCCCCGCCGGCCGTATTGCCCCGGGCGGCGTGGGTCAGCCCCACCGCCAGCTGCGCCATCCCCCGCCACAGGGCCCGCTCCTCGTCGGGACCGGACTTCCACGCGTCCTCGAACACCTCGTGGGCGTGGAACGGCTTCCCGGCGTCGAGCAACAGCTGCGCCTCCCGTACGGTCTCCGCGGGCGAGCGCACCACCCCCTCCGGCTGGCGCTCCACGCCCACCGCTCCGTAGGGCAGCGGCCGCCCCAACCCGTCCCGCGGCCGCGCGTTGCGCGCCCGCCCCTCACCGTCGCGGTCCCGCGGGTTCTCCGTCATCCCCCCATTGTCCGCCGGTCCCGCCCCCCCACCCGCACAACCCACGTCTCGACGCCCCACGAAGTGCGGTAATGTTCTCCTACGTGGTCACGCGGGGTTCTCCCCACGTGACGCGGGATCCATCGGGACGTGGCGCAGCTTGGTAGCGCACTTGACTGGGGGTCAAGGGGTCGCAGGTTCAAATCCTGTCGTCCCGACCAGCGTTTACGCGGGTCGCAGGCGGTATCGGAGAATTCCGGTACCGCCTTTCCGTCGTTCTTGGGGACCAGTTGGCCTAGCGCCAGGGTCCGGGGGCGGGTTGGACGGTGAGGGTGAGGGGGTGGTCTGGCGGCGTACGGTCCAGATCCAGGTGCGGGTGTCGATGTCGCTGACGCGTACGCCGGAGACTTCGCCGATGCGGGCTGCGGTGGCGGCGGCGAAGACGACGACCTCGCCCCATCCCGCGTAGTGGCCATGGGAGCGGTCGACGAGGGCCTGCGCGAGGCGGGTAGTGCGAGGGCGCGGGGGTTGTCGAGTTCGTCTTCTGCCTGTTTGTACTCGCGCTGCCAGCCGGTGACCCGGGCTGTGTTGACGTCGTGGACGGTGCGGTCGACGGCGGCGTTGGTGATCATTCGGACGGGGAAGTGTCCGAGGGCAGGTATGACGCGCCGGCGCCAGCCTGCGAGGTAGGGATCGAGGGTTTTGAGTTCCAGGCCGCGCAGGGCGAGGTCCATGTTGGTGGTGCCGTATTCGGCGAGGGACATCGTGGCGACGTTCGGGGCGATTCCCGCCTGGGCCGCCTTGAGGATGCCGTTGACCCACTCCTCGGCCTGGTCGTACGTGTCCTTTCCTGCGGAGAGGGATTTGCGCCGTTTGGTCACAGGGTCGAACCAGCGGACGCGTGCGCGGTAGGGGGTGGGACGGTTGGGGCGGTGCTCGATGTCGCTGGACACGCGTACACCGAGGGGGACGGACTCGGTGTGGGGCATCAGGCCGCCGGCTCAGGGACCGTACGGTGCCGGGCGATCCAGTGTTCGACGTCGTTAGCGCTGTAGAGGACGACGCGTTTGCCCACGCGGAGGTACGGGGGGCCTTGGCGGGGGTGGGCGGTGCGCCAGCGCCGGAGGGATCGACGTGGAGGACGCCGGCGAGTTCCTTGGTCGAATACCAGGTACCGGAGAGCGGGGCGGGTGACTGGGCGGTGCTTGTTGTTTCGGGTGTGGTGGAGGGGCGGTCATGGAGTCCTGGGAGAGGTCGGGACGGGGGCGGTGGTGTGGTGTGAGGCGAAGGGGGCGCGTGGGAGGAATTCACGCTTCAAGTCTCCGAAGATTTCACGGTTACCGAAACCGGCGATCGCCTGCTATAAAACCGCCGTCGTAGACAAATCCAGTACAGCCGTTTCGGCGAATACGGTGCCGGAAACACCACGGAGGAAACCCTTTTCCCTTTGACTTCCGCAGTTTGGTGAGCGCAAGACCCTCGGACCGGCCGGGGGGACCGCTCTGCCTGAGGCGTGGTTCGAGGGGCTCTCTGGAACACCTCCGCACTGGCGGGGAAGACATTGCGCAGGGCGGCGCGGGTCAGTTCGGCGCCGAGTACCCCCGTGTTGGCGGGGACGAGCTGCTCTCGGTCCTACGGCCGGAAGGCCGCTCGGAACACCCCCGCGCGCTGACGGGGAGGACACGGCGCCCACCTGGTCCGAGGTGAACGGGTCCGGAACACCCCCGCAGGCGCGGGGAGCAGTGTGGCCGGGAGTGCAAGCTGACCCGGGCTGAGGGAACATCCCCGCGGGCGCGGGGAGCAACTGCATGGTCACCTATATGGAGATGCGGCATCGGGCCCCCAGTCGAGGGAGGGGCAGTCGGGCGACCTTCCGCTCAATGCACTAGCAGTGATTGAAACTGGGGCTCTGCACGTGCAGAGCCCCCGCAAGTGCAGCTACAGGCTTGTCTTACTCGCCGCCCAATTGAGCAAGCGCCACAGCGCCTGCCCGGCCAACGTAGCCAACGCCCGAAGGCCCAACTCTTTGGACAGCTCTGCCCGTTGCTTCGACACTTTTCCCCTAGGGGGTTATGGGAGATTCTCCCAATTCCCGCCCTCACGTCCTTCTTGACGTGAGGGACAGAGCCACATCGGTGTCGAATAGGTCGGGGTCATCCCCATATGCATGAGGAGCACTCTGTGCCGCGAGGGCAAGCTTATCCGCCCAGTTCATGCCTGGCGGTAGGTTGGCAAACGACCTAGTCAAAGCCCAGCAAAGGACCATCCCCGCAGGCGCGGGGAGCAGCCGTCACCGAACGGGCCGAGGTCGATGGTGATGGGAACATCCTCGCAGGCGCGGGGAGCAGTACTCGATGCGTTCCATGGTCAGTTCTCCTTCGGGAACATCCCCGCAGGCGCGGGGAGCAGAGCAGGCCGCCCGAGACCTTGGAGCCCCAGTTGGGAACATCCCCGCAGGCGCGGGGAGCAGTTGACCGGACCGAACGCGCCCTTCGAGTTGCGGGGAACATCCCCGCAGGCGCGGGGAGCAGTTGTCGATATCCGCGACAGGCGGAGTGGACGCGGGAACATCCCCGCAGGCGCGGGGAGCAGAGCGCAGCGCGGCTCGTTCGGCGTACTGCTCGGGGAACATCCCCGCAGGCGCGGGGAGCAGTCGCCGGCGGCGACGGCGCTTTCGGAGTAGAGGGGAACATCCCCGCAGGCGCGGGGAGCAGCTGCTTGCAGAGTTGGCCGCCGAGGAGGCGGAGGGAACATCCCGCAGGCGCGGGGAGCAGACTGCGTGACCTGCGGTGTTACCGCCGGGTGTGGCTGTTCTCGTGCAACTTCACCAGATTTGACAAAAGGTACATTAATCCTTTTTGCTTCGAGTGGTTGTGGAGGCCGTTTGATCGTTTCCGTCTGCTCGCCCGATCGTACGACTCGGTCGGCGTGTCCTTGTGCCCCTACGTGAATCTGACGGAAAGCGGGGCGGTTCTCCCAAAGTGGCCCTTGAGCCGGTGACTTGCCTGTACGTATCTGGTCATGACGAGTAGCGGGGAGGCCCGTCGGGGTCTTGGGGGAAGGCTTTCGGGGCCGGTGCGGACCGTGTGGGCCAAGCATGACCGGGGCAGTGACGGCTGGCTGCCGCTGTGGCGGCATATGGAGGACAGCGCCGCTGTCGCGGGTCTGCTGTGGGACCGGTGGCTGCCCGTCAGTGTCCGGGATCTGGTGGCGGAGGCGCTGCCCGGTGGGGACGAGGACGCGCGGCGACTCGTGACGTGGTTGGCGGGTGTGCATGACATCGGGAAGGCGACACCGGCTTTCGCGTGCCAGGTCGATTCGCTTGCCGACGTCATGCGTACGGCGGGGTTGGAGATGCGTACCCGGCGGCAGTTCGGTCCTGATCGCAAGGTCGCGCCGCACGGGATGGCCGGGCAGGTGCTGCTGGGGGAGTGGCTGGAGGAGCGGTACGGGTGGACGGTGAAGCAGTCGGCGCAGTTCGCTGTGGTCGCCGGTGGTCATCATGGTGTGCCGCCGGATCATGGGCAGTTGAAGGAGTTGCTGGACCGGCCTCATCTTCTGCGTACTCCCGGCGTGAGCCAGGCGGTGTGGGCGCGTGTGCAGGGGGAGTTGCTTGACGCGTGTGCGGAGGAGTTCGGCGTAGGTGAGCGGCTGGGCGTGTGGCGGGCGGTGAGGTTGCCACAGCCGGTTCAGGTGTTGCTGACCGCGGTGGTGATCGTGTCCGACTGGATCGCCAGCAACCCGGAGTTGTTTCCGTACTTTCCGCAGGAGATCCACCGCACCGGTGAGGAGCGGGTGGCCGCGGCCTGGGCGGGGTTGAGGCTGCCGGCGCCGTGGCGGGCTCGGGAGCCTGCCGGGGACGTGCAGGAGTTGTTCTCGTCCCGGTTCGATCTGCCCGCCGGGGCGACGGTCCGTCCGGTTCAGGAGGCTGCCGTGCGGCTGGCGCGGGAGATGTCCCGGCCGGGGCTGATGGTGATCGAGGCGCCGATGGGGGAGGGGAAGACCGAGGCGGCCTTGGCGGTTGCCGAGGTTTTCGCGGCTCGTAGGGGGGCGGGGGGCGTGTTCTTCGCGCTGCCGACCATGGCGACGGGGAACGCGATGTTTCCGCGTCTGCTGGACTGGCTGGGGCGCCTGCCGGCCCAGGAGGGTGCGCGGCTTTCGGTGCTGCTGGCCCATTCGAAGGCCGCCCTGAACGAGGATTTCGCCGGGCTGATGCGTACGAGCCGGCAGAGCGTCGCGGCCGTCGACGTCGACGCGGACACCGATGCCCGAGTGTGGCGGCCGTCGGACAGGGACCGGACCGCCCCGGCCGAGCTGGTGGCGCATGAATGGTTGCGCGGGCGGAAGAAGGCGATGCTGTCGTCGTTCGTCGCCGGGACCATCGACCAGTTGCTGTTCGCGGGCCTGAAGAGCCGGCATCTGGCGTTGCGGCACCTCGCGGTCGCCGGGAAGGTCGTCGTGATCGACGAGGCGCACGCGTACGACACGTACATGAGCGTGTATCTGGACCGGGTGCTGTCGTGGCTGGGGGCCTACCGGGTGCCGGTCGTGGTGCTGTCGGCGACTTTGCCGGCGGCCCGGCGCCAGGAGCTCGTCGAGGCGTACGCCGGCACCGACACCGGAGGTGACGGGTTCGAAGCCGTGGGGAAGGCTGATGGCTATCCGCTGGTGACGTCGGTGCGGCCCGGGGAGGGGCCGGTGATCGTGATGCCGGAGGCTTCCGGCCGCGGCGGTGAGGTCCACCTGGAGCAGCTCGACGACGACCTGGTGATTCTCGCCGACCGGTTGGCTGTCGAACTGGAGGACGGTGGAAGTGCGCTGGTGGTGCGCAATACCGTTCGGCGGGTGCTGGACACGGCGCGGGTGCTGCGCGAGCGGTTCGGTGACGCGCAGGTGACCGTCGCGCACTCGTGTTTCGTCGATGTGGACAGGGCGGCGAAGGACGCCGACCTGCTGGCGCGCTTCGGGCCCCCGGAGAAGGCCGACGGGCGGCGTCCGGCCGGGCGGCACATCGTTGTCGCGAGCCAGGTCGCCGAGCAGTCGCTGGACGTCGATTTCGATCTGCTGGTGAGCGACCTGTGCCCTGTCGACCTGCTGCTCCAGCGGACGGGGAGGCTGCACCGGCACCAGCGCGGGGAGGGGCAGAGCGAGCGGCCCCGGCGGCTGCGTACGGCTCGGTGCCTGGTCACGGGCGTCGACTGGTCGGCCACGGTGCCAGCTCCGGTGCGCGGGTCGGTCGCGGTGTACGGGGCGTACGCGCTGCTGCGTTCGGCGGAGGCGCTGCTGCCGCATCTGGCGGGCGGGCGGCGTCCGGTGCGGCTGCCGCAGGACATCAGCCCGCTCGTCCAGGCCGCCTACGCGGACCGCTCCGACGGGCCGGCAGGCCCGGAGGGGTGGGAGGAGGCGATGGTGAAGGCGTTGGAGCGGCATGAGAAGCATCGTGCGGACCAGGCCGAGCGTGCGGATGTGTTCCGTCTCGGCGAGGTCGGCCGGGCGGGGCGTTCGCTGCTGGGCTGGATCGCGGGCGGTGCGGGTGACGCGGATGACACCCGTACGGGTCGGGCGCAGGTTCGTGACAGCAAGGAGAGCGTGGAGGTCATCGTCGTCCAGCGGCGCGACGACGGCTCGCTGGCCACGCTGCCCTGGCTGGACAGGGGCCGGGGCGGGTTGGAGCTGCCTCTGGACAGGGTTCCCTCGCCGGGCGCGGCACGGGCGGCCGCCGGGTGTGGGCTGCGGTTGCCGATCCAGTTCTCGAACCCGGAAGTGATGGACCGGGCGATCGCCGAACTGGAGGAACTGTACGTACCGGCCTGGCAGTCGAAGCAGAGTTCGTGGCTGGCCGGGCAGCTGATTCTCGCGCTCGACGGCGATTGTCAGACCCATCTGGCAGGCTTCGCCCTCCGATACAACCAGTCCGACGGCCTTGAGGTAACGCGTGCCTGAAACAACCGAATTGAGCGAGGCGGAAGCCGGGTTATCGTTCGACCTGACCGACCGCCCCTGGGTCCCGGTCCAGTGGCTGGACAGGACGGAAGACGAACTGTCCCTGTCCGAGGTGTTCACCCAGGCGGCCCGGTTACGGCGCCTGGCGGGTGACCTTCCGACGCAGGAGTTCGCACTGCTGCGGCTGCTGCTCGCCGTCGCCCATGACGCCTTCGACGGGCCGCGGACCATCGACGACTGGGCGGACCTCTGGGCAGACCCCGACTGCTTCGCAACCGTCCCCGCCTATCTGGCCCGGCACCGGCAGCGATTCGACCTGCTGCACCCCACGGCCCCGTTCTTCCAAGTGGTCGGCCTGCACACGGCCAAGGGCGAGGTTTTCTCGCTCAACCGCATCGTCGCGGACGTCCCGAACGGCGAGCCGTTCTTCACCAGCCGGATGCCCGACGTCGCCCGTCTCGGCTTCGCCGAGGCCACCCGCTGGGTCGTTCACGCCCACGCCTACGACACCTCCGGGATCAAGACCGGCGTCGAGGGCGACGACCGGGTCAAGGGCGGCAAGGTCTACCCCCAGGGCGTCGGATGGGCCGGCACGCTCGGCGGGGTCTTCGCCGAAGGCAACGACCTGCGCGAAACGCTGCTGCTCAACCTGATCGCCGCCGACACCTCCGGCATCCGCTTCGGCCAAGGTGACATGCCGGCCTGGCGCCGCGAACCGTGCGGCCCCGGCGCCACGGGACGCCTGCGCCCCTCGGGCGTGCGGGACCTGTACACCTGGCAGACCCGCCGACTGCGCCTCCACTTCAAGGCGGACGGCGTGCACGGTGTCGTCCTCGGATACGGGGACCCCCTCACCCCGCACAACATGCACTCCTACGAGCCGATGACCGGCTGGCGGCGCAGCCCCGCGCAGGAGAAGAAGCGCGGCGAGCCCGTCGTCTACCTGCCGCAGGAACACGACCCGGCCCGCTCCGCCTGGCGCGGGCTGGCCGCCCTGATCTCCAACCCGATCACGGGAGCCCAGAGCGCGGAGGCGGCAGCCCGGCTTCGCCCCGGTGTCTTCGAGTGGATCGCCCGGCTCGTCACGGAAGGGGAACTGGACAAGGGGTTTCTCATCCGGGCCCGCGTGGTCGGTCCGGTATACGGCACCCAGCAGTCCGTCATCGACGAGGTGGTCAACGATCACCTGTCGATGGGCGTCGTCCTCCTGCACCAGCGGGACCGTGAGTACGCCCAGCAAGCCATCGACGCGGTCGCGGACGCCGAAGCGGCAGTCAGAACTCTTGGCGATCTCGCTAGCGACCTGGCCCGAGCCGTTGGAGCCGATCCCGATCCCGCGAAAGACATTGCCCGGGATCTCGGTTTCGGTGCTCTGGATGGCCTTTACCCCATCTGGTTGAGGGAGTTGACGGATGAGGCGGATCCGTACGAGTACCGCACGGTGTGGCAGCGGCGGGTGTACCGGTGCGTCATCGGCCTGGGCGAGCGGCTGCTGACCCACGCCGGTGACGCGGCGTGGGAGGGCCGCACGGTGGAATCGAAGACCGGCACCGAGTGGCTCAACTCCGCGCTGGCCGACGGGTGGTTCCGCTCCCGCCTCAGCAAGGCCCTCGGCGACCCCTTCCCCACAGCCCCGCCCACCGATGAGCCCGCCGGCCCGCCATCCGGCACGCACCCGGCCGGTCCTGACTTCTCCCCGAAGGTGCCCGCATGACCACCACCACGCTCACCGCCCGGCAACGGGTCGGGGCAGTCACCGGCGCGATCATCGCTCCGCTCCAGTGGGGCTACCTCAACGACCGGCCCGAGGCGGTGGCCGCTCTGGCCCGGCTGCGCCGAGGCGCCGGCAAGCAGTTCTCCGAGATGCCCGACCTGTGGGGCCTGGCCGACACCAGGCCGCTGCACGCACCGCCGGCAGACGGCGGCCGTGTGCTGCGCGAGGACGAGCTGATCCGCGCCGAGGACGCCGTACATGTTGCCCTCACCCTGTGGGCCTTGCATCAGCAGTCCCAGAGCCAGGGCATGCACCAGGCTCACCGGCCGACAGCTCCCCGCGGCCTTGGCGCGGCCGTACGGCGCCTGATGCCCCCGAACGAGATCGCGGAGCCGCTTCGTAAGCGTCTCGTCCGCGCCGGGAACGCCGCAGATCTGCCCGCCGTGGCGCAGCGGCTGCGCGACCTGGTGGTGCTGCTCCGCGCCGGGGACGTGCAGCTGGACTACGCGCTTCTGGCGGAGCAGCTCTACCACTGGCAGGAACCGGGCGGCCGGGATGCTGTGCGCCGTGAGTGGGGGCGCTCGTTCCAGGCGGTTCGTGCCTCCGACGACACCTCGGGCAAGGCCCCGGGCTCGTCTGCTCCTGCCGGCACCACATCCCCGTCGTCCGGCGACTCCACCGTGGCGAATCCCGGCGACAACACCGGCTTCACCGACTCCATCGACAAGGACGCCTCGTGAACAACCGCATCTTCCTCGACGTGCACGTGTTGCAGACCGTTCCGCCCAGCAACCTTAACCGGGATGACACGGGTGCTCCCAAGTCGGCCGTGTACGGGGGTGTGCCGCGGGCCCGGGTCTCCAGCCAGGCGTGGAAGCGCGCGACGCGCGCGTACTTCAGCGACGAGCACCTTCTTGACCCGAGCGAGCTGGGTGTCCGTACGAAGAAGGTCGCCGAGCTCCTCGCGGCCCGGATCACCGGACTCGATCCGGCGATCGAGGGGCCTGCTGCGCTTCTTCTCGGTGCCGAGGTCGTCCAGGCGGCGACCGGGTCCAAGATCGAGGTGCCCAAGCGGAAGGCCGACGCGGCGAAGGACGGCGAGCCCGTACCGGCGCCGGAGTCGAAGTACCTGATGTTCCTCAGCGCCCGTCAGCTCGACGGCCTGGCCGCGCTGGCCGTCGAGGGCAAGGCGGACATCAAGGCGTTCCTCAAGGACAAGGAGGTCAAGGCCCGGGCCAAGAAGATCGCCGACACCCTGCACTCCGTCGACATCGCGTTGTTCGGGCGGATGGTCGCGGACTCCGCGGACATCAACGTCGACGCGGCCGTGCAGGTGGCGCACGCCATCAGCGTGCACCGCGTGGACAACGAGTCCGACTACTACACCGCGGTCGACGACCGGAACACCGACGCGGAGCCCGGCGCCGGAATGATCGGCACGGTCGACTTCAACTCCGCGACGCTCTACCGGTACGCCGCCCTCGGGGTGCACCAGCTCGCGCGGAATCTCGGTGAGGGCCTGCGCGACGACGAGCCGCGTACGGTCCCGGTGCGCCGGGCCGTAGAAGCTTTCGTCCACGGCTTCGTCTCCTCCCTGCCCACCGGAAAGATCAACACCTTCGGACACCACACCCTGCCCGACGTGGTCATCGTGAAGCTCCGCGCCACACGGCCCATCAGCTTCGTCGGGGCCTTCGAGGAACCGGTCGCGGCCCTCCAGGGAAGCGGGCACCTGCGTGAGGCGTCCGACCGCCTGGCGGAGTACATCCCCGACGTCGAGCGGGCGTACGGGGATGAGGAGTCCACGCTCACCTGGGTGCTGCGGGTCGGCGCGAACACCGAGAAGCTCGCCGGCCTTGGCACCCAGTCCGTCAACCTGACCAAGCTCGTGGAGTCGGTGGGGCAGGCGGTCACCGAACGCCTGGAGAAGCTCGCATGAGCGTGCTCACCCTGAGGCTGGCCGGCCCCCTGCAGTCCTGGGGGGCCTCGGCCCGCTTCGTACGACGGACCACCGAGGCCGCCCCGACCAAGAGCGGCGTGATCGGTGTCCTCGCCGCAGCGCAGGGCCTGGAGCGGGGCGACGACACCGGGCTGGCCCGGTTGGCCGCACTGCGGTTCGGTGTCCGTATCGACCAGCCGGGCACACGCGTACGGGACTTCCAGACCGCTCACCATGCAGTCACCGGCAAGTCCATGCCGCTGTCGGAGCGCTTCTACCTCGCCGACGCCGTCTTCGTCGCCGCGGTGGAAGGCGACAGCGCACTGGTCGAAGAACTTCACGCCTGCCTGCGAGCACCGGTCTTCCTGCCCTACCTCGGCCGCCGCTCCTGCCCACCGGTCCTCCCCCTGGAGCTGAACGTCCGTCACGACGTCGACATCGAGGGAGCGCTGCGGGAGGAGCCGTGGCAGGCGGCGAGGTGGTACCAGAACCTACGGCGTCGCGACGAAAGGGTCCCGCTGGCCGTCCTGCGGGAAACAGTTGCTACTGATCCCGGTGCCGATGTCCTGCGCGACCAGCCGTTGAGCTTCGCCACCGAGCACCGCCGTCACGGGCTGCGCACCGTCGTCAGTTCGGGGGTCGAGGTGCCAAACCCGATGGCCGCCCGGGCCCGCAGAGCCGGCTCCCGTACGGTCCCGTCGCACGAACCCCTTGTTCCTCTTGAGGAAGACGCTCTTTGATGTATCTGACTCGATTCCGTGTGAACACCGCACGCCCGGGGGCGCGCCGGCTTCTCTCCTCGCCACAGTCGTTGCACGCGGCCGTCATGACGTCGTTTCCCGGTCTCCTGCCGACCGCGGCCGACTCCCCGAGGGTGCTGTGGCGCCTGGACCACAATGCCCGGGCCGAGGTGTTCCTCTACGTCGTCAGCCCGGCCCGGCCCGACCTGACCCACATGGTCGAACAGGCCGGCTGGCCAGCGGCCGCCCTCGATCCGGAGACCCCGGGGTGGCAGAGCCGCCCCTACGGCCCGTTCCTCGACCGCCTCACCACCGGGGATACCTGGGCCTTCCGGCTCACCGCCAATCCGGTCCACAGCATCCGCCGCAAGGACGGCGAACCGACCAAACGCACCGCCCACCGCACCCCCGTCCACCAGCAGGGCTGGCTCCTCGAACGACAGGAGCGTTCCGGGTTCCGCATCGTGGAGAAACCGGCGGACAGGCGCCTGCTGCCCGCAGGCACGACACACAAGGGGCACCCTCACCCAGGGGACGCCTACGAATTGTCCGTACGCGATCCCCGCGGCCTCTCCTTCGCCAAGTCCCATGAGGGGACCGCCGGACGGGAGCGGGTGACGGTGGTGACCGTGACCTTCGACGGACGCCTCGAAGTCACCGATCCCGAAGCCCTGCGCCGCACCCTCGTCCAAGGGCTCGGGAAGGCGAAGGCGTACGGGTGCGGCCTGATGACGCTTGCCCCGCTCCCCGCCCCGGCCGGGTAGAGGCGATGGCGACAGTCGGAAAGCGGACGGCGCTCACTCCCCGGCACCTCACCCGTGTCGGGGAGCGGCTCTCCTTCGTCTACCTGGAGCGCTGCGTCGTCCACCGCGACGCCAACGCGATCACCGCCGAGGACGCGGACGGCACCACCCACATTCCCTCCGCCACCATCGGCACGCTCCTGCTGGGGCCCGGCACCCGCATCACTCACCAGGCGATGAGCGTCCTCGGCGAAACCGGGGCCGGCGTCGCCTGGGTGGGGGAGCACGGGGTGCGCTACTACGCCGGCGGCCGGGCACTCACCCGCTCCTCCGCCCTCGTCGAGGCCCAGGCCATCCAGTGGGCCAACCAACGCTCCCGGCTGGCCGTGGCACGGGCGATGTATCGGCTGCGTTTCCCCGACGAGGACCCGTCCGGACTTACCCGCCACGAACTCCTCGGGCGGGAAGGCACCAGGGTCAAGGACTGCTACCGCGCCCAAGCCGCCCGTACCGGCGTTCCGTGGCGCGGCCGGAACTACACCCCCGGGGACTTCACCAGCGGCGATCCAGTCAACCAGGCCATCACCGCGGCCGCCCAGTGCATGTACGGCATCGCCCACGCGGTCGTCTCATCCCTCGGCTGCAGCCCCGGACTCGGCTTCGTCCACTCCGGCCACGAACTGTCCTTCGTCCTGGACATCGCCGACCTCTATAAAACCGAGATCGGCATCCCCCTCTCCTTCGACGTTGCTGCCGAAGGAGAGGACGACGTCGGCCCGCGCACGCGGCGCGCTCTGCGCGACCGGATCAATGAACAAGGGCTGCTCAACCGCTGCGTCGACGACATCAAACACCTCCTCCAGCCGAACAGCCCCCGATCGACTCCTGCTGAGGAACAGGACCGGGTCGCGCTCCAGACGGACGGCGGAAGGCAAGTCGAAGCCGGCCGCAACTACGGAGACGCCGACGAGGCGGTCATCTGGTGACCGTCATCGTCCTCACCAACTGCCCGCCCGGACTCCGTGGCTTCCTCACCCGCTGGCTGCTGGAAATCTCCGCAGGCGTCTTCATCGGCAACCCGTCAGCAAGGATCAGAGACGCCCTGTGGGACGAGGTACAGCAGTACGCAGGCCAAGGCCGCGCGCTTCTGGCTCACACGACAAACAACGAACAGGGCTTCACCTTCCGCACCCACGACCACGCCTGGCACCCGATCGACCACGAAGGTCTGACCTTGATCCGACGACCGGCCGAGAACAACCGACCGGCACCGATCGGTCCCAAACCAGGCTGGAGCAAAGCATCTAAGCGCCGCCGATTCGGCGGGAGAGGCTAACGAGTATGTGCATTTTAGGAATTTTGCCGGAATCGACGAAGTTGCTCGAACTCCGGACCTGCTGCCGCTAAAGCCGCAGGTCACCGAGTCTGCTCCCCGCGCCTGCGGGGATGTTCCCGACGAACCCTCCTACTTCACCTGCTACCTCACCTGCTCCCCGCGCCTGCGGGGATGTTCCCGCCCAGCGGGTGCTACCGGTCTGTGTACGGTCCTGCTCCCCGCGCCTGCGGGGATGTTCCCCCTCGGTTGGACTTGGACGGTGGCGGGACGGTCTGCTCCCCGCGCCTGCGGGGATGTTCCCCCGTCTGGGGTTGGGCCCCTTTGGTGTGAGCACTGCTCCCCGCGCCTGCGGGGATGTTCCCGGCTCCTGCCTAGGAGCCGACAGAACATGGGACTGCTCCCCGCGCCTGCGGGGATGTTCCCGGTAACCGTGGGCCCAGAGGCCGAGGACGGCGCTGCTCCCCGCGCCTGCGGGGATGTTCCCCACCACATCGACCTCGAAGTCCACCACGAAAGCTGCTCCCCGCGCCTGCGGGGATGTTCCCATCAACCCCGGTGATGTCGTCACCGCCGGCGGCTGCTCCCCGCGCCTGCGGGGATGTTCCCCTGGCAAGACTCGCACCGCCGCACGGAAGTCGCTGCTCCCCGCGCCTGCGGGGATGTTCCCGCGGAGTGGTCGCAGCTCGTGTCCGAGAAGTTCTGCTCCCCGCGCCTGCGGGGATGTTCCCCAGTCCGTGAAGTCGACACTCAGCTCGCCCGACTGCTCCCCGCGCCTGCGGGGATGTTCCCAACACCGTCGCCATGTCGCACCCGAACACTTTCTGCTCCCCGCGCCTGCGGGGATGTTCCCGAATGCGTGCTGCGCATTCCGGGGGACGATCCCTGCTCCCCGCGCCTGCGGGGATGTTCCCGGGTGCGGGTACCGCAGCCACAGCATCTCCTCCTGCTCCCCGCGCTCGCGGGGATGTTCCCCACCGGATCCTCCACGTCGGCGGCTACCGGGGCTGCTCGGGGTCGGTGCGGCCGAAGTCGCGTAGGGACAGCAGTGCGGCGATGTTGGTGATGGCCCTGGGACTGCCCACGACGGAGCATTTGGAGAAGGTTTTGTCGGGTTCGTTGCGTTCTTTTTATGGGTGGTGCAGTCGGCGGGGTCGATTTATGCGGTCTCGACTTTGGGGTTGATCTGCTTGAGCCGGACGAGGAACAGGTCACTCCAGCGGCCGGCGAGCTCCGCGAGCACGCTGAGCATCCGGAACATGGCGCGGCCTTCCATGGTGGAGGTGTCGATGCCCTGCTCGATGACGTGCAGGCCGATCCCGCGCTCGCGCGGCTCGGCGCCGAGGGGCACCAGGTGTAGGAGGGAGCGGGAGAGCCGGTCGAGTCGGGTGACCTTCAGCGTGTCGCCCTGGCGCCTCAACTGCATGACGAGATCGAGCTTCGGGCGGGAGGCTTTCGCGCCGCTGGCGGCTTCGACGTGGATGTTGTCGCGGTCGACGCAGTTGCGGAGAAGCACGTCGATCTGGTGGTCGGGGTTCTGGTCGGCCGTCGAAGTGCGGCAGTAGCCAAGAAGAATTGTCGGAAACCACCCCAACGACCGTTCACCAACGTTGATTTTCCGACGCGGGTTGTCGACAGTGCCCACCTGCGGGTTCGTGATCACGGGGCCGAGTTTCGACAGACGGTCGTTTGCAGACGCTTCCGGTCCGGGCCTCGGCTGGACATGTCCCCCAGAGGGCCAGGTGTCCGAGTGTCGTCTACTCATCCGACGAGTCGTTCCCGGGCGTACTCGTGTAGCTCGACCATCGGCTGCTCGACCCGGTTCGCCGAGTTCGGCGAATCGCTGAGTGCTGGCGTTGTGGCGCGTATTCTGCGGTGGTGATTGGATTCGAGCGTCTGGCTGTCTTCCTGACCGTGGTGACCGTACTGATCGCAGTGCCGGGGCCGAGTGTTCTTTTCGTGGTGAGCCGGGGGGTGTCGTTGGGGCGGCGGGCCGCTGTGTCGACGGCGGTGGGGAACGAGGCGGGGCTGTTTGTTCAGGTGGTGCTGGTGGCGTTCGGGCTGGGAGAGGTGCTTGCCCGCTCCTATCTGGTGTTCTCGGTTCTCAAGTTCGCCGGTGCTCTCTATCTCGTCTATCTCGGTGTCCAGGCATGGCGGCACCGCAAGCTGCTGATGGTGCCGGAGAATCAGGGCGGGGCGGACACAGGGCGGCCGGGGCGGGTGTTCCGGGAAGGGTTCATCGTCGGAGTGAGCAATCCCAAAGGGCTGCTCATCTTCGGTGCGGTGCTGCCGCAGTTCGTCGACCCCTCGGCGGCGAACGCGCACGTGCAGTTGTTGCTGCTAGGGATGATCTGCGTCCTGATCGCGCTGATTTCCGACGCCACCTGGGGCATCCTCGCCGGCACCGCCCGCAACTGGCTTGCCCGATCCCCTCGTCGGCTGTCGTGGATCGGCGGGGCGTCGGGCGTCGTGATGGTCGGCTTGGGCGTCCAGCTGGCGTTCAGTGGGCGTGACTGAGCGATGACGATCGGGGTGTGTCAGGCGCCCAGGATTCCGCCGGTCAAGTAGTCGACGGCGTTGCGGTCGATGATCCGGCTGCCGGGGCTGCGGGCAGCGGCCAACCAGGTTCGTCCAGGACGCCAGCAGCCGGGCCCGAGCGGGAGAGCCGGGGGAAGTTCGGTGCCCACCCGAACGCACCGGACCACGGGGCCGAGACCGTGGGTAGAAGGTCGGGATCAGGTTGCTGTTGAGGGGCAGGGTCGTTGGAGGGGGGTGGGCGGCGTTCTCAACCCGACCACTGGGCCCGGGTGATGCCCAGCTCGTACGCGACCGCGACCGCGCTGGCCCGGTTGCGCAGACCGAGCTTGATCAGCAGGTTCTGTACGTGCGTCTTGACCGTACTTTCGCTGACCACCAGTTCACTGGCGATCTCGGCGTTCTTCATGCCGCGAGCCAGGAGCGTGAGGACCTGCCGTTCACGGAGCGTGAGCAGGTCGAGCGTGATGTGGTGGGCGGACTGTCTGCGGGGTGCCGCCCGGTCGGGCTCGCCCAGGTCGGGTACCCCGATCCGGTAGCCGCCGGAGACGAGTCTGATGGCGGACACCAGGAAGTCCGGCTCCTCCCAGGCGAGCACCGTACCCCCGGCCCCCAGTTTGTCCGCCTCCACCTGGAGGGGGCTGTTGGCGTTGTTGGTCAGCAGCAGCATGCGTGAGACGCCGGCACCGGAGTAGTGGACGGCCCGGTGCATCAGTTGCCCGACGTCGATGGACCGGCAGGCGGTATTGATGACGAGCACGTCCAGGGACGCGTCGAGCGTGGCCTCGAGCGCCGCCGAGCTGTCCCGGGCACTGCCGACGAGGACGAGGTCCGGATAGCCGCGCAGTACGTGTGCCAGCCCGGCGTGCACCAGGCTGGAGTCGTCGATGAGGAAGATGCGGATCGGTTCCGGCGTCCCACCGCCGATCATGTCGCCCGATGTTGGATTCTGGTCGGATCGAGCCTCTGACACAAGCCCCCCTGCGCCGTGAGCACGGCAAATGGTCAGAATCGAACAGCTCCTCATCTTGCCTCACGACCCCGGGTCGGCGAGGCTCTGTTTTTCGCCATATTTACTTGTCAAGTGCATAAGGCAGGAGCTGGTCCTTTAGGCCTAGCTCGTTCGGTGCGCGGGGCCGCCGCGATCCAGCCGAACTGCCGAAGAAACCGCCCGCCGACCCCGCTTAGGGTCACGAGTCATGACACAGAGCGTGGTGATCCTGGGTGGCGGCACGGCTGGGTGGATGACGGCCTCCTACCTGCGGGCGGCCTTCGCAGACAGCGTCGACGTCACCGTGGTGGAGTCCGGGCGGATCGGCACCATCGGGGTGGGGGAGGCCACCTTCAGCACGGTCCGTCATTTCTTCGACTATCTGGGCCTCAGCGAGGCCGACTGGATGCCCGAGTGCAACGGCACGTACAAACTGGCGGTACGTCTGGAGAACTGGCGGGCACCAGGCACGTACTTCTACCACCCGTTCGAACGGATGCGGGTCGTCGACGGGATACCGCTCACCGACTGGTGGCAGAAGGTGGGTGAGACGAGCCGTTTCGACCGAGACTGCTTCCTCATCCCCTGGCTCTGCGACGCCAAGGCGTCCCCGCGGTACCTCGACCATCGACTGTTCGAGCAAAACTTCGACGAGGACCCCGACCGTCCGCTCTACCGGACCACGCTCGCCGAGCAGAACACCCAGTTCCCCTACGCCTACCACTTCGACGCCTCCCTCCTCGCCGACTTCCTCAGCCGTTACGCCGTTCGGCGCGGCGTCCACCGGATCATCGACGACGTCGTCGACGTACGCCTCGACGAGCAGGGCTGGATCGAGGGCCTCGTCACCCGCGAGCACGGCGAGCTGACCGCCGACCTCTACGTCGACTGCTCCGGCTTCCGCAGCCGGCTGCTCGGCGACGCCCTGGACGAGCCGTTCGTCTCCTTCCAGGACGCCCTCCCCAACGACCGCGCGGTCGCCCTGCGGGTCCCCGTCGACACCGTGGCCCAGGGCATCCGGCCCTGCACCACGGCCACCGCCCAGGACGCCGGATGGATCTGGACGATCCCGCTGTACGACCGGGTCGGCACCGGATACGTCTACGCGAGCGACTACTGCGAACCGGAGGAGGCCGAGCGCGTCCTGCGCGACTTCGTCGGGCCCGCCGCGACCGACCTGGAGGCCAACCACATCCGGATGCGGATCGGCCGCTCGCAGCGGGCCTGGGTCAACAACTGTGTGGGCATCGGACTCGCCGCCGGGTTCGTCGAACCCTTGCAGTCGACCGGGATCTTCCTCATCCAGCACGCCATCGAACAACTCGTCAGGTACTTCCCCGGCACCAACCGCGACCCGGTGCTGCGCGATACCTACAACCTCAGCACGGCCCGCGCTATCGAGGGCGTCCGCGAGTTCCTGATCCTGCACTACCGGGGCGCCGCCCGTGCCGACAACGAGTACTGGCGCGACGCCAAGAAGCGCGCGATCCCCGACGACATGGCCTCACGCCTCGAACAGTGGCAGAGCAAACTCCCCGACAACGACACCACCTACCCCTACTACCATGCCTTCGAGCCCTACAGCTACGTCTGCATGGCCCTCGGCCTCGGCGGCATCCCGCTGCACCACCCGCCCGCGCTGGACCTGGTCGACGCCCGTGCCGCACGGGCAGAGCTGACCCGGGTCAGGGAACAGGCGCGGAAGCTGGTCGACACCCTGCCCAGTCAGGTGGAGTACCTCGCGAGGCTGCGCCGATGACGCTCGCCCTGCACACCCTGGCGGTGCTGGCCGTGGTGCTCCTGGTGGCCCGGCCGGCCCGCCGTGCGGCGGTCCTGGCAGGCCAGCCGCCCGTCATCGGGGAGATCACCCTCGGCCTGGTCGTCGTCCCTCTGCTGACCATGGGGGCCGGGTCCGACGTCGTCGACACTCTGCTGCCGGCCGACGTCACCGACCATCTGCACACCCTCGGCCTGGCCGGTCTCGCGCTGTACCTGACGGGTGTCGGGCACAGCGCACGGCCGCCCCGCGACGAAGTGTCGCCCCGCTCGTACGGCTGGCTGCTGGCGGGCTCCCTGCTGCCGGGGCTGCTGGCCGGGGTGCTGCTGGCGGTCTGGGTCCACTGGCGTGACGTCCCCGGGGAGCGCGGTACGGCGCCCACCGCGGCGCTGCTCCTGCTGCTCGCCGCCGCGTTCGCCGTCACCGCTGTGCCGGTGCTGGCGCGGATCCTCACCGACCGGGGGCTCGTGAACACGACCCCGGGCCGGCTCTCCCTCCTCGTCGCCGTCGGCATCGACGCCCTGACCTGGCTGGTCCTGACCGCCGCGCTGGCCACCGCGGCGGGGGGCGGCGGGCAGCTCGTCCGGGCGGTCGCGGTGATCGTGGGCGGGGTGGTGGCGGCCGTCCTGCTGCGGCGCCTGCTCGTCCGGGCGGGCGTCGGCAGATTCTGCGGCCGCCGGCCGGTCGCCGCCGTGCTCCTGCTGGGCGCGCTCGCGGTCGGCGCTGCCCTGGCCACCGAGCGGGCGGGGCTCACCGCGATCTTCGGCGCGGTCCTGGTCGGGCTCGCCGTCCCCCGGGACGGTGCACAGGGGCCGCGCACCAAGGCCGTCGGGACCGTGGAGAGGTACGGGCTGCTGCTCGTCCCGGTATTCTTCGTGACGACCGGCCTCCAGATGTCCACCCACGGTCCTGACGGTTTCTCCTGGCTGACCCTCGCCCTGGTCCTGCTGCTCGCCACGGCGGCCAAACTGGGCGGCGGCTACGCAGGTGCGCGTGCCGCAGGGCTGACGACCGGGACGGCGCTGCGTTTCGGGGTGCTGATGAACACCCGCGGCCTGACGGAGATCGCCGTCCTTCAGGCCGGGCTGTCGGCCGGCATCCTCTCCTCCGGGCTCTTCCTCTCGCTGGTGCTGATGGCGCTGGTGACCACGGCCGCCACCGGCCCGCTGCTTTCGTACGCGGACCACCGTCACCCCCACCCCGGCATCCCGCCCCGACCCGCGTTCGAGGAGCTGTCCCATGACGACGCCTGACACGGCCGCTCCCCGGGAAACAGCCACCCCTCGGGAAACCGTCGGGTTTGAGGAGACGAGCGCGGGTGAAGGCGACTTCAGGGCGCTGATGTCCCTGTTCCCGACCGGCGTCGCGGTGATCGGAGCTCTGGATGACGCCGGCCGGCCCTGGGGGATGACCTGCTCATCCCTGTGCAGTGTCTCCCTCGACCCGCCCACGCTCCTGGTGTGCGTGCGCAGCGGCAGCCCCACCCTGGGCGCACTGGAGCGCGCCGGGACGTTCAGCGTCAACCTGCTGCACCACTCCGCCCGGGACGTCGCGGAACTCTTCGCCTCCGGCGACCCGGACCGCTTCCACCGGACCGCCTGGCATCTGCCCGACGCGACGGCCGCCGGCCCGCACCTGCGCGACGCCGCGCACGCCGTGGGCGACTGCCGGGTCGAAGGCGTGCGACGGGTCGGCGACCACACCGTCGTGTTCGGCCGGGTGGAGCGAGTCAGCGTCGGCGCCGGGCCCCAACGCGCCCCGCTGTTGTACGGGTTGCGCCGGTATGCGATATGGCCGTCGGGCGATAGCGTGGCGGACCCCGGTCGGCCCTGGCCGGCGCCACTCGACGAGGAGTAAAATGTCGCAGCCCGAGAAGTCCACCGGTGTCCAGTCGCCAGAGGAGGTGCTCCGCACCTCGGGGGTTCCGTTCACGGTCCTCGACCACGTTCCGATCGTGGGACAGACGGACGCCGAGACCAAACTCGGCCTCGCCACCGAGCAGTTACTGAAGACCATGGTCTTCAGGACGGCCGACGGCGGTTTCGTCCTCGCCGCCCTGCCCGTCACCGGCCGCGTCCACTACGGCCGGCTGGCCCGCGCGGCGGGCGTCTCCCGCTCCAAACTCCGCCAGGCTGAACCCGACGAGCTGAGCCTCCTGGGCATGGAACCGGGTGGCGCGAGCCCGGTGTGTGCCCGGACCGGCGTCGTGACCGTCTTCGACGAGTCGGTGACCCGCATGGGCACCGTGTACTGCGGCAGCGGACGAGCGGATCGGACGGTGCGGATTGAGGCGGCGCAACTGATCGAACTGGTGGAGCCGAAGATCGAGGAACTGTCCTCGTGAACCGTTGAAGGCGGTGCGGACCGGCTGTCCGGCCCGCACCGCCTTCCGCACATCCTCAGCCGTCGAACCGCCCCGGCGCGAACGGCTCCGCCCCCGCCGGACAGCGCCCCGACACCAGATGCTCCGTCAGCAGCCGGGCCGTGCCGGGCGCCAGGGGCATGCCGTCGATGCCGAAGCCGGTGAGCAGCCACAGCCCCGGTGCGCCGAGCGCCGGGCCGACGATGGGCAGGCCGTCCGGGGACATCGGGCGCACCCCCGACCACGCCGCCCGCACCGGTGTCTTGGCCAGCACCGGGGCGTGCCGGGCGGCTGCCGCCGCGATCAGTTGCACCGCCTCCGCGCCGTCCCGTACGTCGTCGGGCTGGAGCGCCGGGCCGCTGCTGGAGCCGAGCACCACCTCCCCGCTGGGCAGCGGCTGGAGGGAGAAGACCACCTGGGTGGCCGTGGTCGCGGGGCCGGCGACATCGGTCAGCAACGGCGGGCCGCTCCGCTTCAGGCCGACCGGGCCGTGCCAGGTGGACTGCATGAGCGTGTGACGGAACACGGTGTCCGTGACCGGCGCGGTGCGCACCAGCCAGCCGCGCGCGCCGAAGACCGGTACGTCGCTCCCGGCCTGCTGGGCCAGGCTCCGCGCCCACGGCCCCGCCGCGAGCACCACCGCCCCCGCGGCCAGTGGACCAGTGTCCGTGACCACGCCGGTGATCCGGTCGCCGTCCGTTGTCAGGCCCCGGACCGGTGTGTGCGTGCGGATCTCGGCGCCCGCGCGGGCGGCCCGCCCGGCCATGGCCACGGCGGCCAGCACCGGGTGCAGGGCGTGCGCCCCCTCGACCGCCACCGCGCCCGCGAGGTCGGGTGCGAGGCCGGGTTCCAGGTCGCGCAGCTCGTCCGGACCGATCTCGTGCGTCGGGAAGCCCGCGTCGGACAGTCCCTGACCGTGGCCGCGGGCCCGGACCAGGTCCTCCTCGTCGCTCGCGACCAGCAGATAGCCGTGTGGACGGAACCGGAAGGACACCTCGCTCTCGCGCGCGGTCTCCTCGTAGAAGGCGATGGCCTCGGCGAACAGCGCGCCGCAGGCCGGCACCGGGCTCGGCAGCAGACCGCCCTGGTTGCGGCCGGTTGCCCCGCCCGCCAGGGCGCCGCGCTCCAGGAGCAGCACGCTCAGCCCCTGCCCGGCCAGCCGCTCGGCGGCGGCACAGCCCGCGATACCGCCGCCGACCACGATCACGTCATGTGCCATGGGAACCGCTTCCTTCCAACGGGCGGGTGGAGGTGGGGGAGGATCGCCACACGGAGTCGCGGGCGATCCTCCCCAGGAGCCGGCGGACGGTGTGCTCGATCTCCTCGACCCGCTCCGCGCGCAGCGCGTCCGGCTTCTCGGTCCGGCTGGAGGCGTACGCCGGGTACAGGCCGTTGGCCGCCAGGTCGTCGCACACCGCCCTTACCCGGCGCAGGAGTTGGGCCGCGACCTCGGTAGGCGAGCAGGGCGCGCGCAGGGTCAGGAAATAGGTGTCGAACAGAGTCGCTCGGACGTCGCGCGGCAGAGGCCTGCTCTGGCTCGCCGACGACTGGAGCAGCGAGGGCGCGTCGGGCACCAGCTTGAGGGCGATGCCCTCGTGCACGGCCTCGTTGAGCGCGCACTCCTCTATCAGGGTGTCGGCCCGACCCTCCCAGGCGGCGGGCAGCCGGCCCCGCAACACGGTCCGTACGGGGCCGTAGTCGCGGGCCCAGGCACCGCTGAACGCGGGGTGGTGCAGGGCCATGCTCGGGCGGATGACCCGGTGGTACACGTCCCGGGTGCAGGACGCCGTGTACAGCAGCATCGCCGAGTAGCCGCGCACCAGCCGGGCTGCCGAGTCCACCTCGTCCGGCGGCGCCGGGGCGGTCCCCGCGGCCCGCCGTCCCAGCTCCTGCCACAGCATGAAGGTGAGCTGGTGGCCGGTGATCCACCGGAACCAGAACAACTGCTCGGCGGAGTCCGCCGGCCCTGGGCCGGCCGAGGACCTCGCCCCCGTGTCCGGACCCGGACCGAGCAACTCCGCGTACCGCCGGATCAGTTGACCGTCACCGCTGCTGTGCACCGGGTCGGTCGGCAGCACCAGGGGTTCGAGCCCGTAGGCGCGGCCGCCGAACTCGGTGACGCCTGCCTCCAGCAGCCCGGCGGTAGAGGTGCCGTCCAGCGCGCTCACCGTCCCTCGGCCTCCGCCGGTATGTGGGTGAACTCGTACTCGAGCCCATTGACGTCGTAGGCGTAGAAGCTGCTCACCCCGTCGGAGTCCACGACGATCTCCGTCGGGGGCTCCGGGCAGGCGAACACATAGCGTCCGGAGGCGTACAGCCGTTGCCAGTGGTCCCGCCATCGCCGTAGTTCCTCCGCCGTCGCGGCGGTCAGGCACACGTGCTGGAACTGGAATGTGTCCGGATGCGGGCGGGTGTAGGAGGCGGAGCGGGTGAACACATGGAAGCGGGTGCCGGCGGCGACCACCTCGGTGAGCCGGGTGATGCCGGGCAGCCGGTCGCGAGTCAGGTCAGAGAAGGTGTCGATGGACCAGGCGGCGGTGCCGCCGAAGAACTCGGTGTACCACGCGACACAGTTGTCGAGGTCGGCCGTTTCGACCGCCAGGTGGTGCAGTCCGGCCTGTAGGGCGGTGCCGGGCGGTGACGTGACGTCTACGGGGAGGGACACGGGTTCGGGAATCCTTTCGAGTGGTTCATCGCGCGATGGCGTACGCCTGTCCGCCACGCGGTGACGCGGCGGCGCGCAGCAGTCCGTCGCCCGGCTCGACACCCACGGCGCACACTTTGCCCAGCGACCAGTCCGGGACGGACACCAGGTCATGCCCGCGCCGGGCGAGGCCGGCCGCGGCCTCGTCGGAGCGGCGGCTCTCGATCCGTACGGCGAGGGGCCGGTGGGTGCGGGGCGTGAACGAGGACGGGACGTGCTCGGAATGGAAGGCGAGGGTCTCGACGGCCTGTTGGAGGTCGAGCCCGAAGTCGGTGTGGGCCAGGAAGAAGCCCAGCGTCCACTGGTCCTGCTGGTCCCCGCCCGGTGTACCGAACGCCAGCCGCGCCCGGCCCTCCCGTACGACGAGAGTCGGACTCAGCGTCGTACGGGGCCGTTTGCCCGGTGCCAGGGAGTTGGGGTGACCCTCCTCCAGCCACGCCATCTGGCCCCGGGTGCCCAGGGGGAAGCCGAGCCCCGGCACTACCGGGGAACTCTTCAGCCAGCCGCCGCTGGGCGTCGCGGCGACCATGTTGCCGTGCCGATCGGTGACCGTCAGACAACAGGTGTCGCCGCGTGCCTCGGTTGCCGCCACGACCGGGGCGACGACGGTGGGCAGCCCGTCGTACAACTGCCCCTGCCAGTACGGCCCTCCGGGTGGGTCCGCCCGGTCCAGGGGCGGGATCCACGGTGTCCTGCCGTCCGGGGCACCGGGCCGCAGGCGGTCGGAGGCGTGGTCGCCGAGCAGGCGTCGGCGGTCGTCGGCGTAGGCGTCGGAGAGCAGGGTGGGCAGCGGTACGTCGGTGAAGTCCGGGTCGCCGTACCAGGCTTCGCGGTCCGCGTAGGCGAGTTTGGCGCACTCGATGACGGTGTGCAGGTGCTGGGCGCCGTCCAGGTCCATGGCCGTGAGGTCGAAGCCCTCCAGCAGGGCGAGTTGTTGGAGGAAGACCGGGCCCTGCGACCAGGGGCCCGGCTTGTGCACCTCCAGGCCCCGGTAGGCGCGGCTGACGGTATCCTCCGTGCGCGGCTCCCAACGGGCGAGGTCGTCGCCGGTGAGGAGTCCCCGGTGGCGGCGGCCGGTGGCGTCCAGGACGTCGGTGCGCAGGTGCGCGTCGACGGCCTCGGCGACGAAACCGCCGTAGAACGCCTGGTGGGCGGCGCGTAGCTGCTGTTCGCGGCCGGGTCCTGCGGCCTCGGCCTCCTTGAGGATCCGCCGGTAGGTTTCGGCCAGCGCCGGGTTGCGCAGCCGGGAGCCGGGGCGGGGCGGGGCGCCGTCGACCAGGTAGGTACGGCCGGACTCCGGCCACTGGTCGCGGAACAACTCGGCCAGGACGCCGATGGCCTCGGCGGCCTTGGGCAGGACCGGGTAACCGTCCGCCGCGTAGCCGACGGCGTACCGGAGGACCTGCGCGAGGCGCAGGGTGCCGTGTTGCTCCAGCAGCTTCAGCCAGGCCCCGAACGCGCCGGGGACGGTGGCCGGGAGCAGCCCGGAGCCGGGGATCCGGGGTAGGCCCAGGGCTCGGAACGCCTCCGCTGTCGCCGCCAGGGGCATCGGGCCCTGCCCGCAGATCACCTGGGCGCGCCCCGAAGCCGCGTCGAAGAAGAGGATCGGGACGTCACCGGCGGGCCCGTTCAGATGGGGTTCGACCACCTGGAGGACGAAGCCGGTCGCGGCGGCGGCGTCGAAGGCGTTGCCGCCCGCCTCCAGGGTCGCCATGCCCGCCGCCGATGCCAGCCAGTGCGTCGAGGAGACCGCGCCGAAGGTGCCCCGCAGCTCGGGACGCGTCGTCACGACCGCGCCTCAGGCCGAGGCGGCGGGCGTCGGCAGGTCGCTCAGGCTCGCCGCGATCTGCTCGTCCGTGACCGTCGGGTTCTTCAACGTCCCGGCGAGGAAGGAGTCGAAGGCGGCCAGGTCGAAGTTGCCGTGCCCGGAGATGTTGAACAGCACGACCCGCTCCTCGCCCGCCTCCCGCGCGGCCAGCGCCTCGATGAGCGCCGCCTTGAGCCCGTGGGAGGACTCGGGGGCGATGACGAAGCCCTCGCTGCGCGCGAACTGGATCGCCGCGTCGAAGATTTCGGTCTGTGCGAAGGCCCGAGCCTCCACCAGCCCGTGCTCCTTCAGCAGGCACAGACTGGGCGCGTCGCCGTGGTAGCGCAGGCCACCGGCATGGATCGAGCCGGGGATGAACTCGTGGCCCAGGGTGTGCATGTACAGCGGCGGGGTCAGGCCGGCGGTGTCCGGGTAGTCGTAGGCCAGCTTGCCCCGGGTGAGGGTGGGGCATGCCTCCGGTTCGGCGGCGACGAACCGGGTCCGGGGGCGCTCGCCGCTGAGCCGGTCCTGGAGGAACGGGTAGGCGAGACCGGCGTAGTTGGAGCCGCCGCCGACGCAGCCGATCACGACGTCGGGGTACTCGCCCATGATCTCCATCTGCTTCTTGGCCTCCAGACCGATCACGGTCTGGTGCAGCAGCACGTTGTTCATGATGGAGCCCAGCGCGAACTTGGTGTCGTCCCGGCTCAACGCGTCTGCCACGGCCTCGCTGATGGCGATGCCGATGCTGCCGGGTGACTCCGGGTCCTTGTCGAGGATCTGGCGCCCGGCCTCGGTGCGCTGCGTGGGCGAGGCGAAGACCTGGGCGCCCCAGCTCTGCATCAGCGACTTGCGGTACGGCTTCTGCTCGAAGGACGCGCGGACCATGTAGACGTTGACTTCCAGCCCGAACAGCGCGCCGGCGAACGACAGCGCCGATCCCCACTGCCCCGCCCCGGTCTCCGTCGTCAGCCTCCGCACACCTTCCTCGGCGGCGAAGTACGCCTGGACGACGGCTGTGTTCGGCTTGTGGGAGCCCGAGGGGGACACACCCTCGAACTTGAAGTAGATGTGCGCCGGGGTGTCGAGCGCGCGCTCCAGCCGCTCGGCGCGGACCAGCGGGGAGGGCCGCCAGATCTTGTAGACGTCCCGCACCCGCTCCGGGATCTCCACCCAGCGGTCCTGGGTGAACTCGTGCTCGATGACCTTCTGCGGGAGCAGGTCGGCCAGATCGCCGGGTTGCAGGGGGGCCATCGTCACCGGGTTGAGCGGGCCGGGCAGCGGTGCGGGCAGATCGGGGAGGATGTTGTACCAGCGGTCGGGCAGATCGGTCTCGGAAAGCAGGACTCGCTTCAACACCGGTGGTTCCCTTCGAGAGCCGGGCCATTCCTTATGCAGAATCGTAGAAGGGGAGAAAGTCGGCCAGCCTCGCCTTTTCTGCTTGTTCGACGGAAACGGGCTCCGCAGATCGGACTAGGCCGAAAGAGGCACGACTCCCACGGGGCGGACATGCAGACTGGCGCGGGAAGGTCGCCGGACGCGAGGTGGAGGCAAGGCATGGCCGCAGCTGACGAGGAGGCCGTACGTGAACTGGAGAATCGCCGTTTCCGCGCGATCGTGGACGGTGACCTCGCCGAGTTCAGGGATCTTGCTCATCCCGATCTCGTCTACACACATTCGAGCGGAACCCTGGACACGCTCGATTCGTTCGTCGAGAAATGCGAAAGCGCTTATTTCGTTTACCACCGCATCGATCACGTCACGGACAGCGTCACCGTGGTCGGCGACACAGCCGTGGTAATCGGCGATATGAGCGTGGACATGACGGCAGGGGGAATACGGAGGGAATTGGCCAACCGCTCGCTGGGGGTGTGGGTCCGGGTCGAGGAGAAGTGGAAGGTGCTGGCCCATCAGGCCACGGCGAAGCGGTAGGGGCGAGGCGGGACGGGAGGCGGTGGGGTGCCGCGCCCCGGGCGAGGGTCGCGGGGACCACCGAGCCGCCGGACCTTGCCCGGATCGACGTGAACCTCGCGGCCAGGCCCGTCTGCCGGTTCCTGGCCGGCGTCGGCCTGCGCGCTGGCCTGCGCCGACGCAGAGGCGCCGTACCGCACGAGGGTGTAGCGCAGGCCGGTCGGCTGACGGCGGGGCCACGGCCCGCTGGTGGGAGCGGAGGTAAATCTGATGGGCATCTGTGCGGAATGAGCCGTTTCTGTCACTCTGGAAGCCAGGGCGAGCAGGTGCTCGACAACCCGACAGACCGGGGAATCGACGGGGGACGACGGATGCCAGGCTTTTTGGGGGACTTACCGACTTTCTGGGCCTTCGCGCTGGTCTGGGTGGGCGGCTTCACGCTGTTCATGGCGTACTCGCTGCTCCGCCTCCGCCACGTGCTGCGGCGCGACCGTCGGCACGTCGGACGCTTCTTCGAGACGGGCGCCGCCAAGCCCGTTCTCGCCATGTATCACCTTGAGGGAGAACGGGCCGCCACGCAGGCCGGGATGCTGCTGCTCTCCCCAGTGCCCCGCCCCGCCCGCGGCCGGCGCCGGTCGGTCAGGAAGACCCAGCCGGAGACGCATCCTCTGCTGGAGTCTCTGCGGGCGGCCGTTGACGACGCCGGGGAGAACGGCACTCTGGAGGAGGTGACAGCCTCGCCCCGCTTCCCGGCTTTCCGCTCCGAGTTGCGGCTCACGGCACGGCGTACCCTCCCCACTCGCCGGTGGGGCGACGTGCCCGGCGCGAGGGAAGGGTGGGCCGCGGTGTGCGGTCTGGCCGCCGTCCTTGTCCTGGGCATCGGCTTCTACACCAGCGAGCCGGACGCGGACGGGTTCTGGTTCATGATCGCTCTGGCCGTGCATGTGCCGGTGGCGGCCTGGCTCGCGAAGGCGGACGGGCTTCAAGGACCGGAGCGGTGGCCCGAGTTCGACGTGCTGTGCGCACGCTGCATTGCCGACGCCGGGGTGCGCGTCCCGGAGGCGCCGCGGGTCGCCGGTACGGGTTCCGCCCGCGCCTCCGGCTGGGCCACCGACGGCGGTGTCGGCGCGTCCAGTTCGTGCGGCGGCGGCTGCGGTGGTGGCTGCGGCGGTGGTGTGTGAGCCGGTCACGGCGTACCTTCCGCGCTACGCTCCGCGCTCGCCGGTGGGTGTCGCGTGTGCCGGCCGAAGCGCATGACCTGGGCGCCGGCCGTACACGGTCGCCCAGGCTGTACGACCCATGACGGCACCCTGTGCGGGACCTCGATCGTCACGGCGCCCCGCGCGAGGGTGCTCGCGTGAGCGACGACCAACGCGGAGCGGGCCGCGGCCGCCGCAGAGCTCGGATGCCCCACCCGGGAACCGGGCCGCTGCGACGGATGCGGACGGGGTGTCCAGGGCCGCCACACCCAGCAGCGTGGCCGGCCAGCAGCGTGGCCGGCGGGGCCGTGGTGAATCCCAGCTCCGCGGCCGCCCGGGAAATTTTCTCCAGCAGCGAAGGCATTTTGTCGGGGGTCCAGTCGACGACGTAGAAGGTCAGTTTCGCCACGTCGTGGAAGGAACCGCCGGCCTCGGCCAGGGCGGTGCCGATGTTGCCAACCAAGGCGTTTCGGTCTCTTGTGGTTACCCGGGAACTGTAAGAGAGCGGCCGCTGACGTGGAAGAACGCACTTTTCAGTGACCGGGCAACCCCATGCTCACCCAAGACCTGCGCATGCTTGAGCGCAACGGCCTGGTCGAGAGAAACGTGCACCCCACCGTCCCCCCGTAGGGAATGTGCGACTGGACGCACCGCCACTTCGGGCACATCGAGACCGCCCGCCACCGCTTCGACGGCTGACGGCTGATCACGATTTACCGCTGTAGTTCTACCTGCCCCCGCCCCTGCTGGAGGCCGGAGCGGCTGGTCGAGTCGCACGGCGTTCGGGGTGCTGGAGTGACCGGCTCGGCGCAGCATGGACGTATGAGCGCCGCCAATCCGGACCCCGATCCCGACTCCACCCCCGGTCTCGAACCCGGCGGAGGTGTGCCGCCCGGCGAGACTCCTCCGGCGGAGGGCAGCACGTCCGAGGCGGGGCCCAGGCACGCTCCGCCGAAAGGCTGGGCCGCGGGCCCCCTGATCGCGATCGGGATCGTCGTCGTTCTCATAGCCGGATTCTTCGTGGCGTACGCCGTGCTCCTGGACGTATAAACGTATAGGGGACACGTGACGACGAGGACCGCAAGCTGATCGCGAAGCGGCGCGGTGAGCACATGGGCACGAGCCCGTCGCAGCACAGCCGGGTGCACCGAGATCCGAGCGCGGCCCGACTCTCGAAGCCTCCGACAGGAGGCCACCTCTCTCCCCTCACAGCCTCGTTGACGGATCGAACGCGCCAAGCTGCCTTCTTGGGACCACTCGGGGGCCGGTCGGCCGGCCCTTCGCGGTGGCCGTGATCAGTGTGAGCGGGGGGCCCGGTCATTGGCGTACACCTTTCGCCCCGCGACGACTCTTCGACGTGGCGCCGGCGGGTAGACGCCGGAGATCACGAGGCCAGTGCCGCGAAGTTCCACGGATGGCCTAGTGTTCGGGAGGCTGTAGGTCTTCATATCGAGCAAGGATGTGCGTTGTGGCTGGTGAAAACGTTACGGGGCGTCTGGTGGCCCTGCTGTCCGGTGGTGGCGACGATTTCGCCGCGAACTGGGTGGTGGAGGTATCCGGCTCCCTGGGTGGGCGTGTCAGCCGCAGCGAGGTCGAACAGGAACTGCGTGAGCTGTACACCGCTCTGCTGGACGCCCTGGGCCACGGGACCCTGGACGCGCACGGCGAAGCGTTCGGCGAGGTGCGCGCGCTCCTCACCGAGCTGTCCCGCAACCGGGCCCGCCAGGGCTTCACCCCGTCGGAGACGGCGATCAGCATCCTCGCGCTGAAGACCGTCCTGGAGCCGGCGCTCGCCGACGGCGACAGCGAGGATCTGCGTGCCTACCTCCAGTTGTCCCGTCTTCTGGACAGCCTGGGGCTGTTCACGATCGAGACCTACACACAGGCGCGCGAGGAACTGATCAGCGCCCAGGCCGAGCAGCTGCTGGAGCTGTCCACCCCCGTGGTCAAGCTCTGGGACGGCGTGATCGGCGTTCCGCTGGTGGGCACCCTGGACTCGGCGCGCACGATGGTCGTGATGGAGAAGATGCTCCAGGCCCTCATCGACACGGGCTCCGAGCAGGCCATCATCGACATCACAGGTGTCCCGGCGGTGGACACCGAGGTCGCCCAGCACCTGCTGAAGACGGTCGTCGCCGCCCGGCTGATGGGCGCGGAGTGCACCATCTCCGGTATCCGGCCCCAGATCGCGCAGACCATCGTCGCCCTGGGCATCGACTTCGGCGACATCACCACCAAGGCCACGCTCGCGGACGCCCTGCGGCACGCGCTGCGCCGCTCGGGCACCACCCTGTCCGCCGGCGGGAAGAACGGGCTGGGCCGATGAGCGAGCGGGTGCCGGTCCTGCGCATCGGCCAGGTTCTGCTGGTGTCGATCCAGACCGACCTGGACGACCACGCCGTCATGCTGTTGCAGGACGATCTGGCCGCGAAGGTCGTGGAGACCGGGGCGCACGGTGTGGTGATCGACATCACCGCGGTGGAGATCGTCGACTCCTTCGTCGGCCGGATGCTGTCCACCATCGCCTCCATCTCGCGCATGCTGGACGCGGAGACCGTCGTGGTGGGCATGAGACCGGCCGTGGCGATCACGCTGGTCGAGCTGGGTCTGTCGCTGGGGGGTGTGACCACCGCGCTGACCCTGGAGAAGGGGCTGCGCGCGCTGGAACGTTCCCGGGCTCTTCTGGACTCCGGGCCCGACACCGGCTTTGACGGCGCCGCGGTGGCCGACGACGGGACGTCAGATCCCGGCCAGGCCCCGCGGTGACCGAGCAGCAGCTGTCCATCACCGCCAACGACGGGGTCGTACTGGCTCGCCAGCTCGTCCGTACGCTGGCGCAGGAGTGCCGGCTCTCGCTGGTCGAGCAGACGAAGCTGGTGACGGCCGCGAGCGAACTGGCCCGTAACACCCTGATCTACGGAGGGGGCGGCACCATGACAGCCGCTCTGGTCTCCGAGCGGGGCCGGCGCGGAGTACGCGTCGCCTTCGTGGATCACGGACCCGGCATCGAGGACATCGATCTGGCCCTGACCGACGGCTGGACCTCCGGCAACGGCATGGGCCTCGGGCTGTCGGGCTCCCGACGGCTGGTCGACGACTTCCTCCTGGACAGCACCCCCGGGCAGGGGACCACCGTCACGATCACCAAGTGGGCCAGGTGAGAACCGGCCCCCTCCTCGTGGACTGCGAGGACGTCGCGTGGTTCCGCGACCAGGCCGACGGCGCACGGGGCGCCGCGGCGGCGCTGGGCCGGCGCACCGGACTCGGTGAGCGGCGCACCGCCGAACTGGGCCTCGCCGTCGCGGAGTTGGTCACCAACCTGGCCAAGCACTCCGTCGACGGGTCGCTCCTGCTGCGCGCGGTGCGCACGGCCGACACCGCGGGCGTCGAGGTGGTCGTGGTCGACAGCGGGCCCGGGATGGTGGACGTGCCCGCGGCCCGGCTCGACGGCGTGTCCACCGTCGGCACCCTGGGGATCGGGCTCGGAGCGATCGGGCGGCTCGCGGACGTCTTCGACGTCCACTCCCGGCCCGGCCACGGGACGGTTCAGCTGGCCCGGTTCTGGCCCCACCCCGTGCCCCGCGAACTGAGTGGCCGGGAGCCGGCCGTGGGCGGCCTCACCCGCCCCATCAGCGGCGAACGGGTCTGCGGGGACGCCTGGGCCACCCGTATCGACCCCCACCGCCCGGAGGGCGACACCGGAGAGACCCGGGACCCCGCCCGTACCCCGACCGCACCCGGCGCCGCCCACGCGACCCCCTCCGCCACCAGCTGGGCGGCCCTCACCGGCCTCGCGTCACCGGCGCCCGCCCCCGGCCTCTCCCGCTCCCCGGTCCGACCGCGGGAATCGTCTCGTACGGTGCCCGTGCGCGCCGCGGCCGCGGGCCCCGGCCAGGGCGTCATGGTCATGCTCTGCGACGGGCTGGGTCACGGTCCGATGGCCGCCCTCGCCGGCCAGGCGGCGGTCCAGGCCTTCCGTACGAGTGACAGCCGCCTGCCCGAGCAGGCGATGCGGGACATCCACCGGGCCCTGCGCGGGACACGCGGAGCCGCGGTGGCGGTGGCCCGCATCGAACCGGACAACGGGCGCCTGCTGTTCTGCGGGATCGGCAACATCACCGCGGCCCTGATCACGTCGACCACCCGGAACAATCTGCTGTCCCATCCGGGCATCGTGGGACACCAGACCCACGTGCCCCGCACCTACGAGCACCCGCTGCCCGCCCACGGCGCCCTGGTCATGCACTCCGACGGGCTCACCGAACGCTGGACCCCCGCCGACCTGTCCGGTCTGCTCACCCACCGGGCCACCGTGCTGGCGACCGGACTCATGCGCCAGGCCGGCACGCGCCGCGACGACGCCAGCGTGGTGGTCGCCAAGGAGCTCTGGTGACGTGCCCACCGCCTTGATGACCGTCTCACTCGTGTCCGAACAGGACGTCTTCGCCCTGCGCCGCCAGGCCAAGACCGCCGCGGTCGCCGCCGGCCTGGAACCGCGTGACCAGGTGCGGCTGGCCGCCGCGTTGAGCGAACTGGGCCGCGACCTGTTGCGCCCCGAAACGGCGATGACGGCGTGCTTCCTGCTGGACGAGGCGTCTCTGCGGCTGCGGGTCGATCTCATCTGGGCCGACGACCGGGTCCCCAGTACGGAGTCCCTCGACGCGGTCGGGCGGCTACTGCCCCAGACCCGCTACCACTCCGAGTCGCCGGGCCGCCGCATCGAGGTGAGCTGCGCCCTGCCGGCCTTCGCCGGCCCGAGAGCGTCGGCGAAGGCCGTCCGGGCGGCCCTGCGGGCCGAGGCGCCCGCCGCCGGCCCCCTGGACGACCTGCGGGCGCAGACCGCGGACCTCATGGCCGCCCTGGAGGAGTCCCGGGCCCAGCGCGACGAACTCGCCGGCCTGAACGCGGAACTGGTGGAGACCAACCAGGGCGTGATGGCCCTGTACGCGGAACTGAGCGCCGAACTGGAAGAGACCAACCGGGGAGTGGTCGCCCTCTACGGGGAGGAACACCAACTCGCCCTGACCCTCCAGCGCACCTTCCTGCCGGAACACCTGCCCGATGTCCCCGGCGCGCAGCTGGCGGTACGTTACCTGCCCGCCGCCGCCGAGAAGGAGATCGGCGGCGACTTCTACGAAGCCGTCACCACCCCCGCGGGCCTCCTCCTGGCGGTCGGCGACGTCGTCGGCCACTCCCTCCAGGCCGCGATCGTCATGGGCGAACTACGCCACGCCCTGCGCGCCTACGCCGCCGAGGCCCACCCTCCGCATGTCCTGCTGGAACGCCTGGACCACCTCCTGGGACTCCATCACCGGGGATGGACGGCCACGGTGTGCGTCGTCCTCGTGGAACCCGGCCACGCGCGCATCCACGTCGCCAACGCCGGCCACCTGCCACCGCTGCTGATCTCGCCGGACGGCGAGGCCGCCTTCCTCTCCGACCACGGACCGCTGCTCGGGATCGGCCTCCCGCAGCCCCCCGCCACCGCGCACGACACGGCGTCCGGCAGCCGGCTCCTGATGATCAGCGACGGGCTCATCGAAACCCGCGACACCGACCTGTCCGAGCGGTTGAACGCCCTGCGCCTCGCGGCGCTCGCCGGCCCGACCGACCCCGAAGACCTCTGCGACAGCCTGCTGGCGGCGTTCGGAGCCGAGCAGGAGGACGACACCATCGTCTTCGCGGCCTGCTTGAACACGGCCTGACCTTGAACACGGCCTGACCGCGGGACCGGTCGTGGAGGCTCCTCCCGCAGGCTCGTCCGATTGTGTTCGAGCGGTGAGTGACCGTACACGCGGTGTTGACGGTGTGGAGGGCGGGTGCACATCCTTGGCACGCACCGCCGCTGGTTGTCGAAGTCCGGCCGACCCCCGGGAGGGGATGCCCCATGCGCACGTTACCGACCATGGCTCTCGCAGGCGCGCTGCTCGCTCTCAGCTGCTCGCTCGTCGGGGCCGGCACCGCCGGGGCCGCCGCGAGCGGGCAGCCGGGCACGAGTACGACCCGGGCGGCGGCCAACCGCGTGCTCTGCTACCAGGCGCACATCGCGGGCGTCGGCTGGGAGAGTGCGTACTCCTGCGGCGGAGTGATGGCGGGAACCACGGGTCTGGGCAAGGCCGTTGAAGCGCTGCGCTTCATCACCGTCGGCATGGACGGTCTGTGCGCGCGTGCGCACGTCTCCACGATCGGCTGGCAGACCTGGGTCTGCGTCAGGGACAACGAGACCCTGGAGATCGGCACCACCGGCCAGTCCCTGCCGATCGAGGCCGTCGAGTTCCAGACCCAGGGCGGAAGCGTGGCGGCCAACGCGCACCTGAGCGGGTACGGCTGGCAGGGCTGGGTGGCGGGCGGCCGCATCACGGTCGGCACGACGGGTGCGAACCGGTCGATCGAGGCGATCATGGTCACCCCCTGACCCGGGCGGGCGCCGGGGGAGCAGGCCGGGCAGCCGGGCAGCGGGGTGGGGGTCACGGCGTCAGGGTCTGTCCCCGCATTTGTCCCATGACCGCCTCGACGTAGGCGTGGGCGACGTCTCTCGCCGGGGTGCCTCCCCCAGGGTCCCGACCGAGCTTTTCGAGCGTCTCCGACACCCATCCTGGGCTGACGACGTTCACCCTCACCCCGCGGGGCATCTCGACGGCCGCGGCCCGGACGAACGCCTCCAGTCCGGCGTTGACCAGGGCGCCGAACGAGCCGCCGGGCGTGGGCTCGTGAAAGGTCCCGCTGGTGAGGGTGATGGATCCCCCGTCCCTGACGTGGTCCACCGCCCGGCGGAGCAACGCCACCTGTCCCAGCAGCTTGCCTTTCAGGCCGAGAGTGAACTCGTCGTCCGAAGGCGATACGAGCGGGGTCAGCCGCCCACTGGCCGCGCAGCAGATCACCGCGTCCACCGTGCCGACGGTGGCGAAGAGGCCGTCGATGGAGGCCGGTATCTCCAGGTCGACCCGTGTACTGCCGTCGCGTGAGGCCCGTACCACCTCGTGCTCGGCCGTGAGCGCGTCGGCGACCGCGCGGCCGATGGTGCCGGTCGCCCCGATCAGAATGATCTTCATGCCGGTTCCTTCCGTCCCCGAGCGAGGCGGGCCGGAAGGGGGGCCAACGGG
The DNA here is from genome assembly GCF_044740805.1 of Streptomyces sp. NPDC088261. NCBI lineage: Bacteria > Bacillati > Actinomycetota > Actinomycetes > Kitasatosporales > Streptomycetaceae > Streptomyces > Streptomyces sp. NPDC088261. The sequence goes on from NZ_JBIURL010000002.1 coordinate 227,136, forward strand.
TAGTTGGCCCAGACGTAGGTGTCCATCTGGTGCTGGTCACCGCTGAGATTGTCCACGCGATCGACCCGGCCGTCGGCGTCGAAGTGCCACACCAGCGCCCACATCGTGTCGACCCGGCCCACGCCCCGGGTCGTCCAGCCCCGGTGGATGTCGACGACGTACTCGCCGTCGCCGCCGAGAAACACAGGTTCGGCCCGGAAGCCCGCCTTGCCGAGCTGGTCGAAGAAGCTGACCACTTCGCCGAGTCCGGACTTGGTGCCCGACAGCGGGTGGTGGCCCGGGACGGTCCACTCGATGCCGGGAGCCAGGACCGAGCTCATCGCAGTCACGTCGCCGGCGGCGTAGGCGGAGAAGAACCGGTCGACGGCCTCGACCTTCGGGTCGGGCACGGCTTCACTCGTCATCAGGATGTCCTCCGGCGTGTTCGGTACCGGGCCGTCCCGGTCACGTGATCAACGTTCCCTCCGGCCCGCCGTGGCCGTCCAATACCCGCTTCCATAACCTGGCGGCATGGATGTCGACACCCGCTTGTTGCGGTACTTCGCCACGGTGGTCGAGGAAGGCAACCTCACGCGGGCCGCTCAGCGCCTCTACGTCTCGCAGCCCGCGCTGACGAAACAGATACGGCAGCTGGAAGCCCAGGTGGGAGTGGACCTGTTCGTCCGTTCCCGCGCCGGGATGGCCCCCACCGAGGCCGGTGAGGCTCTGGCCGCCCACGCCGGCACCGTACTGACCGCCTGGGAGAACGCGCTGCGCGCCACCCGGGCCGCCACCACCCGGGCCGCGCGCACGCTCAGGGTCGGCTTCGTGGCCAGCGCCGCCAACGAGCGCACCCCGCTGATCATCGCCGACTTCGCCCGGCGGCGCCCCGGCTGGCGGGTCCGGATGCGGCAGACCGAATGGACCGACCCCACCGCCGGACTGGCCACCGGTGACGTCGACGTGGCGCTGCTGCGCCTGCCGGTGCCCGGGCAGGGCGACTTCGACGTAGAGGTGCTGCTGACCGAGCCGCGCTGGATCGCGCTGCCCGCGGGGCACCGCCTCGCGGGGGAGGACCACATCCGGTTCCGGGACCTGTACGACGAACCGTTCGTGGCGGCTCCCGCCGAGTCCGGGGAGTGGCGCGACCACTGGCTCGCGGCCGACGAGCGCGAGGGGCACCCTGTGCGCGTCGGCGCCGTCGCACACCATCCCGACGAATGGCTCAACGCGATCGCGCACGGCCAGGGCGTCAGCCTCACCCCCGAGGCGACCGCCCGCTTCTACCAGCGCCCGGACATCGTCTACCGGCCCGTCACGGGCGTCAGCCACAGCCGGATCGGTGTCGCCCGACCCCGCACCCAACGGGACGACGCCGTCGACGCCTTCGTCCTCAGCTGCCGTGCCGTGTGCCCGAACGCGATGCCTTCCCGTACCTGACGGCGATCAGAGGTTCGGGGAGGGCGTGCTTGTCCAGGGTCTCGTACGACATGGATGCGCCCGGCCGACGCTGCGACGCTGGCACAGCCGAGAAAGCTGTTGACCAGGGAGCCCGTAGTGATCGATGTGACCGTACCCGACCTGACCGGACGGCTCGCGGTGGTGACCGGCGCGAGCGACGGCATCGGCCTGGCGCTGGCCGGGAAGCTGGCCCGGGCGGGGGCCGAGGTGGTCCTAGCGGTACGGAATCCGGACAAGGGCGCCGCGTCCGCCGAGAAGATCCGGGCGGAAGTGCCGGGTGCCGCGGTCTCCGTCCGCGTCCTCGACCTCGCGTCGCTGGCGTCGGTCGCCGCCTTCGCGGCGCAGCTGAACGAAGTGGGGCGGCCGGTCGACATCCTGGTCAACAACGCCGGCGTGATGGCACCGGCCACGCGCCACACGACGGCGGACGGCTACGAGCTTCAGCTCGGTACGAACCACCTGGGTCACTTCGCGCTCACCGGCCGGATCCTCCCCCTGCTGCGCGCAGGCCGGGCCCGGATCACCACCATCACCAGCAGCGCCGCCCGCTCGGGCAGGATCAACTGGGACGATCTCCAGAGCGAGCGGAAGTATTCGCCGGTGGGCGCCTACGGCCAGTCCAAGCTCGCCAACCTGCTGTTCGCCCTCGAACTGGACCGGCGCGGCGAGGCCGGGGAGTGGGGCATCACCAGCAACGCCGCTCATCCCGGCACCACCGTGACGAACCTGTACGCGTCCGGCCCCAACCTGGGCCGCAGCCGTCCGTCGCCGTACGAGGCCATCATGACCCGGCTGGCCCGCCTCGGCGTCCTCGTCCACGGGGTCGAGCAGGGGGTGCTTCCGGCGGTGTACGCGGCGACCGGGCACGGCGCCCGGCGCGGACGTTTCTACGGCCCCGACGGCTTCGGGCAGTTCACAGGCCGCCCGACCGAGCTGAGCGTCTACAAGGCGGCCCGGTCCGAAGAAGCGGCTGCCCGGCTCTGGGACGTGTCGGAGCGGCTGACCCGGGTCACCTTCGACGCGACCTGACGTGCTCGGCGCCCGCGCGCCGTCGAGGATACTTGCACCATGGACAGGGCCCGACTCGCGACGTTCCTCCGCACCCGGCGCGACACACTGCAACCGGAGGACGTGGGACTGCCCCGGGGGCGGCGCCGGCGGACGGCCGGGCTGCGCCGCGAGGAGGTGGCCGCGCTGTGCGCCGTGTCGGCCGACTACTACAGCCGGCTGGAACAGGAACGAGGACCGCATCCGTCCGAACAGATGCTCACGTCGATCTCCCGAGGCCTGCACCTCTCCGCCGAGGAGCGGGACCATCTGTTCCGGCTCGGCGGCTACGCGACCCCGCGCCGGGCCGGTGGCGGCGACCGTATCGAACCGGGCACTCTGCGCATCCTCGACCGGCTGGCGGACACTCCCGCCCAGGTGGTGACCCTTCTCGGGGAAACGCTCCGGCAGACCGGCCCGGCGGTCGCCCTGCTGGGGGACGAGACGCGCCACACGGGGTTGGCCCGCAGCCTGCACTACCGCTGGTTCACCGACCCGGGGGCCCGGGCAATCCATCCCGAGGACGATCACCCGGCGCACAGCCGCGTCCTCGCGTCGCACCTGCACGCGACCTACGCCAGGGACGGCAAGGGCTCGCGCGCCGCGGTCATCGTCGACGCGCTGCTGCTCGCCAGCACGGAGTTCGCCTCGCTGTGGCGGGAGCATCCGGTGCTGGAGCCGTACTGCGCTCCCAAGCGCATCCTGCATCCGGAGCTCGGGCTGCTGGAACTCCACTGCCAGACCCTGGTGGACCCCGACCAGTCCCAGGCGCTCCAGGTCTATACCGCCGCACCCGGCTCGGAGAGCGACGAGAAGCTGCGCTCGCTGGGCCGATGAGCCGATGAGCCGTCGGGGGTGTCCAGAGCGTCCTGAGTGTCCTCGGCGTCCTCGCGCCCTTGGTGCCCCGAGGTGTACGGCATGACGGCGCCCGCGCCTCAGTCCGCGCGGCCCGTCGCCGCGACCGTCACACCCAGGCCGATCATCGCGAATCCGCCCGCGCCCCCCACCATCGAGAGCCTGCGGTCCGAGCGGGCGAACCAGTCGCGGGCCGCCGAGGCGCCCAGTCCCCAGAGGGTGTCCGTGATCAGGCCGATGGTGATCGGTACCAGCCCCAGCACCAGCATCTGCGCCGGCACCTGGCCGGCCGAGTGGTCCACGAACTGCGGCAGTACGGCCGCGAAGAACACCACGCCCTTCGGGTTGGTGATCCCGACGACAAACCCGTCCGCGACGGTACGCAGATCCCCGTGCGCGGGGCCGACAGGCGCGGACATGGCGGAGGCGCGCATCGACTTCCGGTGCCGGAAGGCCTGAACGCCCAGGATCACGAGGTACGCGGCACCGGCCAGCTTCACGACCAGGAACACCGTCACCGAGCGTTCCACGAGCGCGCCGATCCCCAGCGCGACCGCCACGACCAGGGCGTACGAGCCCATGACGTTACCGAGGACGCTCGCCAGCGCCGCCCGTCGGCCGAGGGCCAGCGCCCGTCCGATCACGAAGAGCACGCTCGGTCCCGGGATCACGATCACCAGCAGGGACATCGCGGCGAAGGCGAGAAAGCGGTCGGTCGACACCATGTCGGGCACCCCCTTGGGCCGACATTCAACCACCCCGCGACCGGGGCGGCCCGGCCCAGGTCAGGGCCCGGCGACCGTCTCGACGCGTCCCGTGGCGACGTCGTACACGAGGCCCGAGACGCGCGCGCTCCCGAGGCGTTCGTCGGCGCGCAGCACCGACACGTCCCGGGCGACCGCGCCGTACGGGTCGTCCACCAGCGTCGTGGCGAGATGGTCCTCGGCGACGTCGAAGTAGGGCGCGAGCAACTCGGGACGATCATCGATCTTCGTGATGCCGCACTGGGTGTGTTGCAGGACGATCAGGTCCCAGTCGCCGGTGATGTCGTCGCCGACCGCCTGTGCGACGTTGCGGAGCATGAACAGCTCATCGAGCGTACGAGGGGTCACGCGTCCGCCGACGTTGCGGATCGCCATGATCTCCCCCGGAGCCGCACCGAGCACCACGGCCGGGTCGACGCGGGCGTCGACGCAGCCGATGACGATGGTCGCGAGTGTGGGCCTCATGCGCAGGCTCGCGTCGTACCCGGATTCGGCGAACTTCTTGTTCCGGCTGGTAAGGGTCTCCACAGTGCCCACGAGGCGCTCCTCAGAGATCTTGAAAGATTCGGATTCCGGCTCCGCGCGCTTCACGCTAACTCCGGGACGGCGTCGTTGCCCGTCGTGGCCGCGCGAGCAGGGCGGGGCCGACTCTCCAGGTCCGCCCGGCGGGGCCGGCCGAGGTCCGGGTGCCGGTCCTGGGGAGGGGCTTACGGCTGTTTGCTCTCCGGTACTTCGGTTGCCCGGTGCGGTGAACGAGCTTACGTTCGCAAGGACGAGTTGATCCCGGTGAATAGTGTCCGGCCGAGCGGCGGCACGCATTCTGAGCTCACTGGAAGGCTTGAAACATGGTCCACGTGAATTCTTCGAAGAAGCTGGACGTCAACGTATTCAATTCACCGCGCAGGCCCGCCGTAGGCGACCGCCCCTTTGAAATGGGGCCGCCGTTCGGGTGGGATCCGACGACGGCGACGCTCATCTACGGTGAGCGTGACGCCGTGCTGGTGGACGCGCTCACGACGGAGGCGGAGGGTGAGGCCCTGGCGCACTGGATCGGTCTGCACGGCAAGAACCTCACGACGGTGTACGTCACTCACGGTCATCCCGATCACTTCTTCGGGCTGCCGCCCGTGCTCGCCCGTTTTCCGGAGGCCCGGGTGATCGCCACGCCGGGCACGATGGAGGTGATCGCGAAGACGCCGCCGGAGCTGATCGAGTTCGGGCGGAAGATGTGGCCCGGTCTGCCCGAGACCATCGTCCTGCCCGAGGTGTACGAGTCGGACACCTTCGCCCTGGAGGGTGAGGAGATCCGCATCATCGAGCAGGGGCGTACCGACGGACTGCACAGCACGTCGCTGCACGTGCCTTCCATCGGCCTGGTGGTAGGTGGTGATGTGCTCTACAACCAGTGCCACATGTTCGTCGGCGAGACGACGCCGGCGAGCCGGGAGAACTGGATCGCGGCGCTCGACCGGCTGGCGGCGCTCGATCCGAAGATCGCGATCGCCGGTCACAAGAAGACCGGTGCCCCCGACACCGCCGAGTGCATCGAGGACTCGAAGCGCTATCTGCGTGACTTCGGCCGTCTCCAGGAGTCCGGCATCTCCGAGCGGGAGCTGTTCGAGGAGATGGACAGGCTCTATCCGCACTGGGACAGCCACCAGTCCTGGCTGATGTTCGGCCTGCCCCTCAAGACCATCCCCGAGGGGGCCGAGTGATGCTCGCGGACCAGGTCCTCGGCGCGTGGCGGCTGGTGTCGTTCACCGCCGAATACACCGAACGCCCGGGGATCATCCATCCCCTCGGCCAGGATGCCGTCGGCATCATCATGTACACCACAGACGGCTACATGTCGGCCCAGATCATGCGGCCGGGCCGCCAGGACTACGACCTGCTCGACAGTGACGGCGGTGATCTCGAACAAGCGGCGGCCGCCGCGACCGGATACCTCGCCTACAGCGGCAGGTACACCGTGGACGAGTCGGCCCAGCAGCTCCATCACCATGTCGAGGTCTCGCTCCTGCCCGCCTGGCTCGACACCCTCCAGATCCGCGAGGCCACCCTCGACGACGATCGACTGACCCTGGCCGCCGACGACCCCTTCCCCGGCGGCGCGGTGCACTCCGTCCTGGTCTGGGAACGGCCCGCTTCCCACCGCCTCTGAGGCGGAGGGGGTGCCGGGGGCGGCGCGGGGGGGTCTGGATTGGTATATCCAAAGCAGAGGTGCTAGCTTGGATGTACCAATTCAGATAGCGAGGCAGGGATTCCCATGACAGCGATCGCCGATTCCGTGGTACTGGTGACGGGTGCGAACGGGGGGATGGGCGGGGAGTTCGTCCGCCAGGCCCTCGCCCGTGGAGCGCGCAAGGTCTACGCCACCGCCAGGAAGCCGAAGATCTGGGACGACGAGCGTGTGGTGCCGCTGGTCCTGGACGTCACCGACTCCGTGTCGGTCGCCGCCGCGGCCGAGGCCGCCGGCGACACCACCATCGTGGTGAACAACGCCGCGATCACGAACACCGACCCGCTGCTCAGCATCGGGTTCGACGACGTGCGGGCGCTGTACGAGACGAACGTGTTCGGTCCGCTCGCTGTCGCGCAGGCGTTCGCGCCGATCCTCAAGTCCCATGGCGGCGGCGCGCTCATCGACATCCACTCGGCCCTCAGCTGGCTGTCCACACCGTCGATCTACCCCTCGACCAAGTCCGCGTTCTGGTCGGTGACCAACGGTCTGCGCCTGGAGCTGGACTCGCAGAAGACCCAGGTGCTGGGCGCCTTCATGGCCTTCATGGACACCCCGCTCATCGCCGAGCTCGACGTACCGAAGTCGGCCCCCGCCGACATGGTCGCGGTCGTCCTTGACGCCCTTGAGGCCGGCGCGCTCGAAGTGATCGCGGACGACATCAGCCATGACGTCAAGCGCAAGCTCTCCGGCCCGCTCGAAGACCTCTATCCCCAACTCACCGCCGAGCACTGAACCACGCACCGGCCGGCCCCACGGCTGCGTCGGGCGCGGACGACTCGGCCTGAATCGCCGCGGAACGCGGTCCGAGGTCGCCGACCGGCTTTCAGTGCGTCAGGTTTAGAATGGGAATCATGAGCACCTTGGATCTCCCTCTGAACAGGTACTGCCCGATTGCTCACAGCCTCGAAGTACTGGGTCTGAAATGGAATCTGCTCATTCTCCGGGAGGCGTTGTACGGGCGCACGCGTTATGCGGAGTTCAAGGAGATCGGGGTGCCCACGGATATTCTCATCGCACGTCTCGCCTCGCTCGTCGAAGCGGGTCTCATGGAACGCCGGCCCTATCGCGAGCCCGGAAAGCGCACGCGTGACGAGTATCTTCTGACGGCCGCCGGCCGCGACGTACTTCCGATCCTGGCCGCGCTCGCGGGCTGGGGCAATGAGCACGAACGCGTGAGCAGCGAACCCGCGGTGCTGTTCGTGGACGAAGCCACGAAGGAGCCGGTGACCCTCGCGTTTGTCGACGCGAGCGGTGCCACCGTGGACCCCGAGCGGGTGCGGATGACCTACGGCCCCGGCGCCACGCCGCCGGAGGACTGAGAACTCCCCAAGAACGTTGGAGCATCCATGACTTCGAAGATTGTCCTGATCACCGGGGCGAGTAGCGGGATCGGTGCTGCCACGGCGCGCCGGCTGGCCGCTGACGGGCACCGTGTCGTGCTGGGCGCGCGTCGGGTGGACCGCCTCGAAGCCCTCGTCGGAGAGCTGGCGGAGGCGGGGTACGAGGCGGAACGGACCGCCCTGGACGTCACCCGTCCCGACAGTGTCAAAGCCTTTGTCGACGGTGCGTTCGAGCGGCACGGCCGGATCGACGTCCTGGTCAACAACGCCGGGATCATGCCGCTGTCCCCGCTGTCCGCCCTGCGGGTGGACGAGTGGAACCGGATGATCGACGTCAACGTGAAGGGCCTCCTCCACGGCGTCGCCGCGGCCCTGCCCCTCATGAAGGCCCAAGGGTCCGGGCACATCGTCAACCTGACGTCGGCTCTGGCCCACTACGTGGCCCCCGCCACGGCCGTCTACAGCGCGACCAAGTACGCGATGCGCGCGATCTCCGACGGCCTGCGCAAGGAGAACGACGACATCAGAGTGACCGAGATCAGCCCGGCCTTCGCCGACACCGAGCTGCTCCAGGGCGGAGACCCCGGCACCATGGCATGGGTCGAGTCGATGGCCGGCAACTTCAACCTCCCCCCGTCCATCACGGCGGACGCCATCGCCTACGCCATCGCCCAGCCCGACGACGTCGACGTCAGCGAAATCATCATCCGCGCCCGCAACCAGCTCGCCTGACCGGGATTTCCGGCGGGCCAGTTCCCCTGGGCGCGGCCGGGGTCCGTACCACTCGTCCGTACCACTCGTCCGGGCGAACGCGATCCGGGATCCGCCGAGGTCACCGCCGTGCCGGGCGTGATCACGTGTCAGGCCGGAGGTGGGTCTTGACCATACTGGGCCGCCGTAGAGCCGGTACGGGCCGGTGAGCCGGTGTAGGGGGAACGATGCCCGAGATGGAACTGGTCGCCCAGGCCTTGGCGGCGGGGGCGACGGCCGGAGTGACCCAGACGGTCCAGCGGGCCGCGGGGGACGCGTGGGACGGACTGGTCTCCCTGGTACGCCGCGAGCGGCGCGCCGGCGACGACGAGGAGCCGCCTGGTACGGACGCGGGCGAGCCCCCTCGCGACGACCGGGCGGGCAAGTACGTTCTTGTCGCGCACGAGGTCAAGGGCGCCGTGATGGGCGACCACGCCCGCCAGGACAACCACTTCCACTGAGCCGGTGACCATGAAGCCCTCCGGCGACGAACCCGAAGAGCGCGATGAGCGTGACGCCTGCGAAGAGCACAAAGACCGTGACGCCCGCGAAGACCGTGACGCCCGCGAAGACCGCGGCGCCCGCGATGAACTGGGCGCCCGCGCAAACCGTGACGCCCGGTACGCCGTTCACCTGAACGGCGCCAAGGGTGTCGTGATCGGGGACGGCGCCGTCCAGCGCAACGGCTTCTCGCGGAAGGTGACGGGCATCGTGCTGGCGGCGCTGGCAGCCGTACTTCTCAGCGGCAACGAGACCCCGGAGGGCTCGGCCGGTCCGGTACGGTCCGGCCCGACCGCGCTCCCGGGCGCTTCGGCCTCGCCGCCCACGACAAGTCCCGCGCCGGCCCCTTCGCCGAGCATCTCGCCGACCGTCCCACCGGCACCGGTGGTCCGGCCGCCCAGGCCCTCGCCACCGGTCCGCCTCCCGAGTCCACCCGCCCCGCCCACCCGGTCCGCGGCTCCCACGCCGAAGCCGTCACCGACGAGGACCTGCCCATCGCGGCGGCAGTACCGGGTGAACAACAAGGCCCAGATCTGGGACGCCGAGGGAACGCGCCTCGGCGATGTCGCGTCGGGGACCCTGTTCTTCCGGCAGGAGACCGCGAGCTATCCCTCGCCCGTCCACGACCGCTACTACGGCACCGTGGACGAGGTCATCTCCGGAAGCGACACCGGCTATGTCCTGAGAAAGAAACTCGACTACGTCGGCGTCGTCGAGATCTGCGACTGAGCAGTCGTTGCCGCCGGCACCCCAGTCGCGGATCTCGACGGCCGGCGCCATGCTCCGCGCCGGCTCACATGCCGGTGACGGCGCGGGCCGTGAGGCCGATTCCCACCAGGAGTACGAGAGCCGAGGTGGCGGCCGGACCGACGCGCGCGAGTGCCTTCAGCCGGGCGGAGGCCCGCCGGGCGGTACGGGTGGCGAGGCGGTCGCGCAGGTGTACGAGGAGGAGACCGGCCAGGGTGAGGGTGGCGGCCATGCCGAGGCCGTAGCCGACGACGAGGAGGACGCCGAAGGCGGTCCGGCCGAGCGCCACCGCGCCGAGGAGGACGACCAGGGCCGACGGGCTGGGGACGAGACCGCCCGCGATGCCCACGCCGACCAGGGTCCAGCGCCTTCCCCGGGCCGGAGCGGGGGAGTGAGGGGGGTGCGGGGGCGTGGTGGCGGGTGTGGCGGGTGTGGCGGGTTTGGTCAGGAGCACCGTGCCGCCGTCCGCCGCTGCCGTGGCGGGGGCGAGGTCCGTGTCGGGCGCGCGGCGCGCGTGCGGCACATCGGGCGGTGGGGTGTGGCTGTGGCCGTGCTCTCCATGGTGAGGGTGGTGATGGTGATGGCTTTCACCGTGGTGGTGCCCGTGGTGATGCCCCTGTCCTTCGCCCCGGACGGCTGCGCGCAGCAGTCGGCACCCGATGGCGGTGACGAGGAGCCCGCTCGCCAGGCCCAGCCACGCGAGGACCGCTTCCCCGGCGAGATGGGTGGCGAGCGGGAGGGCGAGGCCGAGGGCGAGGACGCCCGCGGTGTGGGTGAGGGTCACGGTGGCGCCGACCGTGACGGCGTCGCGACGGGTGCCGCGACGCCCGGCCAGATAGGCGGCCATGATCGTCTTCCCGTGGCCGGGCATCGCCGCGTGCGACGCGCCGAGGACCACGGCGAGGAGCAGGGCGAGCAGGCCGACGGGAAGGGTGAGTTCACGGCTGCCGAGGAGAGCGTCGAAGCGTTCGGAGAGCTTGTTGAGCAGACCGGTGACCACACCCGCTCCGGGTACGCCGGACGGCACGATCCGGTCGGCGGGCCCGGCCGCTGGCCCCTGCGCCCGCCCCGGGGCCGTCCGCAGTTCGGCGCCGCGCTGGTCGAGCGGCGCGGCGAGGGGATCCTGCGGATAGTGGCGGAGCCGGTCGGTGGACGACACCGCGGGGACGGTGGAGTCGGTGAGGGTGACGCCCTCCCCGTCGGCGGTGATCTCGCGCCAGCCGATGCGCCGGGTGTCGTAACGGGTGACCACGCGGACCTCGGCGGGCGAGGTGAGGGGCGCGTCGGCGTGGAGCCGGCAGGTGAGCCGGCTGGTCCCGAGCCCCGCCTCTCCCGTACGGAAGGTCAGCCCGCCGGCGCCCCGGTTCCACCGGACGCGCGCACCGCCGACGTCGGCGGCCAGTCGCCCGGCGAGCGCGGCGCACGCCTCGTCCGCGTACGCTCCCCGCTCGTCGGCGCCGAGGGACCCGTCGTGGTCCCGGTCGACCCGCGGGCGCTCCTGCGCGGTCGCGATCTCGGCGCGGTCGACCACGATCTCCGCGTCGACCGCGTGCGGGCGCAGGGTGAGGTGGGTGGCGTAGTTGACGGTGAAGTTGCCCAGGGGGTGCGCGGCCGCGGGTGGCGCGGCGCCGAGGAGGGCGAGCGGGGTGAGCAGAGCGGCGATGAGCGGGGCGGCGATGGGCGGGGCGGCGGCCCGAAGCCGGCGGATGCGGAAATGGATGCGGGGATTCATGGGGTGCCGCCGAGTCGCCGGACCGCGCTGCGCGCCTCGGGCGCGTACAGCGGATGGAAGGAGGGGTCGAGGGCCAGCGCCCGCCGCAGATCGCGCCGGGCGGCGGCCGCGTCACCGAGGGCCTGGTGGATGGCGCCGCGGTGGTACAGGAAGAGCGCGCTGCGGGTGCCCGGCGCGAGAGCCTTGTCGGCGTGTACGAGGGCCCGCTCGTCGCGCCCTGCGCGGTGCAGCGCCCAGGCGTACGCGTCGTGTACGGCGATGAACGGCCGCTCTCGTACGGCGGCTTCGGCCATGGTCACGGCCCGCCGGGGATCACCGTGGTCGGCTTCGAAGAGGATCGCGTCGGTGTCCGCGGGCGCCCCGCCCGCCCGGCGGAGTGTTTCCTGGGCGCGCAGGACCGCGTACTGCCCCTCGGCCTCCTCCCGGTGGCCGAGGGACTGCTGGAGTTCGCCGAATTCCAGGAGGTACTGCGGCAGCGGCGCCGCCGCGACGGCCGCGGTGTGGTCGGCGACCGCCCGCTCGAACTCCCCCCGGGCCGCGTGGGCCTTGGCGCGGGCCGCCAGCAGACCGGGGTCCCGGGGGACGTCGGCCAGCCCGGCGTCCGCCTGGCGCAGCGCGGTCGCGGGGTCGCCGCTCTCCTGGGCGAGGGAGGCCAGGTGGGTGTGGGCGAAGGCGCGTTCGCCCGGGGTGCCCGCCGCCCGCAGCGCGCGTTCCATGAGGGCCTTGGCCCGCCCGGTGTCGCCGCGCAGCTCGAACGTGTACGAGGCGCGGGCCAGCGAGGAGCTGTCCGGGCGCAGGTCGGCCATCTTCTGTACGGCCTCCTCCGCGTCCTCGTACCGGCCGAGTTGGGTGAGGGCGTCGGCCAGGACTCCGTAGGAGGCGGGGGTCGTGGGGCTGGTCGCGACCGCCTCGCGGGCCCAGGTCAGGGCGTCACGGAAGTGGTGGCGGGCCGCGGCGAGGGCGCCCATGCCGATCTCGGCGTGGAGGTTCTCGGCGGGCCGCAGGGTGAGCGAGCGGCGCAGGGCCGTCTCGGCCTGGGCGTACGCGGCCTGGTCGGCGGTGGTCCTGGCCTGCTGCACCAGCGCCATGCCGAGGTCCGCCCAGCTGACCGGATCCTTCGGCAGGCGCCGTACCCGCTCGCGCATCGCCTCGATGCCCCGCGCCTGGCCGGCGGCGGGCGAAGCGGTGGCTGGAGTGTCCGGTCTGCCGGAGCCCGCGGGGGAGAGGCCGACGGCGCCGACGGTGAACAGGACCGCGCCCAGGGCGAGGGTGACGGCGGTGTTGCGCAGGTGTCTGCGCCGGCGGAGCGCGGGGGCGGGTGGGTCTTTGGGCCGGTGCACAGGAGTCTCCCCGGTGAGAGGCGGATGGGGCCCCCGGCGGGCACGGAGGACCGACCTCCGTGCCCGCCGGGAGCGGTGGGTCAGCTGGACCGGCGGCCGAGGCCGGAGCCGCGTCGGCGGTCACGGCGGAGGCGGAGGCCGCCCGCACCGAGGAGCAGCGCGCCGAGGCCGCCGAAGGCCGCGGCGCCCTTCATCGAGGTCCTCTCGGGCGCGTCCGGCCCGCTGTTCACGGACTTGGTGTGCGGAAGGGCCAGGTACGGGAACGACGTGCCGAAGGGCACCTCGTTGGTGTCGACCTGGTCGCCGTCCGCGAGCGCCGGCACGAGCTGCCCGGTCTGCGCGGCGCCTTCGACGGCCTGGAGCGAGATGTCGATGGCGTCGTCGGTGAGGCGGCGGCCGTTGGGGAAGCCCGCCAGGTCACCGGCGAGGACGCCGTACCGCTGGGGGTCGGCGGTCGGCGGCACGGTCATGTTCAGGCGCAGCTCCTCCGCCGGGACGATCTGCTTCGGCGGCGCGTCCTTGTTCAGGCGGTGGGAGTTGAGGTCGGCCTTGATGGGCCCGCACGCCTTGCAGATACCCGTCAGGTAGATCTCGAACAGGTCCTTGCGCGGGGTGGCCGGGGCCGGGATGCCGTACACCTGCTGGATCAGCTTGGGCAGGATCGGGTCGAGGACCTTGTCGACGACCGGCTGGACGGTACGGTCCTGGTCCGGGTTGAGCGTGTTGAAGGCGTCCTTGTACTTGAGCGGTACGACCACCTCGTTGACCAGCGGGTTGCCCAGCCGCGAGACCTGCTTCCACGGGGCGGGGCGCGGGGTGCGCGAGTCGGAGACCTGCACGCCCTGGCGGTCGGTCGTCGACCACACGCCGACGACCGGGTTGCGGCCCGGGTTCCCCTTCAGCGCGAGCTGCGCCTTGGGGATCTGAAGGGCGACGGAGTTGACGTTGTAGCCGGCGAGGGTGTCCTGGCCGCGCTCGCTGAGGTTGCCGCCGTACAGGAGGTCGAAGACCCGCAGGTCGGCGAAGAACGAGTCGTCCGCCTGGCCGGCGAAGGTCTTGCCGCCGCCGGGTACGTTGCGGATCGCCTGGCGGCGCAGGGCGGCGTAGTCCGGCATGGAGGCGGGCCCCACGCGGGAGGGGGCGGCCGGTACGTCGGAGAGCAGGACCTTGCTCTTGCTCCCGTGGGAGACCACCAGGTCGTACACCTGACGGAAGTTGAGGTCCGGGTCGTTCAGCGAGGTGACCGGGCCGGTGTTGTAGAGGAACTGGCCGGCCGCGTCGCGGACCTTGTTGTGGAAGCGCCAGGTGTACGTGATGTCGGAGACGCCGTCACCGGTGTTGTCGATCTTGATGTTGTAGCGGAGGTCCTCGCCGAAGGCGTAGAAGTTCGGTCCGCCGTTGGGCTCCTCGAACGGGATCCAGTTCGCCAGGAGGGTGACCGAGTCGGGGCGGTCCTGGCTGGTGAACGCGTACACGTCGGTGTTGTCCGCGCGCGGGTCGCCCGCGATGAGCGGCGCCTCGCGGTGGCTGGAGGCGGCGCTGACGCCCGGCGCCAGGGTGAGGGCGCCGAGGCCGGTCGCGAGGGCGCCGGCGCCCAGGACGAGGAGGGACTGGTCGAGCACACGCCGTGAACGGGGGCGTGCCGATCTGGAGGTCAAGACGGTTCCTCTCGAATGCGGATTCCCGGCTCTTCGCGCACACCGCGCGATCGGGCAGGGAGGTCCGGGGAGTGGGCACGGGGCCGGACGCGCGTCCGGGGGCACCAGCGGTGGCCCCGGCCGTGGGGTCGGCCCACGCTTCCTCTTCGTCAGGTCCCGGGGGGCGGGTTGGTCTCCACCGGCACGTTCCCTCGAAGGGGTGGGCCTCTGTGCTGCATTCGGACGAGGGTTCCGGGTGACGCCAGGATTCCGCGTGCACAACGGCGCGGCCCGCACCGGGAGGTGAGTCCGGTGCGGGCCGCGGAGATCGGGGCGGGGGTGCGGGTGGGGAATTCCAGTCAGCGGGTCAGGAACTCCAGTGTGTCGATCACGCGGTTCGAGAAGCCCCACTCGTTGTCGTACCAGGCGACGACCTTGATGTGGCGGCCTTCGACGCGGGTCAGTGCCGAGTCGAAGATCGCGGAGGCCGGATTGCCCGTGATGTCGGACGACACCAGCGGGTCCTCCGAGTACTCCAGCAGGCCCGCGAGCGATCCGCGCGCGGCGGCGCGGTACGCCTCCAGTACCTCGTCGCGCGTCACGTCGCGGGCGACGGTCGTGTTGAGTTCGACGATCGAGCCGACCGGAACCGGTACGCGGATCGAGTCGCCCGACAGCTTGCCGTCCAGGTTGGGCAGGACGCGGCCGATCGCCTTCGCGGCGCCCGTGGTGGTCGGCACGATGTTGACGGCGGCGGCGCGGGCGCGGCGGGGATCGCGGTGCGGGCCGTCCTGGAGGTTCTGCTCCTGGGTGTACGCGTGCACCGTGGTCATGAAGCCGTGCTCGATGCCAGCCAGTTCGTCCAGTACGGCCGCCAGCGGCGCGAGCGCGTTGGTCGTGCACGAGGCGTTCGAGATGATCGTGTGCGCCGCCGGGTCGTACGCGTCGTTGTTGACCCCGTACGCGAGCGTCACGTCCGCGCCGTCCGACGGCGCGCTGACCAGCACCTTCTTCGCGCCCGCTTCGAGGTGCGCGCGGGCTGCCCTCGCGGAGGTGAAGCGGCCGGTCGATTCGAGGACGATCTCGACGCCCAGGTCGGCCCAGGGCAGCTGGGACGGGTCGCGCTCGGCGAGCACGGTGATGCGGTGGCTGCCGACGACAAGAGTGTTCCCCTCGACGGTCACCGGGCGGCCGAGTCGGCCGGACGTCGAGTCGAAGGCGAGCAACCGGGCCAGGGCGGCGGGCTCCGTGAGGTCGTTGACGGCGACGACCTCGAGGGCGGTGTCCCGTTCGAGCAGCGCGCGCAGCGCGTTGCGTCCGATGCGGCCGAATCCATTGATGGCGATACGAGTCATGAGTGGTGTCCCTTCGGTTCACCCGAAGTCTCGCGCGCGGGTCCGGCCGACGGCAGCGGCGCGAGTGCCATGGTTCAAAAGGATCACGCCACTGGGTCAGCGCCGCCGGGGGCAGTGCCGTTGCGGCGGTGACACTCGGTCATGACCCCCGGTCAGTGGCGGTCTGCTACTCGCCCTTGGTGAAGGTGCGACGGTATTCGCTCGGTGTGGTGTCGAGGATGCGCTGGAAGTGCAGCCGCAGATTGGCCCCTGTCCCGAGACCGACGTCGGCGGCGATCTGCTCGACGCCGCGCTCGGAGCGTTCGAGCAGCTCACGGGCCAGGTCGATGCGGGCGCGCATGACCCACTGCATGGGGGTGTACCCCGTGTCCTCGGCGAAGCGCCGCGAGAACGTGCGCGGGGACACCGCCGCGTGCCGGGCGAGCACGTCGAGGGTGAGCGGCTCGTCCAGCCGGTGCAGCGCCCATTCCCGGGTGGCGGCGAACCGCTCGCCGAGCGATTCGGGCACGGTGCGCCGTACGTACTGCGCCTGACCGCCGCTGCGGTACGGGGCCGCCACCAGACGCCGGGCGGCGTGGTTCGACGCGGACACCCCGAGGTCGCGGCGCAGGATGTGCAGGCACAGGTCGATGCCCGACGCGGCGCCCGCCGACGTCAGGACACTGCCCTCGTCCACGAAGAGGACGTTCTCGTCGACCCGGACCGAGGGGTGCCTCGCCGCGAGCGCCCGCGTGTAGTGCCAGTGCGTGGTGGCGCGCCGGCCGTCGAGCAGGCCCGTCGCGGCGAGGGCGAAGGCGCCCGTCGAGATGGCGGCGAGCCGGGCGCCGCGGTCGTGGGCGGCGATCAGCGCGTCGAGAACGGTCCGCGGGGGGTCGTCGCGGCCGGGGAAGCGGTAGCCGGGGATGAAGACGATGTCGGCCCAGGCCAGCGCCTCGGGCCCATGGTCGACCCAGTACGACAGCCCGTCCCCGCCGGCCACGAGCCCGGGCGCCGCGCCGCACACCCGTACCTCGTACGGCATGCTCGCGCGGGTCGTGAACACCTGCGCGGGAATGCCGACGTCGAGCGGCTTCGCGCCTTCGAGTACGAGGACGGCGACGCGTTGCGGGGAGGGGGCGGTCACGGGGGCAAGGGTACGACGGGGGTGCCGGCCGGCTCCGGGGTCGGGGAGTCGGCGGCCTCAGGACGTGAGGTCGGCGGTCCTCAGGACGTGAGGTCGGCTCTGATCCGCTCCGCCGCGTGGGCGGCGTCCGTGCCCATGCCGTACAGGATGCCGGACGCCCGGTGGGTCATCCACGGGAACCCCACCACGTGGACACCGGGGAGGGGGGTGACGCCCCGCCGGTGCTTCGGGACGCCGGTGGGGTCGAGCAGTTCGTCCGGGAGCCACGCCGTGTCCGGGCGCATGCCCGTGCACCACAGAATGGTCGAGACGCCCTCGTCCAACGGGTCGATCTCCGTGGGGGCGTCCGGAAGGGCGTCGAGGGGCAGCTCGGCGGGGTCGGCGTCCACGGGGCCCGCCTCCGCCGGGCGGCCCTGGAGGTACTGGTCGACCTGGGTGCGGAAGCGTTCCGCGAAGGCGTCCGCGCCCCGCATGTGGTCGGCGAGGTCGTCGGCGAAGCGGAGACGGCCGCCGTGGACGCCGGTGAGGCGGCCGAGCAGGACGACGCCGTCCCTGGCCAGCTGCTGGAGCGCCAGCGTGCGGCCGCCGTGCGCGCCGCTCAGGGCCGGCTGCGGTGCGCGCCGCGCCTCCGGCGGCGCGTGCTCGGTGGTCTGGTCGAGCATGCCGAGGTGGTGGAGCCAGGCGAAGACGTCCCGGTCGCGGTAGCGGCGGGGGACGCGGCCGACGGCGCTGGTGGAGAGGAGGACGCGGCGGCCCGCGCGGTGCAGCTCGTCGGCGATCTGGGTGCCGGACTGCCCGCTGCCGACCACCAGCACCGCGCCGGGCGGCAGCTGCTCCGGACGGCGGTAGTCGACGGCGTGCACCGCCGTGACGCCGGGGGGTACGTCCACGCCGGCCGGGACCTTCGCCAGACGCAGCGCGCCGCTCGCGACGACCACGGCGCGCGTGGACCATTCGCCCTCGGACGAGTCCAGGACGTACCCGCCCGCCTCCCCGCGAAGCCCGAGAACCTCCACTCCCGTACGGACGGGAAGTCCGGCGTCGCGGGCGTAGCGGTCGAGGAGATCCACGAACGTGTCGCGGGGCAGGAAGGCGTCCGGGTCGTCGCCCGGCGTCCGGAGGCCGGGCAGCCGCGCGGACCACGCCGGGGTGACCAGGGTGAAACTGTCCCACCGCGCCGAGCGCCAGGTGGCGCCGACGCCGTCGCGCTCCAGCACGACGTGCTCGACGCCGAGCCGGGCCAGGTGCCAACTGGTCGCCAGCCCGGCCGGCCCGGCCCCGACCACGACGGCGGGGACGCGGGACGCGGGGGAGCGGTGTGCGGAGGTGGTGGACATGGAGGAGGCTCACCTGCGACTTCTCGAAGCGGTGGTGATCTACCCTCGCCACCCTGCCATCCCGGACGGATCGCCGCGCTCTGTGGAGGCGGCGGCTGTCACGGCCGAAGGCGCCGCGCCGCAACAACCACTGAGTTCTTCGGTGTGGTCAGCACCTCCGTGGCGCACTCCGGTGCCGGTGCCGTCACGCCTCCCCGTCGTCCCCGCCGTGCCCTGCGTCACGCTTCGCATGGGAAGTCTGAGCAGGGGCAGGCGAACGCCATGACGAATGTGGACGAACTTTCCGACCGGTACGCCCCCGACGCCGCTACCTCTCTCATTCATACCTTCATCGAGGCGCTCAACACCGGGGACCTCGACCGGCTGTCGAGGTGCTTCGCCGAAGGCGCCATCGTCAACGACGCGGGGCGTGAGATACGGGGAAGGGAAGCGATCGGGGCCTGGGCCGAGCGTGAGTTCGTGGGGCAGGGCGGTCGCATCACCCCGACGCGGATGCACCCCGTGAGCGAACTCGGCGGTGACGTCGTCGTCGAGGCGGAGCTGACCGGGGCCCGTCGCCGTGGTCCCAGCACCCTCGTCGTCACCCTCACCGAAGGCGCGATCGCTCTTCTGCGTCTGAGGGCCTGACGGCCTGAGGGGCCGAGATGTGCGGGCCCGAGGTGCGCGGGCCCGAGGCGCCGCGGCTCCGGGCCCTCCGCAGGCGGGACGGGGCGTCACCTGCTTGTATGTCCGGTATCGCCGGACTGTGGCGCGCAGGTGTCAGTGCCGGGAAACCGGGCACTCGGTTCACCCACCCGTCGCTGCCCCAACCCGCAGGAGCGCACCCATGGCCGTTCGGCACCAGCTCATCGCCCGCAGTCCCGAGGCCGTCTGGGCCGTCCTGTCGGACGCGTCCCGTTACGCCGACTGGGTCGTCGGGACCTCCGAGACCGAACCGGCCGAGGGCCACTGGCCCGAGGTCGGTTCGTCGCTCGCCTACACCGTGCGGCTGGGGCCCCGGTCGTTCGAGGGACACACGACCGTCCGGCGCCTCGAACCGCCGCGGATCCTCGAACTCGAAGCCCACAGCGGCCCCCTCGGGACCGCGCGGATCGCCATGGACGTACGGCCCTGGGGCGAGCAGACCCTGGTGATCGTCGACGAACACCCGCTGCGGGGCTGGGGCGCCCTCGCCCACAACGTGGTCCTCGACGCCCTGATCCAGCTCCGCCACCGCAGCATGCTCGGACGGCTCGCGAAGGTGGTCGAGGAGACGTACGAAGCGGGCCGGGAGCCGTACGGAGCGGACCAGCGGCCGACAGCCTCCAGAAAGGGCTGACGATGACGGACGCCGTGGTCGTGGGAGCCGGTCCCAACGGGCTCGTCGCCGCCAACCTGCTCGCCGACGCCGGGTGGACCGTGGAGGTCCTGGAGGCCGAGGACGAGCCGGGAGGGGCGGTCAAGAGCGACCGCGGCGTCCATCCGGCCTATGTGAACGACCTGTTCAGCTCCTTCTACCCGCTCGCCGCCGCCTCCCCGGTCCTGGCCGCGCTCGAACTGGACCAGGAGGGCCTGCTGTGGACCCACGCGCCCCACGTCCTCGCCCATCCCCTCCTCGACGGGCGCTGCGCGGTGCTGGACCGCGACCGGCGGACCACCGAGGCCTCGCTGGATGCCTTCGCGCCCGGCGACGGCCGGGCCTGGGCGCGCCTCTGCGCCACCTACGACCGGCTGGGCGACGACCTGCTGGGAGCCCTCTTCACGCCATTCCCGCCGGTGCGGGCCGGGACCCGGCTGGCGGCCCGGCTGCGCGGCGCGGAGGGGCTGCGCTTCGCCCGGAGCATGCTGCTGCCGGTACGGCGGCTCGGTGAGGAGGAGTTCGACGGCGAGGGCGGCCGGCTCCTGCTCGCCGGCAACGCGCTGCACGCGGACCTCCCGCCGGAGGCCGCCGTCAGCGGCGGGTTCGGCTGGCTGATGTCGATGCTCGGGCAGAGGTTCGGCTTCCCCGTCCCGGTCGGCGGAGCCGCCTCCCTCACCACCGCGCTCATGGACCGCCTGGCCAAGCGCGGCGGCACGGTCCGCTGCGGGGAGCGGGTCACGGAGATCGTCGTCCGCGGGGGCCGGGCGGTGGGCGTCCGTACCGCACACGGCGAGGGCATTCCCGCGCGCCGCGCGGTCCTGGCCGACGTCACGGCACCCGTCCTGTACGGCGAGCTGGTCGCCCCCGGGTATCTGCCGGCCCGGGTCTTCGAGGACCTGCGCCGGTTCCAGTGGGACTTCGCCACCTTCAAGGTCGACTGGGCGCTCGGCGGGCCGGTGCCCTGGACCGCCCCGGAAGCCGCCTCGGCGGGCACCGTCCACCTGGCGGACGGCGTGGACGCGCTGACCCGTTTCGCCGCGCAGATCGCCATGGGCCTGGTCCCGGACCACCCCTTCGTGCTGTTCGGGCAGATGACCACCGCGGACGCCACCCGCTCACCGGCGGGTACGGAGTCGGCGTGGGCCTACACCCACGTCCCGCATCGCGTGAAGGGCGACGCCGGGCCGGACGGCCTGACCGGCCGCTGGGACCTCGCGGAACAGGAGCGCATGGCCGACCGCCTCGAAGAGGAGGTCGAGCGGTACGCGCCCGGCTTCCGCGCTCGGATCCTGGCGCGCCGCATCCTCGCGCCGCCCACGCTCCAGGCGGCGGACAGCAGTCTGCGCGGCGGCGCGCTCAACGGCGGTACCACGAGCCTGCACCAGCAGCTGGTCTTCCGTCCGCTGCCCGGGACCGGCCGCCCGGAGACGCCCGTACGCGGTCTGTTCCTCGCGTCGGCGTCCGCCCACCCGGGTGGCGGCGTGCACGGCGCCCCGGGCGCCAACGCGGCCAGGGCCGCCCTCCGCGCTCACGGTCCCGCCCGCTTCCTGACCGCCGCCCAGCGGGCCCTCACGGCACGCGGACACGACGGCACCCGGCACCCCTGATCCGTACGTTCCGATCAGTACGCCCGATCGGAACGGAAGGACGGGGCCCGGGTGCTCCGTACACCGAAACCGGCACCCACCGACGGTCAGCGCCGGGTCAGGGGCCGGTGTGCCGTCACTTGCTCCGCCCGCCGTTGCGGATCAGCAGGTACGCGGCGAGGACCAGGCCGGCCGCGATCAGCGGCGCGCGGTTGTTCCGCGCGGTCGTGGCGAACTGGCCGGCCTTGTCGCTGAGGGGCTGGGGCGTCTGGTCCGCCGCGAACCGCCCGACCCGCGA
Source organism: Streptomyces sp. NPDC088261 (assembly GCF_044740805.1). Taxonomy (NCBI): domain Bacteria; kingdom Bacillati; phylum Actinomycetota; class Actinomycetes; order Kitasatosporales; family Streptomycetaceae; genus Streptomyces; species Streptomyces sp. NPDC088261. The sequence continues at coordinate 248,569 of NZ_JBIURL010000002.1, forward strand.
AGCGGTGTCGCGTACCCGCGCGGCGGCCCCCGCCGCCGTGTCGAGCACAGGCGCCGGCGTCTTGTCCTTGAGCAGCCGCGCCGCCTGATCGGTCCGGTCGCGGAGCTGGTCGCCGACCTGTACGGCCTTGTCCGCCACCTGGTCCTTGACCACCGCTGCCTTGTCGGTCACCTGGTCCTTCACGACCGCGGCCTTGTCCGCCACCTGGTCCTTGACCACCGCTGCCTTGTCGGTCACCTGGTCCTTCACGACCGCGGCCTTGTCCGCCACCTGGTCCTTCACCACCGCGGCCTTGTCCGCCACCTCGTCCTTGGCGGCGGAGGCCTTGTCGGCGACCTGGTCCTTCACGACCGCCGCCTGCTCCTTCACGGCGGCGGCCTGGTCCTGGACGCGGGCCTGGACGTCTGCCTTGGCCGCCAGCGACTCGATGGTCCGGCCGACCTCGTCCCGCGTGTGCTCCACCTGCGCGCGCAACTCCTCGGGAGTCGGGCCGGAATGGTTGCTGTCTCGCTGAGTCATCGGTGTGCCTTCTCCTTGATCTCGGCCACATCGGCCTTGACGCTGTCGATGGTCTGTTCCGGCGTGGGCGGGACGGCCTTCGTGACCTGCCTCTTCCCCGCCACCGCCAGGAGCGCGGCGACCGCGGCCAGCCCGGCGGTCACGACCAGGGCCGAGGCCCACACGGGAAGCACCAGCGCCAGGGCGGCGACCGCCGCCACCACCAGGGCCTGCGCGGCCAGGACGCCGACCAGGCCGGCGCCGCCGAGGAGGCCGCCACCCGCTCCGAGGCGCTTCCCCTTCTCGGTCATCTCCGCGCGGGCCAGCCGCATCTCCTCGCGTACCAGCTGGGAGAGCTGCTGGGTCGCCCGCGTCACCAGGGCGGATGTCGTGTCCTCCGCGCCGCCGGAGGGCGCGTGCCGTTCCGCTGTGGTCATGTCCCTCTCACCTCTCCTGGACTTCGCAGGGTCCGTGTCCTCGCGGCTACCCCGCAACCCGCCGTACAACCGGGCGGGCGAGTTCGCCGTCACTTCATGCGGTGGCGCTCCTCGTCGGTCCACGAGCGGGTGTCACGCGGCGCGACGTAGGGCTCCTCGTCCGGGGGACTGCCTCCGGCGATCGCGCGCTGGCGGGCGAGTTCGGAGTCGAACTCCAGCCCGAGAAGCACCGCGAGATTGGTGATCCACAGCCACACCAGAAAGATGATCACCCCGGCGAGCGTGCCGTACGTCTTGTTGTACGAGGCGAAATGGGCGACGTAGAACGCGAAGCCCGCCGACGCGATCATCCAGATCAGCAGCGCGAGGAAGCTCCCCGGGGTCACCCACCGGAACCCGCCGCCCTTGGCGTTGGGGGCGGCCCAGTAGAGCAGCCCGATCATGATCGCCACCAGCAGGAGCAGGACCGGCCACTTGGCGATCGACCACACCGTCAACGCGCCGTCGCCGATCCCCAGCGCGGTCCCCGCCTGGCGGGCCAGCCCGCCGGTGAAGACCACGATCAGCGCGCTGGCGCACGCCAGGACCATCAGGACGACGGTCAGGATCAGGCGCAGCGGCAGCACCTTCCACACCGGGCGGCCCTCCGGCATGTCGTAGACGGCGTTGGAGGCCCGTATGAAGGCGGCGATGTACCCGGACGCCGACCACACCGCCAGCGCCAGACCCACCACCGCGAGGAGCGAGCCCACACCGCTGCCGTTGCTCCGTACCTGCTCCACCGCGTCGGTGATCACGTCCCGGGCCGACCCGGGGGCGAGCTGCCGCAGGTTGTCCAGGATCTCCCGGGTCGCCGACTCACCGGCGATGCCCAGCAGGGACACCAGGACCAGCAGGGCGGGAAAGAGCGCGAGGACCCCGTAGTAGGTCAGCGCGGCCGCCCGGTCGGCCAGGTCGTCCTCCTTGAACTCCCGTACCGTGCCGCGCAGCGCCGCCCACCAGGACCGCGCGGGCAGCTCGGTCGGCCGGTCGGGCGCCGCCTTCTCCACCCGCGGTCCCGGGCCCACGCCCGCGTCCCGGCCGGCCTCCGCGCGCTCGTGCTCGCGCGGTCGCTCGCGTTCCTGTCCGTGACCCGGCTCCAGTGGTCCGGGGTCCGACGTCAGCGGCCCGGGATCCGACGTCAGCGGTTCGGTATCCGACGTCAGCGGTTCGGTATCCGACGTCCGCGGTCCGGGATCCGGCTTCGGTGAGAGAGCTGCCATACCCTGCGGCTTTCCGCCCTGGCCCCACTCATGCCTCGCGGCACGCGCCCGCGTCGCGGCCAGCACCGCCATCCCGCACGCGGCCGCCGCGGCGACCATGAAGCCGCCGTGTGCGTCGTGGGCGTCCACGACCCGTCCGGACAGCGCCGCCGCGGCGGCCGCCCCCGCGGCGCTCGCCGAGCCGAGCCAGGTGAACGCCTGGGTCAGAGCCGCCCGGTCCACCGCCGCGGTGGTGAGCACCGAGGAGAGCACCAGGATCGGGGCGACGGCGGGGCCGGTGACGGCGAGCGCGAGCCCCAGCCCGGGAACCGAGTCGGCGGCGAGCAGGGGCAGGCAGCTCAGGGCCAACCAGGCCGTCACGACAGCCAGTTGTACGCGCGGTGCGCCGCGCCACCGGCGCAGCCCGTAGAGCCAGCCGGCCAGCAGGCTCGCGCAGTTCGACACCGCGTAGAGCGGCGCCGCCGCGTCCGCCGCGCCGTGCTCCACCGCGAAGGCCGTCACCGAGACCTGCGTGGCGCCGAAGTACAGGCCCAGGCCGAGGTTGACGCCGACCTGCGCCGCGAAACCCGGCCGGAGCAGCGAGCGGCCCGCGCGCCCGCGCTCGGCGGCGCCGGGCGTCGCGGGTGCGGTACGCCGCCGCGCGGCGAAGGCCAGCCCGCCGCCCACGACCAGGGTCGTGGCCAGCGCCGTACCGAGGACCGGGCCGAAGCGCGCCCCGACGGTGGTGACCAGGGCGGGTCCGGCGAGGTAGCACAGCCCGTTGCCGAGCGATTCCAGGGCGAAGGCGGTGGGCAGCGCCCCGGCCCGCTCGCCGTGCAGCAGCGCCGTCCAGCGGGCGGCCGACAGCGCGCCGAGCTGCGGGACGGTGGCGCCCACGAGCCCTCCGGCCGCCGTCATCAGCCACAGGGGGCTCCGGTCGCCGACCAGGGCCAGGAGGGCGCCCACGGCGGTGGTGTGGGCGAGGAGGACCGGGGGCAGGACCCGCGTCTGGCCGAAGTGGTCGATCAGCCGGGCGAGTTGCGGGCCGGCCAGGGCCTCGCCGACGGCGAGGGCGCCGGTCACCAGGCCGGCCACGGCGTAGGAGCCGGTCCTGCCGTGCACCAGCCAGAGGACGCCCAGGCTGGTCATGGCGATGCCGACCCGGCCGACGGTGGCGCTGAGGAAGAAGGCCGCCGCACCGGGGGTGCGGAGCAGGGTGCGATAGGTCGCCGACAACACGGCGCGTCTCTTTCGCTGCCCGGCGGGGCGGACCACCCGGGGCCGTCGGCGTCCTGAGGTGCCGGCCCGTGGTCATCGCCTGGAACCGTCCAGTGCTGGCGTGGAGCGGGGACGCGCGCCCCACGCCGGCTCCGTCACCGGGCAGAGGTCTCTCCCGTGGTATCGGGTGAGGGTTTCGGGGATCTCGGCTGCTGTCCGAGTGGTCCGACCCTAGGCCCTGGGGAGGAGCCTCGTCCAGACGGCCCAACGCAACAAGCGGCGCGGCTTGAAACGAGCCCCGACCGGGCAGGCGCAGAGAAATCCGGATCGCTGAGGAGCGTGTCATGCCGGCAGGATCGAGCCGTAAGCGGGAACGCCAGTACGAGCACATCAAGGAGAGCGCCGAGAAGCGCGGCACCCCGGAGAAGCGGGCCGAGGAGATCGCGGCGCGGACCGTCAACAAGGAGCGCGCACGCTCGGGCGAGGCGAAGACCGCGAGCAGAACCTCTCTCCGGGACCCGAAATCCGCTTCCCAGCGGGGTGGCGAACGTTCCCACAGCGGAGCCCAGGGCCCGACGCGGGACCAGTTGTACGAAGAGGCCAGGAAGAAGAACATCGACGGGCGCTCGTCGATGAACAAGCAGCAGCTGCGCAAAGCGCTCGGCTACTGACGCGCCGACGTACCGACGTACCGACGCCGGAGCGGCTACCCCTCCTGGGGGCGGCCCTCCACCCGGGCCCGTACGGTCCGTTCGACGGCGGCCCGGTCGAGCGTCTCGCGCTTCGCGTACCGCGTGATCGCGTCCTTGATGTCCCGGTCGAGGTCGCGCCACGCCCGCCAGGCCGTCTCGTAGGTGGATCTCTGTCCCTCGGTCCACGGTTCGACCGCCGGTGGCCCGAACGCCGCGCGTAACTCTCCCGCGCGGTCGTGTGCCCTGTCGGCGGCCCGCTGCAATTCGACCAGTTCATCCAAGGTGTCTGCCACGCACGTAGCTTAGGGACTATTCGCCGGATCAGAGGGTGACATACACCTCTCGGTTCAGGCCGGTGAGCCGTTCGGCGTCAGTTGCCTGACACGGCTGTCGAGTTCGCTCCGGTAGAAGTCGATGAAGCCGTCCGGATCGGGGCCCGCGTTCTGCATGACCAGCCGGTCGAAGCCCGCGTCCACGTACGTCTGGGCCGCCTCCACGTACCGCGCCGGGTCGGAGCCGCAGGTGAACTTCTCCAGGATGTCGGCCTCGCGGACCGTGGCCGTCGCGGCCTCGAAATTGACCGGATTGGGCAGCTCGCTCATGACCTTCCAGCCGGTCACGGCCCAGCGGGACGTCTCCAGGGCCGCCTGCGCCGCGGTGTGCGTGTCAGGTGCCCAGGCCACCGGGACCTCCGCGTAACAGGGGCCGGTTCCGCCGGCGTCGCGGTAGTGCCGGACGATCTCCGGCCTGTCCTCGGTCGCGAAGAGACCGTCGCCCAGTTCGGCGGCGAGGACAGCCGACTCCCGGCCGCCGGCGGCGACCGCGATCAGGGGGAGCTTCTCCGGGAGGTCGAAGACACGGGCGTCCTCCAGGCGGAGGTGCTTGCCCTCGTACGAACGGTAACCTCCGCTCCACAGCAGCCGGATGATCTCCAGCGCCTCCCTGAGGCTGTCGTGCCGGGCGCCCACGCCGTCGGGGAAACCGCGGCCGACGACGTGTTCGTTGAGCCGCTCGCCCGAGCCGACGCCGAGGACGAAGCGGTCGTCCGACAGCAGGGCCAGGGTCGCGGCGGCCTGGGCGATGATCGCCGGGTGGTAGCGCACGGTCGGACAGGTCACGCCCGTCGCCAGCCCGATCCGTGACGTCCTGGCCGCGATGCCGCCCAGGACCGTCCAGGCGAAGGGCGAATGGCCTTGGTTGTCGAGCCATGGGTGGTAGTGGTCGCTGATCTCGACGAAGTCGAAGCCGGCCTGCTCGGCGAGGACCGCCTGCCGGACCAGTTCCGCCGGGCCGAACGCCTCGGCGGCCAGTTTGTAACCGACCTTCATGGGTTTCTCGTTTCTCCTGCGACGCGGGGTGATCCGTCCGGAGGAACTGGTACCCGACAATCTCGGGGCATAACGCCCGAATGCGACACGCCCCGACACGCCCCGGCGCGCCCCGGCACGGGGAGGCGGGTGATCCGGGGCGGCCAGGGCAGGCCGTGCCCCGACCCTATCGGCGGTTGGCATGTTCCGGAGGAAAATGCCGGAACTCCCCACGGGGCGCGGCACGTTACGTAATCTCTCGGTCACTGCCGTACGCACGTACGGCTGCACGCAAGGCTGGGGAGGAACTCCGCGTGCCCGGAATCGACGCATGCCTCCAGGAGGCCATGGACCTGCCGGGAGCGCGCGGGGCGGCCGTCGTCGACTGGACGAGCGGACTCGCGCTCGGTACGGCGGGGGAGTCACCCAACGGCGACCACGAGGCCACGGCGGCGGAGACCGCCGAACTGGCCAGGGCGGCGGCCGAGTACCCGGCGTTCGCCCCCGACGCGCCCGGCGGCGGCGTTCCAGCCCGGGCGGACGGCGGGCCCCCGGCGGACGGCCGGGCCGTCCCCGCTCCGTCCGAGAACCCCGGCGGGCCGCCCGTCGAGGACCTCATCCTCACCACCCGTACCGGCTACCACATCCTGTGTTTCGTCGAGACGACCTTCGACAGCAGTGTGTTCCTGCACCTGTGGCTCGACCGCGACACCGGCAACCTCGCGCTCGCCCGATTACGGCTCCGCCAGCTCGCCGCCCGGCTGGTGCTGGCATGACCGCCGCCGTGTCGCCCATGCTCGTCCGGCTCGCGGGCGAGCGGGCCACCGGCGCCCTCCTGCGCGACCAGGGCACGCTCTACCTCGCCGACGGCCGGGTCGTGCACGCCGAGAGCCCCGCCGCCCCCGGGGTCGAGGTCATGCTCACGGCGGGCGGCCGGCTGCCGTACGAGGCGTGGGAGAAGGCCATCGAACAGGCCGGCAGCCGGGGCGCCGTGGGCCGGTTCCTGGTGGAGAGCGGATATCTGGGCGACGGCGAGCTGGAGATCTGCCACCTCGGGGCGTTGTACGACGCGGCGTTCTTCGCCCTGGCCCCCGGCAGCGGCCCGACCCGCTTCCGCTACGGCGTCGCGCACTGGTTCGGTCCCGTACGGCCGGTCTCCGCCGACGCCGTCCAGCGGGAGACCCTCCGCCGCCGGCGCCTGCTGGACCACGTCTGGCCGTACGCGGCCGTCGACACCGCGCCGGTCGTCGCGCGCGCCCCGGCGGCCGGGCAGGCCGTCACCCGGCGGCAGGGCGCGCTGCTGGAGCTGGCCGACGGGGCCCGCACCCCGGTGGGCATCGCCTGGAGCCTCGGCCGCCCGGCGTACCACACCCTGCTCGACATCCGCAGGCTGGCCGCCGCCGGGCTGGTCGAGACCCCGCCGGACGGGGCGGAGACCGCCCCGCCGCCCGTCCCCTCCTGGGTCGCCACCGTCGCCGCGGTCAACACGGACACCGACGTCGCCCTGCTGCGCCGGCTCCGCGACGCCCTGGAGGCCTATCTGTGATGCCCCGCTCCGGCCCGCCGCCACCCCGTACCACCGCGTCCGGCGCCCTGCCGTCCCGTACCACCGCGTCCTGTGCCCCGCCGCCCCGTACCACCGCGCCCTGTGTCCCGTCGGACCGCACTTCCGACCTTCCGTCATGAGGCGCGCACTGCGCCAACGCGCCGAGAGGAGACAACTGATGACGGCGGAAGCCGAGGTGCTCGGCGAACTCAGACGGCTGCGCGCCGTACTGCCCCAACTCACCGGCGCGCTCGCCGCCACCACCGACGGCCTGGTGCTCGCCGAGGACGCCCCGGGCGTCGAGGCGGAGTCCATGGCCGCGCTCACCGCGGCGGCGCTGGGCGTCGCGCTCCGGCTGACCGAGTCCACCGAACAGGGCCCGTTCCGGGAGCAGTTGGTCCGTGGGGAGCGGGGGTACGTCGCGACGTACGCGGCCGGCTCCTCGGCGGTCCTCACCCTCCTGGCCGAGCCCAGGACCAACGTCGGCCGGCTCCATCTCGAGGCGCGCCGCTCCAGCGCCCGGATCGGCGAGCTGGTCGACGACGCGCTCGACCGGCGATCGAGGAGCTGAGGCGTCCCCATGACACCCCCCACACCCTCCACCCCCACCACGGAACCGGCCACCCCGGCCGGCCGCCCGCGAAGACGACGAAAAGGAAGTGTCCCCACCATGGTCACCACGGAAGCCGCTCTCAAGGAAGCCACCACCTCCATAGAAGGCGCCCTGGGCGCCGCCCTGGTCGACTACTCCAGCGGCATGGCCCTCGGCATGATCGGCGGCGGCAAGGACCTCGATCTGACGGTCGCCGCCGCGGGCAACACCGACGTGGTCCGCGCCAAGGTCCGCACGATGGAGATGCTGGGCATCAAGGACGAGATCGAGGACATCCTCATCACGCTCGGCACCCAGTACCACCTGATCCGGCTCCTCAAAGGACGCGGGAAGACCGGCCTCTTCCTCTATCTGGCGCTGGACAAGGGCCGGGCGAATCTGGCGATGGCCCGCCATCAGCTGATGCGGATCGAGGCCGACCTGGAGGTCTGACGGGTCCCCCCCGGCGTCCGGCCTCACCCCCCGCCGGGCGGTTCCTGTGGAGTCATGGGGACCGCCCGGAGCGAACGGCTTCGAGGGGGCTCGGGGTTGTTACGCCTGCGCTGCACAGGGAGCAGGTGGGACGTACCGGTCGGCCAAACCGGTCGGACGGTGACCCGGTCAAGCACCGCCTGCTGCACGACCTGCCAAGGATCTTCGACGAGGGGCGCGCCGCGTTCGCCGCCGATCCGGACATCACCGGCGCCCAGCTGTACGCCGCGGTGGAGCGCCTGGCCGCCGGCGCGGGCCGAGTCGTACATCACCCCGGCCCGGAGCGGATGATCCGCCTGTGCCGGTGCCGGGTCGTGCCGAAACCCCCTCGATCAGCTCACATCCGCACACCAATGATCGCTTCCCGGGTCGCGGATGAGAAGGCCGGCCCGTTGATCGGCGCCGTCGATGACGTGATCGACAAGAGGTCTTGGACGGATACCACGTCCGGACGGCACGATTCCGGGGCGTTCTCCGACGTCGCGGGCGACGAGCCGCCGTGGGCCGCGAGGGAGGGCGCTTCCGAGGAGCACTGTGCTGAATTTTCGCGCCCAGAAGGCATACGTCCCGGCCGACGGCCGCCCCGCGGAGGAGACCGGGGCCGGGGAGGAGCCCACGGCCCGGTGGTGGAGAGTCGCCGAGCCACGGCCGTCCGGGCGTACGGCCGCGTCGGCGGCGGTCACCACCTCCGTCGCGCTCGCCGTCCTGGTCGCCGTCGGGACGGCCCTGCACCAGACGGTGCTGATACCGCCCCTCGCCGCCACGACCGCGATCGTCACCGCGACCCCCGCCTCACCCCTCGCGCAGCCCCGTCATGTCCTCGGCGCGCACCTGCTGGCGAGTCTGGTCAGCTTCACGGTCCTCGCCCTCGGCTGGCACGGTCCCTGGGCCGCCGCCGTGGCGTGCGGGGTGGCGTGTGGTGTGGTGCTCCTGCTCAAGGTGGCCCACCCGCCGGCCATGGCGACCGTGGTCATGATCATGCTCACCGAACCGCGCGCCGATCATTTCGTTCCCCTGCTGGCGGCGGGCGCGTCGCTGCTCGTGCTGGTGCAGCTGGTCTCCTCCCGCGTACGGCACGAGGTGTATCCGACGTCCTGGTGGTGACCCCGTACCGGGGCATGCGCGGCCGGGAGTCCGTACGACCCGACCGTCCGTACGCGTCAGCCGCCGCCCCGCCCGGCGTGCAGACGGGCCGCCTGGCGGGTCAGGTGGTCCCGTTCCGCCAGGTTGGGGGCCTTCCGGGCCGCCTCGGCGTACAGCCGGGCCGCCGTCACCGGGTCACCGTCCCGCTCGTGGAGGTACGCGGCCACCGCGTCGCGGCGGGGGAGCGCGGTGTCCAGCTCCGCGAGCGCCGCCAGTCCGGCGCGCGGGCCGTCCGCCTCGCCGACCGCGACCGCGCGGTTGAGCCGGACGACCGGGTTGCCGGTCAGGCGCGCCAGCTCGTCGTACCACTCCACGATCTGCACCCAGTCCGTCTCCCCGGCGGTGGGCGCGTCGGCGTGGAGCGCCGCGACGGCGGCCTGCGCCTGGAACTCGCCCAGCCGGTCGCGGGCGAGCGCCGCCTGGAGGATCCCGACGCCCTCGGCGATCGCCACGGTGTCCCACCGGCCCCGGTCCTGCTCGGCGAGCGGCACCAGGCTGCCGTCCGGCGCGGTTCTCGCGGCGCGCCGGGCGTGGTGGAGCAGCATCAGGGCGAGCAGCCCCGCCACCTCCGGGTGGTCGATCGCGGCCGCGAGCCGCCGGGTGAGCCGGATCGCCTCGGCGGCGAGGTCGACATCGCCGGAGTAGCCCTCGTTGAAGACCAGGTAGAGGACGCGCAGCACGGTCGCGACGTCCCCGGGCCGGTCGAACCGTACGCCGGAGACGGTCCGCTTGGCCCGGCTGACGCGCTGCGCCATGGTCGCCTCGGGCACGAGGTAGGCCTGGGCGATCTGCCGGGTGGTCAGCCCGCCGACGGCGCGCAGCGTGAGCGCGACCGCGGACGACGGGGTCAGCGAGGGGTGCGCGCACAGGAAGTACAGCTGGAGCGTGTCGTCCGCCGCGGGCACGGGCCCGGGGACGGGCTCCCCGTCCACCAGGTCCTCCCGCCGGCGGCGGGCCGCCTCCGAGCGGGTCGCGTCGAGGAACCGGCGCCAGGCCGCGGTGACCAGCCAGCCCTTCGGGTCGCGCGGGGGGTCGGCGGGCCAGACGCGGACCGCGTCGACCAGCGCGTCCTGTACGGCGTCCTCGGCCGCCGCGAAGTCGGCTCCGCGGCGGACGAGGACCCCGAGCACGCTCGGGGTGAGACTCCGGAGCAGTGCCTCGTCCACTTCGGTGGTCACTCCGTGACGGTGGGGTGCGCGCCGAGGAACGGGCGCAGCTCCAGCCACTCGTGGATCGGCCTGCCGCCCGCCCCGGGGGCGGCCGACAGCTCACCGGCCAGCTCGACGGCCCGCTCGTGGCTGTCCACGTCGATCACCATCCAGCCGGCGATGACGTCCTTCGTCTCGGCGAACGGGCCGTCGGTGACGGGCGGGCGCCCCTCGCCGTCGTAGCGGACGAAGGTCCCCTCGGGCGAGAGCGCCTGGCTGTCGACGAACTCGCCGGTCGTCTCCAGCCGGGCCGCGAAGTCGTTCATGTACTGGACGTGGGCGGAGATCTCCTCCGGCGTCCACCGCTCCATCGGTACGTCGTTGACCGGTGCGGGGGCGCCTCGGTAGTGCTTGAGCAGCAGGTACTTCGCCATGATGGTTCTCCTCGGTGCCGGTGCGACTCCATTGTCGTCGCGTTCACCCCGGGGACGGAGCGGACCACGGGTTCTCGACACCGGACGCCGAGGTTTTCCGGCGCGGTACGAGGCGACGTGGCCGCGCAGGATCGTTTCTGGGGTCCTGTCGAGCGGTGGCCGCGTGTCGGGTGGCGGGTTCCGTCGTTGATGCGAGGGACGGCCGGTCAGGTCCGGCTTGAGGTCGACAGGACACCAGCGGGGACGTCGTCCCGGGCGAAGGAGGAGCACGATGGGCGTGGAGACACGTGGTTCTGGTCATGCGGTGGCGCGGGCCGCGGTGCTGGGCGCGGTCGCCGGGGTGGCGCTGCTTCCGGCCGGCGCCGCGCAGGCGAACGTCGTCGGGATCGGGAACGCGGTGTTCGGCAACACCTGCGTCAACCAGGGCGACGCGCGGGCAGCGGGTGCGACGGTGGGCGGGGCCGGCCTGGGCAGCGGCAACCACGTCGGTCTGCCGCTGGATCTCCCGCGCAACCACTGCGGCAACAGCGGCATCATCTGCACCGCCATTTTCATGTCCTCGGTGTGAGGGGGCCGGCGAGCGGCGGGGTGTCGGCTGTGCGGCGGGGACGGTGACGGCGGTGGGTCCGGTGACCGTGGGGGCAACCACGGGAACGACGGTCGGGGACCGGGCGGTGATCGCGCTGCTGGCCCTCAGCGGCCGGACGCTGCCCCTCCTGCGGGAGTGGGTGGGCGGGGACCCGGGCTGTGGTCTGGCGCGGGGGTTGCTGACCCTGGCGACGGGCGACCGCATGGACGACTCCGTACTGAAGGAACAGCTGTCGCTCGCCCACCGGGACGCCCGGACGGCCGGGGAGCGGGAGGCCAGCCTGGTGTACGGGGTGTTCCTCCACACGCACCGGCAGTACCGGCTGACGGCCGATCACCTGGTCACCCACTTCGAGCGGTGGCCGGCCGACGAACTGGCCGGGCTCATGATCGGCGCCTTCTCCGCCTGCGAGGACGCCGCCTACCGGGCCCTCGGGGACACGCTCGTGGAGCGGCAGGCGGCGCTGGCCGGTCCCGGCAACTGGCCGTGGACCGGCTGGCTGGCCTCGGCCAGGGCGGAGCAGGGCCGGGTGCGCGAGGCGCACCAGCTGGCCGAGCGGGCCCTGGACCTCTACCCCCGGTCGGGCGTCGCCGTGCACGCCCTCGCGCACGCCGAGCACGAACTGGGCACGGGCCCCGCGTCGACCGCGTTCCTGGACCGGTGGCTGACGGCGGACCCCGGGGCGGTGCAGGTACGGCACCTGAGCTGGCACGCCGCCTTGCAGTCGATCGCGTGCGGCGACTTCGAGGACGCCCGCCGGCGCGCGGACGCGGCGCTGCCCCGCCAGGACGTCGGCATGCGGGCGGCCACGAACTGGCGCCTCCTGCTGGTGGGGCAGGCGCCGGCCGGCCGCAGCGATCCGGAGCACGTACGGGAGCTGCTCACCGCGCCGGGCGGGACGGCGGAGGTCTTCCACACGTTCAACCTGGCCCTGGCCCTCGCGGTGGAGGCCGCCACCGACGACCTGGAGCACCTGGCCCGCAGGGCCGCCGCCGACCCGCGCCCCGACTACCGCGATGTCCTGGCCCCCGTGGTCCGGGCGCTGGCCGCCCTCACCGCGGGCCGTCCCCGGGCGGCGGCCGACGAGCTCGAAGCGCTGGGCGAGAAGGCCGAGCGGATCGGCGGGGTACGGGTGGAGCGCGAGATCGTCCAGGACACGCTCGCCCGGGCTCTCATGGACGCCGGGGAACACGCCCGGGCGGCGGAGCTGTTGCACCACCGCACCAGCACCCGCCGCCACCACGCGTACGAGGACCGCCTCCTCACGGCACGTACGCCGGCAGCCGCGGCCGGGCCGGGCTGACCCCGCCCGTACCGCCGTCACCCGTACCGCCGCCCGTACGTACCTCCGCAGCCCGTACCGCCGCCCGTACGCCGCCGCCCGTACCTCCGCAGTCCGCGCCCGCCGTCAACCGGCCGCGCCCGTCGTCACCCGCCCGCGTCATCGCCGTTCGTACCGCCGTCACTCACGCGGGTGACAACCAGCGTGGTGACCCGCCGACCCGGGCGCGGGACGGGCCGGGTGCGGCACGATGCCCGAAACCGACGGGCTCCCGAGCCGTGTCGGCCGAGCCGCTCATGTGCCGGAGGTAATGGCGTGTCCTTGATGAGTCCGCCCGAGTACGGGCCACCCGATCTGCCCGGTCTCGAGTTCGACCCGTTCCTGGCCCACGCGCTGGAGCAGGGGCCGGCGATGAAGATCCTGCTGCCGCAGGGCGGGGAACTGACGGAGTGCTGGCTCGTCACCCGGTACGACGAGGTCCGGTTCGTGACGTCCGACACCCGCTTCAGCCGCCGCATCACCGGCCGGCCCTTCCCCACCATGAACCGCCACCTCATCCCGATGGGCGCCAGCGTCAGCTTCATCGATCCGCCCGACCACACGCGGATCCGCTCCGTGGTCACCCCCGCCTTCACCGAGGCCCGCATGAAGGCGCTGCGCCCCCGCGTCGAGACGCTGGTGGGCGAGCTGCTGGACGGCCTGGAAACCGCCGGGCCGCCCACGGATCTCATCGAGGCCGTCGTCGCCCCGCTGCCGCTGACCCTCGTCGGGGAGATCTTCGGCTTCGCCCCGGCCGACCTGCCGCGGATCCGGAACTGGGCGCAGGGCATCCTCGTACGCCCCCGCGACGAGGCGGACGTGGCGCGGGTGCGGGAACTGCGCGACGAGGCGGCGGAGTTCTTCGGCGCCGTGATCGAGGAGCGCCGCGCCGCGCCGCGCGAGGACCTGATGACCGACGTGGCCCGCGCCGTGGACGAGGGACGGGTCAGCGCCGACGAGGCGCTCGCGATGGCCTCCCTCACCGCGCTGAACGGCTGGCACCCGGTGCGCAACAACCTCTCCAACATGGTCTTCGCGCTGCTGCGCCGGCCCCACCTGGCCGAGGCGCTGCGCGCCGGCGACCTCTCCGTACCCCTGCTGGTCGAGGAACTGCTGCGCTGGATCCCGCACAAGAACGGCATCGGGCAGCCCCGGGTGGCGGTCGAGGACGTGACGGTGGGCGAGGTCACCATCCGGGCGGGGGACTTCGTCTACGTCCAGTACTGGGCCGCCAACCGCGACCCCGACGTGTTCGCGTGCCCGGCCGAGATCGACGCCGACCGCCCCGGCCCGAACCACCTCGCCTTCGGCCACGGCCCCCACTACTGCGTGGCACCGCACCTGGCGCGCGTCCAGGCCCACGTCCTGCTGCCCGCCCTCTTCGCGCGTTTCCCAGGACTGCGCCTGGCGGTACCGGCCGAAGAGGTCGCGTTCCAGCAGGACGCCCTCATCAGAGGCCCGGTCACCCTCCCCGTCGCCTGGTAGGAGCACCCCGGGGCCCGCCCGCCACCACCGGCGAGCGGGCCCCCGGCGTTTCCCGGTGCGGGCGTTCCCGGTGCGCCGGTCAGCCGGACGCGGCCAGGTTCTTCTCGAACGCGGCCAGGTAGTTGGGCAGATGGTGGTCCTTGACGGCGTCGGTCTCGGGGGCGAAGAGGTCGGCGCTCACTCCTTTGGCACGGTCCAGCAGACGGGCCTTGAGCGGCATGGTGTCGCGGAGCCTCCCGTCGGCGTCGAAGTAGCGGAGTGTGTCGACGTGCGTGTACGCCGGTTCCGGCGGGAGGTGGGGGACGATGTCGTTGTTGTTGACGAAGCGGTAACACCGGTTCGTGAACGCCTTGTTGTGCACGCCGGCGAGGAGTCGTTCGCAGGTACGGGGCTGGCCGAACGTGTACACCCCGTCGGGCAGGAGCCGTGGCTCCTCCAGGTACCACCGGGTGCCCGCCAGCATCGCGAGGGCCCCGCCGAGGCTGTGGCCGGTGAACCAGACGCTCTGCCCGTTCGTGCGCAACTCCTCGATGGTGTCCCGGATCCGGGGGTAGACGGACTGGAGCGCCTGGTGGAAGCCGTAGTGGACGAAGCCCTTGTTCCCGGGGCCGGGAACCGGTGGGGTGGTGACGTCGGTCAGCCAGTCGTAGATCTTGAGGACCTCGGTGCCGCGGAAACCGGCGACGATCATGCGGTCGCCCGCCATGACGTACGCCTGGGTGTCCTCGACCGGGAACGGCATCCGGTGGCTCGATTCAAAGTGCCGTACCTCGTCGAAGCCCCACGCGGTCGCCTGGGCCTCGACGGCGGCCGGGTCCAGCGTGGCCAGCCCGGCCGCCCGCGCCATCCAGTAGGCGTGCGCGAGGGAGTAGCGGGTGGTCGAGTGGTCCAGGGCGGGGATCGCCATCAGTGTGTCCTCCGGGGAGTGGCGGCTGGTCGCCCAGCACCGTAGTTCCGGAGGAGCCGGGGGGAGGGGGATCGCGCCCACGACCACCCGTACGGACGCAGGGCGATACCCCCCACGGCGCTACGGAGTGTCGGTGAACGTCCACACCGCCGTGCTGCCCGGGCCGACGGTCAGGGTCGACCTGCCGATCCGTTCCACGTGGCGGTTCTTCACGGCCCGGTTGAGGGACAGTTCGACCTGTCGGAGGCCCGCCTCGTCGCGTGGGGTGGCGGCCAGGTGGATCGTGGTGCCGCCGCGCCGGGCGACCGCCCCGCCGGTCGTCGTGGTCGTGACGTCGAAGCCGCCGGCCCTCAGCAGCGGGACGGTGTCGGCGAGGTCGCCCGCCGTGACGGCGAGGCGGATCGACGTGACGTCGCGCATCAGACGGGTGCGGTAGTCGTCGGACAGGTAGCGCTCCCGGCCGACGTCACCGGGGTGGTCGGCCGGCTCGGTATTGCCGCGCGGATCGGCGAAGTACTCCGGCAGGTACTCCATCGCCCAGGCGCCGAACGCGTCGTACTGGAGCGTGGTGAAGACGGCGTCGAACCACGGCACCGGGACGCCGTCGCCGAAGTCGCGCGTCTGGCGGAACTCGACGGGCTCAGCGATCCCCTGGTCCTTCAACCGCTGGACCACCGTCGCCAGGTCGCCGGCGCGCTCGGTCGAGATCCCCATCCCGCCGGCCCCGAGGACGCCGTCCTGGCCCGGCAGGTCGCCGACCCCGAAGAGTTCGAGGTAGGTCTCCCGGCCCATCAGATAGCGGCCGGTCCAGGTCTGTCCGTCGGCCCCGGTGGTGGTGCGGATCTGGAAGTGGGCGAAGTCCCGCAGATAGCTTGAGTGTTCGATGGCGTCGGCGGTCTCCCGGTCGAGCACTCCGTAGGCGTGGTTGAAGTAGAGCAACTGACGGTCCGTCAGCGGGCGGCTGGTCTCCTCGGTGGCCCGCGCCGTGCCCGTGTCCCCCGCGGCCACCCCGGTGAGGGACAGCGTGAGGGTCGCGGCGAGGACCATGGTCATCCGTAATGTCCGGCGAAGCAGCATGCCGGAAAGCCTAGGCGGGGCGGTCGTCGCTCGCCGTTGATTTGTTCGGCAACCCCCGGGGGTTGTACGTAGGGACGGAATGACGCCACATCGCGTTGTATGTCGGACAAGGACCGGCTCGGGACGACAAGTCGCCCGTACGGCAACGGCGTTGCTCCCCGTGCGAGCCCGGAGCGTCCGGGGCGGGGGGTCACCCGTGACCTCAGCCCTTAGGGTGACCCCCATGTCTGCCACGTTGAGTTCCACAAAAACCGCCGCGGCGCTCCGGAGATCGGCGCGCGTCTCCGTCGAGTTGCTGGCGGTCCTTGTCATGGTCGCGGTGGCTCTGTGGCTCCTGGGCAAGATGTGGCCGGTCGTCTGGCCGCTGGTGGTGGGCCTGTTCCTCACCACGATGACCTGGCCCCTGACCAGTTTCCTGCGCCGGCGCGGGTGGGCCCCCGCGCTCGCCGCGTCGGCGGTGACCGTCCTCTTCCTCCTGGTCTCGCTGGGCATCGTGGCGCTGATCGCGGTGCCGGTGGCGTCCCAGTCCGGCGAGTTGACCGACGGGGTGGTCGACGGCATCCAGAAGTTGCGCGCGTGGGCGTCCGGGCCGCCGCTGAACATCGGCGACGACCAGATCGCGGGGGCCTTCGACGCCGCCGTCGCCCGGATCCAGGGCAGTATCGGCAGCACGGTGGGCGCCGTCGTCACCGGCGTGGGGACCGTGTTCAACGGCGTGGTCACCGCCGTCCTGGCGCTCTTCCTGATGTTCTTCTTCCTCAAGGACGGCCCGCGCTTCCTGCCGTGGCTCGCCCGTCAGCTCCCCGGCCGGCTCGCCACCGACGTCCCGGTCGTGGCCGTGCGCGGATGGGACACCCTGGGCGCGTTCGTACGGTCCCAGGCCCTCATCGGCCTCCTCGACGCGGTGTTCATCGGGCTCGGCCTGTGGGTCCTCGACGTGCCGCTGGTGCTCCCGCTGGCGGTGCTGACCTTCGTCTCCGCGTTCGTGCCGATCGTGGGCGCCCTGTTCGCCGGGCTGGTCGCGGTGCTCATCGCGCTGGTGTCGAACGGCCTCATGGACGCGCTGATCGTGCTGGCGATCATCGTCGTGGTCCAGCAGGTGGAGGGCAACGTGCTCCAGCCCATGATCCAGAGCCGCGGGCTCGGCCTGCACGCGGCGGTGGTCCTGCTGGCGGTGACCCTGGGCGGCAGCCTCGCCGGTGTGGTGGGCAGCCTCCTCGCGGTGCCGGCGGCCGCGCTGGTGGCGGTGGTCTGGAACTACCTGCGCGAGCAACTCGCCGACCCGCCCGGGGAGCCGGACACCGACGACGCGGACGATGCCACCGTCGTGACGACTTAGGGCGTGTCCGCGAAGTGGGGTCGTCCGCCCGGAGGGCGCCGCGAGCCAGACCCCACTTCGCGGACACGCCCTGGGCATTCCGGTGGCCGCCCGGACGGCACACAATCGTACGCATGACGATCACGGAGACCGTACGGCCCACCCACCCCCGTCCGGTGGCCCTCGTGAGGGGGTTCCTGACCGGGGGAGTGACCGGAGCGTCACTGGCCGCGCTGGTCGTCGGTGGCGTCATCGAGAACGTACCCCTGTTGGTCGGGGGTCTGGTCCTGCCCGTCGTGTACGGCCTGCTGCTCTTCGCCGCCGGGCTGCCGCGGCGCCTCCGCGAGGCGGCCGGGGGGTCCCGTACGGCTCTCGCGCTGATCGAGAGCGCGCACGCCGTCGGCGGGGAAACGGGCGACGTACCGGTGCGGTTCGTCCTGTCGGTCGCGCCGGACGACGGGCCCGCGTACCGCGTCGAGACGACCGCGAACATCAACCTGGTCGACCTCCCCGACCACCGGCCGGGCGCCCTAGTGGTGGTGGCGTACCGGCCGGACCGGCCCTGGAAGGTACGGCTGGTCGAGCGGCCCGCCCCGGAGTGGAAGCAGCGCGCCGCCGAGGCCCGTATCGACTCCGCGCCCGCGTCCACCCTGGCGAAGGAGCCGCCGGAGGGCTGCGCGTTCGGCTTCCTCCTCCTCGTCGGCCTGTCGCTCGGGGCCGCCGCCGTGGTCCTGTCGTTCCGCGCGGACCTCTTCGGTGACGAGGCTTCCGTACCGCCGCCGTCCTCCTCGGCGCCCTCCGTCTCCACGACGTCGTCGTCGACCACGGTCACGTCGTCGTCGGGGCTGGGCACGGTCTCCGTCGGCCCCGGCCAGTCGCTGCTCGACCGGGGCGAACTGTGCCGGGCCGTCGACGTGTTGACCAAGGGCAAGGAGAAGGACGCCCGCCAGGCGCTCACTGTCAGCATCCAGGAGCAGCTGATGTCGGTGGTGTTCGCGCCCACGGACACTCCCGTCGTCCAGTTCGACGTGCGCTCCCTGCCGTGTGCCCGCGTCCCCGCCCTGGTCGAGGAGGCCAGGACCACGCTCGGTGTCCGCGCCCCGCGCGGCTGGCAGGTCACCGTCGACCGCCTCACGGGCGCCCTCACGGTACGGATCACCGTGACCGGTCCCCACGGCGCGGCCTCGCTCGACGCCGACGCGCAGGGCAAGGTGACCCGGCGCAGTCCGGCGCGCTGACCGTGGCGGACCGCCGTTCGCCCCTTCTGTGTGCTGAAATCCGGCTATGGCAGGATTGGCGCGCTCGCGGGTCCGGGAGCGGGGAACAGGAAAAGGTGCGGCATGAGGGTGAACCAGCTCGGGCGGAGCGCGGTACGTGTCACGGAACTGGGCTTCGGCGGCGGCCCGTTGGGCGGACTCTTCGCACCGGTGGACGACGCGACCGCGGCGGGCGCGCTGGAGGCGGCCTGGGAGGGCGGCATCCGCTACTTCGACACGTCTCCGCACTACGGCGTCGGGCAGTCCGAGCGCTTCGTCGGTGAGGCCCTCCGGCCCCGGCCCCGGGGGGAGTTCACCCTGTCGACCAAGGTCGGCAGAGTGCTCGTGCCCCAGGACGCGGCGGGGCGCACGGACGAGTCGTTCATGGTGCCGGCGACCCACCGCCGGGTCTGGGACTTCTCCCGCGACGGCATCCTGCGCAGCGTCGAGGACTCCCTCGCCCGCCTCGGCACCGACCGTGTCGACACGCTGTTCCTGCACGACGCGGAGCCGCACTTCGAGGCCGCGCTGCGCGAGGGCTGGCCCGCGCTGGCCGAACTGCGCGCCCAGGGCGTGGTCGGCGCCGTCGGCGCGGGGATGTACGACACCTCCCTGCTGACGCGGCTGGTCCGGGAGGCGGACGTGGACGCCGTGATGCTGTCGGGTCACTACACCCTGCTGGCGCACGGGGCGCTGGACGACCTGTTCCCGGCGTGCGCCGACCGGGGGGTGTCCGTCCTCGCGGCCTCCGTCTTCAACTCCGGTCTCCTCGCCACCAACCGGCCGGTCGAGGGGGCACGCTTCGACTACGCGCCGGCCTCACCGTTGCTGCTGCGCCGCACCCACCGGATCGCCGACGTCTGCGAGGCGAACGGGGTGACACTCCCCCAGGTCGCCATGGCGTTCCCGCTGCGGCATCCGGTGGTGGCGGGCATCGTGGTCGGGATGCGCTCCGCCGACGAGGTACGGAGCAACCTGGCGGTGTTCGGCGCGGAGATCCCCGAACGGGTCTGGTCCGATCTGCGCGCCGAGGGGCTGCTCGACGAGCGCGCGCCCGTCATGGCCTGAACCGGCCTGCGAACAAGGGGGGTTGGCCGGACCCGGACCGTTGACCGCCGTCCGTCGAGCGGCCATGCTCGATGCCGCATGCGACTGAACGCGATTCACCCACATGAATACGCGGTCGGTGAGAGCGGTTCTCAGCCCCACCGTTCACTCCTGAACCCCCACATCAGGAAAGCAGGTACGGCTCATGAGGTTAAGGAAACCCCGCGGGAAACAGAGCGCCCGCGCGGCGCTCGCCGCCCTCGCGGCCACGATGCTGCTCGGCCCACTCGTCCTGTCGAGCCCGGCGGGCGCCACGACCGTCCGCCAGGAGGCCCGGACCGCTGACCCGGCGGCCTCCGCCGACACACCGCCCACGGCCCCCGGCACCCCGGCCGTCAGCGGCGTCACCTCCACCTCCGCGAACCTCCGGTGGACCGCGTCCACGGACGACCTGGGGGTGGTGGCGTACGAGATCCGCGGCGGCGGCACCGTACTGAAAACCCTGACGGGCACCCCGCCCGCCCCCTCGACCACGCTGACCGGACTGGCCTGCAACGCGCCCTTCAGCCTGTCCGTCGTCGCGAAGGACGCGGCGGGCAACACGTCGCCCGCCGGCGGATCCGTGTCCTTCTCGACCGCCGCCTGCCAGGCCGACGGCGGGGTCCCCGGCACCCCCACCGCGCTCTCCAGCGGCTGGTCGGTCCCCTGGGGCACGGACTGGCTGCCGGACGGCACCTCCGCGCTGGTCACCGAGCGGGACACCTTCAAGGTCTTCAAGGTCACCCCGGCCGGCGCCAGGACCGAGGTCGGCACCGTGCCCAACACGGTGACCACCGGCGGCGAAGGCGGGCTGCTCGGCGTCGCCGTCGACCCGAACTGGGCCGCCAACCGGTACGTCTACTTCATGCACACCGCCTCCGAGGGCAACCGCGTCGCGCGCATGACGTACAACGGCACCACCCTCAGCGGCTACACCGTCCTGCTCCGGGGCATCCAGAAGAACCGCTACCACAACGGCGGACGGCTGCTGTTCGGCCCCGACGGCTTCCTGTACGCGTCCACCGGCGACGCCCAGCAGCCCGCCCTCGCGCAGGACAGGAACTCCCTCAACGGCAAGATCCTGCGCCTCACCACCACCGGCGCGGCGGCTCCCGGCAACCCGTTCGGCTCGTACGTCTACAGCTACGGCCACCGCAACCCGCAGGGCATGGCCTTCGACCGCAACGGACGCCTCTGGGCCTCCGAGTTCGGCGAGTCCACCACCGACGAACTCAACCTGGTCAAGTCCGGCAACAACTACGGGTGGCCGACCTGCGAGGGCACCTGCAACGTCGCCGGCATGACCAACCCGAAGAAGACCTGGAGCACCGCCGAGGCGTCGCCCAGCGGCATCACGATCGTCCGCAACGTCCTCTACATGGCGTCGCTGCGCGGCGAGCGCCTGTGGCGGATCCCGATCACGGGCGACACGGAGAACGTCGGCACCGCGACGGCGTACTACATCGGTACGTACGGACGGCTGCGTACCGTCCTGAAGGTCCCGGGCGCCGACCAGGTGTGGCTCGCCACCACCAACGCCGACGCGAACGGGGGAGAGGGGCCCGGCTCCGACAGGATCTTCCGCGTCACGATCGGCTGACCGGTCGACCGGCCGGCCCGTACAGCACGAAGGCGGTACCGGACGAATCCGGTACCGCCTTCTGGTGTGATGTCGGTCAGGCCGCTGTGATGTTCAGCCGGACGACGCGGTTCGCGTCAGGCGACGACGTTGCCCTCGCGCAGCTTGGCGATGGCGTCCTCGTCGTACCCGAGGCTCGCGAGCACCTCGTCCGTGTGCTCACCGAGCAGCGGCGCCCCCTGGATGTCGGGCTTGAAGCCGGAGAACTTGACCGGGCTGCCCACGGTCAGGTACTTGCCGCGCAGCTTCTGGTCGACCTCGACGATGGTGCCGCTCTTGCGCATGTCGGGGTCCTCCGCCAGCTCCTTCATGCTGAGCACGGGAGCGGTGGGCACCTCCCACTTGCGCAGGATGTCGACGGCCTCGTACTTGGTCTTGTCGGACAGCCACTTCTCGATCTCCTCGAAGATCTCGAAGATGTGCGGCTGGCGCGCCTTGGCCGTGTTGTACTCCGGGTCCTCGACCCACTCGGGCCGGCCGATGGCCTCGGCGGTCCGCTTCCAGTTCTGCTCCTGGATCGTGAAGTAGATGTAGGCGTTGGGGTCGGTCTCCCAGCCCTTGCACTTCAGGATCCAGCCCGGCTGGCCGCCGCCGCCCGCGTTGCCGCCGCGCGGCACCGTGTCGCCGAACTCCGTCGCCGGGTACTGGGGGTACTCCTCCAGGTAACCGACCTTCTCCAGACGCTGCTGGTCACGGAGCTTGACGCGGGTCAGGTTCAGTACGGCGTCCTGCATGGACACCGAGACCTTCTGGCCGACACCGGTCTGGTCGCGCTGGATGATCGCGGTGAGCAGACCGATCAGCAGGTGCATGCCGGTGTTGCTGTCACCGAGGGCCGAACCGCTGATGGTCGGCGGGCCGTCCCAGAAACCGGTCGTGGAGGCGGCGCCACCGGCGGCCTGCGCGACGTTCTCGTACACCTTCAGGTCGGACCACGACGAGTCGTCGTTGAAGCCCTTGACCGAACCGAAGATCAGGCGGGGGTTGAGCTCGTGGATGTAGTCCCAGCCGAGACCCATGCGGTCCAGGGCGCCCGGGGCGAAGTTCTCGACGAGGATGTCCGACTCGCGGATGAGCTTCTCCATGACCTCCTTGCCCTCGGCGGTCTTGGTGTTGATCGCCAGCGAACGCTTGTTGCTGTTCAGCATGGTGAAGTAGAGCGCGTCGAGTTCCGGGATGTCGCGCAGCTGACCGCGGGTCACGTCGCCGCCCTGGGGGCGCTCGACCTTGATGACGTCAGCTCCGAACCAGGCGAGCATCTGGGTACACGCGGGCCCGGCCTGGACTCCGGTGAAGTCGATCACCTTGATTCCGGCGAGCGGCTTTTCACTCATGTTTGCTTCCTTCTGTGTCATGAACTCGGTGCGGTGGGCAGTGCGGTGCGGTGGCTGTGGTGTTCTCGCCGGCTACTTCTTCGCCGGCGTGATGTTGCCGACGGTGATGCCCTTGGGGTTGAGGTGCGCGATGTGGCCGCTCTCGGTGCCGGCCGAGGGGTCGATCTCGCAGTCGATGAGCGCCGGGCCGCCGGAGGCGATCGCCTCGGTGAGCGCGGCGGCGACCTCGGCGGGCGTGGTGGCCCGGTAGCCCTTGCCGCCGAACGCCTCGATCATCTTGTCGTGGCGCGCCCCGAGCATCAGGGTCGTCGGCGAGGGGTCGGTCTCCAGCGGGTTGACGTCGTCACCGCGGTAGACACCACCGTTGTTCATGATGACGGTGACGATGGGCAGCTGGTAGCGGCAGATCGTCTCCAGCTCCATCCCGCTGAACCCGAAGGCGCTGTCGCCCTCCACGGCCACGACCGGCTGGCCGCTCTCCACGGCCGCGGCGATCGCGTACCCCATGCCGATGCCCATGACGCCCCACGTACCGCTGTCGAGGCGGTGGCGCGGTACGTGCATGTCGATCACGTTGCGCGCGATGTCCAGCGCGTTGGCACCCTCGTTGACGAGGTACGCCTCGGGGTTGGCGTGCAGGACGTCCCGTACTGCCTTCAGGGCGCCCATGAACTGCATCGGCGACGGGTCGGCCTTCAGGCGCTCGGCCATCTTTGCCACGTTCGTCGCCGAACGGGCCGCCAGCTCGTCGCGCCAGGCGGCGGGGGCCGCGATCTGGCCCGGCTTGGTGCGCTCGGCGATCGCGTCGAGCACCGACTCGATGTCACCGACCAGCGGGGCGGCGATGGGCTGGTTGCTGTCCAGCTCCTTGGGCTCGATGTCCACCTGGATGAACTTCGCGTCCGGGTTCCACTGCGGCGCCTCGCCGTGGTTCAGCAGCCAGTTGAGGCGCGCGCCGACGAGCACCACGACGTCGGCCTTCTTCAGCGCCAGCGAACGGGCGGTGGCGGCGGACTGCGCGTGGTTGTCGGGCAGCAGGCCCTTCGCCATCGACATCGGTACGTACGGGATGCCCGTCGACTCGATGAAGGAGCGGATCTTGTCGTCCGCCTGCGCGTACGCGGCGCCCTTGCCGAGGACCACCAGCGGCCGCTCCGCGTTCGCCAGCAGCTCGATCGCGCGGTCCACCGCCTCGGGCGCGGGCAGCTGGCGCGGCGCGGGGTCGACGAGACGGCTCAGCGTCTTGTCGCCGGCTTCCTTGTCCATGATGGACCCGAGCACCGCGGCGGGGATGTCGAGGTAAACACCGCCGGGGCGCCCGGAGATCGCGGTGCGCAGGGCGCGGGCGATACCGCGCCCGATGTCCTCCACGCGGCTCACGCGGTACGCGGCCTTGACGAACGGCTGCGCGGCGGCGAGCTGGTCCATCTCCTCGTAGTCGCCCTGCTTGAGGTCGACGAGGTGGCGCTCGCTGGAACCCGATATCTGCACCATCGGGAAACAGTTGGTGGTCGCGTTGGCCAGCGCGACGAGCCCGTTGAGGAAGCCCGGCGCGGACACCGTGAGGGCCACACCGGGCTTCTTCGTGAGGTAACCGGCCGCGGCCGCCGCGTGTCCGGCGTTGCTCTCGTGGCGGAAGCCGATGTAGCGGATGCCGCGCGCCTGCGCGAGCCGGGCCAGGTCGGTGATCGGGATGCCGACGACCCCGTAGATCGTGTCGATGTCGTTCAGCTTGAGCGCGTCGACGACCAAGTGGTACCCGTCGGTGAGCTCGTCCCGAGCGTCGGCGGTCGCCGCTGTCTCCGGTGCGGAAGGGGCGGTCATGGTCCGGGGTCCTCCTTGGGCAGGCATGCCTGTTCGGCTTCTCATCACACCTTCGGCAGCCGGGGACGTCCCGTCCAACACCTATCGGCGACCAGCCGATAAACAGCATTTATCGATGCCCCGTACAGGCGGGCCGGCCCGCCCTCCGCCTGGGTTGATAGACCTGCGCTATCGGCTGTTCGCCATCGCGTATTGGACGGGCACCCCGCGCCCGCGCAGGCTCGCTACCTGACGTCTTCAAACAGGCCTGGTGCGAGGAGGAGGTGGTCATGGCGGTTCCGACCGCAGCATCCGTGCGCGACGAGAACCGGTATCGGCCCCCAACGATCACAGGACTCACAGATCTCCTCGACCGGCAGGTACGCGACCGACCCCGGGCCCGGGCGCTCGTCGCCGGCCCGGACCGGGTGCCCCTGTCGTACGGCGCCCTCGCGTCCCTCGCCGGTGACGTCGCCGCGGGCCTGGGCGCCACCGGGCTGCGCCGGGGGGACGCGGTCGCCCTCGTCTGCGCCAACACCGCCGAGTTCGTCGTCGCGCTGCTCGGCGCCGCGCGGGCCGGGCTGGTGGCCGCTCCGGTCGACCCGGCCCTGCCCGTCGCCGACCTGTCCGCGCGGCTCCGCGCGCTGGGCGCGCAGGCCGTCCTGGCGGGCCCCGCCGCCGGCTCCGTACCCGTCGCGGCGCCCGGCGTACCGGCGTGGACCCTGCGCGTGGACGTGCCCCCCGCCGGGACGGCGTCCGCGCGCCTCGACACCGGTGCGCCGCTGGTACGGCGGGTGCGGGGCGCGGCCGCGGAGCTGACGGACCACGACACCCTCGTCCTGTTCACCGCGGGCACGACCGACCAGGCCAAGATGGTCCCGCTGACCCACGCCAACGTGGCCGCGTCCGTGCGGGACATCTGCGCCACCTACGAGCTGGGCCCGGGGGACGCGACCGTCGCGGTGATGCCGTTCTTCCACGGACACGGTCTCTTCGCGGGGCTCCTGGCCACCCTGGCCAGCGGCGGGTGTGTCCTGCTGCCCGAGCGCGGCGGCTTCTCGGCGCCGACCTTCTGGGACGACGTACGGGCCGTGTCCGCGTCCTGGTTCACCGCGGCGCCCACCGTCCACGAGATCCTTCTGGAGCGGTCGGCGACGGAGTACCCGGGCCCGAGCCTCGCGCCGCTCAAGTTCGTCCGCAGTTGCAGCGCGCCGCTCAACACCGCCACCCAGCGGGCGCTGGAGCGCACCCTCGGCGCGCCGCTCCTCTCCGCGTACGGCATGACCGAGTCCACGCACCAGGCGACCAGCGAACCGCTGCCGCAGCAGGGGTTCCTCAAGCACGGCTCCGTCGGCCGGTCGACCGGCGTGGACCTGCGGGTCTTCGACCGGAACGGGCGGCCCTGCCCCGTCGGCACCCAGGGCGAGGTGTGGGTGCACGGACCGACCGTCGCGCGCGGCTACCTGGGCGACCCGGCGGAGACGGCGCGCGGCTTCCGCGACGGCTGGTTCCGCACCGGTGACCTGGGGTCACTGGACGAGGACGGGTACCTGTTCCTCACCGGGCACATCAAGAACCTGATCAGCCGCGGCGGTACGGTCATCTCGCCCGAGCACGTCGAGGACATCCTCGCGGGGTGCCCCGGCGTCACCGAGGCGGCCGTCTTCGCCCTGCCCGACGAGGGGAACGGGCCGCGGATGGGCGCCGTCGTGGTCGTGAGCGACGGCGAGTCCACCGGGCCCGAGATCCTCCAGTACTGCCGCAACCGGCTGCCCGCCGCCGAGGTGCCCGACCGGCTCGACGTCGTCGGCTCGCTGCCGCACACGGCCAAGGGCGGCCTGGACCGGCCGGCGGTGGAGAGCCTGTACGGGCACTGACGGCCTGTACGGGCACTAGTAACCCGGTACGGGCACTGGAGGGCACTGGACAAGCCCGTACGAGCGCCGAAGGCGGTACGGGCACGGCCGCGAGGCCCAGTCGGCCCGGGCCCCAGCCGGCCCGAGGCTCAGCGCATGCGGTGCTCGCCCGGCATCGACTGGTCGAAGAACTCGTCCAGCGACAACTCCGTTGCCGCGTTCACGAACGCCCGCGCCGCGATCGAGCCCGGCGTCGCCGCGTGGATCGCCACCGAGATCTGCGCCCGCGCGTCCGGCGCCACCAGCCGCACGGCCCGCGGCCTGCCGATCACCGGCATGGCACGCAGCCACGTGTGGGGCACGATGCTCGCCCACTCGCCGACGCCCACGTGCGCGTAGAGCGACGCGACCGAGTCCGTCTCCACCTGCGGGGTCACCACGACCCCGTTCTCCGCGAAGACCCGGTCGATCAACTGGCGGATCCGCATGTCGGGCGTCAGCAGGGCGAGCGGCAGCTGCGCCGCGTCCGCCCACGCCATGGTGTCGCTCTGGGGCATCAACTGGTCGCCGGACGCGAGCAGCACGTACCGCTCCTGGTACAGCGGCACCACCTGGAGGCTCTCGCGGTCGTCCGGCGCGAAGTGCGCGATCGCCGCGTCCAGCTCGAACTCGCGGAGCTGGCGGTGCAGCTCCTTGGCCGACTGCCGGGACTGGACCTGCACCTTCGCCAGCGGGTGCGCCCCGCAGAACGCCGCCACGGGGAGCGCCAGGGTCGTCGACGCCGTCGGTTCCGTCCCCAGCCGCAGCGTCCCGGTGATGCCCGACTGGACGGCCGCCACCTCGGCCTTGAAGGCGTCCTGTTCGGCGAGGATCCGCTTGGCCCAGACGACGAGCCGCTCGCCCTCCGGGGTGAGGCCCTCGTAGTTGTGGCCCCGGTTGATGAGGGTGACGTTCAGTTCCCGTTCCAGCTTGGCGATCGCCGCGGAGAGGGCGGGTTGCGAGACGTAGCAGGATTCCGCCGCCCGGGCGAAGTGCTTCTCCCTGGCCACCGCCACGAAATACTCCAGCTGACGGAACAGCATCGGCGACTCCTCCCTGCCTGGGCCCCGCCGGCCACCGCGGTGGAGCCGGATCCCGGACCCGGGTCGGTCCGGCGGCACCACCGGCCCGCTGACCAGCGGTCACGAACTCTACCCGGCCCCGAACGGACGTCACCCTTCCGCGTCCGCCCGGGCAGAGTCCGTGGCCGGTATCAGCGCTGTGGTACGGGGAAGCTCACCGGCCCCCGCCGGCCGGCCCGGTTCACCGCCCGGACGCCGAAGAAGACGTTGTCCTTCGACAGGTCGACGGTGTGACTCGTCGCCGTACCGACCGTGATCACGGAGGTCCACTCCGGCGCGGTCGTCTCGCGCCACACCACCTCGTACCCCGCCAGGTCGGGCTCCGTGCCCGCGTCCCAGACCAGCTGGGTGGCGTTGGTGAGCACGCTGGTGACGATCTTCACCCCGCGCGGGGCCGCGGGGGCCTGGGCGAGGGTCCACAGCACCGCGCCGTTGACCCGGGCGACGCGCGCGATGTAGCTGAAGTCGCAGAATTCGGGCAGGTCACCGTACTGTTTGCCGTCCTCGACCCGCACGTCCTGGTGCTGGTGCGCGAAGTCCTCCGCCGGCTCGGTGAAGCGCGCCGCCGCGTACCCGCGCTCCAGGAACGGGATGTGGTCGCCGCCCCGCAGATAGCGGTCGCGGCGGTAGACCACCCGGACGTTCATGCCCGTCGCGTCGTTGTCCGCGACGTCGCGGACGAACCGGGCGAGCTGGCGGCTCGGCGAGTCGTTCTCGCCGCCGACCGAGCGCCGGGTGTCGGCCTGCTGCGGGGTCTCGGACGTGGGCACGCCCTCCGCGAAGAGCCGCACGCTGTACGGCTCGCGGGTGCCGTCGTCCGCCCGGGAGCTGCCGACGATGTCGTTGGTGAACATGGCCTGGACGTTCGTACCGGCGGCCTTGAAGCTCTCCGCCAGGTACGCCGATCCGTACAGGCCCTGCTCCTCGCCCGCGACGGCCGCGAAGACGATCGTCGCGGCGGGACGGCGCCTCGCCATCACCCGCGCCAGCTCCAGGACCACCGCGACCCCGGAGGCGTCGTCGTCGGCGCCCGGCGCGTCACTCGTCGCGTCCATGACGTCGGTGGCGCGCGAGTCGTAGTGCCCGGAGACGACATGGACCCGCCCGGGGTCGACGGCGCCGCGGAGCGTCGCGACCACGTTGGTGATGCGGGTGGCCACCGGGATCCGGGAGGCGGGTTCCTGGACGTACGACTGGAGCTCCACGGTCATCCGGCCGCCCGAGGCCGCCGCGTACCGCTTCAGCTCGGCGAAGAGCCAGTCGCGGGCGGCGCCGATGCCCCGCTCGGGGTCGTCCTGCGTGGACAGGGTGTGACGGGTCCCGAAGGCGGCGAGGCGCCGCACGGTCGCCTCGATCCGGTCGCGGTCGATCTCCTTGAGCAGCTCCCGCAGCTCCCGGTCGGGGTGCTGGACGGTCGCGGCGGGTCTGCCGCCCGCCTCCCGGCCACCGGATCCGGTCGCGCTCGCCGACGGGGCGGAGGCGACGACGGCGGCTCCGGCCGCGACGGCGGCGGCGGACGACAGTACGGTCCTGCGGGGCGTCCCTGTGGGGTGCTGGGGCATGACGGTCCCTTCCACGGATGCGGGTGTTTCTGCCGGTACGCGAGAGGCGTAGCGCTCCATGGTCATGGACAGGACAACGGATCACAAGGCCGCACCGGAGGGGCCGGGGCCGGTCCTCCTGCGGACCCGCTCCGGCCGTCCCGCCGCCGTCGCCCGTGCGTCAGGCCTTCGTCACCCCCGGCCGCCCCGACTCCACCCGCAGCCGGGCCAGCGCCACCGACGGCGACTGCGGCCGCAGGACCGTGCCGACCGTCCGTACCTGCGCGTCGATGCCCTTCGTCCCGATGTCGAAGAGGTGGTAGCCGCGGTGGCAGTCGATGAACTTCCAGTGCGGGTTGTCGGCGCGCAGCGGATCCCACTGCGCGTCGAACGCGGCCACGCTCTGGTCGCCGTTGGAGCTGATGGACGTCCCCACGAACTCCGCCCCGACGACGGCCGACCTCGGATCCGCGTAGTCCCGCTTGAGGTCGCTGATCATCGTCAGATGGCGGTCGCCGCTGAGCACCACCGGGTTCTGCACGCTCCGGAAGCGGGCCAGCAGGTCGTTGCGCTCCACCTGGTAGCCGTCCCAGGCGTCGTAGTACCACTCCTTGCCGGGACCCGCGAGGATGTCGGTCTCCGCCATCATGATCTGCGAGGCGAGCACGTTCCAGCGGGCCCGCGAGGTGGTGAGACCCGACCGCAGCCACCGCTTCTGCGCCGCGCCCAGCATGGTCAGCGAGGGGTCCAGGGCGCCCGCGTGCGTGACCGCCTGGTCGCTGCGGAACTGCCGGGTGTCCAGCACGTTGAGCCGTACCAGCTGTCCGAAGTCGAAGCGCCGGTACATCTGGATGTGCGGGCCGTTCGGCACGGCCGACGCCCTGACCGGCATGTGCTCGTAGAACGCCTGGTAGGCGGCGGTCAGCCGGGCCACGAAGGCGTCGTGCGGCTGCTTGCCCGGGTCCTGCGGGACCTCCCCGGCGAAGTCGTTGTCGACCTCGTGGTCGTCGAAGGTCACGATCCACGGGGCGGCCGCGTGCATGGCCCGCAGGTCGGGGTCCGTCTTGTACTGCGCGTAGCGGTTGCGGTAGCCCACCAGGTCCACCGGCTCCCCGGTGCCCTCGTGGCGGCGTACGGCCGAGGCGGCGGGGGCGCTCTCGTAGATGTAGTCGCCGACGAAGACCACGACGTCCGGATCCTGCCGCCGCATGTCCGCGTACGGCGTGAAGTAGCCGTTCTGCCAGTTCTGGCAGGAGGCCAGGGCGACGCGCAGCCGGGAGGGGTTCGCGGCGGCCGTGCGGGTGTGCCCCACGGGGGAGAGCTGCGAGCCGGCGCGGAAGCGGTACCAGTAGTCCCGGCCGGCGCTCAGGCCCGGCACGTCCACGTGCACGCTGTGCCCCAGCGACGGCGAGGCGGTGGCGGTGCCCTGCCGGACGACGGTACGGAACCGCTCGTCCAGGGCCACCTGCCAGCGGACCGGCACCGTTCTGTTCGGCATGCCCCCGCCGTGGAGCGGGTCCGGGGCGAGCCGGGTCCACAGGACGACGGAGGTCGTCAGCGGGTCTCCGGAGGCGACACCGAGGGTGAACAGGCCGTCCGGCAGGGGGGCGTAGGCGGGGCGGGAGAGTCCGCTCGCGCGGGCGGCGGGGGCGGTCAGCAACTGTCCTGTGGCGACGGCGCCGGCGGTGGCGGCGCCGGCCATCAGCAGGCGGCGGCGGGCGAGTTCGGGCATGGGGGTTCCCTTCTCATTGCGGCATAGCCGCGGAGAAGGTGTCAGGTCCACAGACACAGGCACCCAATTTCACCCGGCCGGACCGTGACACAAGAGTGTCCACTGACGTCGTATCAGCTCAATCCGGACGGAATGAATACCCCGGGAGTACCAAAGGATTCACCTGAGTGCCACGGATCGGGCCGCCGGGCGCCTCCGGACGGTTGCCGCGCGGGGCGCGTCCGGGCGCGGTCCGCACCCGGTCCGCACGAGGCGTTCCACGACCGGATCCGGCCAACGCGCCTCCCGAGGGGTGCCGATCCGCCCTGTTCGAGCTGCTCTGAGCGAAATCACTCCCACCGGGGCCCCCGGCTCCCTACGCTCGGGAGTCAGCCGACCTCAGGGAGCCCGTGATGGAGATGCCAGGCACGCCGCCCCCGTACGCCGACGTCGCCCAACTCGCCTGGGCGGTGCTCCTGCTCGAACAGGCGCGCCATCTGTTCAAGGAGGCCGAGACCTCCT
Source organism: Streptomyces sp. NPDC088261 (assembly GCF_044740805.1). NCBI lineage: Bacteria > Bacillati > Actinomycetota > Actinomycetes > Kitasatosporales > Streptomycetaceae > Streptomyces > Streptomyces sp. NPDC088261. Next base: position 279,883 of record NZ_JBIURL010000002.1, read on the forward strand.
GCCGTACGCTCACCGCCCCCGGGACGGCCGTCGAACACGAGGCGGGGCTCGCCCTCCTCACCGCGGGAGCCTCGGAGGCGGCCGTCACGATGGCCTCCGCCCTCGGCTTCGCCACCGCCGGCCTCGACGCGAAGGCGGGCTGGAAGCTCCGCAGCGCCCGTAACCTCGGCAACCTGCCCGCCGGGATCAGCCGCACGGACCGTCCGCTCGAACCGGCCGTGACGGAGGCACTGCTGTTGGTACGTCAGGTGGCGGAGGTCTACAACCACGACACGGTCAGGGAGATAGACGACGCGCTCGCCGCGGGCGCCCCCACCTGGCCGCCGCCCGAGCGGGACGCGTACGGGCGGGAGCACGGGCACCGGATCTGAGAGGGCGGGCGTGACCGGGGCGGACGCCGTCCCGGCGCCGCCGGACCCACTTGACGACCCACGGGGCTCCGACCTGACGGCCCATCGGATTCAGACGGCCGCACACCCCCCGCGGGTTCCACGCGGACCCTGTGAGATGCCCGCCATTATCGGCGGCGCGGGGACGGTTGACGGTCTCTCTCCGGCCGGAAGATCATGCTGGTCGGGCCGCTGACCGGGCCGGGACCGACCGCCCGGCACCGCGCGCCCGTGGTTACGGGGGAGCGTCATGACGTGGGACCGGGCGGGCTGCCGCTCGGCTCCGTCCTGCGCGTTCCTATCTCGACGGAACGAACCGGAAAGAGACTCATGCGCTATCGCACCCGGGTGACGGCCCCGGCGGCCGCACTCCTCGGCACCGCCGCACTCACCCTCTCCTCTCCCACCGCCCAGGCGGCCCCGCTCACGCGTGGCCACGGCTCCCACGGCGGGGGCACCCCCGGCGGGGACAGCCTCGGCGACCCCGTCTACCCGGTGCTGGGGAACACCGGGTACCGCGTCTCCGCCTACCTGCTGGACTTCACCTACCTCGCCGACACCCGGCTGGTCGAGGCGCGCGTGACGATCGTCGCCCGCGCCACCCAGGACCTCTCCCGCTTCTCCCTCGACCTGCTCGGCCCCGTGGTCCACGAGGTGCGGGTGGGCGGCCGGCGGGCGGCCTTCGAGCAGCAGGCCGAGAAGCTCGTCGTGACCCCGCCGTCCCCCGTGCGGGAGCACGGGGAGCTGGTCGTACGGGTCGACTACACCGCCGACCCGCGCAAGATCGCGCCGCCGTACAACGGCTGGGTGCCCACCCCCGACGGCTTCGCCGTCGCCGGGCAGCCGGACCTGGCGCGGACCGTCTTCCCCTGCAACGACCACCCCACGGACAAGGCGCACTTCACCTTCCGGGTCACCGCCCCGGCCGGCCTGACCGCCGTCGCGAGCGGGTCGCTCGTCTCCACCCGGACGAACGCCGACGGCACCACCACCGCCGTCTACCACTCGCGCGACCCGATCGCCACCGAGGTCGTCCAGGTCACCGTCGGCGACTACCGGATCGTGGAGCGTCCGGGACCGAGCGGGATGCGGCTGCGCGATGTCGTACCGACCGCGCGGGCCGAGGCCCTCGAACCGGCTCTCGCCCTGACGCCCGGTCAACTCGCCTGGCTGGAGCGGCGGCTGGGGCGCTTCCCGTTCGAGGCGTACGGCATCCTGCCGGCCAACACGGACGCGCCCGACGCCTTCGACTTCACCGGCCTGGAGACCCAGACCCTCACGATCTACAAGCCGAACTACCTGCTCCAGCAGGAGAGCGCGATCGGCTCGCACATGATGCACGAGCTGGTCCACAGCTGGTTCGGCAACCTGGTCTCCCCGGCGACCTGGGCCGACCTGTGGCTCAACGAGGGCCACGCGGACTACTACGGTCTGCTCTACCGGTACGAGCGCGGCTGGCCCGACTCGATCGGACTGACCACCATGGAAGCCCGGATGAAGGACGTCTACTCCCGGGGCGACCAGTGGCGGCAGGACTCCGGCCCGGTCGCCTCCCCGACGGCCGCCAACCTCTTCGACAGCCAGCGCTACACCGGCGGGGTCCTGGTCCTGTACGCGCTGTGGACGCTGGTCGGCGAGGACGTCTTCTCCCGTATCGAGCACACCTTCCTCGACCGGTACCGCAACTCCAGCGCCTCCACGAAGGACTACATCGCGGTCGCCACCGAGGTCGCGGGCCAGGACCTGACCGGATTCCTCACGGAGTGGCTGTACGGCACGACCACGCCCCGCATGCCCGGTCATCCGGACTGGACCGTCACGCCTCCCAGGGCGTCCGCGGCCCGCCGGGACGACCGGCCGACGCCGAAGGACGGGGCGAGCGCGACGCTGTGAGGTGGTAGGGGGTCTCCGTGAGGTGACGGGCGGCCACGGACTCCAGCACCGGCCGCCAGTCCTCCATCACCCCCGCGTCCAGGCCGACGGCCTTTCCCTCGTCGTCGGCCTGACGCAGGGTCACGGCGTCCTCCGCCAGGGGGTCCCGGGCGAACGCGGCCGCCTCCGCCGGGGTCATCGGGCCGCCCTGGAGCCGCAGGGTGGCCGCGCTCTGCCCGGACAGCGGACGTCCGGGCTCGACGAACGCCAGGTAGCGCTTGGCGGGGACGTGCAGCTGGACGAGACGGGCGACCCGGAGGCCCAGGAGCGGGCGTACCGCGTCCGCCGCGAGGTCCGCGTGGCGCGCGTCGTCGCCGGGCAGCAGCAGATGACCCAGGTCGTGGACGAGCCCGGCGATCTGGAGCTCCTTGTCGGCGGGGCGGCGCCGGCGCAGCAGCGCGGCCGTCTGCAGGGCGTGGTCATGGAGGTCGACGGGGTCGCCGGTGCGGTCCGGGGTGTCCCAGGCGCCCCGGCTCGCGTGGAGGAGATCCATCAGTTCGTCGACCGAGTTCGCAGCCATGGTGGCCCTTTCCCGTCCTGTTCCCGTCCTGGAATGCCTGCCGTCGCCCTGCCGAGCAGATCACGACGTGGTGAACGGGTCGACGCCCGGCCTTCTGAACAGGCGGCGAACAAAAACCGACCGTATTTTGTTCGCCATTTCCCCTGTTGTGGGCGCCCCCCGTACGGCACGCTGGACGCATGAACGCTGCCAGACATGCCGGCGAACGTCTGATGACCTGGCCGGGTCTCAGCCGGGGCCGGGCCTACTGCGGCACAGACCTGTGCGTGCGCACCGAGTCCCAGGAGATCGTGCACTTCCACGGCGAGAATGAGGCCGACGTGCACCTCACCAACTCCATGATCGCCAAGTTGCGGCCCGCGCTCAAGCGGTCCACCGCGCTGCGGCTGCGGGCCGGCTCCGGCTGGGTCACGGTCCGGCTCGACACCGGCGCGGACATCGATCTCCTCGCCACACTGGTCAGCGCGGCCCTCCAGGCCGTCGCGGGGCTGCCGGAGGAGGGGCGCACGGGGATCGTGACGGACCCCTGCACACGGCACAACAGGGCGTACTCCCGCTGAGGGCACACCACGCCACCGGACCCGATCGGGTCCGGTGGCCGGCGCACGTCTCGCGGGGCGGGGTCAGGGCTGCGGAGGGCGGTCGTCCGACGGCGGCTCCTGCGTCCCCATCTGCTCGTTCATCCGCTTCTGGGCACTGTCCGTCTGGCCGCTGTACTTGTTGTCGGTCTTGGCGTCGAACGCGTCGCCCCCCCTTTCCACGCCCTGGCGGCTCGCGTCGTCATGGCCCTTCATGAGGTTCTTCAGCTTGTCCATCATCGACATTGCTTGCTCCTCACTCGGAACGTACTCACCCCCACCATCCCCGCTGCCCGGCGATCCCGCATCCGCAGCGTGTGTTCCCGGGTCGGCGTGTGTTCTCAGGCGTCGTCCTCCGGGTCGAGCGACCCCGTCCGGTCCAGCGCCTCCCTCACCAGCGCCGACGCGAAGACCGCGGGGTCGGTGCCGCCCGCCAGCCGTATCAGCGCCGCCGGGTCGTCCGGCAGGCCCAGACGGCGGGCGCCCTGGAGCGCCTTGTCGTCCAGGTACGGCGCGACGTGCGGCCAGATCCCCTGCACCTCGCGCAGGAAGATGTCCGCCCCGACCGGGCCGATGCCCGGGGTCTTCTGGATGCCGGCGGCCAGGGCGCCGACGTCGCGGCCCGCCGCCTCGCGCAGTCGTCGCAGGTCACCGCCGTACTCGTGGAGGAGCAGGCGGGCGCCGTCACCGAGCTGGGTGGCCGTGCGCTCGTCGTACCGGCGGTAGCCACCGCGCCCCAGCGCGTCCACCCGCTCCTGCCAGGTGGCGTCGGCCATGCGCCGCGGGGTGCGCAGCCCCGCGTCGCCGAGGGCCCGGCAGGCCGCGACCGCGGTCTCGGCGCGGATCCGCGCGCTCAGCAGCAGGGCCAGGACCAGGGTGCGGTAGAGCGGCTGCGGTGTGTCGCGCAGGCGGATACCGGCCTCCTGCGCGTAGGTACGACCGTGGGTGCCGAGGAGCTTCCTCACGGTCTCGCTGTCACTGGATCGCGGCACAACACGCCTCCTCCGACGGACAGTTGCCGGTGCGGCGCGGGGCAGAACCTCTCTCCCCGCGCCTCCACCATTGTCGCGCCGCCGGGCGCCGACCGCACACGCTGCCGGGAGGGATCAGGCCCGGGCGAACCAGCGGGCGATCTCGGTGTCCGTGATCTCCTCTCCCAACTCCTCGGGCAGGGCGTCGAGTTCGAGCTGGGCGACCTGGGCGTAGTGTTTCGCCACCCCGGGCGCGAAGATCTTGTCCGGGAGCGGCCCGGCCCGGAACGCGTCGAGAGCGGCGCTCAGTGTGGTGTGGACCGGCGGGGCGGTGTGATCCGCGTACGCGTTGCCCGTGACCGGCTCCGGCGGGGTGAGGGCGTGCTCGATGCCGTGCTCGACCGCGGCCAGGGCGGCCGTCAGGGCGAGGTAGGGGTTCGCGTCCGCCCCCGGGAGCCGTACCTCCAGGTGCGGGGTGGCCCGCCCCACCACCCGTACCGCACAGGTCCGGTTGTCGTAGCCCCAGGTGAAGCTGGTGGGGGCGCCGGTGTCCGGCTGGTAGCGGCGGTACGAATTGGTGTTCGGCGCCCACAGCGGGGTGAGGTCCGGCAGGACCGCGAGCAGCCCGGCGACGGCCTGGGAGCCCGTGGCCGACAGCCCCCCCGAGGGGGCGGCGAACACCGGCTGGCCGTCCTGCCACAGGGACAGGTGCAGGTGCAGTCCGCTGGCCGTGCCGGCCTGCGGGGTGGGCATGAACGTCGGGGCCAGCCCCGTACGGTCGCCGGTGTGCCGGGCGACGCGCTTGAACAGGACGTGCCCGTCGCACGCCTCCACCGCGTCGCCGTACGGGAAGGTGATCTCCACCTGCCCCGGGGCGGCCTCGGACTTGGCGGCCTCGATGGGCCGGCCCGCGTGTTCCAGGTGTTCCTGGAGGAGCCGCAGGTAGCGGCTCGTCCGCGGGTCGACCTCCAGGGCGAAGTCGCGGTTCTTCGCCGACACGGGACGCAGCGCGCGGTGGAGCGTGTCCTCCAGGCGCTGGTGGGTGCCCCGGTAGAGGGCGAACTCCGTCTCGATGCCGACCTTGACCCGCAGGCCCCGCTCGGCGAGCAGGTCGAGCTGCCGCCGCAGGATCCGGCGCGGCGACACCTCCACGGGCCGGTCGTCGAGGTAGGCGTCCGCCTGGACGACCACCGTCGCCGGATCCCAGGGCGCCGTCCGGATCGTCGTCAGGTCGGGCCGCACCTGGAAGTCGCCGATGCCGCTGTCCCAGGAGACCAGCTCGAAGTCGGACGGCGGCAGCATGTCGACGTCCGTGGCCAGCACGTACGCGCACACGTCCGCCCCGTCGCCGGCCACCCGGTCCAGGAAGTACCGGGCGTGGTACCGCTTGCCCTGCTGTCGGCCCTGGACGTCGGCGAGCGCCAACTCCACGGTCCTGACGCGGCCTTCGGCCACCTCGGTGCGCAACTGGTCGAGGGTGAGGCGCCCGGTGGCCCGGGCCGTCCGGTCCAAGTCCGCGGTCATCAGATGAACTCCTCGACGTGGGCGCGGTCCTGGGCGGCCGGGGTGGGCGTCGGCGGGTTGTAGGCGCGGCGCGCGAACGGCCAGCGCAGCTCGGCCAGCAGCAGGACGGCGACCAGCGCCACCGGCGCGTAGTTGAACGTCTCGACGGTGACGGGGTTGCGCTGCGGCAGGCAGAAGAGCACGGTCACGAAGCCGACCCAGACCACCGCGATCCACCCCACCGGCTTGCTCCAGCGGCCCAGGTGCCAGGGGCCCTTGCGGAAGCGGTTCCCGTGGCGGAGGCGCAGGAAGATCGGGATCGCGTACGCGGGCGTCATCCCGATGATGTTGATCGCGGAGACGGCGGTGAACGCCGTGGGCGAGTACAGGCTCGGCAGGGTGATCAGGCACGCGGCGGCGACCACCAGCCACACGGCCAGGTGCGGGGTCTGGCTGCGGCTCAGCCGCCGCCACAGGCCGGAGCCGGGCAGCGCCCCGTCGCGGGAGAACGCGAACACCATCCGGCTGCCGGCCGCGACCTCGGCGTTGCCGCCGCACAGCAGCACCACGATGACCACGGCGAGCAGCAGGGTCGCCCCGTCGGTGCCCACCGCGTCCACGAAGATCTGCGCCGGGGGTACGGGGGAGGCGGCGGTGGTCGCGTAGTCCTGGATCGCGGACGCCATGGAGGCCAGCAGGACGAAGCCCACCGCCCACGACACCCAGATCGAGCGCACGATGCCGCGCGGGGCCGACACCGCCGCGCGGCTCGTCTCCTCCGACATGTGGGCCGAGGCGTCGTAGCCCACCAGGGTGCCCTGGGCGATCGCGAGGCCGATGCCGGTGACGTACAGCGGATTGGCCCAGCCGGTGCCGTTGCTGAACTCACCGAGGACGAACGACGCGGGCTGGTGGCTGTCCGGGGCGATCCACAGCACACCGAGGATGACGGCCACACCGGCGAGGTGCCACCACACACTGATCGAGTTCAGCACACTGACCAGCCGGACGCCGGCCAGGTTCAGGGCGGCGTGGAACAGGAGGATGGCGACGAAGATGACCATCGTCTCCTCCGGTGTGACGGCGATGCCCCACTGGAGGTCCAGGACGGCCCCGGTGAACAGGGCGGCGCCGTAGTCGATCACGGCGATGCCGCCGATCAGACCTAACAGGTTCAGCCAGCCCGTGTAGAACCCCCAGCGCCGGCCGCCGAGTTGGTCGGCCATGTAGAACATCGCGCCCGAGGTGGGGTACGCGCTCGTCACCTCGGCCAGCGCCATCCCGACGAAGAGCACGAAGAAGCCCACCACCGCCCAGCCCCACAGCATGACCGCGGGACCGCCCGCGATCAGGCCGGGCCCGTACAGCGCCATGCAGCCGCCCAGCACCGAGATGACACTGAAACTCACGGCGAAGTTGCCGAAACCGCCCATCCGCCGGGCCAGCACGGGTTCGTAGCCGAGATCGGCCAGCTGCCGGTTGTCGTCGGACACCTGCTCGGGTCCTGTGGCAGGTTGTGGTCGGGTCGCACCAAACACTGAGGTCCTCCTCATGGGACACACTCATCGGGGGAAAGGATCACCAGGAACGACGGCTCAGGGGGAGCCGTTCGCCAGGGCCGCGTCGTGCGCGTCGAGGAACAGGCGCTCCCACCGGGCCCCGTCGGCGACGAGGTACAGCCAGGGGCGGGGGGAGGCGTGCGGGCCCAGCGCGCGGAACACCTCGGCGGCGGGGCCGTACTGCTGGCTCGACCACAGCGCGTGCGCGAGGTAGTTCATGTCCTGCGTCAGACGGCGCGAGGTGGTGACCGCGAACCAGTCCCGGTACGCGACCCGGGCCCGCGCCAGCGCCCGGTCGGTCACCCAGTAGAGGCTGGCGTCCAGCGACTCGCGGCCGGTGTGGGTCGCCCGCCACCGCTCCACGGCGACATAGAGCGGAAGGGCCAGCAGGGCCGAGCCCCCGGGCGCGCAGTCCGCCACCCACCGGGCGAAGAAGTCCTGATGGGCGACCGAACCGCCCTTGCGGACCAGGAAGTAGCGTGCCATCCGGTGGTACGCCTCACGGTTGCCCGGGTCCCGCCGGTCGACCTCCGCCAGCAGCCCCCAGGGGCCGGGGAACAGCTGCGGGTCGGGGGCGTGGCGCCGGTGCTCCGGATCCACCTGGTCCGGGTCCAGCTCGGCGAGGGCCAGCCGGCAGAGGTACGGCACCGGATCGTGCGGCGCCAGCTCCGCGGCGGCCGGGCAGGCCGCGCTCGCGGTCCACCACAGGCTCTGGAGGTGCTGGACGTCGCCGATACGGTTCGCCCGCAGCGCCCGCTCCACCGCGACCCGGGCCCGCATCACCGCGGCCGGCCGGCTGTCCGGGACCTCCCGCTGCCACGTCTGTACGACCGTGGTCCCCGCCGACGCGGCGCCCAGCACCTGCGTACGGAAGGTCCACCGCGACCAGTCGGGGCCGCCCTCGGCGCGCAGGACGCCCGCCTCGGTGCGTAAGAGCAGATCCTGCATGGACATCCAGTAGCCCGAGGCCACGTCCTGGAGCACCGCGCGTAATTCGTGGTCGTCCCCGGCCGGCCCGGAGGACAACCGCATCCCCCGCCCGGACCTGTCGCCCGTCCCCATGGCGTTCACCGGCACCGGCCCCCGGGCCCGCCGTGGGCGGAGGACCGGGATAACGGCCGCACTGGAGACATCGTCATTCCTCGTCGCAGGTCAGGGGGGTCCACTCAGGACGCCGTCCATCACCGAGGGTTGGCGCTCGGTGGCCCTGCGTCCCGGCGCACCAGCATGGCACCTGGGCTTTCGTAAAGAAAGCTCGACCGGAACTTTGCTTCCGTCAATTGCGCGCCCCTGTGCGCCGTTTGACCGTTTCCGACCGGGAGACCTCCGCGTGGCGGAATACGTCTTCCGAAAAGGGCACTTCAGGCCAGCAGACGCAGCGCCACTCCGGCCAGGCCCACCGTGACCGTCTGGCCCCACGTCAGGTCCAGCGCGTCACTCTCCATGCCGTCGCCGAACGCCACCAGCCGCTCCGACTCCACCGTCAGGCGCAGCCGGTGGCTCCCGGTCAGGACGCCCGTCAGCCGGGACGTGCCGGTCGTGGGGGACGGCCAGGCCTCCCGTACGCACCAGACCAGGACGGGGTCGGTCGGCGCCGGCGACGGCAGCGCGCCGCCGCCCAGCGACCGCAGCCAGCCCGTCGCGCCCGTGCCCGTACCGACCAGCACCCCCGAGGACGCCTGGGCCTCGGCGGGACCCGTCCCGTCGTCCGGGCCCAGCCGGTAGCGCGAGGTCTGGTGGTCGGGCCGGCCGAGATAGATCTCGTTGAGCGCGAGAAGCCGCTGTGTGTCGTCGGCGACCGCCTCGACCATCGTCAGCTCGTCGACCCGGGCGGCCCTCCCCGGCCCGGCCGCCCGGAGCAGCGCCCCCGCGTCGCCGGGACGGTGGCGTACGAGCACCCCGAGCCCCCGCCCCGGATCCGTGTCGATCCCCACCACCACCTGCCCCGTCAGGTACTTCGCGGTGTTGGCGACCAGCCCGTCCGCGCCCACCACGACCACCACGTCCTCGGGGCCGAACAGGAACCGGTCCAGGTCCGCGCGCTCCACCCGGGCCTGCCGCCACGACAGCGGCACCGCCGCCGCCACCTCCGTCAGCGCGCGGAGCGCCCGGTGGTGCCGCGCGGCGACCTCGTCCAGGGACCGGCCGCGCGAGGAGAGGTAGAACGCGGCCTGGCCGTGCGTGCCGTGCCGGGCCAGCAGCTCCTCGTACTCGCTGGTGCGGTGGACCAGCACCGCGCGCGGCGCCAGGCTCACGCGGACCCGTCCCCGGGGCGGCCCAGCTTGGCGAGCAGCCCGGTGAGCACGTCGGGGGAGACGGTGAGGCTGTCGACGCGCGGCAGGTTCTCCGCGAGGCGCGTCGCGGCCAGCGCGCGCAGCGTCGCCGCGCCCACCTCGCCGTGCACCCGCAGCCAGGCGGACTGGGCCGCCGCCCGCGCGTCACCGGTCTGCCGCGCCGCCTCGGCCTGCGCGGTGGCGAGCTTCACGATCCGCCGCGCCTCGGCCTCGGCCCGTACGGCGTCGGCCGCCGCGCTCTCCTCGGCCTCGCGGCGGGCGTTGGTGCCGTGCTGCTCGACCAGCCGCTCCTCGCGCCGGGCCAGCTCGATCTTGCTGGCGAGTTCGTTCTCGGCGATGGTCCGCTCGCGCTCGACGGCCACGGCCCGCCGCTCGTAGGTGGCCCGGTCCGCCTCCTGCTGGATCAGCTCCCGGGCTGGTGTGCGCAGCGCGCGCTCCACCTCCGCCTCCGGGCGGATGGCGACCACCCGCGCGGCCACCACCTCGATGCCCGTGGCCGGCAGCCGGGGCTCGGCCGCGAGTCCGTCGGAGATCCGCTGCCGTACGGACGCGACCCCGTCGGCCAGCGCCGCCGCCAGCGGGGTACGGGCCAGCACGTCGAGCGCGTGCTGCTGGGCCGTCTCGGTGAGCAGGGTGGCGATCTGCTCCAGCGGCGCGCTCCGCCAGGCGCCGGTGTCCGGATCGACGGAGAAGTCGATCCGGCCGGCGGCCGTGCCCGGGTCGCTGATCCGGTAGGTGACGGTCGCCTGCACGGTGACGTCCTGGAAGTCCGCCGTACGGGCGTGGAAGGCCATGGCCAACTCCCGGTCGTCGACCGGCACTTCCGAGAGGGCCGCGCTCAGCGCCCGGAACCAGAAGCTCAGCCCGGTGCCGTCGCGTGCCAGCTGTCCGCGCCGGTGGTGCCGTACGTACGCGGTGGGCGCGGAGCGCAGATGGCGCCAGCCGAGGCGCCGGGTGATGTCGGCCATGGAGGCCCCCCTTGTTGTCGTCATGGCGACGATATCGAAGGCGACTCCTTGTCGTCAAGATGACGATATGAAGGGGGGTGGGTGTGCGGTCAGGCGATGGACGCCGAGATGATCGCGGCCACCGCGAGGTTGCAGGACGCGGTCACCCACACCGCCGGATGCGGCTCCGCCTCGACCAGCGTGGCGCCCAGCTTCCCCGGGGTGACCAGATCCACCACCAGGAAGGCCACGGCCATCATCACCAGCCCGAGCACGCCGAACGCGGCGGTCGACGCGAGTCCCTTGCCGAAGTCGTCGTAGGTCGTCCAGATCGAGGTGAACACGATGCCGCCGATGCCCAGCAGTGCCGAGCTGAGGAGGACCGCCGCGTTGCGGTTGCGCTCCTCCCATATCTGCTTCCCGAGCTTGCCCGGGGTCAGCAGGTCCACCAGGACGATGCCGAGGATCAGCAGGACGACACCGAGCGTCCCGTAGACGCCGGCCCGGCCAAGTCCGTTGAGAATGTCGCTCATTGAGAAGCTCGTCTCCGCCGCAGAAGTGGATCGTGGTAAAAGCGACGCAAAATGTATCGCACGGCCGTACGGGGTTTCCGTGCGCGGCGGCCCAAACCGGCGGCGCGGCGGGCGGGTTGCGTAGGCTGGAACGGTCACGTGAGTGTGGCTCTCCCCTCCGCGGAGCACTCCACCGACCACCCCACCGAGCCTCAGGGAGTCCGTCACCATGGCCGACATCGAGATCCGCGACCACCGCGCGCAGGGCCGTCTGGAGGCGTACGAGGACGGCCGGGCCGTCGGTGTCGTCGCCTACTTCACGCTCGACGCCACCCCCGCCGCGCTGGTCGCGGTGCACACGGTGGTGGAGCAGGGCCACGAGGGCAAGGGCATCGCGGGCACGCTCGTACGGGAGTTCTACGCGATGGCGGCGCGCGAGGGCGTGCCCGTCGTCCCCCTCTGCCCGTACGCGGCCTCCTGGGCCGAGCGGCACCCCGACGAGGCGCCCCCGGCGCCGGCGGACGCCGTGGCGGCCGCCGAGGAGCAGCTGAAGGCGAGCACGAAGGTCTGGTGACCCGGGGCGGGTCGATCGGCCGTGCCCCCGGGGTCCCGCCACCGACGCGACGCCTCCGCCGGCCGGGCCTAGCATCGTGATCATGCTCGCGCTGCTGCACACCTCGCCCGCCCACGTCCCGGTCTTCGACGCCCTGCGCGACTCCGGCCACCCGGGCCTCGTCCTGCGGCACGTGGTGGCCGGGGAACTGCTCGACCGGGCCAGGACCGAAGGGCCCGAGGCCGTGTCGGACGCGGTGGAGGCGGCGCTGGAGGACGTGGTCGCGGAGGGCGCGGCCGCCGTGCTCTGCACCTGCTCGACGCTCGGGGAGGTCGCGGAGAAGGCGGGCCGCGTCCTCGGCGTACCGGTGCTCCGGGTCGACCGGCCGATGGCCGCCGAGGCGGCCGGGGCGGGCCGGGTGGTGGTGGTCGCCACCGTGGAGAGCACGCTGGAACCGACGCTCACGCTGATCCGCGAGGAGGCGGCGGGCCGGCCCGTCGACCTGCGGACGGTGCTGGTCGACGGCGCCTGGGAGCGGTTCGAGGCGGGGGACCTCGACGGCTATCTGGACGCGGTGGCGGCCGTCGTGGACGGCGTCACCGCGGCGGACGTGATCGTCCTGGCCCAGGCCTCGATGGCCGGCGCGGCGGACCGCGCCACGACCACCGTCCCGGTGCTCTCCAGCCCCCGGGCCGGCCTGAACGCCGCCGCCGTGGCCGCCGCCGCGCTCTCCTGACGCGCACCCGGCGAATCCCGACGCGTGGACCCGGCGCGCGTGGGCACGCGCACCGGGAGACATTGGGAACGTACGACCACGCACCACAGGAGGTCAGTCATGACCAGCCCGTATCCGGATCCCGTACCGCCGTCGCCCGTCCCCACGCCAGGACCGCCGGCGCCGGGACCGGGACCGCTGCCGGGCCCGGGCCCCACGCCCGTTCCCTCGCCGCCCCCGGCCCCCTCGCCCCCGCCGCGCCCCTCGCCGCCCCCGGAGCCCGATCCGGTGCCGAGCCCGCCGGGCCCGGACCCCGTACCGGAACCGGAGCCCGCGCCGGGGCCCCTGCGCGACACCCTCTGACACCCGGCTTCCACGCCCGCCGGCCGGCCGCGACGACGCGGCCGGCCGGCGGCGTCGTACGCCGCGACGGGTCAGCCGCTGGTGACCTCCGAGCGGTCGCCGCCCCAGAGGGTGTGGAACGACCCCTCCCGGTCCGTACGCCGGTAGGTGTGCGCCCCGAAGAAGTCACGCTGGCCCTGCGTCAGCGCGGCGGGCAGCCGCTCCGCGCGCAGCGCGTCGTAGTACGAGAGCGCCGCCGAGAAGCCCGGGGTCGGGACCCCCTGCACCGCCGCCGTGGCCACCACGGCCCGCCAGTCGTCCTGCGCCGTGCCGATCTCCTCGGCGAACTGCTTGTCCGACAGCAGGCTCGGCAGGTCGCGCCGCGCGTCGAACGCCGCCCGGATCCGGTCCAGGAACGCCGCGCGGATGATGCATCCCGCCCGCCAGATCGAGGCGACGGAACCGAGGTCGATGTCCCAGTCGTACTCGTCGCTGCCCGCCCGGATCTGGTGGAAGCCCTGCGTGTACGACACGATCTTCGACGCGTACAGCGCCTGCTCCACCTGGTCGGCGAAGCGCGCCGCCTCCGTGTCGTCCAGCGGGCGCACGGTCGGCCCCGGCAGCCCGCGCGACGCCTCGCGCAGCGCCGCGTGGCCGGAGACGGCGCGCGCGAAGACCGCCTCGGCGATCCCGGAGACCGGCACACCCAGGTCGAGCGCGATCTGGACCGTCCAGCGGCCGGTGCCCTTCTGCTCGGCCTGGTCCACCACGATGTCCACGAACGGCTTGCCGGTCGCCTCATCCGTATGGGCCAGTACCTCGGCGGTGATCTCGATCAGGTACGAGTCGAGCCGGCCGGTGTTCCACGTACGGAACGTCTCGGCGATCTGCGCCGGGGAGTAGCCCGCGACGGACCGCAGCAGGTGGTACGCCTCCGCGATGAGCTGCATGTCGGCGTACTCGATGCCGTTGTGCACCATCTTCACGAAGTGGCCCGCGCCGTCCGGGCCGATGTGCGCGACCGTACGCGCCCCGTCCGGCGCCTTCGCCGCGATCCTCTCCAGCAGCGGGCCGAGCGATTCGTACGACTTGGCGGAGCCGCCCGGCATGATGCTCGGGCCGTGCAGCGCGCCCTCCTCGCCGCCCGAGACCCCCACCCCGACGAAGTGGATGCCGCGCTCGCGCAGCTCCTTCTCGCGGCGGCGGGTGTCGGCGAAGTGGGCGTTGCCGCCGTCGATGATGACGTCGCCCTCCTCCAGCAGAGGGGCGAACTCCTGGATCACGGCGTCCGTCGGGTCCCCGGCCTTCACCATGATCATCAGACGGCGGGGGCGCTCCAGGGCCGCGACGAACTCCTCCGCGCTCTCCGCGGGCACGAAGGTGCCCTCGTCGCCGAACTCCTCGACCAGGGCCCGGGTCTTGGCGGCCGTGCGGTTGTGCACCGCGACCGTGAGACCGTTGCGCGCGAAGTTGCGGGCCAGGTTGCGGCCCATCACCGCGAGCCCCGTGACGCCGATCTGGGCGGTACCACTCATGGAAGCGCTCCTGAAAGTTGTGAGTCTGTTACGCCGAGCGTGAGCCTGTGCCGAGCGTGAGCCTGTTACGTCGATCCTCAAGGTGCCCGGAGTCATCCGCATTCCGGGCTTGTCGCATCGTGTCGTGTTCCCGCCGTACGCGCGACGTGATCGCCGGATCGTGTCCGAACGGGCAGCTCCCGATGTGAGCGGCTTCTCGTGTAACCGGTCCGGTTGTGGGGAAAGGGGATTCCGGTTCGGGCTCCGTTCGGGCACGGGACGGTACCGAACCGGGCGGTGATCCGCGCGACAACAGCCGTTGTCGCCGGTCTGACCTGCGCCGACGCTCCGGGCCAAGCGGGCATGAACGGGCACAGTCGCCTCAGTGAAGAACCTGGTCGCGGCGGGGCCATTGCTTGTACAAACGACGCATGAGCCCGAACGGGTGCTGAGCCCGAGCCGCAGCGGAGCAGGGAAGTGTGTGTCGTGGACACCGACGAACGCCGACGAGAAATCCTGGAGATCGCCCGCCGTGCCGGGGCGGTCGACGTCACCGCGCTCGCCTCGAAACTCTCGGTGGCCAAGGAGACCGTCCGGCGCGACCTGCACGCGCTGGAGGAACACGGCCTGGTACGGCGGACCCACGGCGGGGCCTACCCGGTGGAGTCCGCCGGCTTCGAGACGACCCTCGCGGTACGGACGACCCGTCTCGTCCCGCAGAAGTCCCGGATCGCGGCCGCGGCAGCCGATCTGCTCGGCGACGCGGAGACCGTCTTCGTCGACGAGGGCTTCACCCCGCAGCTCGTCGCCGAGGCGCTGCCGCGCGACCGCTCCCTGACCGTCGTCACCGCCTCCCTCGCGGTGGCGACCGCGCTCGCCGACGCCGAGAAGATCGCGGTCCTGCTCCTCGGCGGCCGGGTCAGAGGCTCCACCATGGCCACGGTGGACCACTGGACCACGCGCATGCTCTCCGAGTTCGTCATCGACCTGGCGTACGTCGGAGCGAACGGGATCTCCCGCGAGTACGGCCTCACCACCCCGGATCCGGCCGTCAGCGAGGTCAAGGCGCAAGCCATGCGCAGCTCCAGGCGCCGGGTCTTCGCCGGGATCCACACGAAGTTCGGCGCGGTGAGCTTCTGCCGGTTCGCCGAGGTCGCCGACTTTGAATCCATCGTCACGGACGCGGGCCTGCCCTCGGCGGAGGCCCAGCGGTACTCCCTCCTCGGACCGCAGGTCATCCGCGTCTGACACCCACCGGCCCCCTCCGTTCCGTACCCGCCGCGCCGCGTCGGCCCGGCCGGGACGCGGGTCCGCACACCCCGAACCCCCTCACCCCGACCCCCCTCACAACGAAGTGATCAGGAGACAACTCATGCCCGTCCAGACAAGACGACGTGGAATCAGCGTCCGTGTGGGAGCAGGCGCCGCCCTGGCGGCCCTGCTCGCGGGGTGCAGCGGAGCCGGCGGCGGCGGCTCCGCCGGAGGGAGCGACTCGATCAACGTCCTGATGGTGAACAACCCGCAGATGGTCGAGTTGCAGAAGCTCACCGCGGATAACTTCACCAAGGACACCGGGATCAAGGTCAACTTCACCGTCCTGCCCGAGAACGACGTCCGCGACAAGATCAGCCAGGACTTCTCCGAGCAGGCCGGCCAGTACGACGTCGCCACCATCAGCAACTTCGAGGTCCCGTTCTTCGCCAAGAACGGCTGGCTGCACCCGCTGGACGACTACGTCAAGAAGGACAAGGCGTTCGACCAGCCCGACATCCTCAAGCCCCTCCAGGACTCGCTGACCGCAGCCGACGGCAAGCTCTACGGCGAACCGTTCTACGGCGAGTCGTCGTTCCTGATGTACCGCAAGGACATCTTCGCCGAGAAGAACCTGACCATGCCGCCCAAGCCCACCTGGCAGCAGGTCGCCGACCTCGCCGCGAAGGCGGACGGCGCGAAGAGCGGCATGAAGGGCATCTGCCTGCGCGGGCTGCCCGGCTGGGGCGAGGTCATCGCCCCGCTGACCACGGTCGTCAACACCATGGGCGGCACCTGGTTCACCAAGGACTGGGAGGCGCGGCTCACGTCGCCCGAGTTCACCAAGGCCACCCAGTTCTACGTCGACCTCGTCCGCGAGCACGGCGAGGCGGGCGCGGCGCAGTCCGGCTACTCCGAATGCCTCAACAACATGACGCAGGGCAAGTCGGCCATGTGGTACGACGCCACCGCCGGCGCCGGGTCGCTGGAGGCCGCCGACTCCCCGGTCAAGGGCAAGATCGGTTACGTACCCGCACCGGTCGACAAGACCGAGAGCTCCGGCTGGCTCTACACCTGGGCCTGGGGCATGCAGAAGGCGTCCACCAAGGACGAGAGCGCCTGGAAGTTCATCTCCTGGGCGTCCAGCAAGGAGTACGAGAACCTCGTCGGCGAAAAGATCGGCTGGCCCAACGTGCCCGCCGGCAAGCGCGCCTCGACGTACGCCAACCCGGACTACCTCAAGGACGCGGCGGCCTTCGCCGACGTGACCCAGCAGGCCATCACCTCGGCCAACCCGACCAACCCGGGCACCCAGCCCCGGCCCACGGTCGGCATCCAGTTCGTCGACATCCCGGAGTTCACCGACCTCGGCACGAAGGTCTCGCAGGAGATCAGCGCGGCCATCGCGGGCAAGCAGTCCGTCGCGGACGCCCTCAAGACCTCGCAGGCGCTCGCCGAGAAGGTCGGCAAGGAGCAGCGGTGAGTGCCTCCGTCAGCACCCCCAAGGCCTCCCCGGCCGGCGCGTCGCGGCCCCCGGCGCCGCGGCGCGCCGGCCGGGGGCCCTCGGTCAGGGCCCGCGCCTGGGCCACCAGGGCGCCCCTGCTGCCCGCGCTGATCTTCCTCATCGCGGTCACCCAACTGCCCTTCGTGGCGACGCTGTTCATCTCGCTCTTCGACTGGAACTCACTCGCCCCGGACGAGCGCGCGTTCTCCGGGCTGTCCAACTACAAGACGGTCGTCACGGACGCGTCCCTGCGCGACTCGATCCTCACCACCATCCTGCTCACGGCGACCGTCGTGATCGTCAGCGTGGTGCTCGGGCTGCTGCTGGCGCTCCTGATCAACCGGAAGTTCCTGGGGCGCGGATTCGTCCGTACCCTCCTGATCACCCCGTTCCTGCTGGTGCCCGTCTCGGCGGCGCTGATGTGGAAACACCTGCTCTACAACCCCGAGTACGGCCTGCTGAACGGGGGGTGGGCCTGGTTCACCGGGCTGTTCGGCGACTCCACGCCCGCCCAGCCCGACTGGATCACCGACATGCCGCTGCTGGCCGTCGAGGCGTCCCTCGTCTGGCAGTGGACGCCGTTCATGATGCTCATCCTGCTCGCCGGGCTCCAGAGCCAGCCGCTGGACATGATGGAGGCCGCGCGCCTCGACGGCGCCGGCACCTGGCAGATGTTCCGCTTCCTGACGGTGCCCCACCTGCGCCGCTACCTCGAACTGGGCACCCTGCTCGGCGCCATCTACGTCGTGCAGAACTTCGACGCGGTGTTCACCATCACCGCGGGCGGACTGGGCACCGCGAACCTGCCGTACACCATCTACCAGACCTTCTACCAGGCTCACGAGTACGGACTGGCCTCCGCGGCCGGAGTGGTCGTCGTGATCGGCACCATCGTGATCGCGACCTTCGCCCTCCGCGTGGTCTCGTCCCTCTTCAGTGAGGAGGCGAGCCGCGCATGACCACCACCACCGCCCCCGTGAAGGCGGCCCCGGCCACCACTGCCTACGCGCCCGCCACCCGCAGGGCCAGGCGGCGCTCCGCGGGCCTCGGCCTGCTCGCCTGGGTCGTGGGGCTCGGCTTCTGCCTGCCGGCGCTCTGGATGCTGCTCACGTCCTTCCACTCGGAGACGGACGCGGCGACCAACCCGCCCTCGTTCACGGCGCCCCTCACCCTCGACAGCTACAAGGTGTTCTTCGGCTCGGACGGCGGCGCGAGCCCCTGGCCGCCGCTG
The DNA here is from genome assembly GCF_044740805.1 of Streptomyces sp. NPDC088261. Classification (NCBI taxonomy): domain Bacteria; kingdom Bacillati; phylum Actinomycetota; class Actinomycetes; order Kitasatosporales; family Streptomycetaceae; genus Streptomyces; species Streptomyces sp. NPDC088261. The sequence goes on from NZ_JBIURL010000002.1 coordinate 298,198, forward strand.
ATCAACTCCCTGACCGCGTCGCTGTTCTCGACCCTGTTCGTGCTGCTGCTGGCCCTGCCGGCGGCGTACGCGCTGTCCATCAAGCCCGTCCGCAAGTGGACGGACGTGATGTTCTTCTTCCTCTCCACCAAGATGCTGCCGGTGGTCGCGGGACTGCTGCCGATCTACCTCTTCGCGAAGAACATCGGCATGCTGGACAACATCTGGCTGCTCGTCATCCTCTACACCTCGATGAACCTGCCGATCGCGGTGTGGATGATGCAGTCCTTCCTCGCGGACGTCCCGGTCTCCATCATCGAGGCCGCGCAGATGGACGGCGCCAGGCTGCCGACCGTCCTCGCCCGCGTCGTCGCCCCGGTCGCCGCGCCCGGCATCGCCGCCACCGCGCTGATCTGCTTCATCTTCAGCTGGAACGAGCTCCTGTTCGCCCGGGTGCTCACCGGTGTCACCGCGCAGACGGCGCCCGTCTTCCTGACGGGGTTCGTCACCAGCCAGGGCCTCTTCCTGGCCCAGCTGTGCGCCGCCGCCGTCGTCGTGTCACTGCCGGTGCTCGCCGCCGGTTTCGCCGCCCAGGACAAACTGGTCCAGGGCCTCTCTCTTGGAGCAGTCAAATGAGGGCCGCGATCATCGAAGCCCCCGGCAAGGTCTCCGTCACGACGGTGCCCGACCCCACCCCCGGCCCCCGGGACGTGGTCGTCGCCGTCGCGTCCTGCGGGCTCTGCGGCACCGATCTGCACATCCTCCAGGGCGAGTTCGCCCCCACCCTGCCGATCGTCCCCGGCCACGAGTTCGCCGGCGAGATCGTGGAAATCGGCTCCGACGTCACCGAACTCGCCGTGGGCGACAAGGTCGCCGTCGACCCCTCGCTCTACTGCCACGAGTGCCACTACTGCCGGATCGGGCGCGGCAACCTGTGCGAGCGGTGGAACGCGATCGGCGTCAGCAAGCCCGGCGGGGCCGCCCAGTTCGCCGTCGCGCCCGTCGCCAACTGCGTCCGGCTGCCCGACCACATCGACGTCAAGGACGCCGCGCTGATCGAGCCGCTGTCCTGCGCGGTGCGCGGCTACGACGTCCTGCGCTCGACGCTCGGCGCCGAGGTCCTGATCTACGGCTCCGGCACCATGGGCCTGATGATGCTGGAGCTCGCCAAGCGCACCGGCGCCGCCTCCGTCGACATCCTGGACATCAACCCGGAGCGGCTCGCGACCGCCTCCACCCTCGGCGTCTCGCGCGCCGCCGCCACCGCGGAGGAGCTGGACACCCCGCGCGGCTGGGACGTCGTCATCGACGCCACCGGCAACGCCGGCGCCATCCAGGACGGCCTCGGACGGGTCGCCAAGGGCGGTACGTTCCTCCAGTTCGGGGTCGCCGACTACGCGACGACCGCGGTCATCGAGCCGTACCGCATCTACAACCAGGAGATCACGATCACCGGCTCGATGGCGGTGCTCCACAGCTACGAGCGGGCCGCCGCGCTCTTCGCCACCGGGGTGCTCGACCCGGCGGTGTTCATCAGCGACCGGATGCCGCTGGAGTCCTACCCCGAGGCGCTGGACCGGTTCAAGGCCGGCCAGGGACGCAAGATCGTGGTCGAGCCGTGACCGGTGGGCCCGGCGCCGTGCTGGTGATGGGGGAGGCGCTGATCGACCTCGTACCGTCCCCGGACGACCGGCTGGTCCAGCACGCCCAGCCCGGCGGCGCGCCCGCGAACGTCGCCGCGGGGCTGGCCGCGCTCTCCACCCCCAGCTGGTTCGCCGGCACCCTCGGCGGCGACGGCTTCGGGCGGGCGATCGAGGAGCGGCTGGTCTCGGCCGGCACCGAACTCGGCCTGTGCGGGCGGTCGGAGCTGCCCACCGCCCTCGCGGTCGCCGACCCGGGGCCCGACGGCACGGGCTACCACTTCCACCTCCAGGACACCGCGACCTTCCGCATTGCCGAACGCGCGGCGGAGGCGGGGGAGTTCGGGGCGGTGTACGTGGGCGGGCTCGCCGCGGTCGTCTCCCCGGCGGCCGAGGCGGTGGCGGCGACGGCCCGCGCGGCGGCGGAGCGCTCGGTGCTGGTGGTCGACCCCAACGTGCGGGAGGACCGGACGCTGGACGCGGAGTCGGGCGGGCGGCGGCTGCGGGAGCTGTGCGGCCTGGCGGGGATCGTCAAGGCCAGCGACGAGGACGTGCTCCGGCTCTGGCCGGGGGCCGACCCCGGCGAGACGTGCCGGCGGCTGGCGCGGGAGGGGGAGGGGCGGCTGGTGGTGCTGACGCGCGGTTCGCGCGGCGCGACGGCCTATACGCGGGCGGGGGAGCCGGTGACGGTGCCGGCGGTGCCGGTCGAGGTGGTCAACACGATCGGCGCGGGGGACGCGTTCATGGCGGCGGTGCTGAACTGGCTCTCGCGGGAGGGGGCGTTCGCGCGGGCGGGGGAGCTTTCGCCGGCCGGCGTGGCGGAGATGCTCGGGTTCGCGTCCCGGGTCGCCGCGTCGGTGGTCGCGCAGGAGGGGACGCAGCCGGTGCCGGTCCCGGTGTCCTGAGGGGGCACGGCCTGCGGCCGTGGTGTGTCCTCAATCGCCGGACGGGCTTGATGCGTCCGGCCGGAGGGGCTGAACCCAAACGCCGGACGGGCTGAAATTCAGCCCGTCCGGTGATTGAGGACAAAAGCGTCAGGCGGCCGCGTCGCGCTTCGAAGCCGCCTCGCGGATGATCTCCGCGTAGCGGTACCCGCTGGACTTGATCGTGCGGGTCTGCGTCTCGTAGTCCACGTGGACCAGGCCGAACCGCTTGTCGTAGCCGTACGCCCACTCGAAGTTGTCCATCAGCGACCACGCGAAGTACCCCGCGAGCGGGGCGCCCTTCTCCACCGCGCGGGCACACGCCGCGAGGTGGTCCTCCAGGTACCGGGTCCGCTCGGGGTCGTCGACCGTACCGTCCGCGCGTACGACGTCGGGGAAGGCCGAGCCGTTCTCCGTCACGAAGATCCGCCGGACGCCGTACTCGTCGGTGAGGCGGAGCAGCAGCTGTTCCAGGCCCTCCGCGTGCACCTCCCACCCCATGTGGGTGTGGAGCGCGTTCGGACCCTCGACCTGCTTCGCGAAGGGCGCGATGCCGGCCGGGTCGTCCTGCACGATCTGGCGGAAGTAGTAGTTCACTCCCATCCAGTCCAGCGGCGCCGCGATGGTCTCCAGGTCACCCGGCCGGATCGGCAGTTCCACCCCGTACAGGTCGACCATGTCCTGCGGATAGCCGCGCCCGAGGATCGGGTCCAGCCACCAGCGGTTGGTGTGCCCGTCGGCGCGCACGGCGGCGGCGCGGTCCGCGTCGCTGTCCGAGGCCGCCTCGACCGGGCTGAGGTTGTTGACGATCCCGATCCGCGCGTCCGGCGAGACCGCGCGGATCGCCTGGACCGCGAGCCCGTGGCCGAGGTGCAGGTGGTACGAGGTGCGTACCGCCGCTTCGAGGTCGGTGACGCCGGGCGCCATCTTGCCTTCGAGGTGGCCGATCCACGACGAGCACAGCGGCTCGTTGAGGGTCGCCCAGTCCTTGACGCGGTCGCCGAGGCGCTCGGCGACGACGGAGGCGTACCGGGCGAAGTGCTCGGCGGTCTCGCGGACCGGCCAGCCGCCCCGGTCCTGGAGCGCCTGCGGCAGGTCCCAGTGGTAGAGCGTGGCGAACGGCGTGACGCCGGCCTCCAGCAGCCCGTCCACCAGCCGGTCGTAGAAGTCGAGGCCCGCCTTGTTGACGGGGCCGTCGCCGCCGGGGACGACCCGGGGCCAGGCCAGCGAGAAGCGGTACGCGTCCACGCCGAGCCGCTTCATCAGCCCGATGTCCTCGGGCACCCGGTGGTAGTGGTCGCAGGCCACGTCACCGTTGTCGTTGTTGTCGATCGTGCCGGGGAGGTGCGAGAACGTGTCCCAGATCGACGGGGCACGGCCGTCCTCGGCCACCGCCCCCTCGATCTGGTACGCGGCGGTGGCGACGCCCCAGGTGAAATCGGGAGGGAGGGCGTTGAGGTCGTTCACGAACAGCCTTTCGGGGTGGTTCACTTCACGGCGCCCGCGGTGAGGCCGGCGACGAGGTAGCGCTGGAGGAGAAGGAACCCGACGACGACCGGCACGCTCACGACCAGCGAGGCGGCCATGATCTGGTTCCAGTACACGTCGTTCTGCGTGGCGTAGCCCTGGAGACCGACCGCGAGGGTACGGGTCTGGTCGTCGGTCATGACGGAGGCGAAGAGGACCTCGCCCCAGGCCGTCATGAACGCGTACACGGCGACGGCCACGATGCCGGGCACGGCGGCCGGCACCACGACCTGGAACAGCGCGCGGATCGGTCCGCAGCCGTCCACCATGGCGGCCTCGTCCAGCTCGCGCGGGATGGAGTCGAAGTACCCGATCAGCATCCAGATGGAGAACGGCAGCGAGAACGTCAGGTAGGTGAGGATCAGCCCGGCGCGCGAGCCGTACAGCTCGATGCCGGTGCTGTTCCCGATGTTCACGAAGATGAGGAACAGCGGGAGCAGGAAGAGGATCCCCGGGAACATCTGGGTGGAGAGCACCGTGATGGTGAAGGTCCGCTTGCCGCGGAACCTGTACCGGCTCACCGCGTACGCCGCGAAGACCGCGATCACCACGGAGAGCACCGTCGCCGCGCCCGCCACGATCAGCGAGTTCACGAAGTACTTGGCGAGCGGGACCGTCTTCCAGATGTCGAAGTACGGGCGGATCGTCAGGTTCGTCGGGATCCACTGGAACTTCCCCGACACGTCCTGGAGCGGCTTGAGCGAGCTGCTGACCATCACGTAGACGGGCAGCAGCGCGAAGACCGCCAGCACCGTCAGGACGACGCGGCGCGTCCACAGGAACGACTGCGGCGGCGCCATGGGAGAGCGGGGGCTAGACATCGGTGCCCTTCCTTCCCCGTGAGGTGATGAGCAGGTAGACCGCCGTGACCAGCAGCAGGAAGAGCAGCAGCAGGACGGACATCGCGGAGCCGGAACCGAAGTTCCAGGTGACGAAGGACGACTGGTAGATGTGGATCGAGATCAGGTCCGCCGCTTCCGGCGCCGACTTGCCGAACAGCACGTACGGCGTGTTGAAGTCGTTGAACGTCCACAGGAAGAGCACCAGCACCAGCACCTGGTTGACCGGGCGCAGCGACGGCAGCGTGATCTTGCGGATCTGCTGCCAGATGCCGGCCCCGTCGATGGAGGCGGCCTCGTACAGGTCACGCGGGATGTTCTGGAGGGCGGCCATCAGCATCAGGAACGCGAAGGGCCAGGACTTCCAGAGCGAGACGATCACCAGCGCGATGAAACTGTTGTTGCCGATGAGCCAGAAGGACGGCTTGTCGGTGAGGCCGAGCTGGTCGTGCAGGACGTGATTGATCACGCCGTTGTCGTGCTGGAACATGAACGCCCACGTGATGACCGCCGCGTACACGGGCAGGGCGTACGGGACCAGGAAGATCGTCCGCAGGACGCTCCTGCCGCGGAAGTTCTCCTGGAGCATGATCGCCGCCGCCACCCCGAGCAGCCACGAGAGCCCGACGGAGAGCACGGTGAAGGCGCAGGTGACGAGGAACGAGTGGAGCAGCGCCTGACCGATCGGGGCATCGAAGTCGATGGCGATCTTGTAGTTGTCGAAACCGGCGGAGGGCGAATTGCCCCAGTTCCGGATGAAGAACTGGGTGAGCTGCCTGAAGCTCACCCAGATCCCGATCACCATCGGGATGATGTGGACGAGCAGTTCGAGCACGACGGCGGGCAGCAGCAGGAGGTAGGGCAGACCGCCCTGACGGATCCGGTCGGGGATGCGCGGGAAACGTCGTCCGCGCGCACCCCCGTTGTCCGTCTTCTCCACGTCGCCCGTTTTGCGCCCACTGCTGGGTGTCACGGTGGCGGTCATGGAGAGAGCCTCACGGAGTCATCTGCTGCTGGGCCTTGGTCAGTGCTGCCTTGACGGATTCGGTGGTCACCGGCTTCCCCGCCGCGGCGTCGGCCCACAGGCCCTTGACGGCCGTACCGACGGTCGTCTCGAACTGGGACTCGTTCGCGACCTGGGGGAGCGGGGCGGCGCTGGTGCCCAGCGTGTCCCTCAGGACCTTCACGTCCGAGGAGCCGAACGCCGGGTCCTGCTGCGCGGCCTTGACGGGCGGGACCGAGCCGTAGGTCTTGTTCAGCAGCGTCTGCTCGGCGTCGCTCGTCATGAACTTCACGAACTTCTTCGCGCCGTCGATGTTCTTGGTGTTGTTGAACACCGCGATGTTGATGCCGGCGACCATGGAGTTGGTCTGTTCGCCCGTGCCGGGGACGCCGGACTGGACGGGCACCGGGGCGACGCCCCAGTCCTCGGGCTTCATGCCCTGGGAGGCGAAGGTCGACGCGGCGGCCTGCCAGAGGACCATGGCCGTCTTGCCCTTGGCGAAGTCCTGGAGGGACTGGTTCTGGGCGTACTCCGCGTTGCCCGGAGCGATGATCTTGTCCTTGGCCATGAAGTCGACGTACTGCTTCACGGCGGCGACCGCGCCGTCCGACGTGAAGGTCGGCTTGCCGTCCTTGTCGAAGAAGTCGGCGCCGTGCTGCTTGCCGAGGGCGAAGACCTGGTGGATGTTGTTGGAGAGGTTACCGCCCTCCGCGCCCAGCGCCCACTTGCCGTCCTTGGAGATCTTCTTGCCGTCGGCGACCAGCTCGTCCCAGGTGGCCGGGGGCTTCTCGATGCCCGCGTCCTTGAACATCGCCTTGTTGTAGTAAAGGGCGTACGCCAGCGAGTACAGCGGCACGGCGGAGGGGTCCTTGCCCTCCGCGCCGGCCGAGGCCACCGCCGAGTCGACGAACCGGTCCCTGCCGCCGATCGCGTCGAAGTTCTTCGTGTTCCACGGGAGAAGGGCGCCGGTCGCCTGGAGCGAGGCCGACCAGGTGTTGCCTATGTTCAGCACGTCGGGGCCCTTGCCCGACGACGTGGCGGCGAGGATCCGGTTGAGCAGATCCGACCACGGCACGACCTCGAGCTTGACCTTGATCCCGGTCTGCTTCTCGAACTTCGCGAGCTCCGGGGTCAGGATCTTCTTGTCCGCCTCGATGCTGGGACCCTGGTTGGACGCCCAGTACGTGAGGGTCTTCGGTGATTCGTTGCTTCCACCTTCTGACGATCCCCCGCCGCAACCGGTGACGGCTGCCGCGAGAGCGCTGACGATGGTTACTGCTGCTGCGGCTCTGGCCTTGCGCATGTGAGGTGGCCCCTTTCCGGGGATGGCAGCGTTCGAGAGTCGAACGGCCTCCATGACTTAATTTATGACGTGATTTAAGAGGTGAGAGAAGGTCGCGTCAAGGGCTGGGGCCGGGGTATGTTGCCTGCCGGGAAGGAGCAACATGGCTGAGCGCGGCAGACGGACAGTGCGTGACCTGCGCCGGGGCAATCGTGCCAGGGTTGTACAACGGTTGTATTTCGACGGTCCGCTGAGCCGCCAGGAACTCGGATCCGCCACAGGACTCAGTTCGGGCTCCATCAGCAACGTTGTCGCGGAACTGGCCTCGGAGGGCCTCCTCGAAGAGGCCGGTGTCGTCGACTCCGACGGCGGCCGTCCGCGTACCCTGCTCCGCGTCGCCGCCGACGGCGGACTGCTGATCGGCATCGACATCGGCGAGACCCGGGTCAGGGTCGAGCTCTTCGACCTGTCGCTCACCGAACTCGCCAGGACCGAACGGCTCCTCGCCCAGCACGGGTACGACGTCGAACGCATCGTCTCCCACGTACGCTCCGGGGTCGCCGACGTCCTGCGCGACGCGGGCGCCGACCCCGCCCGGCTCCTCGGCATCGGCATCGGCGTCCCCGGCATCATCGAACGGGGCGGCCAGGACGGCGCGGTGGTGCACGGCCAGACCATCGGCTGGAGCGCCGTCCCCTTCGAGAAGCTGCTCCGGGAGGGCTTCGAAATCCCGCCCGAGGTGCCGCTGTTCATCGACAACGGCGCCAAGACCCTGGGCCAGGCCGAGATGTGGTTCGGCGGGGGCAGGGGCGCCGGCACGGCGGCGATCGCCCTCATCGGCTCCGGGGTCGGCGCGAGTGTCATCCACGGCAGCAGTCTGGTCGAGGAGAGCCGCCGCAGCAGCGCGCTGGAGTGGGGGCACACCACCGTCCAGATGCGCGGGCGAAGATGCCGCTGCGGCTCCATCGGCTGCCTGGAGGCGTACGCGGGCGCCGAGGCGATGCGCGAGCGGTGGTACGAGGCGGGCGGGCCGCTGCCCGACGACGCCGACGACGAGACGGCGCTGGCCGCGCTGCTCGAAGCGGCGTTCCCCGGGCCCGACGGGCCGCCGCCCGATCCGCTGGCCGTCTCGCTCCTGGACCACACGGCGGAGTGCCTCGGGGCGGCCGTCGCGGATCTCATCAACCTCTTCCTGCCGGAGCGGATCCTGCTGGGCGGCTGGGCCGGGCTGCTCATCGGGCCGCACCTGCTGCCCGCGATCCGGCGGCACGCGGAGGCGTACTCCCTCAAGCATCCGTCGGCGCGGACCACGATCGAACTGGGCGAACTGGGGCCGGACGCGGTGACGGTGGGGGCGGCGACGTTGCCGCTCGCGGCGTTTCTGGCGCGGGGCGGGAGCCGTCCCCGGGTGCCGGCGCCCGGGGCTCCCGGCGACGCGGGCGGCCTCGCGGCCCCGCACCGCTGGCGCCGCACGCCGACCCCGGACGCCTCGGCCTGAACGCCCACGTCGTCCTCAATCGCCGGACGGGCTTGAAGGGGCCGGGGCCGGCTTGATTCCGTCGGCCTTCGTGCCGGGACGTACGGGCGTGACATTCAAGCCCGTCCGGCGATTGAGGACACCCACAGCCCGTCCGGCGCTTGAGGACAACACCAGCCCGTCCGGCGCTTGAGGACATCCACCGCCCGGCGGACCGCTACGCGGAATCCCGTACCACCAGGGTCGGTTCGTAGATCACCGACGTGACCGGGAGGGTGGGCCGGGCCAGGCGCTCCAGCAGCAGGTCCACCATCGCCGCCGCCATCTCCTCCACCGGCTGCCGCACCGTCGTCAGCGGTGGACGGCACGCCGCGGCCACCCCGTTGTCGTCGAAGCCGATCACCGCCACATCCTCCGGCACCCGCCGCCCGTGCTCGCGCAGCACATGGCACGCGCCCACCGCCATCAGGTCGTTCGCCGCGAACACCCCGTCCAGGTCCGGGTGCTCCGCCAGCAGCCGCGCCATCGCCACCTCGCCGCTCTCCTGGCTGAACCGCCCCTCGACCGCCGGCACGTCAGGACGCCCCCGCCGCGCCAGCGTCTCGCGGAAGCCCGTCAGCCGGTCCTGCCCCACCGGGGCCTCCAGCGGCCCGGTGATCGTCACGATCCGCCGGCACCCCCGCTCCAGCAGCCGCTCCGCGGCCAGCCGCGCGCCGTCGCGCTGCGCCAGGTCCACGTAGCTGATCCGTACCGGCCGGGTCGGCCTGCCGTACAGCACCGCGGACAGCCCCGCCTCGGTGAGCAGGGACGGCAGCGGGTCCTCGGCGTGGGCGGACACGACCAGCGCGCCGTCCGTGTTCCCCTGCCGGATGTACGAGACCACCTCGTCGCGCGCCCGGGCGGTCCCCGCGAACATCAGCATCGGGTACATCCCGCGCGGCCGCAGGTGGTTGACGACCCCCGTCACCACCCGGCCGAAGAACGGGTCGGCCGAGACCCGCGCCGTGAAGGAGACACTTCCGCCGTCCGTCTCCTCCTCGTCACCGTCCGCGCCCCCGTCGTCCCGCCCGGCGGAGGCCGGCCCCGCTTCCTCCATCGCGTCGTCCGCCGCCGCCCCCGAGACGACCAGGGCGATGGCGTCCGCGCGCCGGGTGACCAGCGAACGGGCCGCGCGGTTGGGCGTGTAGCCCGTCGCGGCGACGGCCTGCCGTACCGCTTCCTGTATCGCGGGATCGACATTGCGCACCCCGTTGACCACCCGGGAGACCGTGGCGCGGGAGACCCCGGCCGCGCGTGCCACGTCCTCCAGGGTGGGCGCGGGGGCCGCTCGCACGTCTTCCGTCATGGCCCCATTTGTAGCACCAGAGGGAGAGCGCTCTCGTAGGGGGCGTATACGGTGGAAAGAGGGCGAGCGGAGCGTGAGCTCTTGTCACCGTCCGTGCGACTCCCTTAAGTTGGCGGCTTGCGACGTGTCCTACCTGTCAACGGGGGAGCAAGCCATGGCCGCTAACGGTCGGCACCGCAGGTACCAGCCCAGCCGCATCAACCGCGTTTCGCTGAGCGTGACGGCGGGTGGCGCGGGCATGGCGCTGCCGCTCATCGCCGCCGGGGCGGGGCACGCGGCGTCCGTGGACGTCTGGGAGAAGGTCGCGGCCTGCGAGTCGAGCGGGAACTGGCAGATCAACACGGGCAACAGCTATTACGGCGGGCTCCAGTTCACCCAGTCCACCTGGGAGGCGTACGACGGCCGGAGCTTCGCCCCGCGCGCCGACCTGGCCACCAAGGACCAGCAGATAGCCGTCGCCGAGAAGGTCCTCAAGGGGCAGGGGCCGCGCGCCTGGCCGGCCTGCTCGGTAAAGGCGGGGCTGACCCGGGGCGGAGACGCCCCGGACATCGCGCCCGGAGGGACGACCCGCGCCGCGCCCGTGGAGGCGAAGACCCGGGCGACGACCCAGCCCCCGACGCAGCCGAAGGCCAAAGCGACTTCGCCGACGTCTGTGCCCACCCACCGCGAGGGGTACACCGTCGCCCGGGGCGACTCGCTCTCCGAGATAGCCGTGGACGAGTCCGTCAAGGGCGGCTGGCAGCGTCTGTACGAGGACAACCGCCGCCTCATCGGCAGCGACCCCGACCTGATCTTCCCGGGCCAGAAGCTCGTCCTCCAGGCCCCGGCCAGGAGCGCCGCCCCCGCCACGAAGCCCGAGGCCGAGCCCGCCAAGCAGCCGGCCCGGGCCGCGAAGCCCAGGACGGTCGAGCGCCCGAAGACCGCCGAGAAGCCCAGGACCGCCGAGAAGCCGAAGACGGCCGAGCGGACGGCCAAGCCGAAGCCGGCCGAGAAGCGCAGGACCGAGGCGCCCACCCGTACCAGCACGCAGACCACCGGCGGAGCCACCGCCCCGGTGTCCGCGTCGACCGGCACGCCCTACCACCGGGCCGGTGCCTGGGCGAGCGGCTACCACACGGGCGTCGACTTCCCCGTCCCCACCGGCACGTCGGTGAAGGCTGTCGCCGCCGGGCACGTCGTCTCGGCCGGCTGGGCGGGGGCGTACGGCTACGAGGTCGTCATCCGGCACGCGGACGGCAAGTACAGCCAGTACGCGCACCTGTCCGCGCTGACGGTCCGGTCCGGCCAGCAGGTGAGCGGCGGCCAGCGGATCGCCCGGTCAGGATCCACCGGCAACAGCACGGGACCGCACCTGCACTTCGAGGTGCGTACGGGGCCGGGCTACGGCACCGACATCGACCCCCTCGCCTGGCTGCGGGCGCGCGGCGTCCGCATCTGACACCCGCCTCCCCTCCGGGCGCTTCCCGTCCGGCCCCGTCCCGCCGGGCCGTGTGCCGTCCGCACGCGGCCCGTTCGGCCGGGTGCCGTCGGGGCGGGCGCCCTCCTGCCGCGCGCCGCCGGAGGCTATGTCCTCCGGCTGTACGTCCTCCGGGCGCGCCCCGCCCGACGGGCCGCCGCGACGGGGCCCGGGTCCCCCCGGCGAGGACGGCGGCGCCGCGGGCTCGTCGCGCGGCTCCCGTGACGACCCCAGCCGCTCCGTGGTGAGCAGGATCAGCCCGCCCGCCGCGACCACCCCGGAGCCCAGCGCCAGCACCGTGCCCGGCACGCCGTACCGGAAGGTCTCGCCGAACAGCGTGATGCCCACCGCGGCGGCCACCACCGGGTTGACGACCGTGACCGTCGCCAGCGGGGCCGCCAGGCCCGCGCCCCGGTACGACGCCTGGGAGAGCATCAGGCCCGTGGCCGCCAGCACCCCGATCACCAGCAGGCTCGGCACCTGCACGGTCGTGGAGTCCGAGGTCCAGTCCACCGCGACCGTCTTCGTGAAGACCGACGCGATGCCGAACGCCACACCGCCCGCGCCGGCGAGCAGCATGCTCCGTACGATCGGCCGCCGCACCAGCTGCGCGACCAGGAAGAGCAGCCCGACCGCGCCGAACGTCGCCGCTCCGAGGATCAGCCGCTCCGTCGCGCCGAGGGAGTGCGAGTCGGTGCCGCCGGTCAGGGCCAGCAGCCCCGCCAGCCCCACCGCCGCCATGATCGCGCCGCGCCACGCGGTGTGCCCGGCCCTGCGCCCCACGAACAGCGCGGCCATCGGCAGCGCGAAGACGATCGTCAGCGCGCCGAGCGGCTGCACCAGGCTCAGCGGCCCGTACGCCAGCGCCACGACGTGCAGCAGCGCCCCCACCCCGTTCAGCGCCACGGCCGCCCACCACACCCCGTGGTGCAGCGGGGCGTAGGGGCGGTCGGGGGTGTCCGCGGCGACGCGCTCCTGAAGGATCGCCCCGGCCGCGTAGGCGACCGCGGAGACCAGCGACAGCAGCACGGACAGCGCAAGTGCACTCATGGCTCCACGATCTCTCGTCCGGGCGGATTCGGCGTCGTCCTGAAGTGGTCAATCCCTCGTACTACGGTCGTAGTACGGAGTGGTCCGGGAACTCCACCCGGAGAGGGTCGTACAGGTCAACGCCGGCGAGACCGCCGTGGGCCGGGTCCGCCCACCGGGGCGGGACCGGTCGCGTTCCGTGAAGGATCGGCCAAAAGGTCACCAGGAGTGATCGAAGTGAGGACGGAAGAGAGGTACGGATGGGCCGGACGGATCTGGCGGAAGTCGCTTCCGTGGGAGGCTTCTTCGTGCTGCGCACCGAGCCGCCGCCCGGCGCGCACGGCGCACTGGCCCGCGTGTACGAGGGCGGCATCGCGCCCCTGACGGCCCGCGTCGACACGGTGGCGGCCCGGCTGCGCGCCCCCGAGCGCAGGGTCGCGGCGTCCGTCGCCCAGCTCGGCCTCGCCGCCCGCCTCTGGTCCGTCGCGCTCGGTTGCGCCGTTCTGGGGGACGCGGTGCCCGATCTCGACCCCGAGCGGCTGCACTGGGACCCGGCCCTCACCACCCCCGACGACCTCTGGCTGGCCGGCGACCGTACGTTTCCGGCCACCGCCGCCACCGTCCGCGAGGTGGTGCAGTACGGCCATCTCGTCCCGCTCGCCGAGGCCCTGCGCCGCGACAGCCGCGTCTCCCCCCGGCTGCTGTGGGGCAACGCCGCCTCCGCGCTCGCCGGGGCCGCCCGCGAGCTGGGCGCCTGGGGGCACCGCAACGGCAGGCCCGAGGTGGCGGCCCGGGCGCGCGCCCTGGCCACCGAGCTTTTCGATCACCGGGACCTGCGTGCCACGGGCGATTACGGGGCAGGGTCCTTCCGGCGGCGGAGCTGCTGTCTCCACTACCGGTGTCCGGGCGGCGGGCTGTGCGGGGACTGCGTCTTCGACCGGCCTCCGCAACGCTCTTCCGCCGGGGCCGATTCCGGGTGACCATGACTGGCGTCGGCACCTGACACCGCGTGTGGCAGGCTGACCGGCAGTCTTTCGACCTAGGACAGGGGTACGGCGTGAGGGTGGGGCTGCTGACGCGGGAGTATCCGCCGGACGTCTACGGCGGGGCCGGTGTCCATGTGGAGTTCCTGGCCCGGGAGCTGCGGACGCTGACCGATCTCGACGTGCACTGCTGGGGCGAGAGCGCCGACCCCGCGGCCGACGCCCGCGACCGGGTGTTCCGCCACCGCGCCGCCGCCGGGCTCGACAGCGCCAACGACGCGCTGCGCACCTTCTCCGTGGACCTGGCGATGGCCGCCGCGCTCGAAGGCCGCGAGCTGGTCCACTCCCACACCTGGTACGCGAACCTCGCCGGCCACGTCGCCAAACTCCTCCACGGCATCCCGCACGTGATGACCGCCCACTCGCTGGAGCCCCTGCGCCCGTGGAAGGCCGAGCAGCTCGGCGGCGGGTACGCGCTCTCCAGCTGGGCCGAGCGGACGGCCGTCGAGGCCGCCGACGGGGTGATCGCCGTCTCCCACGGCATGCGCGCCGACATCCTCGCCGCCTACCCCGCGCTCGACCCGGACCGGGTGCACGTCGTCCACAACGGCATCGACACCCGCCTGTACCAGCCGGATCCGGCCACCGACGTACTGGAGCGGATCGGCCTCGACCCCGAGCGCCCGTTCGTCCTCTTCGTCGGCCGCATCACCCGCCAGAAGGGCGTCCCGCACCTGCTGCGCGCCGCCCGCGCCCTCGACCCCGACGCCCAGCTCGTGCTGTGCGCGGGCGCCCCGGACACCCCCGAGATCGAGCGCGAGTTCCGGGAGCTGGTCGAGGAGTTGCAGCGCACCCGCGACGGCGTGCACTGGATCCCCGAGATGCTGCCGCGCCCCGAGGTGGTCCAACTGCTGACGCACGCCGCGGTGTTCGTCTGCCCGTCGGTGTACGAGCCGCTCGGCATCGTCAACCTGGAGGCGATGGCCTGCGGGACGGCGGTCGTCGCCTCCGCGGTCGGCGGCATCCCGGAGGTCGTGGACGACGGGCGTACGGGCCTGCTCGTGCCGTACGACGAGCGCCACCCGGCCGCCTTCGAGTCGGCCCTCACCGAAACGCTCAACCGGGTTCTGGACGATCCGGAGTCGGCGGCCGCGATGGGGGTAGCGGGACGGGAGCGCGCCGTACGCGAATTCGGCTGGGACCAGGTGGCCCTGCGTACGCGCGAGGTGTACCGGAAACTGCTGAAGTCCGATCAGGGCTTCTGAGAGTACGGACGAGTAGGGAGCGGCGATGCGCGGTGGACCTTCGGTGCTCGGAATCGTTCTGGCGGGCGGGGAAGGCAAACGCCTGATGCCGCTCACCGCGGACCGGGCCAAACCGGCGGTGACGTTCGGCGGTACGTACCGCCTCGTCGATTTTGTCCTGTCCAACCTGGTGAACGCGGACATCCTGCGCGTCTGCGTGCTCACGCAGTACAAGTCGCACTCACTGGACCGTCACGTCACCACCACCTGGCGGATGTCGAGCCTGCTGGGGAACTACGTCACCCCGGTCCCCGCCCAGCAGCGGCTCGGCCCGCACTGGTACCTGGGCAGCGCGGACGCGATCCTCCAGTCGCTCAACCTCGTCCACGACGAACAGCCCGACTACATCGCGGTCTTCGGCGCCGACCACGTGTACCGCATGGACCCGCGCCAGATGCTCCAGCAGCACATCGAGAACGGCGCGGGCGTCACCGTCGCCGGGATCAGAGTGCCCAGAGCCGAGGCCTCCTCGTTCGGGATCATCACCCCGGCCTCGGACGGCGTCCAGGTCGACAGCTTCCTGGAGAAGCCGGCCGACCCGCCCGGCCTGCCGGGCGACCCCGGGCGCGTCTTCGCCTCGATGGGCAACTACCTCTTCACGACGAAGGTCCTGGTCGACGCCCTGCACCGGGACGCCGAGGACGAGAACTCGGTGCACGACATGGGCGGCTCCATCCTGCCGATGCTCACCGAGCGCGGCGCCGCCCAGGTGTACGACTTCACCGAGAACCACGTCCCCGGCGAGACGCCCGCCGAGCACGGCTACTGGCGTGACGTCGGCACGCTCGACTCGTACTACGACGCCCACATGGACCTGATCTCGCACCAGCCCGCCTTCAACCTCGACAACCGCCGCTGGCCCATCTACACCCACTCCACCCAGCTGCCGCCCGCGCGCTTCGTGGCGGGCGGCATCGCCGGCGAGTCGATCGTCAGCCCCGGCTGTGTCATCCGGGGCCAGGTCACCCGCTCCGTCCTCTCGCCCGGGGTGGTCGTCTCGGAGGGGGCGGTGGTGCAGGGGTCGGTGCTCCACGACAACGTACGGATCGGGCGGGGCGCGGTGGTCAGGAACGCGATCCTCGACAAGAACGTGGACGTACCGCCCGGCGCGACGATCGGCGTCAACCCGGAGCGGGACGGGGCGCTCTACACCGTCTCCAAGAACGGCATCATCGCCCTCGGCAAGGGGCAGGTCGTCGCCTGACCCGATGGGCCGGCCCCCGTCGGCCGACACAAGGACGCGCGGTGACGGCGGGCGGCCGGGGATCTCCCCGGCCGCCCGTTCCGTCGCGCCCCGTCGCGGCTTGTTGCGGGGGCATGAACAGCGTGTGACCCCGGGAATAGCCGTCCGGTGATCCGCTTTCCCTTCTTTGTGGGCCGAGGTACGGCTACCGAGGTATGGCTACCGAGGTACGACTACCGAGGCCCGGCGACACCGAGCCACACCGTCGGCCGAACGGAGGAGTTCCGATGACTCAGGCATACGTCTTCACCCGCAACGGCGGTCCCGAGACGGAAGCACTCGTCGAGCTGCCGGAGAGGCCCGCACCGGGCCCCGGACAGCTGCTCGTGGCCGTCCGCGCGGCCGGGGTGAACCCGGTCGACCACAAGATCCGTACCGGCTTCAGCAGGCCCGGCGCCCCGGCACCGCACTTCCCCGTCGTCTTCGGCGGCGAGGTCTCCGGCGTGGTCGAGGCGGTCGGACCCGACGTCACCGGGTTCGCGCCCGGCGACGCCGTCTTCGGCTCGGCCGCCACCGGCGGGTACACGGAAGACACCCTCGTCCCGGCCGGGAACGCCGCGCACAAGCCGGACGCGCTGTCGTTCACGGACGCCGCCACCCTGCCGATCGCCGCCGCGACCGCGTACGACGGCGTCAACCAGCTGGACCTCCCGCCCGGCGCGACCCTGCTGATCACCGGGGCCGGCGGCGGCGTGGGCGTCGCCGCCGCCCAGATCGCGATCGGCCGCGGCCTGCGGGTCGTCGGCACGGCGAGCGCCGGCAAGAAGGACTTCGTGGAATCGCTCGGCGTCGTCCACGTGACCCCGGGCCCCGACGTCGCCGCGCGCGTACGGGCCGTGGCGCCCGACGGCGTCGACGCGGTCTTCGACCTGGTCGGCGGCGCCGACCTGGAGGCCGTCGCCGACCTCGTGAAGGACCGTACGAAACTGATCAGCGCGGGCGACCACGCGACGGCCGAACGCCTCGGCGGGCAGTCCGTACGGCGGCTGCGCAAGGCCGAGGTCCTGGACGAGGTCGCGAAACTCGCCGTGAGCGGGGTGCTGCGCCCGTACGTCACCGGGACGTACCCGCTGGAGCGGGCCGGTGAGGCGCTGCGCGCCGTCGAAGAGGGCCACATCCAGGGCAAGATCGTCATCGAGATCGGAGCATGAACACCGTGTCGCACCCGTTGGACAACCCCGCCTACTCCTCCCTGAGCGGGCCGCACGCGCACTTCGCCGAACGGCGGGGCCGGCTGCTGCGCTACCCGCCCGAGGTGTCGCCCTGGCTGGCCCTCCCCGACCAGCCGGACGACGAGGACTGGGCGGACATCGCCGCGATCACCGGGCCCGGCAACACCGTCGCCCTCCCCGGCCTGCGGGTGCCCCCGCCGGCCGGCTGGGAGATCACCTTCAGCATCGCGGGGGTGCAGATGATCGACGACGGGGTGGTCGCGGCCCCGGACGAGGAGGCGGTACGGCTCGGCGCCGACGACGTCCCCGAGATCCTCGACCTGGTCGCGCGCACCCAGCCCGGCCCCTTCATGCCCCGCACCATCGAGATGGGCACCTACCTCGGCATCCGCCGCGAGGGGGCGCTCGTCGCCCTGGCCGGGGAGCGGATGCGGCCCGTCGGCCACACGGAGATCAGCGCGGTCTGCACCGACCCCGCCCATCGCGGCCAGGGACTGGCGGCGCGGCTCGTCCGCGCCGTCGCCCACGGCATCCGGGAGCGCGGCGACGTCCCGTTCCTGCACACCGCCGCGCAGAACACGAACGCCATCAGGCTGTACGAATCGCTCGGCTTCCGGCTCCGTAAGACCACCACCTTCCTGGACGCCCGCGTCCCGCTGCCCGACACCAGCCGGGTGAGCACCGGGTGACCTGAGGGATTTTGTTGACACCCGACACATCGGTATGCTCCTGACCTGCGCACGAGTGACCCGCGCAGCAGCGCGCGGGCGAGCGAGGAACGGCAGCGGCGATGACGGTGACAGAGGACAACCCGGCGTACGGCGAGAGCCTGACGCACGGCCCCGGCATCGACCCCGACCGGCTGGCCGTCTGTCTGAGCGTGCTGGACGAACTCGACAAGATCGACGTCGACCACCCCGACGCGATCGCCGTGCGCCGGGCCACCGCCGGGATCTACCGGACGGTGAAGCAGCGCCGCCGCCAGGAGCGCCGCGCCTCGAAGACCGCCCACGACCGGTCGGTCACCGAGGCCACCGCCACCGGCTCCGCCGAGCGGATCGACGACGAGACCCAGGGGCTGCTGCCCTCGTCGTCGGTCGCCGGGGAGATCGCGGGCATCCTCCGGCGCCCCCGCTCCTGCTACATCTGCAAGACCCGCTACGTCGAGGTCGACGCGTTCTACCACCAGCTCTGCCCGTCCTGCGCCGCCGAGAACCGCGCCCGCCGCGACGCCCGTACGGACCTCACGGGCCGCCGCGCCCTGCTCACCGGCGGCCGGGCCAAGATCGGCATGTACATCGCGCTGCGCCTGCTGCGCGACGGCGCCCACACCACCATCACCACCCGCTTCCCCACCGACGCGATCCGCCGCTTCAAGGCGATGGAGGACAGCGACGAGTGGATCCACCGGCTCAAGATCGTCGGCATCGACCTGCGGGACCCCGCCCAGGTCGTCGCCCTCGCCGACTCCGTCGCCGCCGAGGGCCCGCTGGACATTCTGATCAACAACGCGGCCCAGACGGTACGCCGCTCCCCGCAGGCCTACAGCGAGCTGCTCGCCGCCGAGTCCGCGCCCCTGCCCGCCGGGGAACTCCCCGCCTCGCACGTCATCGGGGCCTTCGGCAGCGGTGCCCAGGCGGTCCTGCCCTCCGGGGCGGCCGAGGCCCTGTCCGCCACGGACGTCACCGGACTCGCGCTCGTCGGCGGTTCGGCCAGCCTCGCCAGGATCGAGGCGGGCACCGCCATCGACGCCGGGGGCCTGGTGCCCGACCTGCACCACACCAACAGCTGGGTGCAGACGGTGTCCGACGTCGACGCGGTCGAACTGCTCGAAGTCCAGCTGTGCAACTCCACCGCGCCGTTCATCCTCATCAGCCGGCTGCGCCAGGCGATGGCCGCCGCCGCGGCGACCCACACGTACGTGGTGAACGTCTCCGCCATGGAGGGTGTTTTCAGCCGTGGTTACAAGGGGGCGGGCCACCCGCACACGAACATGGCCAAGGCCGCGCTGAACATGCTCACCCGGACCAGCGCCCAGGAGATGTTCCAGTCCGACGGCATCCTCATGACGGCCGTCGACACCGGCTGGATCACGGACGAGCGCCCGCACCCGGACAAGATGCGCCTGGCCGACGAGGGCTTCCACGCCCCGCTGGACCTCATCGACGGCGCGGCGCGCGTATACGACCCGATCGTGCGCGGCGAGCGCGGCGAGGCCCTCTACGGCTGCTTCCTCAAGGACTACGCGCCCGCCAACTGGTAGGGGCCGTTCGGCCGGAAACGTCACCCTCCGGTGAGCCCGGTCGAGCGGACAGCCGCTCATCTGGTTAATCTGAGGGGCACACGCGGCCAACACCCGGGGATACACCATCCTCACGGCCGCGCGGGGACAGGCCCACTACCACGGCCGCGGTCCCGCCCGAGTAGACGGCGCCACCGCGACGGAACTGCCCCTGTCCCAGAGTTGCGCGACACAGAGGAGTGCGCCGTGACACCAGACATCAAGACGAGCGACGACCGGGCCGCGGAGCCCGGCGAACCGACCCGCAGACCGGAGAAGCTCGGCAACCTCGAAGTGTGGGCCAGGTCGGCCCCGATCCGGCTGGCGGGGTACGAGGACGACCTCTCGGAGCCGCACATCCTGCGCGGAATCGACTGACCGACAGCGACCGAAGACGTCCGTCCGGTCGGCGCCCGCGGCGTCGGCCGGACATCTTGATTTCGGCCGAACTTCACCGAGTCGTCCCCGTCCGCCGCGATAACTGCAACTAGCATCCATTTTTGTGCCGCTCCGTGACCTCTTCCACCACGTCCCTCCGTCACCGCGGGCAGGGCCTCCGCCCGGCCGCCGGGTGCGACGCGGACGGGTGGCGCTCGCCGCGTGTCTCGTCCTGGCGGGTACGGGCGGCGCGCTCGCCCTCGCGCACCCCGGCGGACACCCCGCGCGGACCGTCGCCCAGCGTGCCGACGCGGCCGATCCGGCCGCTGACGGACTGCCCCACACCGCCGTCGAGGCGTCGGACGCCGCCGAGACCTGCGGCAAGGGCTGGCAGCACCCCCGGGCCGGACTCCAGGTCTTCGACGTCCGCAACGACACCGCCAGCGCCGCCGAGGTCCATCTCACCGACTCCACCGGCGCGTTGCTCGGCGAGGTCGACGGACTCGCGCCCGGCACGACCCGCCCGATCCGGGTGACCCTGGGCCGGGGCACGTACACCTTCCGCTGCCTCGTCGAGGACACCGACGCGGTCACGGGGCCCGCCGTACGGATCAGCCGGGGCCCCGCCCGGGGCGGGCCGGCGGTGCTGCCCGTCAACACCCACGACCTGATCCCCGTGACCCTCGCCTACCAGAAGTGGGTGGCCGACGGGTTCGGCGGTGTGGTGGCCCGGGTCGACACCCTGCGCGACGCGGTGGACCGGGGCGACCTGGCCGCCGCGCGCGCCGCCTGGCTGCCCGCCCATCTGGCGTTCGTCAGGCTCGGTGGCGCGTACGGCGCGTTCGGCGATCTCGGCGCCGCCGTGGACGGCACCGACGCCGGGCTGCCCGGCGGTCCGCGCGACCCGGACTTCACCGGCTTCCACCGGGTCGAGTACGGCCTGTGGCACGGCGAGCCGGCGAAGGGGCTGCGCGGTCCCGCCGACCGTCTGGCGGCGGACGTGCGGACGCTGCGGACCACGTGGACGGACACCCGTATGGACCCGCTCGACCTGGGCCTGCGGACCCACGAGATCACCGAGGACAGCATCCAGCAGGACCTCACGGGCCGCTCCGACTTCGGCAGCGGCACCTCCCTCGCGTCGGCCCGCGCCGGACTGGACGGCACCGCCGAACTCGTCACGCTGCTGCGGCCGTTGCTGACCCCCCGCGACACCGGCCTGCCCCGCCTCGACAGCGGACTGCGGACCGCGGAGCGGGACCTGGACGCGCTGGCGTCCCACGGCGGGTGGCGGGCGCCGGCGGCCCTGCCCCGCGCCGACCGCGAACGGATCGACGCCGACTTCGGCGACCTGGCGGAACAACTGGCCCCGGTGGCGGTCGTCTTCGACGTACGGAGGACCTCATGACCGGCGACCGTACGGAGGACTCCATGGCCACCGGACCCACCCCCGTCCCGCCCCCCGGCGACGCGGATCCGCTCACGGCCACCGGCCCAACGGCCGTCACCGGCAGCGCCCCTGACGCCCCGTCAGGCGTACGGCGCCGGTCCTTCCTCCACCGGGCGCTGGCGGCGGGCGCCGCCGGGGCCGCCGTGGGGGCCGGGGGAGCGGGCGCCGTCGCCCGCGCGGGCGACGAACCGGTGCGGGAGCGGCCCGAGGGCCACACGATCCCCTTCCACGGCGCCCACCAGGCGGGCATCCTGACACCCGTCCAGCGCCACGCCGTCTTCACCTCCTTCGACGTGACCGCGCGCGACCGCGCCGGACTGACCGACCTGCTGCGGACCCTCACCGCACGCCTGCGGTTCCTCACCGAGGGCGGGGTGCCCGACCCGCTCGGCATCTCGGCGCCGCTGCCCGACTCCGGTGTCCTCGGCCCGGTCGTCCCCGGCGACGGCCTCACCGCGACGGTCGCGGTGGGCTCTTCGCTCTTCGACGGCCGCTTCGGCCTCGCGTCCCTGCGCCCGCGCAGGCTGCGGCCGATGGACGTCTTCCCCGACGACGACCCGGCCGACGCCTGGTGTCACGGCGACCTGATGCTCCAGCTCTGCGCCGACCACCCCGACACGGTGGCGCACGCCCTGCGCGACGTCGCCCGGCACACCCGGGGGCTGATGCAGATCCGCTGGCGCATGGAGGGCTTCGTCTCGCCACCGCGCCCGTCCGGCACCCCCCGCAACCTGATGGGCTTCAAGGACGGCACCGGCAACCCCGACACCGGGGACGCGCGCCTGATGGACCGGCTGGTGTGGGTACGTCCCGGCGCCGGCGAGCCCGCCTGGGCGACGGGCGGCAGCTACCAGGTGGTGCGGCTGATCCGGATGATGGTGGAGTTCTGGGACCGGGTCTCGATCCACGAACAGGAACGGATGATCGGCCGCTCCCGCGACAGCGGAGCGCCCCTGGACGGCGGCCACGAGAAGGACGCGCCCCAGTACGCGCAGGACCCGCAGGGCGACGTGATCCCGCTGGACGCGCACATCAGGCTGGCCAACCCCAGGACCGCCGCGACGGCGGACACCCGGCTGCTGCGGCGCGGCTACAACTACGACCGGGGTGTGCGGGACAACGGCGACCTCGACACCGGCCTGGTGTTCTGCTGCTTCCAGCAGGACCTGGACCGGCAGTTCGCCGCCGTGCAGAAGAAGCTCGCCGGTGAACCCCTGGTGGACTACGTCAAGCCGTACGGCGGCGGCTACTTCTTCGCCCTGCCCGGGATACGCGACCGCGCCGACTGGCTGGGCAGCGCACTCCTGGCGTGACGGACATTTTGCATTCCCTGACCAACCATTCACCGCAGATACATGGTCGGGCCACGCAGTGGTGCGTACGGGCGTCCGATCATGCTGACGACAATCAGACGGCGCACCACCCGGGCGCCCGACGGGGGCGCCCGGGCGCGCACGCAGCGATAGGTGACAGATGTTCACAGCAAGAGACAAGGCGCGCAGGGGCCGGCGCGGGACGGGACGGGCGGCGACGCTCGCCACCGCCGCCGCCCTCATCGCGCTCGGCGGCTCGGTGGCCCCGGCCGCCGCGGCGCCGGGTCACCACCCCAAGGGCGACAAGGACAACAGCGCGAAGACCGCGACCCCGATCAAGCACGTCGTGGTCCTCTTCGACGAGAACGAGTCCTTCGACCACTACTTCGCGACGTACCCGAAGGCCGCGAACACCGACGGCACCCCCTTCACCGCCTCGAAGAAGACGCCCAAGGCGGTGAACAACCTGGCCACGGCGAACCTGCTGAAGAAGAACCCGAACCAGTATCTGCCGAAGCGGCTGGGCCCGGCGCAGGCGCTGACCTGCTCGCAGAACCACAACTACGGGCCCGAGCAGCTCGCGTACAACAACGGCAAGGCCGACAAGTTCGTCGAGAACACCGAGACGGACACCTGCTCCGGCGGTCTGTTCGGCGAGCCCGGCCTGGTCATGGACTACTACGACGGCAACACCGTCACGGCGCTGTGGAACTACGCGCAGCACTACACGCTCAACGACAACTCGTACAGCTCCGGGTTCGGGCCCTCGACCCCCGGCGCGCTGAACCTGATCTCGGGACAGACGCACGGCGCGATCTCGGTCGACCCGGCCTCGGGCACCGAGAACCCGAAGCAGACCGCCACCCCCAGCTCGTCCGTGCTGGCCTCGCCGGACGCCAAGGGCGTCGGCACGGTCGTGGCCGACCCCGACCCGGCGTACGACGACTGCTCGGACAGCGACCACACGAGCACCAGCGCGCTCGCGGCCCTCAAGGGCAAGAACATCGGTGACCTGCTGAACGCCCAGGGCGACACCTGGGGCTGGTTCCAGGGCGGCTTCCGGCCGAGCACCGCGTGGGACGGTACGCCGGGCACGTACGCGAAGTGCGACACCACGCACGCCAACCTGGGCGGCGCGGCCGTGAAGGACTACAGCCCGCACCACTCGCCGTTCGAGTACTACAAGTCCACCGCGAACCCGCACCACCTCGCGCCGGCCTCGGTCGACGAGATCGGGCACAGCGGGCGGGCCAACCACAACTACGACCTCACCGACTTCGACGCGGCCCTGGCCGCCCAGAAGCTGCCCGCCGTGAGCTTCCTCAAGGCCGCCGCGTACCAGGACGGCCACCCCGGCAACTCGGACCCGCTGGACGAGCAGAACTTCCTCGTCTCGGAGATCAACAAGATCCAGAAGTCGCCGCAGTGGAAGGACACCGCGATCGTCGTCGCCTACGACGACTCGGACGGCTGGTACGACCACGTCTCCCCGCCCGTCCTCAACGGGTCGAAGGACAGCACCCCGGGCTCGAACAACCAGCCCGCCGACAGCAAGGCCTGCCAGCGCGGCCCGGTGCCGAAGGCCGGCTACCAGGACCGCTGCGGGCCCGGCCCGCGCCAGCCGCTGCTCGTGATCTCCCCGTACGCGAAGACGAACCACATCGACCACACGCTCACCGAGCAGGCGTCGATCACCTCGTTCATCGAGAACAACTGGAAGACCGGGCGGGTCGGTGACGGCTCGTTCGACGTCCGGGGCGGCACGCTGCTCAACGCCTTCGACTTCAAGCACCCGAACAACGTCCAGGTGCTGCTGAGCAAGAACGGCGCGGTCTCCTCGATCACGTCGATCCCGAAGCACCCGGCGAAGCCGGTCAGGTCGAAGATCACGGGTCCGGCCGGGGGCACCCTCGACCGGGCGGGTCTCGCGGCGACGAGCAGTTCGACGTCCGTCGTGCTGCCGACCGCGATCGGCGCGGCGCTGCTCGTGGCGCTCGGCGGCGGCGCCTACCTGCGCCGTCGCGGCCGGGACCGCGCGGCGGTCTGACGGTCCGTAGGCGCGGGCGTACGGGGAGGGCGCGATCCCTCCCCGTACGCCCGCGTACGTGCGCCGGGGCTCAGGCCGCCAGGCGCTCCAGCGTGCGGCCCAGCCGGACGGCGTAGGCCCGTTGCAGGACGGGCACCAGCGGGCCCGCGAGCCGCGTGTACCACCGGGCCGGGCGGCTGAAGGCCATCACGGTGAACCACACCGTGCCGTCCTCGTGCAGATCCACCATGAAGGACTCCTCGCCGCGCTCCGGGTGCCCGGGCAGCGTCCCGTACGCGAAACCGGTGCGGTCCTTCTCGTACGCCGTCCACACCACCCGGCACGGCGCGCGCACCCGCAGCGGTCCCGCGCCCAGCGAGACCTCGACCGCGCCGCCCGCCTCCGCGCGCGCGGACCGCGCCCGGATCCGGGTGCCCGCCCGCCGGTGCATCGCCCAGGTGGTCACGGCGGCGCCCGCGGCCTCGAAGGCCGGGCGGCCCCGGCCGATCCTGGCGGTGTGGAAGAGGTGCCGGTAGCCGCGGGGGAGCGGCCCGAGCCGGGTCGCGCCGACCTCGCGATAGGTGAACGGGGCATCCGCCGGGGCGGGCTCCGTACGGGGCTCTGTCACGCGCGTTCTCCTCGAGTCGGCGCCGGTCCTCGGCCACCGGCGGCGTAGTGCGGACGGACCCGGCGCGGGCGGTGCGCCCGGCGTCTCCGGACGCCGGGCCCCACCCGCGCGATGACCAGCGGGCGGCGCGTCACGACCGGCCTGACCAGCACGGACGCCACATGCCACCCTCTGCACTTGAACATGTTCAAGTTATGGACCCAGCCTATGCCGTCGCTTGAACGCGTTCAAGCGACGGGTCCTCCCCGGCCGTCCCGGCTTGCGCGCCGGGTGAGGTTCCGTCAGACATGAGAGGACACCCTTCGGAGGAAGAGGCGGGAGACACCGGTGCGCTCACCCAACCGTCGTCGGTACGCCGCACTCGCCGCGCTGTCCGCGCTGGCCGCGGGCGCGCTGGTCCTGTCGGGCTGCGGGGGCGGCGGTACGAGCGCGCCGCGCGCCAAGGAGCTGTTCTTCCAGCCGGCCGGGGACCCGGGCGCCCACCCGTTCACCGAGTCGACCGTCACCGCCACGTCCGAGGGCCCGCCCGCCGCCCGGCGGTCCGCCCGCGGGGCCACCGCGGCGCCCGTCGGCGCCGCCCGCGCCCTGCCCGGCTCGACCCCCGGCCTGTACGGCGCCGCCCGCTCGGTCTCCAGCTGTGACGTGGAGCGGCAGATCCGCCTCCTCACCGAGGACCGGACCCGCTCCCGCGCCTTCGCCCGGGGCGCCGGCATCGGCGGGAGCGCCGTCCCGGCCTTCCTGCGCGGCCTCACCCCGGTGGTCCTGCGGGCCGACGCCCGGGTGACCGGTCACGGCTACCGCGACGGGACCGCCGCCCCGTACCAGTCCGTGCTCCAGGCCGGCACCGCCGTCATGGTCGACGAGCGGGGACTGCCGCGGGTGCGCTGCGCCTGCGGGAACCCGCTGCGCGCCCCCGTCCCCGTCCGGGGCGCGGTCGTGAACCGGGGCAAGCGCTGGGCCGGTTACGCCCCCGGCCGCGTCGTCGTCATCAGCCGCGCGGACACGGACGTCGAGGGGCTGGTGGTGGTCGACCTGGTCGACGTCGCCTGGATGCAGCGCAGGACCGGCACGGACGGCGACGAGGACGGGCTCCCCGAGGTTCTGCCGCCGTACGGCCCCGAGGCCGACATCACCGACCCCGACACCGTACGGCCGCCCGGGGAGGCCGTACCCTCCGCCGACCCCTCCGCCACCCCCGAGCCGTCCGCCCCGGCGAAGCCGGACCGCACCCCGCGCGAGTCCGGCGCCCCCACCCGTACGACCCTGCGGCCCGGCGACACCCTGCCCCCCGAGCCCCCGTCGGAGGAGCCGCCGCCGGAGGAGGAGCCGCCCGCGCAGCCCGAGCCGGAGCCCGTCCCGACCGGTGACGACGGCGGGATGTTCCCCGTCGAGCCCGACCGGGAGCAGGTCAGTGACGTCCTGACCGGCCCCGATGCCTACCAGGAATGACCGGACCGCTCGAAGAATCCGACAAATGATGACAGAGTGTCCCCATGGCTGAACGGGCAGCGGGTGCCGTGTCGCTCCCCGACGACTGGCCCGCCCCTCCGGAACTCAGCATGTCCCTCAACCGGATGGGCATCTTCGACTGGGATCTCGACAGCGGGCTGCTGCACCTCGACGGCTCGGCGCTCGCCGTGCTGGACCTCACGGCCGAGGAGTACGACGGGCGGCCGAGCGGGCTCAAGGGCCGGATCCCGTACAACGAGAGCATCCGGCTGTACGCCGTCGTGGCCGAGGCCATGGACAGCGGCAGCGAGACCTACGGCGCCTACATGCGCGTGCGGCAGCGCGACGGCACCCTGCGCTGGACGCACGCCCAGGGCCGTATCCGCCGCGAGAGCGACGGCCGGCCCCACCGCGTCATCGGCGTGCTCCGCGACGCCAGCCAGGAGCTGGCCGACTCCACCGCCCGGCTGGAGCTGGACGCGGTACGCCGGGTGCAGACCAGCGTCGTGGAGGGCACGACCGCCGCGCTCGCCCACGCCAGGACCGTCCAGGACGTCATCGACGTCCTGAAGGAGTCCCACGGCCTGGAGCACCTCGGCGCCACCAGCCTGGTCATGGGACTGGTCGAGTCCGGCCGCATCCACCTGGTCGCCGAGGGGCCCGAAGGGTCCCTCGTGCCCGGCACCCGCGTCACCCGGATCGACGAGCCGTACCCGATGAGCGATGTCGTACGGACGCTCACGCCCCGGTTCATCGAGTCCGCGGAGGAGTTCGCAGCGGCCTACCCGGACCTGTGGCCGCACATCGCCGAGCTGGGCATCACCGCCGCCGCCTACCTCCCGCTCATCGCGCAGGCCCGCCCCATCGGCGCCCTCGGCCTGCTCTACGGCGACAAGAACGGCTTCAGCGGCGAGGACCGCAACCTCCTCGTCGCCCTCGGCAGCAGCATCGCCCAGAGCCTCCAGCGCGCCGTGCTCTTCGAGCAGGACCACGACCTGGCGGAGGGCCTCCAGCAGGCCATGCTGCCGCGCCGGATCCCCGCCGTCCCCGGCGCCGAGGTCGCGGTCCGCTACCGGTCCGCCCGGCTCGGCCGCGACATCGGCGGTGACTGGTACGACGTGATCCCGCTGCCCGGCGGCCGGGTGGGCGCGGTCATCGGGGACGTCCAGGGGCACGACACCCACGCCGCCGCCGTGATGGGCCAGCTGCGCATCGTGCTGCGGGCGTACGCCGCCGAGGGGCACACCCCGGCGACGGTGATGGCCCGGGCCTCCGTCTTCCTGCACGAACTGGACACCGACCGCTTCGCCACCTGCATCTACGCGGAGGCGGACCTGACGACCGGCGTGGTCCAGCTGGTCCGGGCCGGCCACGTCGACCCGATGGTCAGGGGCATGGACGGCGGCTGCCGGAGGTTCCCGGTGAACGGCGGGATGCCGCTCGGCCTCTCGGCGCTCTTCGGGCAGCTCGACTACCCGGTGACGACGCTCGAACTGGACCCGGGCCAGACCCTGTTGCTGTTCACCGACGGACTGGTCGAGCAGCCGGGCGCCGACCTGGACGACGGGATGCGGCTGCTGTCCTCGCTCGTCCGCGACGGGCCGCGCGACCTCCAGATGCTCGCCGATACGCTCTGCGAGGTGGTGGACGAACGCGGCGGCGAGGACGACGTCGCGGTCCTGCTGCTGCGCCGCAGGGGCGCCCACGCCCCGCAGACCGGCGGGCGGCTCCAGCAGCACGTGGGCCAGGGCGACCCGGAGGCGCTCACCTCGGCACGGCACATGATCCGGGCGGCGGTGGGCGCCTGGGGCGCGGGCAACCGGTCCGACGAGATCGAGCTGTCCGCCGACGAACTGATCACCAACGCGCTCATGCACACCGACGGCGGCGCGATCGTGACCGTGCGGGTCCTGGCCGGGACCGTGCGGCGGCTGCGGGTCGAGGTCGAGGACCGCTCCAGCGCGCTGCCCCGGCGCAGGGACGCCGGGGAGGCGGGCGTGTCCGGGCGCGGACTGCTGCTCGTGGACGAGCTGGCGGACGCCTGGGGGGTGGAGTCGCGCGGCAGCGGCAAGTGTGTGTGGAGCGAGTTCCTCGTCCCGGACCGGCCGTCACGTTGAGCGGTACGCATCGTTGGTTGTACGTGAAGTGGCCGCCCCTGACCGTAACTGACCGGAACGTGAGGACCCCTTGACCACCGAGCTGCTGGCACCTCTCGATCTGGCTTTCTGGCACCTCGAATCCGCCGACCACCCCATGCACCTGGGCGCGCTCGCCGTCTTCACCGCGGCCCCGGGGGCGGCCCCCGGCGAAGGGGTGCCCGAGCTGCTCGCCACCCGCGCCGCCGCCGTGCCCCGGCTGCGGATGCGGGTACGGGACGTCCTGCTGCCGGTCGGCGGGGCCGCGTGGGCGGTGGACAAGGACTTCGACGTACACCGGCACGTACGGGTGCTGCCCCTCCCGGCCGGCGACTTCGCCGCGCAGGCCGAACTGCTCGCCGGGGAGCTGATGGAACGGCCGCTGGAGCGCGGCGTTCCGCCCTGGGAGATGTACGTGCTGACGCCGGCGGACCCCGGGCCGGGGGCCGCTCCGGAGGGGGGCCGGCGGTTCGCCGTCCTCGTGAAGATGCACCACGCCCTCGCGGACGGCATGCGCGCCGTCGCCATCGGCGCGGGCGTCTTCGACCAGATCGCCGACGTCCGGGCGGCGGGGGAGCGGCGGGCCCGCCCGGTGCCCCCGCGCTCCTGGCTGCCGGGGCCCTGGCAGGCGGCGGGGCTCGCCAGGGGCCGGCTCGAAGACCTCCGCAGGGCGCTCGGCATCGGCGCCTCCGTCGTACGGGCCAGCCGCTTCGACCCCCGGGGGGTCGCCGCCCTCACCGCGGGCTCCAGCGGGACCCGGCAGCTCGCCACCGCCGTCCTGGACCTGACCGACGTCCAGCTGGTCCGCAGGGCCGCGGGCGGCTCCGCCAACGACGTCCTGCTCGCCACCGTGGCCGGCGCGCTGCGCCGCTGGATGCTGGAGCGCGGCGAGCCGCTGCCCGCGGCCCCGCCGCGCGCGCTCGTCCCGGTCTCCCGGCGGCGGCCCGACAGCCCGCCGGGATCGGCCAACGAGCTCTCCGCCTACCTGCTGGGCCTGCCGGTCGCGGAGGCCGACGCGCGGGCCAGGCTCGACGCGGTGCGCGGCGCGATGGACCGCAACAAGTCCGAGGGCCCCGCCCGGGGCGCGGGCGCCTTCGCGCTGCTCGCCGACGCCCTGCCACCGCTCGCCCACCGGCTCGGGGCGCCCCTCGCGGGCAGCGCGGCCCGGGTCCTCTTCGACATCCTGGTGACGAGCGTGCCGCTGCCCCGCTCCACGCTCTCCCTCGGCGGCTGCCCGCTGCGCGCGCTGTACCCGATGGCCCCGCTGGCGCGCGGTCAGTCGCTGGCGATCGCCCTCTCCTCCTACGGAGGGCGGGTGTACGTGGGGCTCGTGGCCGACGGGAAGGCCGTACCGGACCTGGCCCGGCTGGCGCGCGGGATGAACGAGGAACTGGACGAGCTGCTCAGGATCGCGCCGTAACGCCGGGTGGAGCCCCGCAGGACCCGTACAGCCCCATAGATCGGAGTGATCGCCGCAGAACTACACAGAACTGCTGACCCCGAGGTGTTGACGCCACCCAGTCATCCGATGAATATTCGTCGTGATCGTCGTAAGCGACGAGACCGGCGGCGCGGAAGCCGCCGGCGGACCTTTGGGGAGGCGTCAGCGGTATGCGGCACACCACGCTCGGACACAGTGCGGTCCAGGTGACCGGACTGTCCTTCGGGGCGGCCGGGATCGGCAATCTCTACAGCCCGGTCGCACCGGACCAGGCCACCGCCGCGGTCGACGCCGCCTGGGACGCGGGCATCCGCTACTTCGACACCGCGCCCCACTACGGCCTCGGGCTCTCCGAACGCCGGCTCGGCGAGGCGCTGCGAGGCCGGCCGCGCGACGCGTACACCCTCTCCACCAAGGTGGGCCGCGTCCTCGAACCCGTACCGGACGCCGAACTCCCGGCGGACGGCCCCGGCGACGACCTCGCCAACGGCTTCGCCGTACCGGCCACGCACCGCCGGGTCTGGGACTTCAGCGCCGACGGCATCCGGCGCAGCATCGACGACAGCCTCGCGCGCCTCGGCACCGACCGGATCGACATCGTCTACCTGCACGACCCGGACCACCACGAGGACGAGGCGTTCGGCCAGGCGTACCCGGCCCTGGAGAAGCTGCGCGGCGAAGGGGTGATCGGCGCGATCGGCGCCGGGATGAACGCGACCGCGATGCTCACCCGCTTCGTACGGGAGACCGACGTCGACGTGGTGCTCTGCGCCGGGCGCTTCACCCTCCTCGACGGGTCCGCCCTCACCGCGCTGCTCCCCGAGGCCGCCGCGCGCGGCAAGAGCGTCGTCGTGGGCGGGGTCTTCAACTCCGGCCTGCTCGCCGACCCCCGGCCCGGCGCGACCTACGACTACGCGGCGGCGCCGGCCGCGCTCGTGGACCGGGCGCTGCGGATGGACGCCGTCACCCGCCGCCACGGGCTGCCGCTGCGCGCCGCCGCGCTGCACTACCCGCTGCGGCACCCCGCCGTCGCCAGCGTCCTGGTGGGCACCCGCTCGGCCGACGAGGTACGGGACGCCGGCGAGCAGTTCGCGCGGGAGATCCCCGAGGACCTGTGGGCGGAGCTGCGGGCGGGCGGCCTGCTGGCCGAGGACGGGACCGAGGCGTGAGGGTCGCCCTGCGCACGTCGGTGCGCGCCGACCGCGTCGAGGAGTACGAGGCGGCCCACCGGGAGGTGCCCCCGGCGCTGACCGCCGCGATCCGGGCCGCCGGGGCCACCTCGTGGACGATCTGGCGCAGCGGCACCGACCTGTTCCACGTCGTGGAGTGCGAGGACTACGCGCGCCTCCTCGCCGCGCTCGACCAGCTGCCGGTCAACGTCGCCTGGCAGGCGAGGATGGCCGAGCTGCTCGACACCGCGCACGACTACTCTGCGGCCGGCGCCGACGCCGGCCTGCCCGTCGTCTGGGAGCTCTGACGCATGATGACCCCGCCCGCGAACGTCGTGGACGCCCACCACCACTTCTGGGACCTGTCGGTACGGGACCAGGACTGGATCACCGGACCCGCGCTCGCGCCCCTGCGCCGCGACTTCACCCTCGCCGACCTGGAGCCGGAGGCGCGGGCGGCCGGAGTGACCGCCACCGTCGTCGTCCAGACCATCACGGTCGCCGAGGAGACCCCGGAGTTCCTCGCGATCGCGGACGCCAGTGACCTCGTCGCCGGCGTGGTCGGCTGGACCGACCTCACCGCACCCGACGTCGCGGACACCCTCGCGGCCCTGCGCGCGCTGCCCGGCGGCGACCGGCTCGTCGGCATCCGCCACCAGGTCCAGGGCGAGCCGGACCCGGAGTGGCTGCTGCGCCCCGACGTCCAGCGCGGACTGGCCGCCGTCGCGGCGGAGGGACTCGTGTACGACCTGGTGGTCCAGGTCTCCCAGCTGCCCGCCGCCACCAGGGCGGCCGAGCTGCTGCCCGGCCTCACCTTCGTCCTCGACCACCTCGGCAAGCCGCCGATCGCCTCCGGGGCGATCCAGCCCTGGGCGGACCACGTCGAGGCGCTGGCAGCCCGGCCCAACACGGTCTGCAAGCTGTCCGGCATGGTGACCGAGGCGGCCTGGGACTCCTGGACCCCCAACGGCCTCCGCCCGTACGCCGACATCGTCCTCGCCGCGTTCGGCCCCAGCCGCCTGATGTTCGGTTCCGACTGGCCGGTCTCCCGCCTGGCGGCCTCGTACGCGGAGGTCCTGGACGCGGCCCGCACG
Source organism: Streptomyces sp. NPDC088261 (assembly GCF_044740805.1). Taxonomy (NCBI): domain Bacteria; kingdom Bacillati; phylum Actinomycetota; class Actinomycetes; order Kitasatosporales; family Streptomycetaceae; genus Streptomyces; species Streptomyces sp. NPDC088261. The sequence goes on from NZ_JBIURL010000002.1 coordinate 330,764, forward strand.
GTGACGGACGCCCTGACCGAGCCGGAACGCACGGAGGTCTTCTCCACGACGGCACGACGCGTGTACGGCCTCTGAGCCACGGCCTCGGCCCCCGACCCGGGAAACCGGCCCCCGCGACCGCCCGGGCGGGGACGCGCGGCCGCCGCCACGCCGCCCGGTGGACGACCGCGACGCCGCGGCGGGCGGCCCCTGGCGGTCAGGGATGCCCCGACGCGGCGGCCCTTCGCGGCCGCCCGGCGTGCGGTGGCAGCCTCGCCGCCGGTTCGGTGGCGGACCGAGGGCATACGCCGTACGGCCACCGCCCTTGTGCCGCAGGGACCGCCCGCCCGGGCGCCGCAGGGACCGCCCCCGCGCTGCGGCCACCGCCCTCACGCCGTCGTCGGGCCCCCGCCGTCCAGGAGGGCGCGGCCCACCGGGTCGGGGAGGGGGCCCACCCCCAGCAGGCCCGTCACCGACTCGGTCGCCAGGGTGTGCCAGGTCGCCGCCCTGCGGAGCATCGCGTGGTCGCCGCCCGCCAGCAGCACCGCGCAGGCCCGTGCGCCCGCCTCCCGGGCACGGGACGCCAGCGCCACGCTGCCGCGCGGGTCCGTCACGCGGTCGCGGTCGCCGTGGAGCAGGACCACGCCCCGGCCGTCCAGCTGCGCCACCGGCTCGTCCGGCGGGCACCAGGGCGCCAGTCCCACCACGCCGCTGACCAGGTCGTGCCCGGCCACCGACAGCGCCGCGCGGCCGCCCATCGAATGCCCGACGAGCACCACGGGCACCAGGCCGATCAGCTGTTCCAGCTCGTCCAGCGCCCGGCACGCGTCGCGGGCCGCGTCGGCGCGGGAGCCGTTCCAGCCCCGGTGGCGGTAGCGCACCCGGCCCACCACCACGTCCAGCCCGGCCGTGGCCCGCAGCACCGCGCGGGTGAAGGGCCACATCCGCGCGCCCGGCAGGTTCAGCCGCGACAGCGGCTCCTCGCTCTCCGAGCGCCCTCCGTGCATCAGCAGGACGGCGGCGCGGGGCCGGGTGGCGGTGCTGTCGAGCACCAGGGCCGGCGAGACGCTCGCTCGGCGGTCACGTACGGGCACGGAAATGCCTTCCTTCCGACGGGCGGCGCCCAGGACCGGGCCCGCCTCCTCCGGATCTATTCGTCGCCGACGGTCCCGCGGACGGGCCGCCGGCGGGTCCGCGGGACTCCGACCTGCCCGCCGGGCGTTCGCGCCGCGCTTCCGGCACGCTGGAGGCATGCCGGAAGTACCCGAAGTCGAAGCCCTCCGAGAATTCCTGGACGGCCACCTGGTGGGCAAGGAGATCGTCCGTGTCCTGCCCCTCACGGTGAACGTCCTCAAGACCTATGATCCGCCGCTCTCCGCGTTGGAGGGTTCCACGGTCACCTCCGTGGGCCGGTTCGGCAAGTATCTCGACATCGTCGCCGCCGACGCGGGGCTGCACCTCGCCGTCCACCTCGCCCGCGCCGGCTGGCTCCGCTGGAAGGACACCTTCCCGCCGGCCCCGCCGCGCCCCGGCAAGGGACCGCTCGCCCTGCGGGTCGTCCTCGCCGAGGGCGACGGCTTCGACCTCACCGAGGCGGGCACCACCAAGCGCCTCGCGGTCCACCTCGTCCGCGACCCCCAGGACGTGCCGGGCATCGCCCGCCTCGGGCCCGACCCGCTCGACCCCGCCTTCGACCGGGACGCCCTCGCCCGGCTGCTCGCCGGGGAACGGCGGCAGATCAAGGGCGCCCTGCGCGACCAGGGGCTCATCGCGGGGATCGGCAACGCGTACAGCGACGAGATCCTGCACGCCGCGAAGATGTCCCCGTTCAAGCCCGTGAAGAACTTCACCGAGGACGAGATCACGCTGCTGTACGACGCGATGCGCTCGACCCTCACCGAGGCGGTCGAGCGCTCGCGCGGCGTCGCCGCCGGGCGGCTCAAGGCCGAGAAGAAGAGCGGCCTCCGGGTCCACGGCCGCAAGGGCGAACCCTGCCCGGTGTGCGGCGACACGATCCGCGAGGTGTCGTTCAGCGACTCCGCGCTCCAGTACTGCCCGACCTGCCAGACGGGCGGCAAGCTCCTGGCCGACCGCAGGCTGTCCCGGCTCCTCAAGTAGGCCCGCGGGGGCCTGCGGGCGTCAGCCCCCCTGCGCCGTCCCCCCGACCGACACCAGCCGCACCCCGTCCGCCGTCCTGACCTCGAAGTGGTCGATCCCCTCCGGCGGCAGCGCGGCCCCGCCCCGGGTCACCAGCGGCTCCGCCCCGTCCGCCAGCGCCTTCCAGGTCGTCACCGTCTGCCGCGACCCGTCCCGTCCGACCGCGACCAGCGCGCACACCCCCGCCGCGTCGGAACGGAGCATCTCCAGCCCCACCTGCGTCCCCCACGTCGTCGCGAGGGCCGTCACCGCCGCCTTCGTCCCGGTCACCGGGTCCGTCGCCGTCCACCGGGCGGCCGTGACACCCCGCGACGAACCGGGCGCGGGACCGGCGAGGAGGACCGCGAGCGGACCGCCCACCACCAGCACCGCCGCCGCCGCGACCAGCGCGAGCCGCCGCCGGCGACCGCGCCGCCGCGCCTCGGCCGTACGGTCGAGCAGGCCGGCCAGCAGCCCCGGGCTCGCGGCGGCGAAAGGCGCCACCTCGGCCGGGGTACGCCGGCTGTACTCGTCGAGTTGCGCCTTCACACCACCGAAGTCGGCCAGCAGCAGCGCACACTGCGGGCACTCCATCAGATGATCCTCGAAGCGGAAGGCGTCCGCGGCGTCGAGCACGCCCAGTGAGTAGGCACCGACGTCGCGATGGAGGTCCAAGGTCCGCATGCTGTCTGGTACGCGGAACAGCGCCGAATCACTCAACGGACCGGCGCTCTCGCTCACGGACACCATCGGCGGCCGACCGTCTAAACTCCCGCCTCATGCTGCGTGTACTGGCCGTGGACGACGAAGAACCGGCCCTCGAAGAGCTGCTGTACCTCCTCCGCGCCGACCCGCGCGTCCGCAGCGCCGAGGGCGCCACCAGCGCCACCGAGGCCCTGCGCCGCATCGGCGCCGCGCTCGACGCGGGCCCCCACGACCCCGAGGCCGTCGACGTCGTCTTCCTCGACATCCACATGGCCGGCCTCACCGGCCTGGACGTCGCCAAGCTCCTCGCCGGTTTCGCCGAACCGCCCCTCATCGTCTTCGTCACCGCCCACGAGGGCTTCGCCGTCCAGGCGTTCGACCTCAAGGCCGTCGACTACGTCCTCAAGCCGGTCCGCAGGGAACGGCTCGCCGAGGCCGTCCGCCGGGTCGCCGAACTGGCGGGGGACCGGCCCGCGGTCCTCGACACCGCCGCCGACCAGATATCCGTCGAACTCGGCGGGGTCACCCGCTTCGTCGCCGTCGGCGACATCGCCTACGCCGAGGCGCAGGGCGACTACGCCCGCCTGCACACCGACACCGGCAGCCATCTGGTACGCGTGCCCCTCACCACCCTGGAGGAGCGCTGGCGCGCCCGCGGCTTCGTCCGGATCCACCGCCGCCACCTCGTGGCCCTCGCCCGGATCGACGAACTGCGGCTCGACGCGGGCGCGATGAGCGTCCGCGTGGGGGAGGCCGAGCTGGCGGTGTCCCGCCGTCACGCCCGGGGGCTGCGGGACCTCCTGATGCGCCAGGCGGGCCGCTGACCGGCGGCCGGCCGTCGCCGACCGGCCGCTGACAGTCCGTCCTGGTACGGTCCGACCCCACCGCCCGACCGGCCACGGGCCGCCGGCCGGCCGACACCGAAACGGGGAACCACCATGACAGGGGCAGGGGACACCACGCCCAGGCGCGAGACCGTCACCGGCGAGCCCCGGCGCGTCCGCCCGCTGCCCCGCTACCGCCCGCAGGCCGAGATCGACGAACAGACCGCGCTCGGTGACGCGTACGTCCGCTCCCTGATGCGCGGTCAGCTCCGGGCCGGCCTCACCGCCTTCGGCGTCCTCGCCCTCGTCGCCGGCACCCTGCCCCTCGCCTTCGCCGCGCTCCACGACGCCACCGCGGTCTGGGCGGTCCTCGGCGTCGCCGCGTACCCGCTGCTCACCCTCCTCGGCTGGTGGTACGTCCGCCGCGCCGAGCGCAACGAGCGCGACTTCGCCCGGCTCGTGAAGGGCCGGCCCGTCCCGTGAGCCAGGGCTACACCGTCGCGGCCGTCGCCGTCGTCGTGGTCGCGACCGTCCTCGTCGGCGGCTTCGGGCTGCGGATATCCCGTACCACCTCCGACTTCTACGTCGCCTCCCGCACCGTCCGCCCCGCGCTCAACGCCGCCGCCATCAGCGGCGAATACCTCTCCGCCGCCTCCTTCCTCGGCGTCGCCGGCCTGGTGCTGCTGCACGGCCCCGACATGCTCTGGTACCCGGTCGGCTACACCGCCGGCTATCTGGTGCTGCTGGTCTTCGTGGCGGCCCCGCTGCGCCGCTCGGGGGCGTACACCCTGCCCGACTTCGCCGAGGGCCGGCTCGAATCCCGCCCGGTGCGCAGGCTCGTGAGCGTCTTCGTGGTCGGGGCGGGCTGGCTCTACCTGATCCCCCAGCTCCAGGGCGCGGGGCTCACGCTGAAGATCCTCACCGGCGCCCCCTACTGGTTCGGCGGGGTCCTCGTCGCCGTGGTCGTGGTGGTGGCCGTCGCGGCGGGCGGCATGCGCAGCATCACCTTCGTCCAGGCCTTCCAGTACTGGCTCAAGCTCACCGCGCTGCTCGTCCCCGCGATCTTCCTGCTGCTCGCCTGGCAGGGCGACGGCCGGCCGCGCGTCGACCTCGCCCTCACCTCCGCCGCCGTCCGCGCCGACCACCCGCTCTACGCGACGTACGGACTCATCGTGGCGACCTTCCTCGGCACCATGGGCCTGCCGCACGTCGTCGTCCGCTTCTACACCAGCCCCAACGGCCGGGCCGCGCGCCGCACCACGGTCGTCGTCCTCGCGCTCGTCGGCGCCTTCTACCTGCTGCCGCCCGTGTACGGGGCCCTCGGCCGGCTGTACGTCCCCGAGCTGCCGTACGGCACCGACGCGGACGCCGCCGTCCTGCTCCTGCCGGAACGGGCCATCGGCGGGCTCGGCGGCGAGCTGCTGGGCGCGCTGGTGGCCGGCGGGGCCTTCGCCGCGTTCCTCTCCACCGCCTCGGGACTCACCATGGCCGTCGCCGGAGTCCTCACCCAGGACGTCCTGCCCTCCCGGGGCGTACGGCACTTCCGGCTCGCGACCCCGCTCGCCATGGCCGTACCGCTCGGCGGCTCGCTGCTCGTCAGCGGCATGCCCGTCGCCGATTCCGTCGGGATGGCCTTCGCCGTCTCCGCGTCCTCCTTCTGCCCGCTGCTCGTGCTCGGCATCTGGTGGCGCAGGCTCACCCCGCCCGGCGCGGTCGCCGGACTGCTGCTCGGCGGCGGGCTCGCCTTCGTCGCCACGCTCGTCACCGTCAGCGGCGCCGTGCGGTCCGGCTGGCCGCACGCGCTGCTCGCCTGGCCCGCCGTCTGGTCCGTCCCGGTCGGCTTCCTCGCGATGATCCTGGTCTCCCTGGCCACCCGGAGCCGGATACCGCCCGGCACGAACGCCGCGATGACCCGCTTCCACCTCCCGGAGACCCTGAAACCGCGCGCCCGCGCCGGCACCCCCGGCGGAAAGGGGGTCACCCGATGAGCGGCGCCGCCGCCCTCGCCGTCCTGATCGTGGTCGGCCCGCTGCTGCTCGCCGGCGGGTTCCTGCTCGGCCGGCGCACCGCCCGCCCCGTCCGTACCAGCGACGTCGGCACCCCCGTCGAGCACGCGACCTTCGAGACCCTGCACACCGCCTCCCTGGCCTCGCCGCCGCTGCGCGCGGGACTCACCGAGGAGAGCGCCCGCAAGGCCGCCCGGCGGCTGCGCTCCCTGCTCGGCACGGACGCGCTGTGCCTCACCGACCGGGACCGGGTGCTGGTCTGGAACGGCCTCGGGGAGCACCACGGGCCCCACGTCATGGAACAGGTCGAGGGGGTGCTCGGCGGAGGCAGGGGCACGGCCTTCGCCCTGCGGTGCGACGACCTCGACTGCCCGCTGCGCTGGGGCGTCGCCGCCCCGCTGACCGTCGACCACCGGGTGCTGGGCGTCCTCGTCGCCTGCGCGCCGCGCGAGTCGGCGGTGCTGGCCAGGGCGGCGGGGGAGGTGGCCCGCTGGGTCTCCGTCCAACTGGAACTGGCCGAGCTGGACCGCTCCCGTACGCGCCTCATCGAGGCGGAGATCAGGGCGCTGCGCGCGCAGATCTCCCCGCACTTCATCTTCAACTCCCTCGCCGCCATCGCCTCGTTCGTCCGCACGGACCCGGCGCGGGCCAGGGAACTCCTCCTGGAGTTCGCCGACTTCACCCGCTACTCGTTCCGCAGGCACGGCGACTTCACGACCCTCGCCGACGAACTGCACTCCATCGACCAGTACTTGGCCCTCGTCCGGGCCCGGTTCGGCGAGCGCCTCTCGGTCACGCTCCAGGTGGCGCCCGAGGTGCTGCCCGTGGCCATGCCCTTCCTCTGTCTGCAACCGCTGGTCGAGAACGCCGTCAAGCACGGCCTGGAGGGCGCGGTCACCACGAGCCGCATCACCATCAGCGCGCTCGACGCGGGCTCCGAGGCGGAGGTGGTGATCGAGGACGACGGGGTCGGCATGGAACCGGACCGGCTGCGGCAGATCCTGCGCGGCGAGGGCGGCGCGTCCACCGGCATCGGGCTGCTCAACGTGGACGAGCGGCTGCGCCAGGTGTACGGGGACGCGTACGGCCTCGTCATCGAGACGGGCGTCGGGGCCGGGATGAGGATCACCGTCCGCATCCCCAAGTACCGGGCGGGCGTGCACGGTTCGTGACCACCGCACCCCGGGCGGGGTCCGTACGGCACGTCGCCGGAACAGGTACGCCTCAGAACAGCTGGATCGCCAGGTGTCCGAGCGGCAGTCCCAGCTGCCACGCCGGGGTCCACACCTGCGGCCCCTCCTCCTCGGCCGGGAACGGCTCCTCCCCGGCCGGGCCCGCCGGTCCGACCGCGTCCAGGTCGGGCGCCAGCAGCTCGGTCTCCTCCAGCCACCGCCAGGCGGCCCCCGCCAGCTCCAGGTCGGGGTCGGCGCTCCCGGCACCCGCCGCCTCCAGCACGCGCAGCCGCCGGGACACCCACGCGCTCCACGACGTGCCGTACGCGGTGAGCGAGCGCCACTCCGCCATCCTGGCCCCGCCCCCGGGGCCGGTCACCGACCCGTCGGAGAGGAAGATGGTCAGGGCCAGCGCGTCCCGGCCGGCCCGGTACTCCAGCGTGGTCGGCGGCATCAGGTCGCCGGTGCGCAGCAGTTCGTCCGCGAGGTACTCCGCGTACATCCAAGCCATCGGCACCAACAGGCCCCCGCCGCCCGCCCCTTCGGTACATTCCGGACGCATGCTTTCCGCCTTCCTTCCTTTCCCCGAAGCCTGCTTCAGGGAGCATTGAACCGGCGGTGACCGTCCCGCGTGGCCAGAAGAGCAGGATCGGACGGCCGACGGGAGTGGATTGTGACGGGTGTGGCCGAGGGGGTCGCGCCGGCCCGTGAACCGGCCCGCGCACCACACGTCCGGTCGCTCTTCTGCGACCCGGACGACCGGCTGTAGCCGGGCAGCGAGCGCCCCAGCGCCCGCAGCGCGTAGTACGAACGGGACTTGACCGTGCCGGGCGGAATCCCGAGGGTCAGCGCCGCCTCGCCGACGCTCAGCCCCCGGAAGTAGATCTGTACGAGCACCGCCCGGTGCTCGGGGCTCAGCGCCCGTACCGCCTGCCGTACGTCGAGCCCCGCGACCGCGCACTCCGTCGGGTCCCGGGGGTCGGGGGTGGCGGCCAGGATCTCGTCGCCGACCTCCGAGGGGCGCGCGAGCCGGGACCTGCGCGCGTCGATCGCCAGCCGGCGGCCGACGGTGAACAGCCAGGGCCGCATCGACTCGAAGGGGGCGGCGAACGCCTCCGGGTGCTGCCAGGCCCGTACGAGCGTCTCCTGGAGGAGGTCCTCGGCCCGCTGCCGGTCGCCGTAGGTCAGCCCCAGCAGGAAGTGGAGCAGGGCGGCGCCGTGCTCGCGCTGGAGCGTGGCCAGGGCCCGCTCGTCGGTCGTGGCGGTCGCCGACGCGGAGGCAGCCGCGGTCGCTGTCGCTGTGGTCATGGTGCACGCCCTTCCCGGTGACGTCGCTGTCGCCCCGCGTATACGAGCGCATGGCGGCGGCCGGGGACAGACAGCGCGCGGAGGCGTGCGACGAGCGGTCGCTCACTGCGGCGAGTGGTGCGGTGAACGGTCCCGCCGCGGGCGATCGGTCCCTTTCGGGCCCCTTGGTGGCTTGATCACTTGACATCCATTTATATGACTATATGTATGCAAGGTGGCGATCCCTCAGAAAACCCCCAGCAAAGGAGTCCGGCCGATGACACGGCGCATGGCACAGCGCATGACCCGGCGCATGACACAGCGCGGACGACAGGGCGCGGCGGTGGCCGCGGCCGCCCTGCTCCTCGGTACGGCGGCGGCCTGCGCGGCCCCCGGCCGGAACCACCCGCCCGGCGCGGAACAGGACCGCCCGCCGCACGGCGCCGCGCCGCCCTCCGCCGCCGGCGGCGGGGCACCCCGGCACGGGTTCACGCTGGTCGCCTCGGGCGACGTCCTGCCGCACGACTCCGTGATCGCCCGGGCGAACGCCGACGCGGGCGGCCGGGGCTACGACTTCCGCCCCATGCTCGCCGGGGTGCGCCCCGTCGTGTCACGTGCCGATGTGGCGATCTGTCACATGGAGACGGTGTACGGGGCGAACGGCGGCCCGTACACCGGCTACCCGGCCTTCAAGTCCCCGCCCGAGGTGGCCGCCGCGCTGGGCCACACCGGCTACGACTCCTGCTCCACCGCGTCGAACCACTCCCTGGACGACGGCGCGGCCGGGGTACGCAGAACGCTGGACGCGCTCGACCGGGCCGGCGTCCGGCACGCGGGCTCGGCCCGCTCGGCCGCCGAGGCCGCCCGGCCGGCGCTCATGACGGCGGGCGGCGCCCGGGTCGCCCAGCTGGCCTATACGTACGACACCAACGGGATTCCGCTCCCCGACGGGCAGCCCTGGGCGGTCCGGGGTCTCGACGAGGGGCGGATCGTGGCCGACGCGCGCGCGGCCCGCGCGGCCGGCGCCGACGTGGTCGTGGTCAGCGTCCACTGGGGCACGGAGTGGCAGACCGCCCCCGACGCCCGGCAACTGGACCTCGGGCGGCGGCTCACGGCGGCGCGGACCGGCGGGCGCCCCGACATCGACCTGATCCTCGGCACGCACGCGCATGTGCCGCAGGCGTACGAGAAGGTCAACGGCACGTGGATCGTCTACGGCATGGGCGACCAGATCGCCGGCTCGATGGTCAACCACGAGGGTGCGGAGGACCCCCGGGGGAACCAGGGGTCGATCGGCCGCTTCACCTTCGCGCCGCCCGCCGCGCCGGGCGGGCGCTGGCCGGTGACGAAGGCGGAGTTCGTCCCGCAGTGGATGGACACCGGGGCCGGCCGGGTGGTCAATCTGTCCGAGGCGCTGCGGCGCTCGCCGGACCGCGCGGACTACCGGGAGGCACGGGCGGCGATCACGCAGGCGGTCCTGGGCCGGGGAGCGGCGGCGGACGGTCTCAGGGTCGGAGGCTAGGGCTGGCCGGTTACGGGACGACCGTCACCGGCCAGCGGCCCGCCTTGACCAGCCGTACCGCCACGGACCCCACGATCCGGTGCCCCGCCGACTCCGACGCGCCCACCACCACGGCGTCCGCGGTGAGTTCGTCGGCGGCGGTGACCAGGCCGCTGTACGGGTCCCCGTGGAAGGTGTGGAACTCCCAGCGGACGTCCCACACGTCCTTGAACCGCTCGGTCGCGAGCCGGATCTCGGCCACCAGCTCCTCGGCGATCTCCCCGGTCGTGCCGGTGGCCGGGGCGCCGAGGGCGGCCCCCGCCGACACCACGGGCTGGACGTAGACGATGGCGAGCAGAGCCCTCTGCCGCCGCGCGAGCCCCGCGGCGTAGGCGGCCGCGCGGTACGAGGACTGCGATCCGTCCACGCCGACGACGATCACCTTGGGGCCGTCGGTGCCACGTTCGAATGAGGTGGGCTTCTGCTCAGTCACGGGCGCAGGCTATCCGCTCCCTCCGAAGTCCCCGACGGAGGGCCCGGTGTGACGGTCGGATCATGTGCTGGTCCCATCGGGTGCTTTCGCGCGCGCGGCCGTGTCGGTGGGCGGCCCGGCGCATCCGCCGTGCGAGCCATTAGTCATGAAAAAGGAAGAAATGATTCCGGGGCGCCGCGCCCTCCTCCGGCTCGCCGCCTGTCTCGGCGCCGCCGTCACCACCCGGGTGTTCTTCCCGGGCGAGGCCCGCTCCCCGGGCGCCTCCACCGCCCCGGTGGCCGCCGCGGGACCGCCCGCGGGCCCGCCGGCCGGAGTCGCCCGCAACCCCGCCGCCTACCGGCTCCGGCCCATGACCGACGACGCCCCCTCCGTCCTCCGAACCCCGCCGCCGGTCCGCGAGAAACCGTTCCGCGAACTGCCGCAGGTGGGCCACGCGGTGGTGCTCACCTTCGACGACGGCCCCGACCCCCGCCACACCCCCGACATCCTGAGCACCCTCCGCGCCCACGACGTCCGCGCGATGTTCTTCGTCTGCGGCGAGATGGCCACGTACCAGCGCGACCTGCTCCGCCGGATGGCGGCGGACGGGCACATCGTGGGCAACCACACCTGGTCGCACCCGCAGTTGCCCCGGCTCACGCGGTCGGCGATCCGCAAGGAGATGGAGCGGACGAGCGAGCTGATCGAGGACACCGTCGGCGCCCCGCCCGTCTGGTTCCGCGCCCCCTACGGCGCCTGGAACCGGGACGCCTTCGAGATCGGCGCCGAACTGGGCATGGAACCCCTCGCCTGGACCGTCGACACCCTCGACTGGACCACCCCCGGCACGGACAAGATCGTCAAGGCGGTCCGGGACGGCGCCGGGCCCGGGGTCGTGGTGCTCTCGCACGACGCCGGAGGCAACCGGGAGCAGAGCGTGGCCGCGCTGCGCCGCTATCTGCCGGAGCTGATCGCCGAGGGGTACGGGATCGGCGTACCGCTTCCCTAGCCTTACCGACCCCCCCCGTCCCCCGCCCGGCCGGTCAGCGCGTCCTGACCAGCCGGGCGAAGACGACCACGTTCCCGTCGTAGCCGCCCGCCTTCGAGTAGCCGCCGCCGCACGTGATCACCCGCAGCTCCGGCCGGCCGGTGTCGCCGTACACCCGTGGCCCGGGGAAGTCGCTCTTCGAGAAGACCTCGACCCCGTAGATCTCGAACACCGCCACCCGGCCGTCGTAGCGGCTGACCTCGACGTGCTGGCCCTTCTCCAGCGAGCCGAGCCCGTAGAAGACGGCGGGCCCCGCCTGGTTGTCGACATGGCCGACCACCACCGCCGTGCCGCGCTGGCCCGGCGCCACCCCGTTCTGGTACCAGCCCGCCAGATTGGGGTCCTGCGGAGCGGGAGCCGCGATCCAGCCGTCCCGGTCCAGCCCCACGTCCACCGCCGGGGCGTCGACCTTGATCGCCGGGATCCGCACCCGGGACATCGGCGCGTACGGCAGCGGCTTCACGGCCGACGTGGTGACGGCGAGGGCGGCCGGGTCGATCTGACCGGCCGGCGCGGCCGCCGCCGCGGGCTGCGGCGGTCCCAGCGGTTCGTCCACCCCGTTCCGCATCAGCGCGATCCCGCTGAGCATGACGAGAGCCAGTACGCCCCAGGGGGAGCGCTTCCTCGACTCCGGGACGGTGTGGTCCTGGCCCATGGTTCTCCCTTCGTGGGCGCCTGTCAGCACGCTAAGCGCGGTCTGCGGCGGCGGCGATCACTGAGGGGCGAACGGGTGGCGGTGCGAGGGCTGCTGGCCCATCCGAGTATTCGGCGCACAAAACTTCTGACGGTCCGTGACCTGCGTATCCACGGGCCGGGGGAGCGTTCTGTCGGCGTGTCGCCTCACCGGGGTGGACCAGTGCCGAAATGCGGCGAATGGGAGGCCCGGTGAGGGTTCGTCATGGAAGGCGTACTCGTCGATCTTCCCGGAGCACCGCTTTGGGGCGTCTTCCGCTGGAGGTTCAACGATGCGTGCTTCACGCGCTCTCACGGTCGCCGCGACCGCCTGCGCGGCCGTGGCGCTCTCCGCCCCGCTGGCCGGCGCCACCAACGGTCCGAAAAACGTCACCGTCAATCCGTTCGCGGTCCACCAGGGCGGCACGATCCACATCTCGGCCCAGGGCTGCGGCCACGGAGGCACGGTCGACTCCAACGCCTTCCGCCAGGTCCGCTTCCCGGTGAACCCCTCGGGGAACGTGTCGGCCACGGCGCGGATCCGCGACAACGCCACGCCCGGCCGCTACAACCTGGTCGTCAGGTGCAGCGACAACCCGCGCGTCGAGACGCACCAGTTCGAGGTGCTCGCCGGGCGCGGTGCGCAGGGTGGTCTCGGCGGCTCCGTCGGACCCAGCTCGACCGAGGTGGGGATCGGGGCCGGGCTCGTCGCCACGGCCGCGGTCGGCGGTTCGTTCTTCCTGGCGCGCCGCCGCCGCGCGGCCGGCGGGCAGATCTGACCGGTCCTGCCGCCCGGCCTCCGACGCCCGTCGCCCCGAGTCCTCGTACAGGACTCGGGGCGACGGGCGTCGGGGCGGGCGGGACACCGCGGGCGTCAGTGCCCGCGGTTCTCCGCGCGGCGGCGCACGACATAGATGGTGCCGGTGGCCGCGGCCACCACCAGCGCCGTACCCGCCAGGATCTCGGCGGTGTTCATCCCGCCGACACTGCCGCCGAGACCGCCCCTGACGCCGCCGGGCGCGACGGAGGTGGCGGTGGTGACCGGCGTGGGGGTGCGGGTCGGCCGCACGGTGGGGGTACGGGTCGGCGTCGCGCCGCCCGCGATGGTGAACGACGCCGCCGCCGTCCCGCCGGACCCGCAGGTGAAGGTGGTCCGGTACGTGGCACCGCGCCTGGCGTCCCAGTCGACGGTGGCGGCCGCCGTCCCGCCCACCGGGACGGTGACGGTGTCGAAGACCGCGGCGGACGCGGTGCCGGACGAGCGGCAGCCGGGGGCCGCCAGTGTCAGCCGGCCGCCCGCCGCGACCGTGGACGGGGTGACGGTGAAGCCGAGGCCGGCGCCCCGCTGCGCGGCCACCGCCGTGGGTGCCGTCAGGGCGAGTGCGGTCGCTCCCAGCAGAGCGGCGGACGCGGCTCGTATCGCGCGCATGGTGAATCCTCCGGGTCCCCGAGGAGCACCTGCGGAACGATTTCCACACCTGGCACGGAATGCACCTCGATGCCCGAAACGCTAGGAGCGCACTATCACAGCCGCGATCGCTGACGGGCGAATGGGGCACGGCCGTCCCCCGGGTGGCGGACAGCCGTGCCTCCTGTGGAGCCCTGGGACCGGTGGGCTCGGACCGGCCGGCTCAGTTCCCGATGGCGGGGAAGAGATCGACGAACGGGGCGGCCGTGGCGGCGATGCCGCGGCCGTAGGGGGCGTCGAAGTCCCAGATGAGGAAGAGCAGGAAGGCGATGAGGACGCTGAACAGTCCCGCCAGCAGCAGCTCGCGGAAGGTCCGCCGGATCTGGAGGACGAAGATCAGCCCCACCGTGACCACGGCTCCGACGATGAGACCGAACCAGACGACGCCCGGCATGGTGGCCCCGGCGTTCTGGCCGCGGGCGCCTCGCGCGTCGTCCGCGACGGCCACCTGTTCGACCAGGGGCTGGTACGTCTGCCCTTCCAGTTCGGTACGGGGCGCGTAGCGCGACACGTCCGAGCGGATCTTCTCGAACAGCTGGGTGCCCTTAGCGCTGAGGGCGTTGTGCTCGGACATGTGGGGCCACTCGGTGTGCACGACGTATGAGGCGTACGCGTCGACGTCGGCGCGGATCCGCTCGCGGACGTCCGCCGGATAGACCTGGACCCGCTGCTGGATCTCGTGCAGGGCCTGTGCTTCCTGCCGTACGTTTTCCTGGGCGGCGCTGCGGCCTTCCCAGACGCCGGCTATCGCGAGGCCGAGAACGATCGCGTAGATCACTCCGATCATCATCGTCATGTATTCCATGACGTCCGGGGTCTTGGTGGGGTCGTCGTCCACCGGCAGCCGGCGGTTGTTGATGACGACGATGGTGAGGACGACGGCACTGGCCGCCGCCATGGCGATGCTCAGAACGAGCCATTCCGACATGGAGCCTCCGTGGATCAATGGATCGGCGGATCTGCGGATCAGCGGATCAGCGGGAAGAACGGGGGCGCAGTACGGCCACGGCGAGTGCGGCGGGGGCCGTGATCAGCAGCATCAGGGTGACGGGGGAGGGACCTCCGCGCGGCTGCTTGCGCACTGCCTTGTGGAAGGTGGGCAGGGCGATGGGGGAGGGCGTCGGACGGGCCGACGGGGTGGGCGAGGGGCTCGGGGACGGGGTGGGCGACGGCGGGCGCGGGGCCGGCCTCGGTGGTGGCGGGGGCTCGGGCGCGGGTACGGGTGCGGGCGGCGGCGGGGCCGGTCGCACGGGCCGGGGCGTCGGCTCGGGCCGGGGCCTGGGCGTCGGCTTGGGCGGGGTCGGTTCAGGGGTCGGCTCGGGAGTCGGAGTCGGTGTAGGGGTGGGTGTGGGCGTAGGGGAAGGGGTGGGTGTGGGTGTGGGCGTCGGTGTCGGCTTCGGCGGATGCGAGGGATGCGGCGGATGCGGTGGATGCGGCGGCCAGGGGCAGTGCCCGCCCCCCGTCTTCGCCACCGCCCACACGGAACCGTCGGGGCCTATGGACGCGTAGGCACAACCGGTGGCCGCGGCCGGTACGGGCACGGCCAACAGCCAGATGAGTGAAGCGGCCGCCACCAGCCGGCCGACGTGGAATCCGTACACGGAGAGGATCCTGTTCCCCTCATTCCCCCGACACGCCGAAAGTCGAGAAAATCCGCCCTGATAGGGGGATTTGGCGGGGCGGGGGTTTGGATGTCAGAAGTTTTTTCCGGCCGCGTTGAACGGGAGACCGGGCCCGGCCCGTACTTAGGGCCATGAACCGGCGCAGCCCGGCGCCCAACTGACTTACTGACAAGCGGAGTTGATATGAACACCTGGCGGAACGCCTCGCTCGCGGTGACCGCGGTGGCCGTACTGGCCCTGACGACGGCGTGCGGTCAGGAGCAGGGCACCCCCACCAACGGAGCGCCGGTCGGAGCCGCCGCGGCGGCGGGGGACGACTACGGTTCCGACGCCTACGGCTCCGACGCGGCCGCCAAGACCGAGGCCACGGCGGCCGGCCAACTCGCCGTGTGGGACAGCAAGGAGCTCGGCGAGGTCGTCACCGACAGCGAGGGCTTCACGCTCTACCGCTTCGACAAGGACACCGCCAGCCCGCCCAAGTCGAACTGCGAGGGCGACTGCGAGAAGGCCTGGCCCGTCGTCTCCGCCGAGGGCGCCAAGGCCCCGGCCGGCGTCGACGCGTCCCTGCTGGGCGAGGTCGCCCGCGCCGACGGCACCAAGCAACTCACCATCGCGGGCTGGCCGATGTACCGCTACGCCCAGGACGAGAGCCCCGGCGACGCCAACGGCCAGGGTGTGGGCGGGACCTGGTTCGCCTCCGCCCCCGACGGCAAGAAGGCCGCGCCGGCCGACGACGTCACCGTCGCCGACCTGCCGGGGCTTTCGGTCCGCAAGGATCCCAAGCTCGGCGACATCATCGTGGATTCCAAGGGCATGACCGTCTACCGGTTCAAGAAGGACTCCGCGTGGCCCATGAAGTCGGCCTGCACCGGGGCCTGCCTCGACAAGTGGCCGGTTGTCGCCCCCGTCGACAAGAATGACACCGAAGGGATCATCGAGAAGGGATTTGTGACCTTCGACCGCCCCGACGGAATCAAGCAGCAGAGCATCGACTGCTGGCCCGTCTACACCTTCACCGGTGACAAGAAGCCGGGTGACACCAACGGCCAGGGCGTGGGCGGCACTTGGTACGCGGTCTCCCCGCAGGCAAAGCTGGTCGGAGCGCCGAAGTAGTCTCCCCGTCGCCTCCGGCCCGCCCGGTCCGCCGTCCCACGCCCCCCACGTGACGGCGGATCGGGCACGTCTGAGGGTCAGTCAACAGCACGCGCGGGTAAGGCATGTGGTCAAGAGACGTGTTCAAGACGTGTGACGAAGAACGGACCGTTAATTTCCGTTTGGGCTCGCTCTCTTGGCGGGCGATCAGTAGCCTCGGCTCGAACAACCGGCCATGTACATGGCCGTGACCCCGTGGCGACTGTTGGAGACATCGATGGAGCGTCCCGCCTGGGCCCCGCAGGGCATCGACATATCGGTGCCCAGCGTGTCCCGCATTTACGACTACTATCTGGGCGGTTCGCACAATTTCGAGGTGGACAGGGAAGCCGCGCGCAAGGCAATGGAGTTCATGCCGGGGCTGCCCAAGATCATGAAGGCGAACCGCGCGTTCATGCGCCGCGCGGTCAAATTCGCCCTGGACAGCGGTGTCAACCAGTTCCTCGACATCGGCTCCGGCATTCCGACCTACGGGAATGTCCACGAAGTCGCCCAGGCCGCCGACCCCGCCGCCCGGGTGCTCTACGTCGACCACGACCCGGTCGCGGTCGCCCACAGCCAGGCCGTCCTCACCGGGGTCGAGCACGCCGCCGTCGTGAGCGCGGACCTCCGCAAGCCCGCCCAGATCCTCACCAGCCGTGAGGCCGCCGGACTGCTGGACCTGGAACGCCCCGTGGCCCTGTTCCTCGTCGCCGTCCTGCACTTCCTGGAGGACGCGGACGACCCCTACGGCGCGGTCGCCGAGCTGCGGGACGCCCTCGCGCCCGGCAGCCTGATCGTCCTCACCCACGCCTCGTACGAGGGCATCCCGGTCCCCAAGGAGCAGGCGGGCGGCGCCGTCGGCGTCTACCGCACCATCCGCAATCCGCTGGTGATGCGGTCGCAGGAGGAGACGGCCCGCTTCTTCGACGGGTTCGAGATGGTCGAACCCGGCCTGGTGGCCATGCCCGACTGGCGCCCCGACAGCCCCGCCGACCAGGAGGATCCGTACGCCTACTCGGGCTTCGCCGGAGTGGGACGCAAGGCGTGATGATGCCGGCGCAGGAGACAGCGGGAGCCACGTCGGACCCGGACGGCCTGGAGGACAGACTCAGACGGCTGGCGACGATCTGGAGCCGGGCCATCTTCCCGGCCAGCGCGACATCGCTGACCCGAACCGAGTTCGAGGCGCTTCTCCTCCCGCTGGCACGGGAGTTGAGCGGCGCGCTGCACGCGCGCCACTTCGACCCCGCGCCCGCCGGAGGCGTCGGCGCGGCCCTCGTCGCGGCGCACTGCACGGACCCCGAGGCCCTCGGCCGTACGCTCGGCGTCGTCGACGCGTACCTGGTCCTGTACTGCGGTACGGAGACGCTGCCCGCCGACGAGTCCCGGGCCCGGTGCGCCCGGCTCCAGCACGCGCTGGCCGCCGGGTTCGCCCAGGCGCTGCGCGAGCGGACCCTCGCCGAGCAGGAGGCCATCGCGCGCTCGGCCCTCGCCGCCCGCAGCCACGCCGAGCAGGCGCTGCACGCCACCGAGGTCCGCTTCCGCGCGGTCTTCGACGAGGCGGCCGTCGGCATAGGCATCGCCGACCTCGACGGCAACATGCTGGAGGTCAACGACACCCTCATCCAGATGTTCGGCGGCCTCGAACACCACGTCCGCAGCCGCAACATGAGCGAGTGGGTCCACCCCGAGGACGTCCCCCAGGTCTGGCGCATGTACGGCGAGCTGGTGCGCGGCGAGCGGGAGCACTTCCGCTGCGAGAAGCCCTTCTACCGCAACGACGGCACGGTCCTCTGGACCAACCTGACCGTCTCGCTGCTCCGGGACGCCGAGGGCGCGCCGCAGTACCAGCTCGCCCTGATGGAGGACACCACCGAGCGCCGGCTGCTCAACCTGCGGCTGCGCTACGAGGCCACGCACGACGCGCTGACCGGGCTGCCCAACAGGACCCTCTTCTTCGAGCGCCTGGAGAAGACTCTCGCCGCGCCGGACGGGAGCCGCTTCGGGCTCTGCTACCTCGATCTCGACGGCTTCAAGGCCATCAACGACAGCCTCGGCCACTCGGCGGGCGACCGGCTGCTGGTCGAGGTCGCGGACCGGCTCCAGAGCTGCGCCACGGCCCCGGGCGAGATGGTGGCGCGGATCGGCGGCGACGAGTTCGTGGCGCTGACCACCGGGCACGCCTCGTGCGGCGAGGTGGCCGACCTCGCCTCCCGCATCCTCGGCGTGCTCGCCACCCCGATCCGGCTCGACGGGCGGGAGTTCACGGTCCGGGGCAGCATCGGCATCGTGGAGGGCCCGGTCGCCGGGCGCGCCCCCGCCGAGGTCCTGCGGAGCGCGGACATCACCATGTACCGCGCCAAGGCGGCGGGCGGCAACCGCTTCGAGCTCGCCGACGCCGAGGCCGACGCGCGCGCGATCACCCGGCACGGGCTGACCACCGCGCTGCCGGCGGCGCTGGAGCGCGGTGAGTTCTTCATCGAGTACCAGCCGCTGGTGCACCTGGACGACGGTTCGGTCCACGGCGCGGAGGCCCTGGTGCGCTGGCTGCACCCGCAGCACGGCATCCTCGGGCCCGACCGGTTCATCCCGCTCGCCGAGCACACCGGGCTGATCGTGCCGCTCGGCCGCTGGGTGCTCGAACAGTCAGTACGGCAGGCCAAGGCGTGGCAGGAGCAGCTGCCCGACGGGGCCGTGGGCCGG
Source organism: Streptomyces sp. NPDC088261 (assembly GCF_044740805.1). Taxonomy (NCBI): domain Bacteria; kingdom Bacillati; phylum Actinomycetota; class Actinomycetes; order Kitasatosporales; family Streptomycetaceae; genus Streptomyces; species Streptomyces sp. NPDC088261. The sequence goes on from NZ_JBIURL010000002.1 coordinate 349,493, forward strand.
CCGCTGCGCATCAACGTGAACCTCTCGCCCACCCAGCTCCACCATCCGGGGCTGGTCGCCGAGACGGTCGAGGCGCTGGAGCGGATCGGCCTCGCGCCGGGGGCGCTCTGCCTGGAGGTCACCGAGTCGGCGCTGATCGGTGCCGACGAGGACCTGCTCAAGCCGCTGCGCCAGCTCGCCGAGATGGGCGTGGACATCGCGCTGGACGACTTCGGGACCGGCTACTCGAACCTGGCGAACCTGCGCAGGCTGCCGGTGAGCGTGCTCAAGCTGGATCGTTCTTTCACCCAGGGCATGCAGCAGCACCCGGCGGACCCGGTCGACTTGAAGATCGTCGAGGGGATCGTCTCGCTCGCGCACAGCCTGGACCTGGCGGTGACGGTGGAGGGCGTGGAGACCGGCGCGCAGGCGGACCATCTGCGCCGACTGGGCTGCGACACCGCGCAGGGCTGGTTCTACGCGCGCCCGGGCCCGCCGGAGCATCTGCACCGCCTGTCCCTGCTGGACGCGGTCTAGAAGCGGTCCGGAGGCGTTCCGAAGGCGTTCCGGAGGCGGTCTACGCGCGGGGCCCGGCGGCCGGACCCCGCCCCCGGGCCTCCGCCGCACGCCGGGACCGCCACGCGGCGGTCTCCGCAGACATCCGGGCTCCGGTACGGGTGGACAGCAGGACGCGTTCCAGCTCCCGGGCCGCGCGGGGCGGCGCGACGTCGCTGCGGTGCGCGAGGGCGACGGTACGGCTCAGTCCCGGCCGCGCGAGCGGTGTGACCCGCAGCTCGCGGGTCCGCCCCGCGACCATGCTCGGGACGACGGCGACCCCGAGACCGGCCCGGACGAAGCCCAGGACCGCGTCCATCTCGCCGCCCTCGACGACGAACGACGGCTCGAACCCCTCGGCCCGGCACGCGGCCACGGTCAGGTCGCGCAGGTCGTAGCCGTGCCGGAACATCACCAGCGGCTGGTCCGCCAGATCGGCGATCCGCAGCGGGCTGCGCGGCGGCGGCGCGGACGCCGAGGAGACCACGACCAGGTCCTCGTGAAGCAGCTCGACGGTCGTCAGCGCGGGGGAGGGGGCCGGCAGCGGCAGGACCACCAGCGCCAGATCCAGGCCGCCGCGGGCCAGCGCCCGTACCAGATCGTGCGAGCCGTTCTCCTCGATCAGCAGCTCGATGCCCGGGTGCAGCTCGTGGAAGGCCAGCAGCACCTCGGGCAGCAGGCCGGTGCAGAGGCTGGGCGGGGCCCCCAGCCTGACCCGGCCCCGCCGCAGCTGGGCCAGCTCCTGGACCTCCAGGCGGGCCGTCTCGGAGTCGGCCAGGATCCGCCGGGCCAGGGGCAGCAGCGCCTCGCCCGCGTCGGTCAGCGTGACGTTGCCGCGGGCCCGGCTGAACAGCTCCGCGCCCAGCTCCTTCTCCAGCGCCCTGATCTGCTGCGAGAGGGACGGCTGGGAGACGTGGACCCGCTCGGCGGCGCGGGTGAAGTGCCTGGTCTCGGCCACGGCGACGAAGTAGAACAACTGCTGGAACTGCATCCCCTCATCATAGGCACACCCTATGGACATGAGCCGGACCATGTCTTGGACCTCTGGTCACGGCGCCCCTACCGTCAGGTACATGGCTCTGGCAACGCGGACGGACCGGCGCGCGTCCCTGCCGCGCACCCTCTGGGGATCGACGGTCGGCAAAAAAGTGATCATGGCCGTCACCGGCCTGTTCATGCTCGCCTACCTCGTCGCGCACATGTACGGCAACCTCAAGATCTTCTTCGGCCTGGACTCCTTCAACGGATACGCGCACTGGCTGCGGACCCTCGGCGAACCCGTCCTGCACTACGAGTGGGCGCTGTGGGGCCTGCGGATCGGCCTCGTCGCCGCCGTCGTCCTGCACGCCGTCTGCGCCTACCAGTTGAGCCGCCGGGACCGCGCGGCCCGGCCCACCCCGTACGTGCACAAGCGGCAGCGCGCCGGCTACGCCACCCGCACCATGCGCTGGGGCGGGATCATCCTCGCGCTGTTCATCGTCTGGCACATCCTCGACCTGACCACCGGCACCGTGCACCCCGGCGGCTTCCAGCAGGGCCGCCCGTACCAGAACGTCGTCGACACCTTCTCGACCTGGTACGGCAACACCATCTACATCGTCGCCATGCTGGCGCTCGGACTGCACGTCCGGCACGGGTTCTGGAGCGCCGCCCAGACCCTCGGCGTGGGCAGCCCCACCCGCGAACGGATCCTCAAGGCGTCGGCCGACGTCCTCGCCGTGGTGCTGACCGCCGGATTCATCGCCGTACCCGTAGGGGTCATGTGCGGAGTCGTGAACTGACATGAACGGAGCCGACATGCGGGACTACACCGACTACACCACCGGCGAGCCCGTCGCCGACACCACCGCCCCCGACGGACCGGTCGCCGAGCGCTGGAACCGCCGCCGCTTCGAGGCGAAGCTCGTCAACCCCGCCAACCGCCGCAAGCACACCGTCATCGTCGTCGGTACGGGCCTGGCGGGCGGCGCCGCCGGCGCCACCCTCGCCGAACAGGGCTACCACGTCGTCCAGTTCTGCTACCAGGACTCCCCGCGCCGCGCCCACTCCATCGCCGCGCAGGGCGGCATCAACGCCGCCAAGAACTACCGCAACGACGGCGACTCCGTCCAGCGGCTCTTCTACGACACGGTCAAGGGCGGCGACTTCCGCGCCCGCGAGTCCAACGTCCACCGGCTCGCCGAGGTCTCCGTCGAGATCATCGACCAGTGTGTCGCGCAGGGCGTGCCCTTCGCCCGTGAGTACGGCGGCCTCCTCGACACCCGCTCCTTCGGCGGCGTCCAGGTCTCCCGCACCTTCTACGCCCGGGGCCAGACGGGACAGCAACTGCTCCTCGGCGCCTACCAGGCACTGTCCCGGCAGATCGCCGCCGGGGCCGTCGAGATGCACCCCCGTACCGAGATGCTCGACCTGATCGTGGTGGACGGACGGGCGCGCGGCATCGTCGCCCGCGACCTGATCACCGGCACGGTCTCCAGCTACTTCGCGGACGCCGTCGTCCTCGCCACCGGCGGCTACGGCAACGTCTTCCACCTCTCCACCAACGCCAAGAACAGCAACGCCACCGCCGCGTGGCGCGCCCACCGGCGCGGCGCGTACTTCGCCAACCCCTGCTTCACCCAGATCCACCCCACCTGCGTCCCGCGCTCCGGCGAGCACCAGTCCAAGCTGACGCTGATGAGCGAGTCCCTGCGCAACGACGGCCGCATCTGGGTCCCGAAGGCCCACGGCGACACCCGGCCGCCCGGGCGGATCCCCGAGGACGAGCGCGACTACTACCTGGAGCGGATCTACCCCGCCTTCGGCAACCTCGTCCCGCGCGACATCGCGTCGCGCGCCGCGAAGAACGTCTGCGACGAGGGCCGCGGGGTCGGCCCCGGCGGACAGGGCGTCTACCTCGACTTCGCCGACGCCATCGCCCGGCTCGGCCGCAAGGCCGTCGAGGAGAAGTACGGCAACCTCTTCGAGATGTACGAGCGCATCACCGCCGAGGACCCGTACCAGGTCCCCATGCGCATCTACCCGGCCATCCACTACACGATGGGCGGACTGTGGGTCGACTACGACCTCCAGACCACCCTGCCGGGCCTGTTCGCGATCGGCGAGGCCAACTTCTCCGACCACGGGGCCAACCGGCTCGGCGCGTCCGCGCTGATGCAGGGCCTCGCCGACGGCTACTTCGTCCTGCCCGCCACCCTCAACGACTACCTGGGCCGCAACCCCCATCTCGACCCGGTCGACGACTCCCACCCGGTGGCCGTCGAGGCCGTCGCCGACACCGAGGACCGGCTGCGCCTGCTCCTGGCCGTCGACGGCGACCGTACCCCCGACTCCTTCCACAAGGAGATCGGCGAACTCCTCTGGGACCACTGCGGAATGGCCCGTACGGAAGAGGGCCTGCGCAAGGCGCTCGGCCGGATCCCGCAGATCCGCGAGGAGTTCTGGCGCCGCATCAAGGTGCCCGGCTCCGGCGAGGAGTTCAACCAGTCGCTGGAGAAGGCCAACCGCATCGTCGACTACCTCGAACTCGCCGAGCTGATGTGCCTCGACGCCCTGCACCGCGCGGAGTCCTGCGGCGGCCACTTCCGTGAGGAGTCGCAGACGGAGGGCGGCGAGGCGGAGCGCCGCGACGAGGAGTTCTCGTACGCGGCGGCCTGGGAGTTCACCGGGACCGGCGCCGCGCCCGTCCTGCACAAGGAAGACCTCGTCTTCGAGTACGTCCACCCCACCCAGCGGAGCTACGCATGAGGCTCACCCTGCGCGTCTGGCGCCAGCACGACGCCGGCGCCCCCGGCGCCATGGTCACCTACGACATCGACGGGATCTCCGGGGACATGTCGTTCCTGGAGATGCTCGACACCCTCAACGAGGAGCTGATCCTCCGGGGCGACGACCCGGTCGCCTTCGACCACGACTGCCGTGAGGGCATCTGCGGCGCCTGCGGGGTCGTCATCAACGGCGACGCCCACGGCCCGGAGCGCACCACCACCTGCCAGCTGCACATGCGGCACTTCGAGGACGGCGACACCATCGACGTCGAGCCGTGGCGGGCCGGCGCGTTCCCGGTGGTCAAGGACCTGGTGGTGGACCGCTCGGCGTTCGACCGGATCATCGGCGCGGGCGGCTACATCACCGCCCCCACCGGCTCGGCCCCCGACGCCCACGCCACCCCCGTCCCCAAGCCCGACGCGGAGTTCGCCTTCGAACACGCGGAGTGCATCGGCTGCGGCGCGTGTGTGGCGGCCTGCCCCAACGGCTCGGCGATGCTCTTCACCTCCGCCAAGATCAACCACCTCAGCGTCCTGCCCCAGGGCGCCCCGGAACGCGAGACCCGGGTCCTGGACATGGTCGCGACGATGGACGAGGAGGGCTTCGGCGGCTGCACCCTGGCCGGCGAATGCGCCACGGCCTGCCCGAAGGGCATCCCCCTGCCGTCGATCACGGCGATGAACAGGGAATGGCTGCGGGCGACGCGGAAGGCCGCGCGCTGACCGCCTGGGTCAGGCGTTCCCGCCGGTCAGCCCGAGGAGCACTGCCAGCCTCCGGTACGAGTCCAGTTGGGCGTCCAGGTCGTACGTGCTCGTGGTGACGAGGAATTCGTCCGCCTCGCTGCGCGCCAGGAGCTTGTCCAGGGACTCGGCCACGTCGTCCGCCGTGCCGTACAGGTGGCCCCGCCGGGACTCCTCGAACAGGGTCCGTTCGCGTGCGGTCATCGGTGTGCCGAGGACCGTCTCCACCGGGAGCAGCGGCGGGAACTCGCCGTGGGTACGGGACCAGGCGGCCGACCACGCCTCGGGGAGCAGGAGCCGCCGCGCCTCCTCGGTGGTGGCCGCCACCGCGATCGTGCCGGAGAGCATCACGTACGGCCGGTCGTTCCACGCGGAGGGACGGAAGTCGCGCCGGTAGTCCGCCACCGCGCGCAGCATCGCCTCCTCGCCGCGTACGGCCGCGATGACCAGCGGCAGCCCGGCCCGTGCCGCCACCGCCGCGCCCTTGCCGGTGGCCAGGACGAAGGGCGGCGGGCGCAGGCCCTCGGCGGGCTGGGCGTGGACCCGGGGGCGGGTGTCCGGGGTCCCGGAGAAGTAGCCGAGCAACTCCTCGATCCGCGCGGGGAAGTCCTCGGCGTCCTGCTTGTCCCGGCCCAGCGCCTTCCGTACCCCGTCGGTGAACCCCACCGACCTGCCCAGACCCATGTCGATCCGGCCGGGGAACAGGGACTCCAGGACGCCGAACTGCTCGGCCACGACGAGCGGCCGGTGGTTCGGCAGCATCACTCCGCCGGTCCCCACCCGGACGGTCGACGTCGCGGCGGCGACGGCCGCCGCGAGGACCGTCGGCGCCGAGCCCGCGACACCGGGCACCCCGTGGTGCTCGGAGACCCAGAAGCGGTGGTAGCCCAGCGCCTCGACCTCCTGGGCGAAACGCACGGTGTCCCGCAGGGCCGTCGGGCCGTCCCTGCCCTCCCTCGTACGGGAGCGGTCCAGCACGGAGAACGGAATGCCCGGCGAGATGGTCACGTACGGTTCAACACCCTCTCCGGCTGGGGATTCCCCGGGCGGATTGCCTAGGCTGACGGTGTGACGACCAAGACGACCAAGACGACCAGGACGCCCCAGACGGCCCGGCGGCCGGTGGCCGTGTTCGATCTGGACGGGACCCTCGCCGAGACCGGCCACCGCCAGCACTTCCTGGAGCGCGTGCCCAAGGACTGGAACGGCTTCTTCGGCGCGGCGGGCCAGGACACACCACTGGCCGAGGGGGTACGGCGGGCCGTCGCCGCCGCCGGGGAGTGCGATCTCCTCTACCTGACGGGACGCCCCGAACGCTGCCGCCGGGACACCCTCGCCTGGCTGGCGGAGCACGGCCTGCCCGAAGGGCCGGTGCGCATGCGGCGCGACGCCGACCGGCGCCCTGCCCGTACGACCAAGCTGGAAGTCCTGCGCGAGGTGGCGGAACAGCGCAAGGTCCGCATGCTCGTGGACGACGACGAACTGGTCTGCGCCGCCGCCGAACGGGCGGGCTTCCGGGTCGTACGGGCGGACTGGGCCAGCACGTCACCGGCGTTCAGGGACGCGCAGGAGCGCGAAGGGCGCACCTGAGCCCCCGGGCCCGCCGGCGACCGGGAACGGCCGCCGCCGGTCAGGAACCGTCGTCCGCCGGGTCGAGGCGGAACCCCACCTTCAGACCCACCTGGAAGTGCTCGATCACACCGTCCTCGATGTGACCCCTGACCTCCGTCATCTCGAACCAGTCCAGGCCGTGCAGCGTCGTGGACGCACGGCTGATCGCGTTACGGATGGCGTCGTCGATGCCCTCGTGGGAGGTGCCGACGATCTCGGTGACCCGGTAGGTGTGGTTCGACATGGAGCGGTCTCCTCTGCACGCGTCGCGGATGTCGCGGGGTGTGGTTCCACGGTGCCCCAGCGCGGGGCGCTCCGCGAGACCAGAATCCCCGCGTACCCGCTCCCCGGACCCCCACTCAGAAGACGTGGACCGGGATCTCGGCGGGGGCGGCCAGCAGGTCCGCGATCTCGTCGTCCAGCCGGACCAGGGTCAGCGAGGCACCCGCCATGTCGAGCGACGTGCAGTACTCGCCCACGTAGCTGCGCCGGATGTCGATCCCGCGTCCGGCCAGCTGCTTGTGGGCCTGCCCGTACACCAGGTACAGCTCACCGAGCGGGGTGCCGCCGAGGCCGTTGACCATCAGCGCCACGTCGTCGCCGGACGCGTACGGCAGATCCTCCACCACCGCCGTCAGCAACTCCCCGACCAGCTCGTCCGCCGACTGGAGCTTCTCCCGCCGCCGGCCCGGCTCACCGTGGATGCCGACGCCCATCTCGATCTCGTCGTCGGGCAGGTCGAACAGCGGCGAACCCTTGGCGGGCGGGGTGCAGGCGGTCAGCGCCAGCCCCATCGTGCGGGTCACGGCGTTGACCTTCTCGCCGATCCGGTACACCTCGTCCAGGTCGGCGCCCCGCTCGGCCGCCGCCCCGCACGCCTTCATGACGAAGAAGTTGCCGGCCACCCCGCGGCGTCCGACGGTGTACGTCGAGTCCTGTACGGAGACGTCGTCGTCGATGAACAGCGTGCGGACGGTCACCCCGTCGGCGTCCGACAGCTCCTCCGCCATCTCGAAGGCCATGCGGTCACCCGTGTAGTTGTTGACCAGCAACAGCACGCCCTTGTCCGACGCGACCCGCTTCACCGTCTCGTACACGTAGTCGGTCGGCGGCGCGGAGAACACGTCCCCCGGACAGGCCGCGTCGAGCATGCCGAATCCCACGCTCATCACGTGGGCCGGCTCGTGCCCGGAGCCCGAGCCCTGGACGAGGGAGACCTTGTCCGCCCGGGGCGCGTCCGCGCGCATGATCAGGTTGTACTCGGGGACGTACCGGAGGGTGTCGGGATTGGCCAGCGCCAGGCCCTCCAGCATCTCCGGTACGTAGTTCTTCGGGTCGTTCACGAACTTCTTCATCTGCTGGCTCTCCTCGGTCGAGTCGGGTTCTGACGCCGCGTCCCGGGACGCGGCGGACGCGTCACACGCGGGCGGACCGACGCGTCACACGCGGGCCGCCCACTCGTCGGCGACCCGTTCCGCCATGACCGCCACGGCCATGGCCCCCGCGTCCGGGGAGCCGATGCTGCGCTCCCCGGTGTAGCTCGGACGTCCCCGCATGGCCTGCATCGGCGTGGTCGCCTCGGCGGCCGTACGGGCGGTCTCCGCGACCACCCCGGCCAGGTCGGCGCCGCTCCCGCCGCCGCCCAGCGCCTTCTCCAGCGCGTCCGTCATCGGGATCAGGGCGTCCAGCAGGGTCTTGTCACCGAGATCGGACCTGCCCCGCTTCTTGATGCCCTCGGCGGCGGCCCGCAGCATCGCCACGGCGTCCTCGCCGGACAGGGCGGTCAGCTCCGGCCGGTCGGAGATCGCGCCGGCCGCCCGGAGGAAGGCGGTGCCCCACAAGGGGCCCGACGTCCCGCCGACCCGTTTGGAGATCACCAGGGCGATCTTCTTGAGGAAGTCCGACGGGGTGTCGCGGTCGAAGGAGTCCCAGTCGGCGAGGACGATCTCGAAGCCCCGGGCCAGCGAGTAGCCCAGGTCCCCGTCGCCGACGACGGCGTCGAGATCGGAGAACGCGCGTTCGTTCTCGACGGCCGTCCGCGCGATCGTCCGGACGACAAATTCGAGGTCACTGGTGGTTGCGGTGGACATGTCTCTCCTCACCTGGCCTGACATCAGTGCGCGCCGGGCACGGCGGCGAGCAGGAATTCGAGAGCGGCGAGCCGTACGTACGGGGAGGGATCGGCGCCGAACGGGTCGCTCAGCACCTCGGAGGCCGTCCCCGCCGGATCGGGCCCCTGGCCCGCCGGGTCCCCGAGCGAGGACACGACCAGCAGGGCTCCCGTGAAGTCCTCCTCCGCCGTGTACGCGCTGGTCGTGACCGCGCAGCCGAGACCCGCGTCCCGCGCCGCGCGCAGCCCGTTGGCACTGTCCTCGATGACGAGGGCCCGTGTGGTGTCGAGCCCGAGCCGGGCCACCGCGAGGTCGTAGATGTCGGGGGCGGGTTTCTTGCGGGGGACGACGTCCCCGGCGAACACGCTGAACCGGGTGGCCAGTTCGGGGCCGACGGCCAGGTTGAGCACCCCGCGCACGGACCGTTCCGCCGAGGTCGAGGCGACGGCCAGCGTCCACCCGGCCGCGTCGGCCTCGGCCGCGATCCGCCGTACGCCCGGACGGGGCGGGATCTTCCCGCCCGCGATGATCTCCAGATAGATCTCGGTCTTGCGCCGGTGCCACCGGCCGACCTCCTCGTCGAGCAGGCGCGGATCGGCGGGGAGACCGGCCTCGGCGACGAAGGACGGGGTCAGGAGCGTCTTCATCCGCTCCTTGCCCCCGCCGACCTTGACCTTCTCCGCGTAGTCCCCGTCGCTCCAGCGCACGGGGAGGCCGAACTCCTCGAAGGTCCGGTTGAACGCGGGCAGGTGTCCGTACCGCTCGGTGTCCGCGAGGACGCCGTCACAGTCGAAGACGAGCGCGGGCACGGCACTCACCTCGCCCGGCCGGCGCTGCCGAACACCGTCATCAGCGAACCGGCCAGGTCGACGACGTCCTGCCGTACCGACCGGAACAACGACGGCGGATCCCACTTCTGCTTTTCCTCGGCCGATTCCAGGAAGGCGAGGGACGATTTCATGAAGGTCTCCTTGAGGGCGGTCGAGATGTTGACCTTCGCGCAGCCCCGGCCTATGAGATCGCGGAACTGTTCGTCCGACATGCCGCTGCCGCCGTGGAGCGCGATGGGGATCGAGCGGGCGGCGACCAGGTCGGAGACCCGCTGGAAATCCAGGACCGGTGTTTTCCGGTACGAACCGTGGGCATTCCCGATCGCGGGGGCGAAGACGTCGACATGTGTGGTGTCGAGGAATTCCAGCGCGACGGCCAGATCCTGTTGCGCGGCGGCGCTGTCGCTGCCGATACCGTCCTCGACGCCGGTGATGGACTCGATCTCGCCCTCGACGTGGGCGCCGTGCTGCCGCGCTTCGGCGACGACCTCGACCGTCTGCCGCATGTTCTCCTCGACCGGGAGGTGCGAGGCGTCGAACAGCACCGAATTCCACCCCCGGTCCAGGCATTCGGTGATGACCTCGCGCTCCGGGCAGTGGTCCAGGTGCAGGGTGACGGGCACCTCGATCCCGGCCGTCATGGACGTCCACATTGTGTACAGGACGTCACTGCCGATCGATTTCACCGTCTTCACGGACGTCTGCACGATCAGGGGCGAGGATTTCTCCACCGCCGCGGCGAGGACGGCTTCCAGGGTGAGGTCGTTGAACACATTGATGGCCGGTACGCCGTAACGCTCTTTGAAGGCGCCGGACAGAATGTCGGTCAGCGGGACGACGGACACGTGAACTCCCGGGATCGATTTCCCCCGCTTACCCCCGCGTTTCCCTCTTCCTTTTCGAGGCTAGCCCCGGAAGGACGCGGGGTCGGCCGGGAATCCCCCCATCCCCGGGTAGGGAATCCCCCCACGCCCCGCGTCCGCGCCGTCCCCCTGTCAGCCGCCGTCGGACGCCGCGCGGTGCGCCAGCGCCGTACGGTTCGGCGCCCCGGTCTTCCGCAGGACGGCGCCGACGTGCTTCTCGACCGTCTTCACCGAGATGCCCAGCGCGGTGGCGATCCGCTTGTCCGGCAGCCCGCGCTCCACCAGCGCCCGCACCTCCCGCTCCCGGTCGGTGAGCGGATCCGGGACGGGACGGTCACGGTCGGTGATGCTCCGCAGGACACGCTGGCTGAGCAGGACGTCCCCGTGGGCGGCGGCCAGCACCGCCCGCACCAGCCCGGCACCCTCCAGGTCCGAGCCCACACACCCGCGCGCACCGGCCCGCACGGCCTCCGGGAGCAGCGGGTCGCCCAGGTCGTCGGTCATCAGCAGCACCGCCGTACCGGGGCTGGCGGAGCGTACGTACGACGTCAGCCGGGCACCGTCGAGCCCCGGCATCCGCAGGTCCAGCAGGACGACGTCCGGTTCGAGGACCCGTACCGCGTCCACCACCTCACGGGCGTCCGCGATCTCCCCCACCACCTGGATCTCGGGCCCCGCCCGGTCCAGCAGCCGCACCAGCCCGGCCCGTACGACGGGGCGCCGGTCGACCACCAGCACCCGCCAGGGGGTCATCGCCCCGGCCGGACGGTCCTCGTCCGCCGGGGTACGGGGGAACCTGGCCCGGATCCGGGTCCCCCAGCCCGGGGTGGACTCGATGCGGAGGTCCGCGCCGAGCTGGTCCGCCCGCGCCACGATGCCGCTCAGCCCGAGCCCGCTGCGCCGCACCTCCGTGTCCCCCGGGTCAAAACCCCGTCCGTCGTCCTCCACCACCACGGCCACGTCGTCCGCGCCGTACATCACCCCCACCCGGATCAGGGCGGCTCCGGCGTGCGTGACGGCGTTGGTCAGCGCCTCCTGCACCAGGCGCAGGGCGTGCGCGGCGACCTCGGGGGACAGCGCCGGGCGCTCGCCGGTAACCACCAGATCCGTACGGACACCGGCGGTGGAGCGGACCCAGCCCAGCTCGACGCCGACGGCCTCGTCCAGCGGACGGTCCTCCAGCAGGGCGGGGCCGAGGCCGAGCACGGTCCTGCGGGTCTCGGCCAGCGCGGCCCTGGCGGCGGCCCGCGCGGCGGCCGGCCGGGCGGGTCCGTCCATGTGCAGCAGGATCGAGCCGAGCGCGCGGGCCACCGTGTCGTGGACGTCCCGGGCCACCCGCTCCCGCTCGGCGCCGACGGCCAGGCGGCGGGCCCGGTCCTCGGACTTCTGGTGCAGGCGCGCGTTGGCCAGCGCGATCGCCGCGTGCTTGGCGAAGACGTCGAGGAGGTCCACGTCCTCCTTGCCGAAGCGGGTCTCGGGATCGGTGGAGAAGACGACGCAGACCCCGATGATCTCGCCCTGCCACACGATGGGCACCCCGACCGTGGCGTACAGGCGGTCCCGGTCCCCGGCGCCCACATGGCCGCCCGGCACGTCCCCGTACCGCTCGAAGAGCCGGGGCCCCCGGCGCGCCACCACCGCGCCCGTGACGCCCTCCCCGAGCGGGAAGACCGCGCCCTCCTGGCAGGCCACCCCCAGGTCGGCTTCCTTGCGGTACGTGCCCGCCTCCTCGTCGACCGTGCTGATCGACCCGGCGCCGGCGCCCAGCAGGCTCACGGCCCGGCTCAGGATGCGGCGCAGGAGCGGCTGGAGGGCGAACTGGCCCGCCAGGTCCTCGACCGCCCCGCTCAGGGCGTCGACCTGGGCGTTCGGCCCGGCCCGGCCGCCCGTCGCGGGGCGGGTGTCACCCATGGGCCCGGTGAGAGGTCGCCATACCTCTCAGCGTATCTCCGGAGGGTCGAAGGCGCGGCTCCACGCCGGTGTCCGCGCAGGTCAGGGCGGGGAACGGGCGGGGTACGGAGGGGGAAGGAACGGTCACGGACGGGGTGTTCGCCCCTGTTTCGCCCCAAGGACAGGACTTGACCGCACCTTTGGTACATACCAAAATCCCAAACACCCGTGCGAGTGATGGTCGCTCGTTCCCCCCACGTCGGGCTCCTCTCCGCGCGCTCACGCCAGAAGGTGACCTACGTGAAAAACCGATGTCTCGTCAGCTCCGTCGCGCTTGTGTCCTGCGCGGCGCTCGGAGGCTGCGGATTGATGCCCGGTGGCAGTGGCACGACCACGGTCACCGTGTGGCTGATGAAGGACAGCGTCACCGACGAGTTCCTCGACCGCTTCGTCAGCGCGTACGAGAAGGAGCACGCGTCCGTCGAACTGGACGTCAGGATCCAGGAATGGACGGGGATCGGCGACAAGGTGCTGGCCGCGCTGGACAGCGACGACGCCCCCGACGTCATCGAGGTCGGCAACACCCAGGTCGCCCAGTACGCGGAGAGCGGCAACCTCCGCGACCTCACCCTGGAGGCGGTACGGGACCTCGGCAGCGAGGAGTGGCTGCCCGGTCTCGCCCAGCCGGGCAGCATCAACGGCGCCCAGTTCGGGATCCCCTGGTACGCGGCCAACCGCATCGTGATCTACAACAAGGAGCTGTTCGCCCTCGCGGGCATCGACAAGCCTCCCAAGACCCGCGACCAGTGGATCGAGGACACCGAGGAGCTGAACGCGGGCGGCACCCAGGGCATCTACCTCGCCGGGCAGGACTGGTACACCCTCGCCGGCTTCATCTGGGACGAGGGCGGCGAACTCGCCGTCGCGAGCGGCGGCGACTGGACGGGCACCGTCGACACCCCGGCCGCGCTCCGGGGCATGGCCTTCTACAAGGAACTCCAGTCGCTGGGCAACGGGCCGAAGAACTCCGACGAGGCCAAGCCCCCGCAGGCGGACGTCTTCGCCAAGGGCGATGTCGCCCAGATCATCTCGACCCCCAGCTCGGCGCGGCTCATCGAGGAGCAGAACCCCGAACTCAAGGGCAAGCTCGGCTTCTTCCCCATCCCGGGCAAGACCGCCGACGCGCCGGGCGCGGTCTTCACCGGCGGCTCCGACCTGATCGTCTCCAAGAACTCCCACCACCACTCGGCCGCCGCCGACGTCGTGAAGGCGCTGGCCAGTACGAAGTGGCAGACGGACCTGGCGCGGACCATGAGCTACGTGCCCAACAAGACGACCCTCGCCGGGGTCATCCGGGGCGACGCCAGCACGGCGGCGATGGCGGCGGGCGCCGCGCAGGGCCGGGCCACGCCCAACTCGCCGCAGTGGGCGAACGTGGAGGCCAAGAACCCGATCAAGCCCTACATGACGGCCGTCCTCGAAGGACAGGACCCCAAGGCGGCCGCGAAGGCGGCCTCGGAGGGCATCACACGCGCGCTCAACTCCGACTGAGGACGTTCCGGCGCGGCGGGGGCGGGCAGGAGGACGGGCGGGGGACACACAGGGACAGGCGGGGGACAGGCGGGGACAGGCGGAGGATCCGGGGCGGGGACTCCCGGCATTCAGCCGTCCCACATCCGCACTCCGCCGTGCGGTCATGTCAAATCCAGCCGGTCACGGAAGAAACAAGGTGCCGGGCCGTCGCGCGAGCGGCGGACCCCGGCACCTGCCTTCCCTACCGGCACAGGAGACTTCCATGTCCGCCGTCGTCCCCGCCCCGCTCACGCTCACCCTCCCCTCCCCGCGCGCCCCTCACCTCCCCGCCGAGGCGCCCGCGCAGACCGCCACCCAGGCCCCCGTCCAGACCCTCGCCCCGGCCCCCGCTCAGGCCCCGGCCCCGGTCCTCCCCGCCGACCCCGCCCCCGCCCCGCGCTACGTCGTCACCCTCGCCCGCGACGAGAACGACGTACGGGCCGCGCAGCGCCTGCGTCACCTCGTCTTCGCCGGCGAGCTGGGCGCCCGCCTCGACGGCCCCGAGCCCGGCCTGGACGGCGACGCCTTCGACGCGTACTGCGACCACCTCCTCGTACGCGAGGAGAACACCGGCGAGGTCGTCGGCACCTACCGCCTGCTGCCGCCCGACCGCGCCAGGGCCGCCGGACGCCTCTACTCCGACAGCGAGTTCGACCTCGGGCGCCTCGGCCCGATCCGCGACGACCTGGTCGAGGTCGGCCGCTCCTGCGTCCACCCGAGGCACCGTACCGGCGCCGTCATCGGCCTGATCTGGGCCGGACTCGCCCGCTACATGACCGACAGCGGCCACAACTGGCTCGCCGGCTGCTGCTCCGTCCCCCTCGCCGACGGCGGCGCGCTCGCCGCGTCGACCTGGTCCACGGTCCGGGAGCGGCACCTCTCGCCCGAGGAGTACCGGGTCACCCCCCACCGCCTCTGGACCCCGGACAGCGCCGCGGCGGCCACGTCCCGTGCCGAACTGCCCCCGCTGCTCCGCGGCTACCTGCGGCTCGGCGCCTGGGTGTGCGGCGCGCCCGCGCACGACCCGGAGTTCGGCGTCGCCGACCTCTACGTCCTGCTGTCGATGCGCCGCACCAACCCCCGGTACCTGAAGCACTTCCTCTCGCTCGCCCCCGCGGCATGAGCGTCTGGCTGCCCACCGCACCCTGCACCCCGCGCGCGTGCGGCACCCACCACGGTCCGGTGGCCGCCGCCACGGTGGCGGCCGTCCGGGTGGGGGCGGGCCTCTTTTTCGTCCTGGCCGGCGCCCTGCTCTCGACCCCGGTGGCGCTGCTCGGCGCCGGGGCACGGGACCGGCTCACCCGCGTCTGGGCCCGCAACGTCCTGCGCGTCTTCGGCCTGCGGATCCGGGTCGTGGGCGCGCCCCTCCCGCCGCGCGGGGCCGGGGTCCTGGTCGTGTCCAACCACATCTCCTGGCTGGACATCCCCCTCCTGGCCGCGCTCTTCCCCGGCCGGGTGCTGGCCAAGAGCGAGATACGGCAGTGGCCGGTGCTCGGCGGGATGGCCGCCCGCGGCGGCACCCTCTTCGTCGAGCGCGAGCGGCTGCGGGCCCTGCCCGAGACCGTACGGACCCTCGCCACCGCCCTCACCGAGGGCTCCCGGGTGGTCGTCTTCCCCGAGGGCTGTACGTGGTGCGGGCGCGACCAGGGGCGGTTCACCCGGGCCGTCTTCCAGTCCGCGCTGGACGCGGGCGCGCCCGTGCGGCCCGTACGGATCACGTATCGCACGCCGTCCGGGACCTCGTCGGGCGCTCCGGCGTTCGTCGGCGACGACTCGCTGCCCGCGTCGCTGTGGCGGGTCGCGCGGGCCGGCGGGCTCACGGCGGAGATCACGGTCCTGCCGCTGATCCCCGCCGGTCGCCACGCCGACCGGCGCTCACTCGCGCTGGCGGCCCAGCGGGCCGTCGCCGGTGACACGGCCGCCGGTGACACCGCTATCGGTGACACGCCTGCCGCGCGCACGACGGCCGGTGATTCTCAGAGGGCTGCCGCCTCTCAGAGGGCCGTCGCCAGCGACAGCGCGAACCGTCCCCCGCTGTCGGTCCACCACTGCGTCAGCTCCATCCCCGCCGCGCTCAGCTCCGCCCGGACCCCCTCCTGACGGAACTTCGCCGACACCTCCGTACGTACCTCCTCACCGGCGTCGAACTGCACCACCAGATCCAGCTCCGGGATCTTCACCGTGAGATCCCGGCGCGCCCGCAGCCGCATCTCGATCCACTCGTGCTCCTCGTCCCAGAGCGCCACATGCTCGAAGTCGGCCGGATCGAAGTCCGCGCCCAGCTCGCGGTTCATCACCGACAGGACGTTCTTGTTGAACGCGGCCGTCACCCCCGACGCGTCGTCGTAGGCCCTGACCAGCACGGACTCGTCCTTCACCAGGTCCGTTCCCAGCAGCAGCGCGTCGCCGGGCTCCAGCAGCGAACGGACCGACGACAGGAAGGCGGCACGCTCGGCGGGCAGCAGATTGCCGACCGTGCCGCCGAGGAACACGACCAGCCGCGGGCCCGGCGTGCCGGGCAGCGCGAGACCGGCGGTGAAGTCGGCGATCAGCGCGTGCACCCGCAGCTCCGGCCGCGCGGCCAGCAGGCTCTCGGCCGCGCCGGTCAGCGCGCTCTCGCTCACGTCGACCGGTACGTAGTGCAGCGGGTCCGGCAGCTCGTCGAGCAGGTGCCGGGTCTTCACGGAGGACCCGGACCCCAGCTCGATCACGGTACGGGCGCCGGTCACCTCCGCGATCTCCGCCGAGCGGTCGACCAGGATCTCCCGCTCGGCCCGGGTCGGGTAGTACTCGGGGAGCCGGGTGATCTCCTCGAACAGGTCGCTGCCCCTGGCGTCGTAGAACCACTTCGGCGGCAACACCTTGGGCGTACGGGTCAGTCCTTGCAGCACGTCGGCGCGCAGCGCGGCGTCGGTGGCGTCCTCGGGCAGGGTGCGGGTCAGCAGGAACGGGCTCACGGGAGGGGCTCCTTGAGGGGGGTGAGCGACACGTCGGCGCGCGTGGCCACGACCAGGGTGCGGTCGGGCACCTCGCGCCAGCGCGGATCGTCGTCGTACGGCTCCGAGGCCACCGCCACGCGGTGGCCCGGTTCGGCCAGGAACCAGAGCGAGTCCCCCCAGGCCGTCGCGGCCACGTGTTCGCCGTCCGTCACCAGCAGGTTCAGCCGGGACGCCGGAGCGGCCGTCGCCACGTCGAGGACGGTGTCGGCCAGGGCCTGGCCGATCTCGTCCCCGGTCCGCAGCCGGTGCAGGAGCAGCGCCCACACCAGTGCGGAGTCGGTGTGTGCCGGGAGCGAGAGCAGCTCCTCGGCGGGCAGTGTGCCGGCCACGCCCGCCACGGTGGCGGGCCACCCCCCGACCGCGCCGTTGTGACTGAACAGCCAGCGGTCCGCGGCGAAGGGCGCCGCGGCGGCCTCGCCGTCCGCGCCCGGCAGGGTGGCGTCCCGGACGGCCGCGAGCAGCGCGCCGGTCCTCACCACCCGCGCCAGATCGGTCAGGCCCACGTCCGACCAGATGGGCCCGGCACGCCGGTAGCGCGCCGGGACCGGGTCACCCTCGGCGTACCAACCCACCCCGAAACCATCGGCGTTGACCGTCCCGTTGCGTTGCCGGCGCGGCTCCCACGACTGCCGGTACAGCGCGTGCGACGGCGCGATCAGCAGCTCGCCGAGCGCCACCGGCGGTCCCAGGTAGGCGATATGACGGCACATCAGACGTCCCTGGCCGTACGGAATCCCGAGAAGATCTGCCGGCGCACCGGCAGGTCCCAGTTGCGGAACGTCCCCCGGCAGGCCACCGCGTCCACGGCGAACGAACCGCCGCGCAGCACCTTGTGCTCACTGCCGAAGAACACTTCGGAGTACTCGCGGTACGGGAACGGCACGAAGCCCGGGTACGGCAGGAAGTCGCTCGCCGTCCACTCCCACACGTCCCCGATCAGCTGCTGGACACCCAGCGGGGACGCGCCCTTCGGGTAGCTGCCCACGGGGGCGGGCTGGAGGTGGTGCTGGCCCAGGTTGGCGTGCTCGGCGGTGGGTTCGCCGTCGCCCCACGGGTAGCGCAGGGCCCGCCCGGTCGCCGGGTCGTGCCGGGCCGCCTTCTCCCACTCCTCCTCGCTGGGCAGCCGCCGCCCCGCCCAGCGGGCGTACGCGTCGGCCTCGTACCAGCTCACGTGCAGCACCGGCTCGTCGGCGGGAACGGCCTCCGTCACACCGAAACGGCGGCGCAGCCACTGGCCACCCTCCTGCCGCCAGAACAGCGGCGCCGTGATCCCGTGCTGCCGGATCTGCGCCCAGCCCTCGGGGGCCCACCACCGCTCCTGGGAGTAGCCGCCGTCCTCGATGAAGTGGAGGTACGCGCCGTTCGTCACCGGCACCGTGTCGATGAAGAACGCGGGCACCAGGCGCTGGTGCGCGGGCCGTTCGTTGTCGAGGGCCCACGGCTCGGCGGTGGTGCCCATGGTGAAGCGGCCGGCCGGCACCAGGATCTCGGCGGGCAGACCCGTGGTGTCCCCGGCGGGCGGCCGGGGGGCGGTCAGCGCGGCCGGGCCCCGGCGCAGCTGGTGGGTGATGAGCATGGTCTCGTCGTGCTGCTGCTCGTGCTGCGCGATCATCCCGAAGGCGAAGCCCGCGTCGAGCAGCGGGGCGCCGTGCAGCGGGGTGCGCTCGATGACGTCGATCACCCGATTACGCACGTCGGCCGCGTACGCGCGCGCCTCCGCGGGCGCGAGCAGCGGCAGGGTGGGCCGTTCGGAGCGCGGGTGCTCGAAGGCGTCGTAGATGGAGTCGATGTCGGGGCGTATCGCGTCCCGGCCGCCGACGGTACGCAGCAGCCACTGCTCCTCCTGGTTGCCTATGTGGGCGAGATCCCACACCAGGGGCGACATCAGGGGCGAGTGCTGTGCGGTGAGGTCGTTGTCCTCCACGGAAGAGGTCAGCAGGGTCGTACGGTCCCGGGCCCTCGTCAGGGTGTCGACGGCGCGGCGCCGCAGCTCTTCGGAGGAGGTGTCGACGGTCATGTGAGGAGTTCCTTCCCGGTGACGGGTGCGCGCACATCGTCGGCGGGACAGCGGCCCGGCAGGACGTAGCGGTCGTTGAACGCGGCGACGGCCGCCCGCACGGCCGGTGTGGCACCGACGCGCGGAAGTGCTTCGAGAGCGGTCGCGAAACAGGAGATCGCGGCCAGGTGGAGTTCGGGGTCGCCCAGGCCGTACCGCGCGGCGTTGACCCACAGGAGATTGCCCGGCGCGGGCAGCGCGCCCGCGGTCTCGGCGAGCGGCTTGACCGTGCGGTAGACGGTCTCCGCGGCCTCCGGGTCGTCGAACAGCGCGGTGGTCACCGCGAGCGGCACGATCCAGCCGTCCTCACCGGGCTGCGCGTCGATCATGCGCAGCTCCAGGTGACCGCGCGGCCGCGCGGGCGGGAACAGGGTGCTCAGGTGGTAGTCGAGGTCCGCCCGGACCGGCGGACGCGGCAGCCCCGAGCGGATCCACTCACGGAACGTGAGCCCGTCGGGCACGTGCCAGGGCCCTTCTTCCGCGCGGACGCACATCACGGGCGCGTCCAGGGCGTGCGCGGCCCAGGCCGCGCGCGGTTCGCGGCCGGGGGGCGGCGCGGTGGTACGGGCCGGGTCGAGCCGCGTCCACATCGCCTGCCGGGTGGAGCGCCAGCCCGTCTCGCGCCCGTCCCGCATCGGTGAGTGGGCGAAGGCGGCCACCAGGACGGCCCCCAGCAGATGGGCCAGCTGCCAGCGGCGCCCGTACCCGAGCGGCCCCGGCTCCTCGTACCCCGCGTCCAGGCACACCTGGACGGAGGCCGTGGTCCGCATCATCGCCCGGCCGGCCGTGCCGATCCGGTCGAGATACGTCTCCATGGCGTCGTACCGCGGCTCGCGCAGGAACCTGTCCGGTGAGCGCCAGGGGTCCTGTCCGTATCCGGCGAGGGCCAGTCCCGCCCTCCGGAGTACGGGGCGTACGGCGTCGAGGTCCGCGGACGCGGAGGCGACGCACTCCATCAGGGAGGAGGCGGGCCGCGAGCTGAGTTCCAGCTGGCCGCCGGGTTCGAAGGTCAGTGCCGACTCCAGAGGCAGCTCCCGCAGGCTCCGGAAGGCCGCTCCGAGGCGGCCGGTGGGCACAGGTCGTGCAGGGTCACGCAGGTCGTGGACAAGCCATTCGAGCTCCACCCCCACCTTCCGGGGCGGGCCCGTCTTGAAGCAGATACCGCGCAACAGGTCTTCGGCCTCTGTCTCGCCGAGGGCTTGCCCGTCGTCGGTCGAACAGTCGGTTGGCATGGTCGGATCCTCCTGTCGAAGATCTTGACCGGACTCCGCCCCGGGTTCGGGGCGGAGCACTCCGGTCCAACCTAAAGCCACTCCCGCCGCTTCGCACAAGAGTGCCCCAGGGGTCATCATTTCGTCAGAAATTCGGTTGCCCCGTCCGTGATCCTTCACGCACGATGCCGCGCATGGGCGCACGGCCGCGGGGATCGCCAAGGAGGATCGCCAAGGAGACGGAGGACGTCGTCCAAGCGGGCGGTTACCCGGCGGAAGACGGCCCTGACGTGCGGATACGCTCCGCGCTCGACGCGGTACTGGCCGGTACGGAAATGTACGGCCCCGAGCCGCTCGGCGGTTCACCCGGTCGGGTGCCGGCGCGGTCGCGGTGCTGGACTTCTCCTCTGCCCGGAACCCCGGAGGCGGGTATCTCCACCGACCGGGTGATTCACTCACCCGGGGTGCCGGTCCTCCGCGACGACCGGGGGCGCTTCCCGGCCGCCCCGGCTCAGTTCCAGCCGTACCGCAGCCGCAGCGCGTGGACGACCAGGCCGAAGCGCTGGCGGTCCAGGGCGCACGCCTCCCGGCGCATCCCCTTCTCGTGGACGCGGATCACCCGGTCGACCGCCACCCACGACTCACGGCCCGCGCGGTCCCACGGGCCCACCCCGATCGGCACCCAGTCCCGGTCGCCGTCGTGCCCCTTGCTGGAGAGCTGGACGGCGAGCAGCGTGCCGGCCGCCTCACGGGCGACCACCAGGACCGGGCGGTCCTTGCCCCGGCCGTCGTTCTCCTCGAACGGCACCCAGGTCCAGACGATCTCGCCCGGGTCGGGGTCGCCGTCGTGTTCCGGGGCGTACGAGGTGCGGACCTCGCCCACGTGACGGGGATCGGCCTCGGTGGTGGCGGAAGGGCCGGTGCGGCCGGGGAAGTCACGGTCGGGCTCGGGGGCACGGGAGTGCGAAGAGGTCGTCATCCGGATGACGTTAGAACGTGCCGCCGGGAGCCCGGTGCGCGGGGCGCGTTGTCAGTGGCGTCTCGTAGCGTTCTCCCTGTCGGACACGGTGCGTACGGAGCGCCGGGGTCCATTTCGGGGAGGGAACCGCCATGTCTCGTACCACCACGTATCTGGAGCTGTCGCAGGACGGCGAAGGAGCGCACAAGTTCTACGAGGTGACCGTGGACGGGACGGTCGTGTCGGTGCGGTACGGACGCATCGGCGCGAGCGGGCAGGTGCAGACCTCCTCCTTCCCCACCGAGGCGAAGGCACAGGCCGCGGCGGCCAAGAAGATAGGCGAGAAGGTCCGCAAGGGATACGCGCCGGCGGTCCAGGGGCAGCGCGCCGCGCGGTCGGTGACGCGCCGCCAGGTCACCTCGGCGCCCTCCACGGCCCGGTCCGTGGCGCCCGTGCTGTGGCGGTTCAGGACCGGCGCGGCGGCCTTCGGGATCCATGTGGACGAGGACCGCTGCTGGGTGGGGAACCAGTCCGGTGACGTCTACACGGTCAGCCACGGCGGTGAGGTCCTGGCGCGCTACAAGCTGCCCGACGGCGTCAAGTGCCTGGTGGCGGACGACTTCTGGATCTACGCGGGATGTGACGACGGCAAGGTCTACGACCTCTCCTCGAAGCTCCCGTTCGCGGCGTACGACATCGCGGCGGACGTGGACATCTTCTGGCTGGACATCCACGAGGGGGTGCTGAACGTCTCCGACGGCGCCGGCGGCCTGACGGTCATCGACCACGAGGACGAGTACCAGTGGGCGCGCAAGTCCACGGGTGGCCACGGCTGGATGGTCCGCGCCGACGAACGGGCCGTCTACCACGGGCACCACAAGGGCGTGACGGCCTACGCGCCGGACGGCTCGGGCGAGTTGTGGCACACACCGACGCCGGGTCAGGTGCTGTTCGGCTGGCAGGAGGACGCGTCGGTGTACGCGGGCACGGCGAAGAACGTCGTGCAGCGGCTCTCCAAGGCCACGGGTGTGGTGGAGGCGACCTTCCGCTGCGACACCGCCGTGTACGCGTGCGCGACCGCGCCCGGCGGCCGGTTCGTCTTCGCGGGCGACAGCTCGTCGTCGGTGTACTGCTTCGACGCGGACGGCACCCGGCTGTGGAAGCTCGGGACGGGCGGCGGCTCGGCGCTGTCCATGCAGTTCTTCGACGACAAGCTGTACATGGTCACCACGGACGGCTCGCTGGTGTGCGTGGACGCGAGCCCCGCCGCCGTCGAGGCCGCCCAGCAGGGTACGGTCCCGGTCGCGGCGGACATCAAGTCGGCGGCGGCGCTGCCCACGTACACCCCGGCGGCCACGATCGCGACCGTCACCTCGCCGCCGGCCGGCGGGGTGGTCGTGGAGTGCGTCCAGGACGGGTCCCGGCTGCGGGTCCACGTCGTCTCGGACGGTTTCGAACCGTCGTGGAACGTCCAGTTCCCGCGCGGGATGCGCCAGGCGGGCACGCGGTACGTGGTCGACGCGCTGCACCCGGCGTCGTCCGGCTTCTACCGGGTGCGCGGTGAGATCAGGAGGCTGGTCTGACGGTGTACGTCCACGTTCCGTACGTCTCCCGGGGGCGGGCCTGGCCGCCCGGCTCCACGGCTCTCCTCACCTCGCTCCGCGCGGCCCTGCTCTGTCTCGCGCTGCTGCTCACCGGGTGCGGCGGCGGTTCCGGCGAGGGTGCGGGCGTGGGCGCGGACGAGACCTCCCGCGCCGGTCCCGGGGTGCGCCCGCCCCGCGCGGGGCATCCGTTCGACTACCAGCTCGGCGGTCCCTACGACCTGCCCGCCGGGGTCTCCACGGTAGTACGGGACCGTACGGCCGCGCCCGCCCCCGGCGCGTACTCCATCTGCTACGTCAACGCCTTCCAGGCCCAGCCCGACGCCGTGGGGTGGTGGCGCGAGCACCATCCGGACCTGCTGCTCCGCGACGCGGCCCACGCGCTCGTGGTGGACGAGGAGTGGGACGAGCCGCTGCTGGACGTCAGGACCGCCGACCGGCGCGCGCGGCTGGCCGGGATCGTGGGCGGCTGGATCGACGGCTGCGCCGACCGGGGGTTCGACGCCGTGGAGGCGGACAACCTGGACTCGTACCTGCGCTCCGACGGGCTCATACGACGCGGCCAGGCGATCGCCTTCGCCCGGCGGCTCGCCGCCCGGGCCCATCGCGCGGGCCTGGCCCTCGGGCAGAAGAACGCGGCCGAGATGACCAGGTCCCGCGACAGGATCGGCTTCGACTTCGCCGTCGCCGAGGAGTGCGCGCGCTACGACGAGTGCGACGCGTACGCGCGGGCCTACGACGACGTGGTGCTGGTGGTCGAGTACCGGAAGGAGGACTTCGTACGGGCCTGCCGGCAGTGGGGGAAGCGGCTGTCGGTCCTGCTCCGGGACCGCGACCTGGAACCGGCGGGGAGGCCCGGGCACGTGGTCGCGCGCTGTCACGCGTGAGTCCCGGCCGAGATGCGGTCCGTACCCGCGTCCGGAGAATGAGAGGTCACAGCCGGACGGACCGGACGGACCGGATGGACCGGACAGAAACGGGAGTGTGCCCATGGCCGAGGGCAGCGGGACCCCGAACGGCACCGCCCACCTGTCGCCGCGCGAGCGCGCGGACCTGGGCCGGGCGGCCCGCAAGCGGACGCCCCGGTCGAGCCACGGGGTCTACGAGGCGCCCCCGGCGCGGCGGGACCCCGTGCACGTGATCGAGGAGCAGTCGGCGTCCCGGGTGCCCGAGCTCGTACCGATCCGGTACGGCCGGATGACGGAGTCGCCGTTCCGCTTCTACCGGGGCGCGGCCGCCGTCATGGCCGGGGACCTGGCCGGCACCCCCCGCTCCGGGTTCACCGCCCAGCTGTGCGGGGACGCGCACCTGCTGAACTTCCGGCTGCTCGCCTCTCCCGAGCGGCAACTGGTCTTCGACATCAACGACTTCGACGAGACGCTGCCCGGCCCCTGGGAGTGGGACGTCAAACGGCTCGTCACCAGCCTGGTGATCGCCGGCCGCGAGAACGGCTACGCCCCACAGGTCCGGGAGGACATCGTGCGCGCCACGGTCCGCTCGTACCGCGAGAGGACCCGGCTCTTCGCCGGCCAGGGCAACCTCGACGTGTGGTACGCCCGGGCCGACGCGGACCAGATCAAGGCGCTGGCGGACCGCAGACTCGACAAGCGGGGACGCGGGCGGCTCACCAAGGCCCTGTCCAAGGCGCGGACCAAGGACAACCTCCAGGCGTTCGAAAAGCTCACCCAGGTGGTCCGGGGGGAGCGCCGGTTCGTGTACGACCCGCCCCTCGTCGTCCCCATCGAGAACATGCTGCCCGGCGCCGAACGCGACGAGGTCGAGCGGCAGTTGCGCGAACTGGTCGCCCGGTACGGCGAGTCGCTGTCCACGGACCGGGCGCACCTGCTGCGGCAGTACCGCGTGGTGGACATGGCGAGGAAGGTCGTCGGGGTGGGCAGCGTGGGGACCCGCTGCTGGATCATCCTGCTCCTCGGCAGGGACGGCGAGGACCCGCTGATCCTCCAGGCCAAGCAGGCCGACGCGTCGGTGCTCGCCGAGCACGTCGGCGCGAGCGTGTACGACAACGAAGGGCAACGGGTCGTCGCGGGCCAGCGGCTCATGCAGGCCGTCGGTGACATCTTCCTCGGCTGGGACCGGGTCGTGGGCCTGGACGGCGAGCGACGCGACTTCTACGTACGGCAGTTGCACGACTGGAAGGGCATCGTCGTGCCGCAGATCATGGTGCCGGGCGGCATGCGCGCCTTCGGCGAACTCTGCGGCGCGACCCTGGCCCGCGCGCACGCCCGGTCCGGGGACCGGATCGCCGTCGCGGCGTACCTCGGCGGGGGCGACACGTTCGACCGCGCCCTGACCGGGTTCGCCGAGAGCTACGCGGACCAGAACGAGAGCGACCACCGCGCCCTGGTGGAGGCGGTGCGGACCGGCCGCGTACGGGCGGAGGACCCGGCCTGACCGACGCGCCCCGGACCGGCCCGCCGGAAAGTGAACCGAACGGGCGTTGAGTCATCTTCTCTTGAATTGCGTACTACCCAGGAGCACTTCGCCGGATCACGCCGCGAACCCGCCTGGAAAGGTGCCGAGAGCGATGAGTCAGCCCCCCGAGCGCGCCGTTCCGACCAGTACCGACGTCGCGCGACGGGCCGGAGTCTCCCGGGCCACCGTCTCGTACGTCCTGAACAACGCCGCGGCCGTCCGGATCAGCGAACCCACCCGCCGCAAGGTCCGCGAGGCCGCGGACGAACTGGGCTACGTGCCGCACGCGGGCGCCCGCAGCCTGCGCTCCGGACACACCCGGATGGTGCTCCTGCCCTCCGCCCACACCCCCGTCGGCCCGCTCTACAGCACGTTCTTCAACGAACTCCAGTGGGCGCTGCGCCGCCTCGACTACACCGTGGTGCAGTACGGCAGCCTCGGGCTCGACGGCGACGGGGCCGCCCGCGCCTGGGCGGAGCTGCGGCCGGTCGCGGTCGTCTCGCTCGGCGAGATCTCCCTGACGCCGCACGGCGTGAACGTCCTCAAGCGCTCCGGCGCGAAGGCGG
The DNA here is from genome assembly GCF_044740805.1 of Streptomyces sp. NPDC088261. Lineage (NCBI taxonomy): Bacteria > Bacillati > Actinomycetota > Actinomycetes > Kitasatosporales > Streptomycetaceae > Streptomyces > Streptomyces sp. NPDC088261. The sequence goes on from NZ_JBIURL010000002.1 coordinate 375,236, forward strand.
TCATTACCCTCGGGCCGCAGCGGGTCGCCGGCGCGCACGCGCTGGTCATGGACCAGCGGGAGATCGGCTGCGGGGCCGTGTCCCACCTGATCGAGCGCGGCCGGCGCCGCATCGGCGTCGTGATGCCGGAGGAGCCGGGCCTCGGGCTGTTCTCCCAGCCGCGACTGGCGGGCGCCCGGGCCTCGGCAGCGGCGTCCGGCGCGCACGTGGAGCCCGTACCGCTCGCGTACACGGAACAGTCGGCGGCAGCCCTGGCCGCGCGGTGGCGCTCGCTCGGCCTGGACGGCGTGTACGCGTACAACGACGAGTACGCGATGCTGCTGATGCGGGCGCTCCAGGACGAGGGGATCGGCGTCCCGGGGGACACCTCGGTGATCGGGGCGGACGATCTGCTGCTCGGCCGGCTGCTGCGGCCGCGCCTTTCGACCGTTCGGGTGGATCTGGTGACCGGGCAGCGGCTGGCGGAACTGGTGGACCGAGTCGTCCGCGACCCCGGCGGTGAACCGGAACGTCACGATCTGATGGGGGCCCGGGCCGTACCCCGCGAATCCAGCTAGCCTCACCCCCATGACGATCGTGCCGCAGCGCTTCGAGATCCTGCTGGTCCCCGAGTACGCCGAGGGCCACGAGGGCCCGCAGGAGCCGGCGAGCGCGCTGCGGTCGGCGGTGGTGGAGGCGACGGGCGACCTGGGCGCCTCGGGATACCCGCGGTACGCGGGCGAGGGCATGGAGGCCGACATCGACGCGGAGACGCGGACGGTGGAGGCCTTGCTCGTGGACGGCGAGGAGCTGGACTACGGCCTGTCGGCCCTGGTGGTCGACGCGGTCTAGGACGGACGCCCTCCTGGGCATACGAGAGGGGACGGGCGCCGCCCGTCCCCTCTCACCCGGATCCGCATCCGGCCCGGCACCGCCGATCAGGCGCCTTCGGCGCCCTTCGCGTCCGCCTCGGCCACCGACTTGCGCACCTCGTCCATGTCCAGCGCGCGGGCCTGGCCGATCACGTCCTCCAGGGCCGTCTCGGGCAACGCGCCCGGCTGCGCGAACACCGCGACGTTCTCGCGGACGATCATCAGCGTCGGAATCGAACGAATGTCGAACGCGGCGGCCAGCTCCTGCTGCGCCTCCGTGTCGACCTTGGCGAAGACCAGATCTCCGTGACGCTCCGACGCCTTCTCGTACACCGGCCCGAACTGGCGGCACGGGGCGCACCAGGAGGCCCAGAAGTCGATGAGGATGAAGTCGTTCTCCGACACGGTCCGGTCGAAGTTCTCCTTGGTGAGTTCCACAGTGGCCATGACCTGATACCTCTTCCTGCTCTCCGGGGGAAGCCGCCAGATGGAACGGTGCGTGGCACCGCCGTATTCCATTCCTCAGTCCGTTCCTCGACCGTTCCCCACGACCATGTGGCCATGTCAGGGGTCCGGGACCAGACTGACCCCATGAGTGAAGCTATGCAGTACGACGTCGTGGTGCTCGGTGCCGGACCCGTCGGGGAGAACGTGGCCGACCGGGCCAGGGCCGCGGGGCTGCGCACGGCGGTGGTGGAGAGCGAACTGGTCGGCGGCGAGTGTTCGTACTGGGCCTGCATGCCCAGCAAGGCGCTGCTGCGTCCGGCGATCGCCCGGGCGGAGGCGCGGAAGCTCCCCGGGTTGAGTGAATCGGTACGGGGCCCCCTGGACGCCGCCGCGGTGCTGGCGCGCCGGGACGAGTTCACCTCGCACTGGAAGGACGACGGCCAGGTCGGCTGGATCGACGGCATCGGCGCCGACATCTACCGCGGCCACGGCCGGCTCGACGGCCCGAAGAAGGTGGTCGTGAAGGGCCCGGACGGTACGGAGCGGGTGCTCACCGCGCGCCACGCCGTCGCCGTGTGCACCGGCACCCGCGCCGTGGTCCCCGACCTGCCGGGCGTGGCCGGGGCCAAGCCCTGGACCAGCCGCGAGGCGACCAGCTCGCAGCACGTCCCCGGGCGGCTCGTGGTGGTCGGCGGCGGCGTGGTGGGGGTCGAGATGGCCACCGCGTGGCAGGCGCTGGGCTCCCGGGTGACGCTGCTGATCAGGGGCGGCGGGCTGCTGCCGAAGATGGAGTCCTTCGCCGGGGAACTGGTCGCCGACGCGCTGACGGAGGCGGGCGCCACGATCCGTTACGGCGTCTCCGTCGCGTCGGTCGAGCGCGACGGCGGCACGGGCCCGGTGACGGTGGTGCTGGACGGCGGCGAGCGCGTCGAGGCGGACGAGATCCTCTTCGCCACCGGGCGTGCCCCGCGCAGCGAGGACATCGGGCTGGAGTCGGTCGGCCTGCGCCCCGGCTCCTGGCTCACGGTGGACGACAGCTGCCTGGTCGAGGGCAGCGACTGGCTGTACGCGGTCGGTGACGTCAACCACCGGGCGCTCCTCACCCACCAGGGCAAGTACCAGGCACGGATCGCGGGCGCCGCGATCGCCGCCAGGGCCGCCGGGGTCCCGCTGCTGGAGACCGACCGCTGGGGCGCCCACGCCGCCACCGCCGATCACGCGGCGGTGCCCCAGGTCGTCTTCACCGACCCGGAGGTCGCCTCGGTCGGCCTGACCCTCGCGGAGGCGGAGGCGGCGGGCCACCGGGTCCGCGCGGTCGACTACGAGATCGGCTCCGTGGCGGGCGCGAGCCTGTACGGCGACGGCTACACGGGCCGCGCCCGCATGATCGTCGACCTGGACCGTGAGATCCTGCGCGGCGTCACCTTCGCCGGCCCCGGCGTCGGCGAGATGCTGCACTCCGCCACGATCGCGGTGGTCGGCGAGGTCCCGATCGACCGCCTGTGGCACGCGGTCCCGGCCTACCCCACGATCAGCGAGATCTGGCTGCGCCTGCTGGAGACCTACCGCGGCTGAGGCACGTACGGCGGAGGAGTCCGAAGGCCAACGGACGCCGACGGCCGCTGACGTCGACGCGACGACGTGCCCGCCCGCAGCCGACGCTGCGGGTGGGCACGTCAGCGTGATGTCGGGGACGCGGTGGGCGCAGTACGGGCCTTCGGCAGGACGTGGAGTCCGTAGCGGGCCCACAGCACGCGCTGGAGGAACAGTGTCAGCGTTCCCGCCAGGAACATTCCGGCGAGGTTGAGTCCGAGCTGACCGAAGGAAGCACCGACCTCGCTCCAGTGCGCCAGGGCTATCGCGATCGCGATGTTGCCGGCGGCCGGGACGGTGGTGACGGAGATGAACACCCCGACCAGTGCGGCGGACTTGCCGGCGGTCAGCGAGAGGATTCCGGCGATACCGGCCAGGACCGCGACGATGAACGACCACCGGTCGGGATGGATGATGAAGTCGGTGAGCGGCCGGTCGTCGAGCATGGCCGGGGTGATCCACCCCAGGCCGCGGCTCACCGCCGCGCAGGCCAGCGTGATCGTGATCGCCACGGAGAACCCGACGACCAGTGCCCGTGCGGCCGCGACGACCAGGCGCCCGTCGCGGCGCAGCGTTCCGAAACAGGCCGCCGCGACCGGGCCGAACTCCGGGCCGAGGACCATGGCGCCCACGATCAGGATCGGCTGGTCCAGCAGGGCGCCGATCGCCGCGATCTGGGTCGCCAGCGCCAGGAAGGCGAGGAACGCCCAGGTGATCCGCGTGTCCGAAGCGGTTCTGGCCGCCAGCTCGTCCCACACCACCGCGTCGTCGGGGTCCCCCGGAGCCACCTCCCCGGCCACCTCGGCCGCCGTCGAGATCGACAGATCCACCTGCTGGACCGAAACGCCCCCGGTGTCCTTCAGACCCAGGGCCCGCAACTGCTCCAGCACGTCGTTGGCCGCCTCCCGCGCCACCTCGAACTCGACCACGTCTCCCGCCGGCGACCGCGCCGCCCCGGGAAAGCTCACGACGTGGACGACCGCCGGGGAGCCGGCGGCGATCCGCAGCACGTCCTCCGTGGCGGCCGGAGGACTGATCACTCGTATATGCAGCACGTTGCGTATTCTGGCCCATGGCTAAACACCCGATGAATCTGTGCCGACGGGGTGGAAGGGCGGCGATCAACCCCCTTTCAGGGTCGGGTACATGGGTACCGGGATGAGGTGCGCAAACCCTTGACAGGGGAAGCGGGCGGGTCGACCATTCGTCAAACATCGGATGTAAGTGCGCGGTCAGGTCAGGCATTCGTCCAGGGAAAGGACCCGCCCGTGTCACCTCGAGGTTCCGTGTCACCACCCCGTTCGGTCGTGCGGAAGCTGCTGCGTCGGGTCGGGCCGGTCGTGGCCGCCCTCGGGCTGATGTCGACGGCGCCCGCGGTCCAGTCCGCCGATGCCGCGGCCGCCGTGACGCTCTACGCGTCACCGTCCGGGGGCGGTTTGGTCTGTTCCTCGTCGGCTCCGTGTTCTCTGTCCGGTGCCCAGCAGGCGGTACGCGCCCAACTCGCCGCCAACAGTTCCGCCGACGTCACCGTGCTGCTGGCCGACGGGGTGTACCGCCTGTCGAGCACCTGGTCCTTCGGGCCCGCCGACTCGGGTACACCGGGGCATCCCGTGGTGTGGAAGGCCGCGCCGGGGGCGCGTCCGGTGATCTCGGGGGCCACGAGGGTCACCGGATGGACGCAGAGCGGAACGAGCGGGGTGTGGTCCGCTCCCGTACCCGCCGGCAGCGACAGCCGTCAGCTGTACGTCGACGGCCGTGCGGTCCCGACCGCGCGGGCGACCCCGGCGAGCCTGGGATTCCGGGGCGCGTGGACCGGATCGTCCACGGGCTACACGATCTCCGCCGACCCGGCGGCGATGGCGTGGTTCGGGGCGCTGACCGCGAGCCAGGTGGCGGGCGTCGAGTTCGACTACCCCGGCGGCAACGGGCCCTGGACCGAGTCGAGATGCCGGGTGGCGAGCTTCTCCGCGGCGGCCGGGACGCTGCGGATGAGCCAGCCGTGCTGGACCAATGTGACCGCCCGGGCCTCCTACGCGCAGGCCAGCGGCGGTCTGCCGTCCATGTCGGTCCACACCATGCCCGCGCGCATCGAGAACGCGCGGACCCTGCTCGGTCCCGGACAGTGGTTCCTGGACGGCCCCGGCGGCACGCTCTCCTACAAGCCCACCGCCGGGCAGCAGATGTCCGCCCTCGACGTGGAACTGCCGCGCCTCGAAACGCTGGTCCAGGTCGCCGGTACGCTCGCCACGCCCGTGCACGACCTCACCTTCGGCGGACTCCAGTTCTCGTACGCGACCTGGAACGCGCCCTCCACCAGCGCCGGGTTCTCCGACGTGCAGAGCAACCTGCGGATCACGGGCGCGAACAACCAGGGCATGTGCAACTTCTCGACCCCCGCCGGGAGTTGCCCCTGGGGAGCTCTGACCCAGCCGCTGGCGAACGTCTCGGTCACCGCCGCCAAGAACGTCACACTCACCGGCAACCGGTTCTCCCAACTCGGCGGCGCCGGACTGGGCGTGAGGTACGGAGCGGTCAACACCCTCATCCAGGGCAACGAGTTCACCGACATCGCCTCCACCGCGCTCCTCCTCGGCTGCACGTACGACCCGCTGCCGACCGACCCGTCGGAAGCCGCGGGGATCAAGCAGAACTGCACGCCCAACGGAGCGACCGAGACCGCCACGATCGGCACCAACGAGATCCTGACCGGCACCACCGTCGCGGACAACGTCATCCATCACATCGGTACGGACTACTCCTCGGCCAGCGGCATCACCCTGCTGTTCTCGCAGCGCACCACCATCACCAGGAACAACCTGTACGACCTGCCCTACACCGCCATCACCGCCGGAGTCATCCAGGGGCACGTCAACCAGGCGACCACCCCGCAGAACACCACCAACATCAACAGCTCCAACACCATCAGCGACAACATCCTGCACGACTACCTGTCCGTCCGCAGCGACGGCGGCGCCGTCTACGTCGAGGGGCACCAGGCGCAGTACGTGTACCAGGCGGACGGGACGACGATCGACCCGGTGCAGACCCTGGCCAAGGGCCTCCAGGTCACCGGCAACATCGCGTACAACGGCCCGACGACCAACTTCACCTACTACGACGACGCGGGCGCGGAATGGGTCAACTGGCAGGGGAACGTGGCCTTCGGCGCCGGCGACAGCTCGCAGGGCGGGTGTAGCCCGACCGGTCACCTCTGGATCACCGGCAACTACTTCTCCGCCCGCATCCAGTCGTACCCCTGCGCCCAGCCCGTCGACACCCATGCGAGCGGGAACACGACCATCCCGGCGACCCCCGGGCCGACCCACATCCCCAACGGTCTGCTCCGGGCCGCGGGCGCGGGGTCCGGGTCCTTCGCGCCGGTCCTCTCCGTTCCCGCGCGGATCTTCTACGTGTCGCCCACGGCCAACGCGACCCAGGTCCTCGTCGCCGGTGAGGGCTTCGGCCCGGCGACGCCGGTGTACATCGGCACCACCCAGGTCGGCAACGTGACCCGGCTGTCCAGCGGATTCATGATCGTCCCCATTCCGGCCGGCACCTCGGCCGGGCAGATCTCCGTCACTCCGCAGGTCCCCGGAACCATCCGGCTCAACGACGACGACGGCGGGATCACCTACAACGGGTTCTCCTACGCGGGCGGCCGCTCCTACGGCGACTACCGGAACGACGTCCACTACGCGACGGCCAACGGGTCGACCGCGTCGGTCACCTTCACCGGCACCAAGGTCACGGTGTACGGCGAGCAGAACACCGACCAGGGGAACATCGGCATCAGCGTCGACGGCGGACCGCAGCAGGTCGTCAGTACGCTGCCGACCGACGGCGTACGCCATGCGAACGTCGCCCTGTACACCTCCGGTCAGCTCTCCTCCGGCACCCATACCGTCGTCGTGACCAAACTGTCCGGTCAGTACAGCACTCTCGACGGTTTCCTCGTGTGAACGAACGGCTGCCCCCTGCCGCGCGCGGCAGGGGGCTCGCCGGTGTCATGAGAGCCGGTGTCATGGGAGCCCTATGCTTCGGCGTCGACCCAGCTCATCAGCTTGCGCAGCTCCTTGCCCGTGGTCTCCAGCAGGTGCTCGGAATCCTGGGCCTTGTACGTCCCGTACTTCTTGAGGCCGCCGTGGTACTCGTCCATCCAGGTCTGGGCGAAGGATCCGTCCTGGATCTCGGCGAGGATCTTCTTCATCTCGGCCTTGGTCTGGTCGGTGATGATGCGGGGGCCGGTGACGTAGTCGCCCCACTCGGCGGTCTCGGAGACCGACCAGCGCATCTTCTCCAGGCCGCCCTCGTACATGAGGTCCACGATCAGCTTCAGCTCGTGCAGGCACTCGAAGTACGCGATCTCCGGCTGGTAGCCGGCCTCGGTCAGCGTCTCGAAGCCCGCCTTGACCAGCGCCGCCGTACCACCGCAGAGCACCGCCTGCTCACCGAACAGGTCCGTCTCCGTCTCCTCCTTGAACGTCGTCTTGATGACGCCGGCGCGCGTCCCGCCGATCCCCTTCGCGTAGGAGAGCGCGAGCGCGAACGCCTTGCCCGAGAAGTCCTGCTCGACGGCGGCGATGCAGGGCACGCCGCGGCCTTCCTCGTACTGGCGGCGGACCAGGTGGCCGGGGCCCTTCGGCGCGACCATCGCCACGTCGACGTTGGCCGGCGGCTTGATGAAGCCGTAACGGATGTTGAGACCGTGGCCGAAGAACAGCGCGTCGCCGTCCTTGAGCTGGTCCTTGATGGACTCCTCGTAGATCTTGCCCTGGAGCGGGTCCGGGACCAGGATCATGATGACGTCGGCCTCAGCGGCCGCCTCCGCCACCGACACCACGCGCAGGCCCGCTTCCTCGGCCTTCGCCCTGGACGACGAGCCGTCGTGCAGGCCGACGCGCACGTCGACCCCGGAGTCGCGCAGGGACAGCGCGTGGGCGTGGCCCTGGCTGCCGTACCCGATGACCGCGACCTTGCGGCCCTGGATGGTGGACAGGTCGGCGTCGTCCTCGTAGAACAGCTCGGCGGGCATGAGGGACTCTCCTCGGTCGGGGAACGTATCGGCTGATGTGGGGCAGAGGTTCGGGGGAAGAGCGGGGCGTACGAGCGGTGTCAGGCGCTCCGCGCACCGGCCGTCACCGGCGTCGCGGACGTCGCCAGGCGCATCGGACGCGCCTCGCGCACCGCGCGGTCGGCCAGCGCGCGGGACCCGCGGCCGATCGCGATCGCACCGGACTGGACCAACTCCTTGATGCCGAAGGGCGCGAGCATCCGGAGCATCCCGTCGAGCTTGGCGCCGGAACCGGTCGCCTCCAGGGTGACGGCCTCGGGCGAGACGTCGACGACCCCGGCGCGGAACAGCTCGGCGATCTGCACGATCTGGCCGCGCGTGGTGTTGTCGGCGCCTACCTTCACCAGGACCAGTTCGCGCTGGACGGCGGAGTCCGCCTCCAGCTCGACGATCTTCAACACGTTGACCAGTTTGTTGAGTTGTTTCGTCACCTGCTCCAGGGGCAGTTCCTCGTCGACCCTGACCACGATGGTGATGCGGGACAGCTCGGGGTGTTCCGTGGTGCCGACCGCGAGCGAGTCGATGTTGAAGCCGCGCCGTGAGAAGAGACCGGCGACCCGGGCCAGGATGCCGGGTGTGTTCTCGACCAGGACGGAGAGTGTGTGCTGGGACATGTCGGAGGGTCCTCTCAGTCGTCCGCGGAGTCGCCGAAGTCGGGGCGCACGCCACGGGCGGCCATGATGTCGTCGTTGGAGGTGCCGGCGGCGACCATCGGCCACACCATCGCGTCCTCGTGGACGATGAAGTCCACGACGACCGGGCGGTCGTTGATCGAGTTGGCCTTGTCGATGACCGCGTCCAGTTCGTCCGGGTTCTCGCAGCGCAGGCCCACACAGCCCATCGCCTCGGAGAGCTGGACGAAGTCGGGGACGCGGGTGCCCCGGTTGGTGGCGGAGCCCACGCCCAGGGTGGAACCGGTCGTGGCGTTGGTGGCGCCGTCGTGCAGGACGGTGTTGGAGAAGCGGGCGCCGTAGAACAGGTTCTGCCACTGGCGGACCATGCCGAGCGCGCCGTTGTTGATGATCGCGACCTTGATGGGGATGTTGTTCAGGGCGCAGGTGGTGAGTTCCTGGTTGGTCATCTGGAAGCAGCCGTCGCCGTCGATCGCCCAGACGGTACGGTCGGGGCGGCCGGCCTTCGCGCCCATCGCGGCGGGCACGGCGTACCCCATGGTCCCCGCGCCCCCCGAGTTGAACCAGGTGCCCGGCTCCTCGTGCGGGAGGAACTGCGCCGCCCACATCTGGTGCTGGCCGACGCCGGAGGCGAACAACGTCCCCTCCGGGGCGAGTTGGCCGACCCGCTCGATGACCTGCTGCGGCAGGAGCAGTCCCGGGTCGGCGGGCGGCTCGTAGCCGCGGCGGTAGGTGGCGCGCCAGCGGTCCAGGTCCCGCCACCACTCCGTGTACGCGCCGTACCGCCCGTCCTTGTGCTCCGCGCGTACGGCGGCGGCCAGCCCGGCGAGCACCTCGCGGGCGTCCCCGACGATGGGAACGTCCACCGCGCGGTTCTTGCCGATCTCCGCCGGGTCGATGTCGGCGTGCACGACCTTCGCGTACGGCGCGAAGCTGTCCAGCTTGCCGGTGACCCGGTCGTCGAAGCGGGTGCCCAGCGCGACGATCAGGTCCGCCTTCTGGAGCGCCGCGACGGCCGCGACGTCCCCGTGCATGCCCGGCATGCCCACGTGCTGCGGGTGGCTGCCGGGGAACGCGCCGAGCGCCATCAGAGTGGTGACCACGGGCGCCCCGGTCAGCTCGGCGAGGGTGCGCAGCTCCGCCGTCGCCCGCGCCTTGAGGACACCCCCGCCCACGTACAGCACCGGGCGCCGGGACGTGCTCAGGAGGCGGGCGGCCTCCCTGAGCTGCCCCGGGTGCGGGCGGGTGACGGGGCGGTAGCCGGGCAGCTCCCTGACGGGTGGCCAGCTGAAGGTGGTACGGGCCTGGAGGGCGTCCTTCGCGATGTCGACCAGGACGGGTCCCGGGCGGCCCGTCGACGCGATGTGGAACGCCTCGGCGATGGTCCTGGGGATGTCCTCGGCGTTCCTGACCAGGAAGTTGTGCTTGGTGATCGGCATGGTGATGCCGACGATGTCCGCCTCCTGGAAGGCGTCGGTGCCGATCGCCTTGGAGGAGACCTGGCCGGTGATCGCGACGAGCGGCACCGAGTCCATGTGCGCGTCCGCGATCGGGGTGACCAGGTTGGTGGCGCCCGGGCCCGAGGTCGCCATGCAGACCCCGACCCTGCCGGTGGCCTGGGCGTACCCGGTGGCCGCGTGGCCCGCGCCCTGCTCGTGCCGGACCAGCACGTGGCGCAGCCGGGTCGAGTCCATCATCGGGTCGTAGGCGGGCAGGATGGAACCGCCGGGGATGCCGAACACGGTGTCCGCGCCGACCTCTTCGAGCGAGCGGATGAGGGCCTGCGCCCCGGTCACCCGCTCGACGGCGGTGGCGGGCTGCGCGGTGGTACGGACCCGCAGGGGCGGGAGGAGGGCCGCGGGGGCCTGCTGCACGGTGTCTGGCATCGTCGGTTCCCAAAGTCCGTAGGGGTGGTGGCGAGGTCGTTCCGGTGTTCGGGGGCCGCGCGGAGGCGCGGCCGGGAGGTGCGTGCCCACCGCCGGGTGGGCACCGGAGCGGTGCGCCCGACGGACCGTGCGTTCGGGTCAGGGCGGCTTTCCCACCGCCAGGGGGGCCTCCCGGGTGTGCCGTACGACATCGAGGACGGAGAGCCGGTTGACGGTGGGGCCGCCGACGTCGAGCGTGCCGCGCACCGCGATCGCCGCCGCGTAGCCCCGGTCCACCGGGACGTCCAGCAGGGTCCAGCCGGACGGCGGGTACGGGCCCTGGGGGCCGCCCGAGCCGACGTAGTCGAGGGCGGGGTCGCGGCCCAGGCCCGTACCGAGGCCCTTCAGGTAGGCCTCCTTGCGGGTCCACAGCCTGGCCAGCGCCCGGGGCCGTAACTCCGGCGCCAGGGAGGCCAGTTCGGCCCGCTCGTCGACGTGCAGCATCGCGGCCAGCTCGGCGGTGCTCTCCTGGTCCGACACCAGTTCGACGTCGACCCCGATGGGGGCGGCCGCCGTACCGACGAGGGCCAGGTCGCCCCGGTGGGACAGGGAGAAGAACAGTTCGTGGTCCGTGTCGAGAACGGTCGGGCGGCCGTGCGGCCCACCGCAGCAGGGGCAGGTGTCCCGGCCGAAGTGGATCTCCTCGGGGCGCAGGCTCAGGTAGGAGCCGAGCAGCCGGCGGAGGGCGACGTGCGCGGCCGTGAACCGGGTACGGTCCTCGGCGCGCAGGAGGCTGGCGGCGCGCCGGCGCTCGGTCGCGTCGAGCACCTGGTCGTCCAGGATGCCGGTGGGGACATCCGAGACCCTCAGCAGCCAGAGGGCCGGTGAGCCGGGGGGTGGCAGCTCACGGACGACCCACGGCGGGGTGTGTTCCACGGGGTCTCTCCTGTTCGTACGGAGGGGACGTGCGGGTCGGGTCTCACGCCGGCTCCGGCGTGGCCGGCAGGTCCCGCCGTCCGCGCATCGGGCCGATCAGGAGCAGCAGCGGGGTCAGGGCGAGCCCCGCGCCCAGCAGCCACAGGGTGGGCCGCAGGCCGAGGGCGGTGCCGAGGATCCCGCCGAGCAGGGAACCGAAGGGAATCGCGCCGAAGTTGGCGACCGAGATGCTGGCCGAGACGCGGCCGAGCAGCTGCGGCGGGCAGTACCGCTGGCGGAACGCCCCCTGGATCACGTTGGCGAGCACGACACCCAGCGCGAGGATCGCGCTCCCCGCGACCAGCGCGGACAGCGTCCAGTCCCGTCCGGCCAGCGGGATCAGCAGGGCGAACGGGGCGCTGGCGGCGGTGGCCACCAGCAGGCCGCGGGCCGTGCCGAACCGGGCGGTCAGGTGTTTGGCGGTGGTGGCCCCGAGGATCCCGCCGACACTGCTGGAGGCGAGGAGCCAGCCGGTCGCGCCCTCGGGCACCCCGAGTTCCCGGATGATGAAGATCGGCAGGATCGCCGACTGGGCCGTCAGGAGCAGGTTGGTGGCGGTGCCGTACGCGGTGAGGACACGCAGGTACGGGTCCCCGAGCGCGTACTGGAGCCCTTCCTTGATGTCCTGCCGCAGCGCGGGGCGTACCTTCGGTTTCTCCGGGACCGGTTCCCTGCTGCGGATGGCGAGCAGGCACAGCGCCGAGACCAGGAACGTCCCCGCGTTGACGAGCAGCCCGGAGGCCGCGCCGAACGCCTGCGCCAGCAGACCACCGCCGCCGAGCCCGGCGACCTGGGCCACCGACTCGCTGCCCTGGAGCTTGGCGTTGGCCTCCTGAAGGTCCTCGCGGTCGACGATGGACGGCACGTACACCTTGTACGAGATCCCGAAGAACACCGCCGCGAAGCCGTTGAGCAGCGCCACCACCAGCAGGTGGGTCATGGTCAGGACGCCGAGCCACGCGGCCACCGGGACGCTCGCCAGGAGCAGCAGCGGCGTCAGGTTGCACAGGAGCATGATCGGCCGGCGCCGCATCCGGTCCACCCAGGCACCGGCCGGCAGGCCGATCAGCAGCCAGGGCAGCCAGGGCGCGGCGGCCAGCACACTCACCGCGAGCGTGCTCGCGTTCAGGGTCACCACCGCCACCAGCGGCATCGCGACCGCGGTGATGTTGATGCCGATGCGGTTGGTCGTCTCGCCGAACCACAGGAGCCGGAAGTCGCGGTGGCCCAGCAGCCCGCCGCGCGGGGGGCGCCCGCGCTCCCCGCCGGGGAGGCGTTCCTCCAGTTGCGCGGTCATGACGTCACCGCCTTGAGCACGGCCTGCGAGAGCAGGGTCTCCGCGTGTGACCAGCGCTCGCGCCGAGCCGTCAACTCCGCCCGCAGGGACGCGAGGTGCGTGTCGGCCTGGCGGATTCCCGCCGCCGTGGAGCCCGGTCCGCCGCCGTGCACACACGCCTCGGCGACCCGGTCGGGCGCCAGCCCGCCGTCCCCGACGGCGCCGGACTCCGCCGCGTCCACCAGGGACCGCCCGGAGTCCAGGGCGCCGAGGACCGTCTCGCCCACCAGGTGGTGCGCGGCCCGGAACGGCATCCCGTCCAGGACGAGCCGCTCCGCCAGGTACGTCGCCGAGGTGAACCCCGCCACGGCCCGGTCCGTCATCCGCGCGCGCTCCGGTTCCGTACCCGCCACCACCAGACTCAGCAGGGTCACCGCGTCGGTGGTGCCGCTCAGGCCCGGCCACAGGTGGCGTACGGCCTCCGTGCCCACCGCGATCGCGTTGGTGTAGCCGCCGGTCGTCATCGCGGACGCCGCCGACACGAAGGCGCCGAGGCTCGCCGTGGACCGGCCCTGGATGTGTTCGAGCAGGAACGGGTTGCGCTTCTGCGGCATCATCGAGCTGGACCCGACGAGGGTGTCGGCCACCCGCAGCAGCCCGAACTCCTCCGACGTCCAGGTGCTCAGGTCACGCCCCGCTCTGGCCAGCGTCACCCCGAGCACGGCGGACGCCGACAGCAGGTCCAGGACGAAGTCCCGGGAGGCCACCGCGTCGACCGAGTTGGGCGCGGCCGACGTGAAGCCGAGGAGTTCGGCGGTGCGCCGGGGGTCGATCGGGACGGACGTCCCGCCGATCGCCCCCGCGCCCAGCGGGTTGACGTCGAGCTGACGGCCCGCGTCGAGCAGCGCCTCGTACGCCCGCAGCACCGCCCCGGCGACCCCCGCCAGATAGTGCCCGTAGCTGATCGGGACGGCCGGCTGCCCGTGCGTGTACGCGGGCATGATCACGTCCTGGTACTCCGACGCCTTCGCCAGGAGGACGCCGGCCAGCCGGTCGACCGCGTCCAGCAGCGCCAGGTACGGCGTGCGGGTCTTCAGCCGGGTCGTGGTGGCGTTGAGGTCGTTGCGCGACCGGCCCGTGTGCAGGATGCCGCCCGTGCTGTCGCCCAACTGCTCGATGAGGCGGCCCTCGTACGCGAGATACACCCCGCGCGGCATGGGCGTCGCCCGTACCGGCGCGAAGTCCTGGCCGCGCAGCTCCTCGATCGCGCGCAGCAGGGCGCCGGCCCGCTCCGCGTCCACGATCCCGCACTCGGTGAGCATGATCAGGTGGGCCCGGTCGACCTCGCTGATGCAGCGCAGCTCCTCGCCGAGACCGTCGCCCGCCCCGTCCGGGAGGTACTGGTCGTAGACGATGCGGTGCGCCTCCGCGTCCAGCGCGGCCTTGAGCCGGCCGGTGTCGACACCCCGCGCCGCACCCGTCTCCGCTTCCGTACCGGTGGTCATGGGCGCGCCTCCGCTGGGCGGGTCGAGGGAGGGATCCGTGTACGAGACCGCCGCGCCCAGCAGGGCCACGGCCCGGTCGGCGGACTCGGCGGCCCGCCCCGCGTGGCCGGCGACGGCGATGACATGGCCGACCCGTCCCCGGAAGTCCTCGGCGGGGCCCACCCGTTCACCCTCGGCGCGGTACAGCACCGCCTCCACCGTGTCCGGCACCGCGCGGGCCCGGTCCACGGCGTCCGCCAGTACGGCGGCGGGGGCGAGGACCCCGTCCTGCCCGGACGTCAGGAACCGGATCGAGGCACGGGCGTACGCGCCCCGCCCCAGCTCCGGTACGCCACCGAGCGCGGCCTGCACCTGGGCGAGCACCAGGTCGATCCCGCACGCCCTGCGCACCAGTTCGGGGATCATGCCCCCGGCCAGCCGGGGGTTGACCTCGATGACGCTGACGGCCCGGGAGTCGGTCCCGGTCAGCCGCAGCTCCACATGGGCCGCCCCCCAGCCGAGCCCGAGGGCCCGTACGGCGGCCACCGCGGTCTCGCGCAGGGCGCGGTCGCGGTCCCCCGGCAGCGGGGCCGGCACGTCATGGCCGACCTCCACGAACACCGGCAGCGAGCCCACGTGCTTGGCGACCGTCACGACCGCCTCCGTACCGAACACCTCGACGGAGAACTCCGGCCCCGTCAGGTACTCCTCCACCAGGATCCGGCCCGGCACCGCGACGCCCCGCTCGTTGACGGTCGCCGTCAGGAGCGTCCCGGCGTGCGCGGCGACCTCGTCGAGGTCCGCGCAGAGCCGTACGCCCAGACTCCCCGAACCCTGCACCGGTTTGACCACCACGGGCAGCCCGATCTCCCGGGCCGCCTCCCGCGCGCCGGTGACGTCGGAGACCACGGCGAAGCCCGGCCCCCCCACCCCGGCGGCGTCCAGCGCCCGGCGCTGCCCGGCCTTGTCACGGCAGGCCCGTACGGCCTCCGCGTCCGGGCCCGGCAGCCCGAGGCGGCGCGCCAGCGCGGCGGCGGCCGGCACGTAGTACTCGGAACTCGTCAGGACGCCGACGACCGCGGCCTCACCGGCCAGCGCCCCGACGGCCGCCCACAGCGCCGCCTCGTCCGAGGTGTCCACCGTGACCGTACGCAGCCGGTCCTCGGCGGCGTACGGGTAGCGGCCCGGGTCCGCGCACAGCAGCACGGGCACCACCCCGAGGTCGGCCGCGCGCCGCGCGAACAGCCGCCCCGTACCGGTCGTGTTGCTCTCCACCAGGAGGAGCAGGCGCTCGCTCATGAGCCGACCGCCGGCATCACCACGTCGTCGAAGCCGCGGCGGGCCCACAGCAGCCGGGACCAGCCGGCCGTGGCGTCCAGCGGGTGCTCGACGGTCAGCGGGCCGCCGGGCGCGGGGGCCGGGACGATGCCCTGCTCGCGCAGCCAGGTGTCGTTGTAGACCGTGGACTGGTAGCGGTAGCCCTCGTCCGGCAGCACCATCACCACCGTGCTCCGCGGGTTGCGCTCCGCCCACCACGACGCCACCTGGAAGGACGCGCCGCTGGTCGGGCCCATGAACAGGCCGTGCGCGCGGTACAGCTCGTGGGTCGCGTGGAATGCCTCGGGGGCGGTCACCCAGTGCACCTCGTCGTACGCCCGGTGGGTGACGTTGCCCGGGTGGATGCTGCTGCCGAGGCCGCGCAGGGTGCGCGGGCCGTCCGGGTTGCCGAAGATGATGCTGCCGTGGGTGTCCACACCGACCAGGTGCAGCGCGGGGTCGGCGGGCCGCAGCGCGGCGGCGAGGCCGCCGGTGGAGCCGCCCGAACCGACCGGGCCCACCAGGCAGTCCACGGAGCCGACGGTGTCACCGATCAGGTCGGCGACGACGCTGTACGCCCCCGGGTTGTCGGGGTTGTCGTACTGGCCGGGGACGAAGGCGTCCGGGTGCCGGCGGCGCAGCTCCTCCACGCGGGCGAGCCGCGCGCCCTGGATGCCCCCGGGCTGGCCGGTGTGCTCGACGATCTCCACCGTCGTCCCGAGCATTTCGAGCCGCGTCCGCAGGTCCCGGTCGATGGCCGAGTCGCCCACGATGGTCAGCGGGTAGCCGCGCAGCCGGCAGACCATGGCCAGGCCCAGCGCGAACGTGCCCGAGGACGTCTCGATGACCGGCGTGCCGGGGGAGATGAGCCCCGCAGCCTCGGCGCGGTCGAGGATGTAGCGGGCGGGCAGCAGCTTCATCAGGGTGAAGGCCGCCGCGTAGAGGTTGTCGGTCACCTTGATGATGCGGGGCAGCTCGGTGGCCTCCACGATCGAGGAGTGAGCCCTCGTCAGGGGGGCGGAAGCGGCCGTCGTCGGGGTGGTGGGGGTCGTCGTCGTGAGCGTGGTCGTCGTCATGTCAGTCACCCGTTGTGTAGGTCCACTGCTCGTGAATTCCGAGCGCTTGCAGGAGGCGCTGTGCCAGGCCGGTCCGCTCCTCGGCCTCGGGGTCGTCCCGGTCGAAGAGCAGCCCCGCGATGTCTCCGCTGTGCGCCGCCTGCACCCCGAGCGCTCCGGAGTCCCGCGCGACGTTCCGGATCAGATCCAGCTTGGGGATGGGCAGATGACGCTGGTTGATCTCCGTGCTGGCCGTCGCCACCGACCCGAGCAGGGCGACGTCTTTCATCTGGATGGCCTCCCGGAGCATCGCCTGGAGCCGGGTGAAGAGGCCGATCTCCCCCTGGTCGTAGCGGGCCGGCGCGAAGGCCAGCGTGTCCACGCCCCGCCCGTCGTTCTCCGGGCGGGCGCCGAAGCCGAGGACCCGCATCGGCGGCATCCGGTAGCCGAAGTCCTCGATCACCGTGCCCTCGCGCTGGGCGAAGAGCACCGTCGACTCCTCGAACATCAGGGAGTCGGACGCGGTCTCCGCGCGTACCGCGATCCGGGCCACGTCCTGCGGCGGCAGCGGGCTGGTGAACGCGTCCTTGACGGCCCAGATGGCCGCCAGGACGTCGCTCGTCGACGAGCCGAACCCCCGGCACAGCGGCACGTCCCCGGTCAGTTCCAGATGACCGCCCACGGGCCCGGCGTCCGCCGGGGTGACGGCCCGCACGGCGAGTTCCGCCGCGCGCCGCGCCTTGCCCTTCCAGTCCGGCGTGACGGTGACCTCGGCGCCGGGGGCGGGGATGAAGGTCGCACGGGTCGCGTGGATGGTGCAGGGCAGAGTGACCAGACCGCGGGTGAGTCCACCGTCGCCGGTGAACACACCTTGCAGGATCTCGCCATGATGGACGGGGGCCGAAGCTACCCCGACACGCCAGTCGGAATGATCCACCATTTCCTTGACTTTCTGTTGCCGGTGAAGCCGTGACCTGCGGATGGCTTCACGCTATGCAGGCCGGAACCCGCCGCCCGGCACAAGGAGCGGCAGGCGGAGGGCAATTGGACGCACCGGGCGCGCGGGCGCACGCGAAGGTGCCCGGGACCGCCGACGACGGCGGTCCCGGGCACCTGGTGGGCGGGAGGTCAGTGACGCGCCCCCCGCAACTCCTCGGCCAGCACCTTTCCTATCTCGCGCAGCGGTTCCGCCCCGGTCATGTCCCAGTGCGCGCAGTCGACGTCGTACTCCTCGACGCGGCCCAGGACATGGGGCGCCCAGGACACGGCGCCGCTCGCCGCGGCCGGGGTACGGGCGGCGTTGAAGAACACCATGTCGCCGCCGAACCGCCGCCGGGGGACGTACCGGTAGCGCATCTCCAGGTTCCCGGCGGTCGCCTCGACCACCGCGGCGGCCTGGGCCGGCTCCAGCGCCCCCAGGATCGGGTCCTCGGCGCGCAGCACGGTCGCCAGCTCGGCCGCGTCCGGTACGGTGCCGGCGCAGCGCACGTCCAGTCCGGCGCCGCGCCCGCCGAGCAGCGCGGTCAGCACCTCCCGCCCGGTGATGGCGGGCGGCACGAAGCCGTCCGGCAGCGGGTACGAGTCCAGCAGCGCGAGCAGGGCCACCTCCTCGCCCAGTTCCTCCAGCCGGGCCGCGACCGCGTGGGCGACCAGGCCGCCGAACGACCAGCCGAGCAGGTGGTACGGGCCGTGCGGCTGGACCGCGCGGATCTCGGCCACGTACCCGTCCGCCATCTCCTCGACCCCGGCCGGCCGGGCCGACGGATCCGTCAGCTCCCGGGCCTGGAGGCCGATCAGCGGCCGCCCGTCACCGAGGTGCCGGAGGAGTCCGGCGTACGACCAGCTCATCCCGGAGATCGGGTGGACGCAGAACAGCGGGGCCTCGGAGCCCTTCCCCGACGCGGCCCGGATCGGCAGCACCGTCTCCAGCGGGTTCCCGGCCGCGTTCGTGCCGATGTGCTCGGCGAGCAGCACCGGGGTCGGGTACTGGAACAGGTCCCTGATGGTGACCGGGGTGTCCCAGATCGCCCGGATCCGGCCGATCAGCCGGGTCGCGAGCAGCGAGTGGCCGCCCAGCTGGAAGAAGTGGTCGTCGATGGTGACCGACGGCACCCCCAGGGTGGCCGCGAACAGCCCGCACAGCACCTCCTCGGCCGGGGTGCGCGGCGCCCGGCCCCCGGCGGTGTCGGCCATGGGCGGCGCGGGCAGCGCACGCCGGTCCAGCTTGCCGTTCACCGTCAGCGGCAGCGCGTCCAGCGGCACGATCGCGGCCGGCACCATGTACTCGGGCAGCGCCGCCACCGCGTGCCGGCGCAGCCCGGGCAGGTCGAGTACGGCGCCGTCGGCGGCCACCACGTACGCCACCAGGCGCTTGTCGCCCGGCCGGTCCTCGCGGATCAGCACCGCAGCCTGGGCGACCGAGGCGTGCCGCAGCAGCGCCGACTCGATCTCACCCGGCTCGATGCGGAACCCCCGCAGCTTGATCTGCTGGTCCGCCCGGCCGAAATACTCCAGCGCCCCGTCCTGGCTCCAGCGGGCCAGGTCGCCGGTCCGGTACATCCGCGCGCCCGGCGCGCCGTGCGGGTCGGCGACGAACCGCTGCGCGCTCAGCCACGGCTGCCCGATGTAGCCGTGGGCGAGGCCGTGCCCGGCGACGTACAGCTCCCCGGGCACCCCCGGCGGCAGCAGCCGCAGGTTCTCGTCCAGGACGTAGGCGTGCTTGCCCGCGACCGGGCGGCCGATCGGGATGGCGGCGGCGGGTCCGCCGATGAGGTGGGCGGTGGTGAAGCCCATGCTCTCGGCGGGGCCGTAGCCGTTGACCAGGTGCAGGTGGGGGTGGTCGGCCAGGGCCTTGGCGGTGTGGGCCGGCGAGGCGGTCTCCCCGGCGGTCATCGCCTCCCGGAGCCGGGAGAACACCGCCGGGTGCTCGTCGAGCATGTGGTTGAACAGGCTCGCCGACATCTGGAGCGTGGTGATCCGGTGGCGTTCCACCAGCTCCGCGATCTGGTGCGGGTCGGTGTGCTGGCCGGGCTGGAGGACACAGACCCCGCCGTGGAGCAGCGGCCCGAAGACCTCCAGGGCGAAGGCGTCCCAGGAGACGGGGGAGCTTTGCAGGTACGTCTGCTCGGGGCCGAAGTTCAGGTAGTCGGGGCCGATGAAGGTGGCGGCCAGCGCCCGGTGCGAGGCGGCGACGCCCTTGGGGACACCGGTCGAGCCGGAGGTGAACATCACGCAGGCGACGGACTCCGGGTGCCCGCCGGTCTCCACCGGCGTCCCGGGCAGCGCGCTGATCGCCGGGGTGTCGACGGTCAGGTCCACCAGGGTGGCCGGGGTCGGCAGGGCCACCAGGTGGCTCTGGGTGACCAGGGCGGCCGGACCGGTCTGACCCAGCACCGTGGTCAGCCGGTCGGCGGGGAACTGCGGGTCCAGCAGGGTGTACCCGGCCCCGGCCTTGAGCGCCGCGAGCAGTGACGCGATCAGCTGCGGCGAGCGCTCCAGGTGGATGGCGACGATGCTGCCCGGGGTGACACCGCGCGCGGTCAGGTGCCGGGCCAGGCGGTTGGACCAGGTGTCCAACTCCTGGTAGGTCACCCGCTGTTCCTCGTGGACCAGCGCCACCGCGTGCGGGGTACGGGCGACCTGGCCCGCGAAGAGCCCGTCGAGGCCCAGACCGGGGGCCGGGGACGGCGGTCCGCTCCACTCCAGGACCCGCGCCCGCTCCTCCCCGGACAGCAACTCCAGTTCCCCGACGGGGAGATCGGGGGTGGCGACGGCTCCGGTGAGCAGCCGGACCAGGCGGTCCGCGGTGGCCTCGACCGTACGGGGGTCGTAGAGGTCGGTGGCGTACTCGATCAGGATGTCCAGGCCGTCCGGGGCGCCGTCCGCCGTGCGCCGCTCGGCGAAGGCGAACGTGAGGTCGAACTTCGCCACGGACACCGGCGGGAACGCGAACTCGCTCTCCAGGCCCGCCAGTCGGGGGGCCTCGTTGCTCGTGTCGCCGACGGTGAGCATGACCTGGAACAGGGGGTGGCGGGCGGTGGTGCGCTCGGGGTTGAGGGCTTCGACGAGGCGGTCGAAGGGGAGATCCTGGTGCGCCCAGGCGGCGAGGTCGGTGTCCCGGACGCGGGACAGCAGGTCACGGAAGGTGGGGTTGCCGGTCACATCCGTGCGCAGGACCAGGGTGTTGACGAAGAACCCGATCAGGCCGTCGAGCTTCTGGTCGGTGCGGCCGGCGACGGGGGAGCCGAGGGGGATGTCGTGTCCGGCGCCGGAGCGGGAGAGCAGGGTGGCGACGGCGGCCTGGGCCACCATGAACAGCGTGCTGCTGGTGTCCTGGGCCAGCGACATCAGGCCGGAGTGCAGCGCGGCCGGGCAGTGGACGACGTGCGTACGGCCCTGGTTGGACGGGGTCGCGGGGCGGGCGTGGTCGGTGGGAAGGGTGGCCTCCTCGGGGAGGTCGGCCAACGTCTCGCGCCAGTGGTCGAGTTGGCGCTCCTCGTCGTTCTCCAGGAGCCGCTGCTGCCAGAGGGTGTAGTCGGCGTACTGGACGGGAAGAGGCTCCCACTCCGGTGCCCGGCCTTCGGCGCGGGCCGCGTAGGACGTGGCGAGGTCCTGGAAGAGGGGTCCGTTGGACCAGCCGTCCGAGGCGATGTGGTGGACCACCAGCGACAGGACGTGCTCCTCGGCTCCCAGCCGCAACAGCGAGGCCCGGTACGGCAGTTCGGCGGCGAGGTCGAAGGTACGGACGGCCTCGGCGGCCAGCAGCGCGGGCAGCGACTCCTCGGTGGCCGGGACCACCGGGAGGGCGGCGGCGGCCGGGGGCAGGATGTGCTGGTGCGGGGTCCCCTCGTGGGTGGGGAAGACGGTACGGAGTGTTTCGTGGCGTGCGGTGAGGTCGGTGAGGGCGAGTCGCAGCGCCTCGTGGTCGAGCGGGCCGGTGAGCCGCAGGGCCAGCGGGATGTTGTACGTCGCGGACGGGCCCTCCATCTGGTCCAGGAACCAGAGCCGTTGCTGGGCGGAGGAGAGCGGGATCAGCTCCGGGCGCTCCCCGCTCGTCAGCGCCGGACGCCGCTCTCCGCTGCCCTCGGCCGCGATCCGCTCGGCGAGCTGCGCGACCGTCGCGTACTGGAACAGCTCCCGGATGGTGATGCCGGTGTCCCACACCGCCCGGATGCGGCTGATGAGGCGGGTGGCGAGCAGGGAGTGCCCGCCGCGCCGGAAGAAGTGGTCGTCGATGGTGACGGACGGCAGCCCGAGGACGGCCGCGAACAGGCCGCACAGGACTTCCTCGGCGGGGGTCCTGGGCGTACGGCCGTCGGTGTCGCCCTGGTGCTGGGGCGCGGGCAGGGCGCGGCGGTCGATCTTGCCGTTGGTGGTGAGGGGGATCTCGTCCAGGACCAGGAAGGCGGACGGGACCATGTACTCGGGGAGCGCGCCGGAGATCTCCCGGTGCACGGCCTCGGTGTCGATGGTGGCGCCGTCGGCGGCGACGAGATAGGCGACGAGGCGCTTGTCGCCGGGGCGGTCCTCGCGGACGCTGACGGTCGCCTGGCCCACGGCCTGAAGAGCCGTCAGGGCGCTCTCGATCTCGCCCAGTTCGATGCGGAAGCCGCGCAGCTTGACCTGCTGGTCGGCCCGCCCGAGGTATTCCAGCGAGCCGTGGTGGTTCCAGCGCGCGAGGTCGCCCGTGCGGTACATCCGTGAGCCCGCGGGACCGTACGGGTCGGCGGTGAACCGCTCGGCCGTCAGCGACGGCCGGTTGAGGTAGCCCTGCGCGAGGCCCG
This sequence comes from Streptomyces sp. NPDC088261, assembly GCF_044740805.1. Taxonomy (NCBI): domain Bacteria; kingdom Bacillati; phylum Actinomycetota; class Actinomycetes; order Kitasatosporales; family Streptomycetaceae; genus Streptomyces; species Streptomyces sp. NPDC088261. The sequence continues at coordinate 397,585 of NZ_JBIURL010000002.1, forward strand.
TGCCCGCGACGTACAACTCGCCCGGCGCGCCCGGCGCGACGAGCTGGAGCGCCCGGTCCAGGACGTACAGGCGGTGGTTGTCCAGGGGTTCGCCGATCGGGATCGCCCCGGTGTGGTCGAGGGGTCTGCGGACGCGATGGGTGGTGGCGAAGGTGGTGGTCTCCGTCGGCCCGTAGCCGTTGACGACGGTGGTGTCGGGGCAGTGTTCGTGGATCCGGCGCACCGCTTCCGGCGGCACGACGTCCCCGCCGGCCCAGACCTCCCGTACCCCCGCGAAGGCCTCGGGCGCCTCCTCGGCCATCAGCCGGAACAGGCCGGCCGTCAACCACACGCCGGTCACGCGGTGTTCGGTGAGCAGCCGCCGGTACGTGGGCGGATCGAGGTGGCCCGGAGGCGCGACGACGACGGTGCCGCCGTTCAGCCACGGCACCCAGATCTCGTAGGTCGACGCGTCGAACGCGGCCGGCGAGTGGAACAGCACCCGCCGGTGGTTGCCGTTCGCGTACATGGTCTGGGCGGCGAGGTCGGCGACGTTGCGGTGGGTGACCGCGACGCCCTTGGGCACCCCCGTCGAGCCCGAGGTGAACATCGCGTACAGCGGCTGGTCGGGGTGGATGGTGTGCGCCGGAGCCGTCGCCGGGAGGTGGCCGAGGCCGGTGGTGCCGTCGAGGACGACCACCCGCGCGCCGGTCTCCAGGACCACCGGGTGGTCGGCGAGGGCCCGGTCGGTCAGCAGGACGGGGGCCCGGGTGTCGGCGAGGATCTGGACCAGCCGGCTGTCCGGGTCGGTGGTGTTCAGCGGGGCGTACACGGCCCCCGCCTTCACCACGGCGAGCAGCGCGGTGAGCAGGCCGGTCGAGCGTTCCATCAGGACGGCGACCACGTCGTGCCGCCGGACGCCCAGGTTGACGAGGTGGTGGGCCAACTGATTGGTGCTCGCGTCGAGTTCGGCGTACGTCAGGTCGTGGTCCTCGTCCACCAGCGCGATCGCGTCCGGGGTACGGGCCGCCTGCTCGGCGAACAGCTCGGCGACGCTGAGGTCCGCCGTACCGGTGACCGTACCGATCCGCTCCTCCAGGAGCAGCCGCCGCTCGTGCTCGCCCAGCAGGTCCAGCACCGACAGCGGGGTGTCGGGCGAGGTGAGCACCGCCTCCAGGAGCCGGCACAGCCTCGCCATGAGCGCGTCGATCGTCCGGGCGTCGTACAGGTCGGTGGCGTACTCGATGGTGATGTCCAGGCCGTTGGGCCGGCCGTCGCGCGTCCGGTGCTCGGCGAAGCCGAAGGTCAGGTCGAACTTGGCGATCTGGAGGGCGCTGTACTCGGTCCTGGCGTCGAGCCCGGGGAACCCGACGGCGTCGGAGCCGGCCTCGCCCATCGTCAGCATCACCTGGAAGAGCGGGTGCCGGGAGGCGGAACGCTCCGGGTTGAGCACCTCGACCAGCCGGTCGAAGGGGAGATCCTGGTTGTCCCAGGCCGCCAGGTCCGTCCCGCGGACCCGCTTCAGCAGCTCACGGAAGCTCGGGTCGCCCGACAGATCCGTCCGCAGGATCAGGGTGTTGACGAAGAAGCCGACCAGATCGTCCAGGGCCTCGTCGATGCGGCCGGAGACCGGGGAGCCGACGGGGATGTCGAGACCCGCGCCCGAGCGGGACAGGGCCGTAGCGACCGCGGCCTGGGCCGCCATGAACACCGTGGCCCCCGACTCCCGCGCGAGGTGCGTCAGTCCGGTGTGGAGGTCGGCGGACAGGTGGGCGTCACAGGTGGCGCCCACGTACGACGCGGCGGCCGGGCGCGGCCGGTCGGCCGGCAGCGTGGCCTCCTCCGGCAGGTCCGCCAACGCCTCGCACCAGAAGTCGAGTTGGCGCGCCCCGGTGCTCGCCGGGTCGTCGCCCTCGCCGAGCAACTCCTGCTGCCACAGCGTGTAGTCGGCGTACTGCACCGGCAGCGGCTCCCAGTCCGGCGCCCGCCCCCCGGCGGCGCGGGCGCCGTAGGCGGCGGCCAGGTCCCTGAGCAGCGGCCCGGTCGACCCGCCGTCCGACACGATGTGGTGCATCACGACGAGCAGGACGTGCTCCCGCTCACCGAGCGCGATCAGCCGCGCCCGGATCGGCAGGTCCACCGCGAGGTGGAACACCTGCGCGGACTCCTCGGCGAGGACGGCCGCCAGACTCAGCTCGTCGGCGGGGACCACCGGCAGCGGGAGGTCCACCTCCTCCTCGGCGAGGATGTGCTGGTACGGCGTGCCGTCCTGGTCGGGGAAGAGGGTCCGCAGGCTCTCGTGCCTGCCGACCACGTCCAGGAGAGCCGACCGGAGGGCCGCGTGGTCGAGTTCGCCGTGGAGGCGCACGGTCAGGGGGATGTTGTAGGTGGTCGAAGGCCCTTCCATCTGGGCGATGAACCACAGCCGCTGCTGGGCGAAGGACAACGGAATCACTTGGTCGCTCCCATCCGGCGCATCGGCCGCAGTGTGGGCCTTGCGGCCTCGGCGCTGTCGAGCTTCTCGACGAGCGTTGCCACGATCGGGTGTTCGAAGAGCGTCGCCACGGACAGACCGACGCCCATGACGGAGCGGATCCGGCCGACGAGGCGGGTGGCGAGCAGCGAGTGGCCGCCCAGGTGGAAGAAGTGGTCGTCGATGGTGACCGACGGCAGTCCGAGGATCTCGGCGAACAGGCCGCACAGGATTTCTTCCTTGACCGTGCGCGGGGCGCGCCCGGTGGTGGGGGCGATCTCCGGTACGGGCAGGGCGCGCCGGTCCACCTTGCCGTTGACGGTCAGCGGGATCTCGTCCAGCACCATGAAGGCGGACGGGATCATGTACTCGGGCAGCAGCCCGGACATCCGCCGCCGCACGTCCTCGGTGTCGATCCGCGCGCCGTCCTCCGCCGTGAGGTAGGTGACCAGGCGCTTGTCGCCGGGCAGGTCCTCGCGAACGGTCACGACGGCCTGCGCGACCCCGGGCCGGCCGGTGAGGACGGTCTCGATCTCGCCGGGTTCGATGCGGAAGCCCCGGAGTTTGACCTGCTGGTCGGCGCGGCCGAGGTATTCGAGGGCCCCTTCGTGGTTCCAGCGGGTGAGGTCCCCGGTGCGATACATCCGGGTGCCCGCGGGGCCGTACGGGTCGGCGACGAAGCGGTCGGCGGTGAGCGAGGGCCGGTCCAGGTAGCCCTGGGCGAGACCCGTTCCCGCGATGTACAGCTCGCCCGGCGCGCCCGGCGGGACGAGGCGCAGGTGGTCGTCGAGGACGTAGAGGCGGTGGTTGTCGAGGGGGCCGCCGATGGGCAGGGCGCCGGAGTCGGCGGCGAGGGGGTGGCCGACGCGGTGGGTGGTGGCGAAGGTGGTGGTCTCGGTGGGTCCGTAGCCGTTGACGACCGTGATCCCCGGGCAGCGGTCCATGACCCGGCGTACGGCGTCCGGCGGGACGACGTCGCCGCCGGCCCAGACCTCCCGTACCCCTGCGAAGGCTTCCGGCGCTTCTTCCGCGATGAGGCGGAAGAGGCCCGCGGTGAGCCAGAGGGCGGTGACGGAGTGCTCGGTGAGAAGACGCTGGTAGGCGGCGGTGTCGAGGTGGCCGGGGGGTGCGACGACGAGGGTGCCGCCGTTGAGCCAGGGGACCCACATCTCGTAGGTGGAGGCGTCGAAGGCCATCGCGGAGTGGAACAGGACGCGCTGGTGGTGGCCGTTGGCGTACATCGTCTGGGCGGCGAGGTCGGCGACGTTGCGGTGGGTCACCGCGACGCCCTTGGGCACCCCCGTCGAGCCCGAGGTGAACATCGCGTACACCGGCTGGTCGGGGTGGACCGGCACGGCGGGGTCGGTGGTGTCGGCGGAGTGGGTCCCGGTCGTGAGCGTCGTCACGCCCGGGGGAAGGGTGAGTGGGCCGGGGTCGCGGTCGGTGAGGAGGTGGGTGATGGCGGACTGTTCGGTGATGAGCTGGATACGGTCGGCGGGGTAGCGGGTGTCGAGCGGAATGTAGGTGGCGCCCGCCTTGACCACGGCGAGGGTGGTGACCACGGCGCTGAGGGAGCGCTCCTGGAGGAGGGCCACGCGGCTGCCGGGCCGTACCCCTTCCGTGATGAGGTGGTGGGCGGTCCGGTTGGCCAGTGTGTCGAGTTCCCGGTAGGTCAGTTCACGGTCGTCGGCGACGACGGCGATCGCGTCCGGGGTGCGGTGGGTCTGCGCGGCGAACAGCTGCGCGAGGCTCTTGCCGGGGGTGCCGGTGGCGAGGCCGTTCCACTCCTCCAGGAGAAGCCCGCGCTCACCCGCCGAGAGCAACTCCAGCTCGCCGACGGGGAGATCGGGGGAGGCCACGGCTCCGGTGAGCAGGCGGACCAGGCGGTCCGCGGTGGCTTCGACGGTACGGGGGTCGTAGAGGTCGGTGGCGTACTCGACGGTGATGGTCAGACCGGCCGGCCGGCCGTCGTCCGTACGGTGCTCCTCGAAGCCGAACGTCAGGTCGAACTTGGCGATCTGCACCGCCGAGTACTCGTACGCCGTGTCCAGCCCGGGGAGCCCCGGTGCCTCGGTGGTGGTGTCGCCGACGGTGAGCATGACCTGGAACAGGGGGTGGCGGGCGGTGGTGCGCTCGGGGTTGAGGGCTTCGACCAACCGGTCGAAGGGGAGATCCTGGTGCGCCCAGGCCGCGAGGTCGGTCTCCCGGACGTGGGACAGCAGGTCGCGGAAGCTCGGATCGCCCGTCAGATCCGTACGCAGCACGAGGGTGTTGACGAAGAACCCGATCAGGCCGTCGAGTTTCTGGTCGGTGCGGCCGGCGACGGGGGAGCCGAGGGGGATGTCGTGTCCGGCGCCCGACCGGGAGAGCAGAGTGGCGACGGCGGCCTGGGCCACCATGAACAGGGTGCTGCCCGTGTCCTGTGCCAGGGAGATGAGCGCGTCGTGCAGGGCGGCGGGGCAGTGCACGGTGTGCGTGGTGCCCCGGTTGGACGCGGTGGCGGGCCTGGCGTGGTCGGTGGGAAGGGTCACCTCCTCCGGGAGGTCGGCCAACGTCTGCCGCCAGTGCTCGAGTTGGCGCTCCTCGTCGCTCTCCAGCAACCGCTGCTGCCAGAGGCTGTAGTCGGCGTACTGGACCGGCAGTGGCTCCCACTCCGGTGCCAGGCCCTCGATGCGGGCCGCGTAGGACGTGGCGAGGTCCTGGAAGAGGGGTGCGTTGGACCAGCCGTCGGACGCGATGTGGTGGATGACGACGAGCAGGACGTGTTCCCGCTCGCCGAGGGCGAAGAGGTGGGAGCGTACGGGGGCCTGGGTGGCGAGGTCGAAGGTACGGGCGGACAGCTCGGCGAGGAGCGCGGGCAGCGCCTCCTCCGTGGTGGCGGTCAGCGGCAGGGCGACCGGGGCCGGCGGAAGGATGTGCTGGTGGGTGCGGCCCTCATGAGTGGGGAAGACCGTACGGAGGGATTCGTGGCGGGTGGTGAGGTCGGTGAGGGCGAGCCGCAGGGCCTCGTGGTCGAGCGGGCCGGTGAGGCGCAGCGCGAGCGGGATGTTGTAGGTGGGGGAGGGGCCCTCCATCTGGTCCAGGAACCAGAGGCGCTGCTGGGCGGAGGAGAGCGGGATCAGCTCCGGGCGCTCCTCGCTGGTCAGCGCCGGACGCGGCAGTTCGCCGTTGCCCGCCGTGACCTGCTCCGAGAGGGCGGACACCGTGGGGTGCTGGAAGAGGTCCTTGACGCCGAGCTGGACGCCGAACGCCTGCCGGATGCGGCTGATGAGCCGGGTGCCCAGCAGGGAGTGTCCGCCGCTCCGGAAGAAGTGGTCGTCGATGGTGACCGACGGCAGTCCGAGCACGGCCGCGAACAGGCCACACAGCACCTCCTCCTGCGGAGAACGGGGCGCTCTTCCCTGGGTGAGGTGGGAGATCTGGGGGGCGGGCAGGGCGCGCCGGTCGACCTTGCCGTTGGTGTTGAGAGGGATCCGGTCCAGGACCATGAAGGCGGACGGGACCATGTACTCGGGTACGGCGTCCGCGATCGCGCGGCGCAGCTCGGTGAGGTCGATGGTGGCGTTCTCGGCGGGGACGACATAGGCGACGAGTCGTTTGTCGCCGGGGCGGTCCTCACGGACGCTGACGTTGGCCTGGCCCACGGTCCGGTGGCTGATCAGGGCGCTCTCGATCTCGCCGAGTTCGATGCGGAAGCCGCGCAGTTTGACCTGCTGGTCGGTGCGGCCGAGGTATTCGATCTCCCCGTGCCGGTTCCACCGGACCAGGTCGCCCGTGCGGTACATGCGGGTACCCGCGGGACCGTACGGGTCGGCCGTGAAGCGTTCCGCGGTCAGGGCGGCTCGGCCGAGATAGCCGCGCGCGACGCCGGCGCCCGCGATGTACAGCTCACCGGGGGTGCCCGGCGGGACGAGGCGCAGCCCGGGGTCGAGGACGTAGAGGCGGTGGTTGTCGAAGGGGCCGCCGATGGGGAGCGCGCCGGGATCGAGGGGGCGGCGGACGGGGTGGGTGGTGGCGAAGGTGGTGGTCTCGGTGGGTCCGTACACGTTGAAGACGGTGGTGCCCGGGCAGCGGTCCATGACCCGGCGCACGGCCTCCGGCGGGACGACCTCCCCGCCGGTCCAGACCTCCCGCAGCCCCGCGAACGCCTCGGGTGCCTCGTCGGCCACGACCCGGAACAGGCCCACCGTCAGCCACAGTCCGGTCAGACCGGCGTCCTTGAGCAGGGCGCCCAGTGTCGCCGGATCGAGGTGGCCCGGGGGTGCGACCACGATGGTGCCGCCGTTCAGCCACGGCACCCACATCTCGTACGTCGACGCGTCGAAGGTGTGGGGCGAGTGGAACAGCACCCGCCGGTGGTTCTCGTTGGCGAACACCCGCTGGGCGGCGAGGTCGGAGACGTTGCGGTGCGTCACCGTGACGCCCTTGGGCACCCCGGTCGAGCCCGAGGTGTACATGACGTACACCCACTGGTCGGGATGGGCCGGGTACGCCGGCGGGGTCGCCGGGAGGTGGTCGAACGCGGCGGTCCCGTCGAGCACGACGACGTGAGCGGTGGTCTTCGGCACGATCGGGTGGTCGGACAGGGCCGTGTCGGTGATCAGGACCGGCGCCCTGGTCTCCGTGATGATCTGGCCGAGCCGTCCGTCGGGGTCGGCGTGGTTGAGCGGGGCGTAGACCCCGCCGGCCTTGACCACGGAGAGCAGGGCGGTGAGCAGGTCGGCCGAGCGCTCCATCAGGACCGCGACGACGCTCTCCTGTCGGACTCCGAGACCGATGAGGTGGTGGGCCAGCCGGTTGGTGGCCGCGTCCAGCTCCGCGTACGTCAGATTCCGGTCGCCGTCGGTGAGGGCGACCGCGTCGGGGGTACGGGCGGCCTGTGCGGCGAACAGCTCGGCGAGGTTCGACCCGGAGACGCCGGTGACCGCGCCGTGCCACTCCTCCAGGAGCCGGTGCCGGTCGTCGGGGCTCATGAACGCCAGCTCCCCGACGGGCAGTTCCGGGTTCTCGGCGGCGGCGCCGAGCAGCCGGACCAGCCGGTCGGTGACCGCCTCGACGGTTCCGGCGTCGTACAGGTCGGTGGCGTACTCGACCCGGATGTCCAGTCCGCCGGGGCGGCCGTCCGCCGTGCGGTGCTCGTGGAAGGAGAACGTCAGGTCGAACTTGGAGATCTCCAGCGGCGCGAAGCCCGACTCGGCGGTGAGACCCGGCAGTCCGAGCGTCGGGGTGACCGCGTCCTGGAGGGTGAGGACCACCTGGAAGAGCGGGTGCCTGGCGGTGCTGCGCTCGGGGTTCAGGGTCTCGACCAACTGGTCGAAGGGGAGGTCCTGATGGGCCCACGCGGCCAGGTCCGTGTCCCGGAGGCGGGACAGCAGCTCACGGAAGCTCGGGTCGCCCGACAGGTCCGTACGGAGCACGAGGGTGTTGACGAAGAAGCCGACCATATCGTCGAGTGACTGCTCGGAACGGCCCGCGATCGGGGCGCCGAGGGGGATGTCCTCGCCCGCCCCGGAGCGGGACAGGGCGGTGGCGACGGCGGCCTGGGCCACCATGAACAGGGTGCTGCCGGTCTCCCTGGCCAGCAGGGTCAGCGCCCGGTGCGGCTCCGCCGGGACGTGCGCGCTGTGGGTCGTGCCCCGGTAGCTGGCGACCGCCGGGCGGGGCCGGTCGGTCGGCAGGGTGGCCTCGTCCGGCAGCCCGTCCAGCGTGTGGCGCCAGAACTCCGCCTGGCGCTCGCCGTCCGCCGCCAGCACCTCCCGCTGCCACAGCGTGTAGTCGGCGTACTGCACGGGCAGCGGCTCCCAGCCGGGCGCCTGCCCCTCGGTACGGGCCGTGTAGGCGGCGGTCAGGTCACGCAGGAGGGGGGTGGTGGACCAGCCGTCCGAGGCGATGTGGTGCATCACGAGCAGCAGCGCCGCGTCGTCACCGCCGAGGTCGAACAGGCAGGCGCGGAAGGGCAGTTCGGACTCCAGGTCGAAGCTCCTGGCGGCCTGCGCGCCGAGGGCCGCGTCCAGGGTGTCCCCGGTCACGGTGGTGACCGGCAGCTCCACCCGGATCTCGTCGGCCGGCACCTGCCACTGGTAGGCGGTGTCGCCGGCCGTCCCGAACAGGGTGCGCAGGCTCTCGTGCCGTACCACCACGTCCGTCAGGGCGAGTCGCAGCGCGTCCCGGTCGAGCGCGCCCTTGAGGCGCAGGGCGAGCGGGATGTTGTACGTCGCCGAGGGGCCCTCCAAGTGGTGCAGGAACCAGAGGCGTTGCTGGGCGGAGGAGAGCGGGACCCGTCGCGGCCGGACCGACTCCCGGAGCGCGGGCCGCCGCACCGCGTCGCCGCCCGCCGCCACGAACGCGGCGAGCCCGGCCACGGTCGGGCCCTGGAAGAGGTCCTTGACGGTGATCTGGACCCCGAAGGTCTCCCGGACGCGGCTGATGAGGCGGGTGGCGAGGAGGGAGTGCCCGCCGAGGTGGAAGAAGTGGTCGTCGATGGTGACGGACGGCAGTCCGAGGACGGCCGCGAAGTGACCGCAGAGGACTTCCTCGGCGGGGGTGCGGGGCGCGCGCCCGTCGGTGTCGGCCTGCTGCTGGGGGGCGGGCAGGGCGCGGCGGTCGATCTTGCCGTTGGTGGTGAGGGGGATCTCGTCCAGGACCAGGAAGGCGGAGGGGACCATGTAGTCCGGCAGGGCGCCGGAGATCTCGCGGCGCAGTGCGGTGAGATCGATGGTGGCGTTCTGGGCGGGGACGAGGTAGGCCACGAGGCGTTTGTCGCCGGGGCGGTCCTCGCGGACGACGACGGTGGCCTGGGCGACCGTCTGATCCATAGTCAGATGATTCTCGATCTCGCCGGGTTCGATGCGGAAGCCGCGCAGCTTGACCTGCTGGTCGGCCCGGCCGAGGTATTCGAGGGACCCGTCCTCGTTCCAGCGGGTGAGGTCGCCCGTTCGGTACATCCGGGTGCCCGCGGGACCGTACGGATCGGCGACGAAGCGGTCCGCGGTGAGGGCCGGGCGGTCGAGGTAGCCCTGCGCCAGCCCGGCGCCGGCGATGTACAGCTCGCCGGGGGTGCCGGGCGGGACGAGACGGAGGTGGTCGTCGAGGACGTAGAGGCGGTGGTTGTCGAGGGGTTCGCCGATGGGAAGTGTGCCGGGGTAGTCGAGCGGGCGGTGGATCCGGTGGGTGGCGGCGAACGTGGTGGTCTCGGTGGGTCCGTAGCCGTTGACGACGGTGGTGTCGGGGCAGTGCGCGTGGATCCGGCGTACGGCGTCCGGCGGGACGACGTCGCCGCCGGCCCAGACCTCCCGTACCCCGGCGAAGGCCTCGGGTGCCTCCTCCGCCATGAGCCGGAACAGGCCCGCCGTCATCCAGAGGGCGGTGATGGCGTGCTCGCTGAGAAGACGCTGGTACGTGGCGGTGTCGAGGTGGCCGGCGGGTGCGACGACGAGGGTGCCGCCGTTGAGCCAGGGGACCCACATCTCGTACGTGGAGGCGTCGAAGGCCATCGCGGAGTGGAACAGCACCCGCGAGTGATGGCCGTTGGCATACATCCCCTGGGCGGCGAGGTCCGCGACGTTGCGGTGGGTGACCGCGACTCCCTTGGGCACGCCCGTCGAGCCCGAGGTGAACATCGCGTACACCGGCTGGTCGGGGTGGACCGGCACGGCGGGGTCGGTGGCGTCGGCGGAGTGGGTTCCGGTGGTCAGGGTGGTGACCCCGGACGGCAGGGTGAGATACCCCGGGTCGTGGTCCGTGAGGAGGTGGGTGAGCGCGGACTGCTCCGTGATCAGCTGGATGCGGTCGCCCGGGTAGCGGGTGTCCAGCGGGACGTACGTGGCACCCGCCTTGACCACCGCGAGCGTGGTGACCACGGCGGTCAGGGACCGCTCTTGCAGAAGACCGACGCGGCTGCCGGGGCGGACCCCCTCGGCGATCAGGTGGTGGGCGGTCCGGTTGGCGAGAGCGTCGAGTTCGCGGTACGTGAGCTCGCGGTCGTCGGCGACGACGGCGATCGCGTCCGGGGTGCGGGCGGCCTGCGCGGCGAAGAGTTCCGCGAGGCCCTGGTCCGGGACGCCGGTCGCCGCGCCGCTCCACCCCTCCAGGAGGAGCCCGCGCTCGCTCGCGGACAGCAACTCCACCTCCCCGACCGGCAGATCGGGTGCGGCCACCGCTCCGGCCAGCAGCCGGACCAGCCGGTCCCCGGTGGCCTCGATGGCGGGCGCGTCGTAGAGGTCGGTGGCGTACTCGATGGTGATGTCGAGACCGCCGGGCCGGCCGTCCTCCGACCGGTGCTCGGCGAACGAGAACGTCAGGTCGAACTTGGCGAACCGCAGCCAGGTGAACTCCGACTCCGTGTCCAGGCCGTCCGCGACCAGCGTCGGCGTCGCCGCGTCCGTCAGCGTCAGCATCACCTGGAACAGCGGGTGCCTGGCCGCCGACCGGTCCGGGTTCAGGGCCTCGACCAGCCGGTCGAAGGGAAGGTCCTGGTGCGCCCAGGCCGCGAGGTCGGTCTCCCTCACCCGCGTGAGCAGCTCGCGGAAGCTCGGGTCGCCCGACACATCCGTACGCAACACCAGTGTGTTGACGAAGAAGCCGACGAGGTCGTCGAGCGCCTGGTCGGTGCGGCCGGCGATCGGGGAGCCGAGCGGGATGTCGTGCCCGGCGCCGGACCGGGACAGCAGCGTCGACACCGCCGCCTGCGCCACCATGAACACCGAGGCACCCGACTCGCGCGCCAGGTCCGCCAGCGCGGCGTGGACGTCCGCGGGGCAGTGCACGGTGTGGGTGGCGCCCCGGTACGAGGCGGCGGTCGGCCGCTGCCGTACGGCGGGCAGGGTGACCTCCTCCGGGAGGTCCGCCAGCGTCCGCTTCCAGAAGCCCAGTTGGCGGGCGCCGACGCTCCCGTCGTCCGCCGGGTCGCCGAGCAGGCCCCGGTGCCACAGCGCGTAGTCCGCGTACTGCGCGGTCAGCGGCTCCCAACTCGGCCGCTCCCCGCGCGAGCGGGTCGTGTAGGCGGTGCTCAGGTCCCGCATGAGCGGCTGGTACGACCAGCCGTCGGAGACGATGTGGTGCATCACCACCAGCAGCACGTGCTCCCGCTCGCCGAGCGCGAACAGCCGGGCGCGGAACGGCAGATCGGACGTCAGGTCGAAGACCCGCTCGGACTCGGCGGTGAGCAGCGCGCCCACCGTCTCCCCGGTCGCCGGGGTGACCGGCAGCCCGACGCGGACCCCGTCGGCCGGCAGCACCCGCTGGTACGCCTGACCCCCGTCCCGCTCCCCGGTCTGCCCGAACACGGTACGCAGGCTCTCGTGCCGGCCCACCACGTCGGTGAACGCCGACTCCAGCGCGGCCAGGTCCAGTTCACCCCGTACGCGCACCGCGAGCGGGATGTTGTACGTCGCCGACGGGCCCTCCAACTGGTCCAGGAACCACAACCGCTGCTGCGCCGCCGAGAGCGGGAGGGGCTCGGGGCGCTCCTGGGCCGTCAGGGCGGGGCGGGCCGGCTCGCCCCCGTTCGTGGCGGCGTACTCGGCGAGCAGCGCCACGGTCGGGTAGAGGAAGAACTCCCGCAGGGTCAGCTGTACGCCGAGGGCCGCGCGCACCCGGCTCACCAGCCGGGTCGCGAGCAGCGAGTGGCCGCCGACCCCGAAGAAGTCGTCGTCGACGCCGATCGACGGCAGCCCGAGGGTGTGCGCGAACAGGCCGCACAGCACCTCCTCGACGGGGTTGCGCGGCGCCCGGCCGTTGGGCGCCGCGCCGACCCGGGGGGCGGGCAGCGCGCGCCGGTCCAGCTTGCCGTTGGGCGTCAGCGGCAGCGCCCCCAGGGGCACGACCGCCGAGGGCACCATGTACTCGACCAGTTCCGTGCCCGCGTGCCGCAGCAGCTCGGCGGCGTCCAGGACGCCCTCCACCGCGGGCACGGCGTACGCCACCAGGCGCTTGTCGCCCGGGCGGTCCTCGCGGACGATGACCGCCGCCTGCGCGACGGACGGGTGGCGGGTCAACACCGTCTCGATCTCGCCCAGTTCGATACGGTTGCCGCGCAGTTTGACCTGCTGGTCGGCGCGGCCCAGGAAGACGATCTCGCCGTGCTCGTTCCAGGCGGCCAGGTCGCCGGTGCGGTACATCCGGGTGCCCGCGGGGCCGTACGGGTCGGCGGTGAACCGCTCGGCGGTCAGGGCCGCCAGCCGGCCGTACCCCTGCGCCAAGTGCGGCCCGGCGACGTAGAGTTCACCGGTCTCGCCCGGGGCGGTGTGGCGCAGTTCCGCGTCCAGCACGTACATCGAGGTGTTCGCCATCGGGATGCCCAGGTGCAGGCGGTCGAGGGTGCGGACCTCGGGCGTGAAGGACTGGTAACTGCAAAAGACCGTGGCTTCGGTGGGTCCGTACACATGCACGACCGTGGTGTCCGGGCAGTGGTCCAGGACCCGCTGGAGGGCAGTGGCGGACAGGACGTCGCCGCCGGTCCAGATCTCCCGCAGCAGCGCCAGGCCGTCGATCGCCTCGCCCGCCATCGCGTCGAACAGCGCGGTCGTGAAGTACGCGGCGGTCACCCCGTGGCGGGCGACGGCCTCGCCCAGCTCACCGATGTCGATCTTCGGCGCCGACAGCACGACGGCCAGCCCGCCGCGCAGCAGCGGGACCCACAGTTCGTACGTCGAGGAGTCGAAGGGCAGCGGCGAGTAGGCGAGGACCCGCTCGTGCGCCGTGGCCCCGAAGCCCGGGTCGAGGGCCAGCTCCACGACGTTGCGGTGGGTGTTGACGACTCCCTTGGGGGTGCCGCTGGAACCGGAGGTGAACATCACGTACAGCGGCTGGTCGGGGTGGACCGTGACGGCGGGCGCGGTGGGCGAGAGGCCGGCCGTGGCGTCGGCGTCGGTGAGCCGCAGGGCGGTCAGGTCGTCCGCGAAGCCCGTCTCCTCCTCGGGGCGGTCCGTCACCAGCAATACGGCCCCGGTGTCGCCGAGGATCCAGGAGAGCCGTTCCGCGGGCTGGCGGGGGTCCAGCGGGACGTACACACCGCCGCTCTTCATCACGGCGAGAACGGTGATCACGTAGGCGAAGGAGCGGTTGAAGAGGAGGCCGACCGCGTCGCCCGGCCGCACGCCGGCACCGATGAGCCGGTGCGCGAGCGCGTTGGCCGCGTGGTCCAGCTCCCGGTAGGTGAGCCGGTGGTCCTCGTGGACGAGGGCGACGGCATCCGGGGTGCGGGCGGCCTGCGCGGCGAATAGATCGTGCAGCGAGCCCTCGGGGAGTGCCAGCGCCGTGGTGTTGTACGCGGCGACGCGCGCGGGCACGCCGGCGCCGGGGGAGAGAGCGGGATCTTCGTGCGGTCGGGACATCTCGACACCTTCTCGGTAGCTCGGATCGACGTGGTCTCGCGGCGTGCCGGGAGACCGACGGAGCCACGGTGGATGACGTGCGGATGGTGCGAAGTCGCGTGCGAAGTCAAAGAGGTGTGCGGGGAGTCAGCCGGTACGGGCCGTCAACACGCCCCCGGGAGGCAGCAGTACGTCGTCCGCCTCCAGGGCGTTCACGCGGTACTTGCCCAAGGAGCTGATCAGCAGGCGGAGTTCGAGGGCGATGCTCTCGGCCAGCCGTACGAGACCGGCCTCGCCGTCCTCGTCCACCGCGAGCAGCGCGGCCCGGCCGAGTCCGACGGCGCGCGCGCCGAGCGCCAGCGCCTTGGTGGCCCGGCCGCCCTCCCAGATCCGCCCGCTGGCGAGCAGGCAGTGGCCGGTCGGTCCGATACGGGCCAGGCACTCGCCGAGCGGCAGTCCCACCTGACCGAGGAAGGCGTTCGGCGCCCAGGCGGTGCCGCCCTCCGCGCCGTCCACCGTGACGGAGTCCGCGCCGGCCGCCCAGGCGGTGGCCGCCGCGAGCGCCACGTCCCGGCCGGGGTGCAGCTTCACCCACACCTTCACGCGGGGGAAGTTGTTGCGCATCAGCCGGATCTGCTGGCGCAGGATCTCCTCGGTGAAGGTGCCGGGGCTGCTGATCCGCAGGACCGCGTCGGTGTCCGCGCCGAACACCGCGTCCGTGGCGTACTGTCCGGCCACCCGGCCCGCCGCCTCGCGGCCGAGGACCGTGAGACCGCCGAGACCCGGCTTGGCGCCCTGGCCGACCTTCAGCTCGAAGGCCAGCCGTCCGGTGGCGAGCAGCGGCTCCGTGACCGGGTCGCTGTAGACCAGGTTCCACACCTCGGCGTCCGCGTCCTCGGTGGACTGCTGCACCACCACCCCGCCGTACTCGTCGTCGGCGGCGGCCGTGTAGGCGGCGATCCGGCCGAGCAGCGGGGAGGCGTCGGCGTCGGACGACGCGCGGTAGCCGTTGACCGGCACCACGTTCTCGCCGATGACCATCGGGATGCCGAGCCGCCCCGCCTGCCGTCCCGCCGCCTCGCCCAGGTCGTGGCTGGCGACCCGCGTCGAGCCGAACGCCGACACGTACAGCGGCAGCCGGGAGGTGAACCCGCCGATCACCGTGGCGAGTTCGACATCCGTGTACAGCGGCTCCCTGGCCAGGTCGATGAGCTTCTTCAGCCGCTCCGGCATGAACACCGGGGGCACGATCCTGGCCCGCTCCAGCAGGTCGTACGGATCGTGGCCGGCCGGAGCCGCGCCCAGCAGGCCGGAGCCGTACGACTCCAGCGCGGGGAACACGGCGGCCGCCCCGGTCCTGGCCCGGTGCCGCACCTGTTCCTCGGGGAAACCGGCGGCGCTCAGTACGGTGCTCATGCCGACACCACTCCGGGGAGCTTCGGGTAGGCGCTGGCCTCCCAGGCGGCCGTGCGGCCGGTGACGTACCGGGTGAACCGCTCCAGGCCGATGCCGAACCCGGAGCTGGCGGGGATGCCGCGGCGGGCCAGGTCCAGGTACCAGCCGTACTTCGCCGGGTTCTCCCCGGTCTCCCGCATCCGCGTGACCAGCGCCGCGTAGACGTGCTCGCGCTCGCTGCCGCTGGCCAGCTCGCCGTACCCCTCGGGGGCGATCAGGTCGAAGTTCCGCAGCACGCCCGGGCGTTCGGCGTCCTCCTGGTCGTAGAAGCCCCGCGACCCCTTGGGGTAGTCGACGACGAAGAACGGCCGGCTGGACTTGGCGGAGAGGATCTCCTCGCCCTCCCAGTCGATCTCGGCGCCCGGGTCCTGCGGGTGGCCCAGCGCGACCAGGTCGGCGGTCGCCGCCGCGTGGGTGGTCCTGGCGAACGCCCCCTGGACGACCTCCCGGAACGCGTCCTTGTCCCGGCCGAGGAGTTCCAGCTCGCCCGGCATCTCCCGGACGACCTCGCCGACCACGTACGCCACCAGGCGCTCCGCCAGCTCCATCGCGTCCTCGCGGCGGGCGTCCCTGATCTCCACGTCGATCTGGTGGAACTCCGCGAGATGGCGGTGCGTGACCGCCGTCTCCAGCGGCTCCAGACGCACGTTGGGCGCGATGTAGAAGATCTTGTCGAAGGCCATCAGCGACGCCTGCTTGTAGAGGATCGCGCTGGTCATCAGCTTGTACTTGTGACCGTAGAAATCGATGTCCACCTGTTTGGAGCCCCGGATGCCCGGGTCGGTGACCGGCCCGATCACCGGCGGCAGCAGCTCCTGGAAGCCCTGCCCGGTGAGGAAGGCCCGGGTCGCCGCGAGCATGTGGCTCTGCACCCGCAGCGTGGCCCGGGTCGGCTCGGCCATCAGGTGCTGGTCGGGCGAGGTCGGGAACGAGGGCGTGGTGCGGCCGTTGCGCTCAGCGATCGTGCTGGTCATGGTGCTACCTCCTGGGTGTGCTGACGGTGGGCTGCCGGGCGACGGGCCGCCGCGGGAAGCGGGGGCCGGGAAGAGGACGGAAGCGGGGGCCGGGACGACGCGTACGACGGCGCCGGCGCGGACGGAGCGGAAGCGGCCGTGCGGACGACCCGGTCGTGCCGGCGCTGGACGAACGACAGCGCCTCGAACAGCCCGGCGGCCGTCAGCCGCCGGCCCCGGTCGGTGACGTGCCCGATGGGCATCGCCCCGATCTCGGACCAGGTCAGCCGCCCCGACGCGTCGATGTGACTGCGGCTGCGGCCCGCGTTGTCCGGGTGCAGGCAGAACGGCACGTCCAGGTAACCGCGGGCGAAGGCCTTCAACAGGGCCTGGCCCAGGTCGCCGTCGAGGTCGAGCACCGCGTCCACCAGGGCGCGGGCCTCCGCGTACACCGCGTTGTCCGCCGCCCCGGCGGGCGGGACCGGCGCGGACCCGTCACGGGCGCCGGGCCGGGTCCGGTGCCGGGCCGCGGCCCGCGAGGCGACCCGCAGGGCCTCCACGTTCTCCGTGACCTTCGGGATGCGGTGCGCCTCGGCGGTCGTCTTCACGATCAGCCGGGCCGCCCCCGTCTCCACGGCCAGCTCGGCCGACCGCTCCAGGAGGTCCAGGGAACCGCTCCGGGTCTGCGGGTACAGCCCCATGTACGTGTAGAGGACGACGTGCCAGTCGGTGTCCGGCAGCAGTTCGGCGGCCAGCCGCCGCAGCGCGTGCACCGCGTCCCGGTCCTGCTCCTGGCTGGTCTGCTGGGCGTAGCTGAGCGAGATGCTGCGCAGCCCCGCCCGGTGGAAGAACAGCGCCTCCAGGGCGCTGATCGCCACGAGCAGCCCGGGCGGGCACAGCTGCCCGAGCATGCAGCCGCCGAAGGTCTCCAGGTGCGGTTCCGCCCCGGTGCCGCGCAGACCGGCCAGGAAGTCGCAGGTCTCCTGCCAGTTCCGTACGGAGTCCAGGAGCGGGGTGCGCCCGTACGGCAGGCAGTACGAGACGGGCCCGCCCTCCGTCGCGTCCAGGCCGAGCCGCGCCAGGGCGGCGACGATGCGCTGGGGGCGGGCGGAGCCGTGCCGGATCTGTACGGGGAAGCCCGCGTCGCGGACCCCGTCCAGGACCCAGTGCGAGGTGTGCGGACTGTACGAGGTGAGGGGAAAGCCGTTGAGGGGGACTCCGCTGTTCAGGGCCCGTACCGCCGACGGTTCGTCATTGACCCGCGTGTAGCTGTCGATGGTCATCGTGCCGACGACCCCGTCCGCCGCGGCCTTGGTGGCCAGCAGGCCCGCCCGCATCAGCGCGGGGTCGGAGAACCCCATGCGGGGCTGGACCACGAGGGTGCCCCGGGCCTGCGACTCGGCGACGAAGCGGCCGAAGGAGCGCGGGCGCCGGTGGGCGGCGATCCGGCCGGCCGGGGCGGCGGGGGGCGGGACGTCCGTACGGACCGGTGCGGTCATCGTTCCACCTCTCGGGACAGGGAGCCGACGTACGACTCGAAGGCGGCGATGTTCACGCCGTCCTGGAAGACCGCGTCGAAACCGGCGCTCATCAGCGCGTCGGTCTGGTCCTGCCGACCGCCGGAGACCCCGAGCTTCCCGCCGATGACGGCGGGCAGCCCGGCCAGTTCCCAGCGGGACCGGATCGCGCCGATCAGCGGCCTGGCGTCGTTGAAGCCGTGCCCGTTGACGCTGCTGACCACCAGCAGGTCGGGCTGGAACTTGCAGCAGGACTCGACGATCTCGTCCTCGGGCACACAGGAACCGAGATTGACCACCGTGTGCCCGAGGTCTTCGAGCAGCAATTGGATGTAAATGAGATTCCAGGTGTGCGCATCGGAGGGGAGTCCGGTGACAACAACATCCAGCGGCCCGGATCGATGACGAGCCGCCCATTCCGCAGGCTTCATTGTTCGCTTCGTCCACATCATTGGATGACAAGGGGAAAAGGAGGCCCTGGCGTGCCGGAACTTCCTTTCGGAGACCACCGTAGATTCGGCGGGGACCGGTTTCCGGCGCCCCGTGCGGCAACCGCCCGGCAGGAAAGGAGCAGTTGCGCGACAGGACCGTGCCGGACGGCCCCGGGGGCGCGAGACTGATCGCACTGCGCTCGCAGAATTCAGCCTCCGGCTCCGTACCGACCGCCGGCGAACGACCGAGGAGTGATGACATGGCAGAGACCGGCCACAGTGTCCTGGTGGCGGACGTACTCGCGGACGTCCTGGAGGAGGTGCGGGAGCGGGTCGACCGCCGGGAGGCGCTGGGAGAGGCCCAGATCGCCGTGCTCGAAGCCGCGCTGAACATCGTCCGTGCCGGTCAGGCCGGGTTCGAGGGCCTGCCGCTGGAGCGCTCCGAGCTGGTGCGCGAGGCGCTCGGGGCGGTGCGCGCGGCGACCGTGGCCACCGGGGTCGCGTTCACGTACGCGCACCAGCGGGCCCGGATGCTCGCCTGACGGGGCGGGCCGTGGTGCCGCCGATCTGCCTGGGCTTCTGCCCGGTGGAGCGGCGCGCCGCTCCTAGTCTTTGACTGAGCCGAACAACTCAGGCGCACCCCACGACCGAACGCTTACCTTCGTCCAACCGAGGTGGAGAACATGGCAACCAATCCGTTCGAGGACTCCAACGGCCGCTATGTGGTGCTGGCCAACGAAGAAGGCCAGTACTCGCTGTGGCCGGCCCGGATCCAGCAGCCCGCCGGCTGGGAGCTGATGAGGGACGAGGGCAGCAAGGAGGAGTGCGGCGAATTCATCGAGGCGAACTGGACCGATATGCGGCCGCGTTCGGTGGTCGCGGCGATGGGTGGCTGATCCCACCGGTTCCTCCCGTTTCCGAAGGGGCGGGTACGAGGCGCTAAAAGCCTCGTACCCGCCCTTTCCGCTACGGCGGGCTTTTCCCCGGCGGGACTCGCGGGAGCCGGGGGCACGGCACGCGCGGCGCCCCCGGCCGGACGGCCGGGGGCGGAAGGCGCGGGGAGCGGCGCGGTCAGTCCTGGGCGCCCACCACACACCACTCCAGGACCGCGGCCGCCGCGGTCATCTTGTGGTGCGCCTGCCGCCACGCCAGGCTCGAAGGACCGTCGAGGACCTCGTCGGTGACCTCCTCGCCCCGCACCGCCGGCAGGTCGTGCAGGAAGACCGTCCGCGGGCCGCCGAAGCGGTCCAGGAAGGCGCGGTTGATCTGGAAGCCGTCGAAGTCGCTCAGCCAGTCGGGGTTCTCCTTCGTCACGCCCATGGTCTGCCACCGGCTGGTGTACACCGCGTCCACCGGGCCCTCGACCTCGTCGGCCGTCACGACCTGGCGCACCAGGGCCGTACCGCCGCTGAGTTCGGCCACCAGGTCCAGGGTGTCCTTGGGCACCTCGTACCCGCGCGGGCACAGCAGGGTGAGCCGCAGGCCGGGGGTGAGGGCGGCGGCCAGCGCGAGGGCGGCGCCGGAGCTGTTGCCCTCACCGACGGCCAGCAGGTGCACCCCGTCGAGCGAGCCGAACTCCTCGGTGAGCGTGGCGAGATCGGCGATCGCCTGGGTCGGGTGCTCGTCCAGGCTAAGGGCGTTGACGACGGCCAGGTCCGGGCTGCTGCCGAGCCGGCGGATCTCCTCCACGTCCCCGTTGGTGCGGACGACGAGGGCGTCGAGGTACTGCCCGAGGACCCGGGCGGTGTCCTCCACCGTCTCCCCGGTGCTGAGCTGGAGCTCGTTCGGGCCGAACGTGATCACGTCGGCGCCCAGGCGGGTCGCGCCGCTCCAGAACGACGTACGGGTACGGGTCGAGGACTTGCGGAAGTAGACGCCGACCTGGCGCCCGGCGAGCGACGTCGCGTGGATGCCGTCACGGCCGAACTCGACGGCCCGGCCGACGAGGTGGTGCAGCTCGGCGGGGGTGAGGTCGGCGAGGGAGATCAGGTTGCGCATGGGGGCGAGGCCTTTCACGAGAGGAGAGAGGAGAGAGGGGGGAGGAGGGGGAGGAGAGGGGAGGAGAGAGGGAGGTACAGAGGGGAGGAAGACGAAAGGAGGGACAGGAAGCGGGCGGGCGGCCCTACTCCACGAGCGCGTCGACCAGGGAGCCGCGCTCCCTTTCCTGCTCGCGCTCCTGCTCCCGCTCCTGTTCCGCCACGAGCGCCGCGCGGACCAGGTTGAGCACCGTGAAGCCCACCGGACCGCCCGGCGTCGTGGGGAGCTGGCGGATCAGCCCCCGCACCAGCAGCGCGTGCGCGTCGCGGGCGGTCTCCGCCAGCGACGTGCCGTTCGCGCGGGCCGCGTCGTCCACCGTCCACGGGTCGACCGGGGTACGGAGCAGGGCCGTCGCGCGCGGGCCGAGCCCGGTCACCGCCGCGGCGAGCCGGTCGCTCAGGGTGGGACCGGCGGCGGGGTCGGTGGGGGTGACGCCGTCGACCAGGACCAGCGGCACGGTGCGGGCGATGTCGAGCAGCTGCTCGGGCGAGTACAGCAGCAGCCAGGAGGCCGCGGCCTCCAGCGCCTGCGGAATGCCGTCCAGCGCCCGGCAGATGTGGGCCGCGGTGGTGGTGACGGTGTCCGTGGGGAGGAAGTCCGGCCGCATGTGGCTGACATGCGACAGCATCAGCTCCACGGCGGGCCGGTCCGTGACCAGGGAGTCGCCCGGCAGGGAACCGGCCAGGTCGGAGGGGGCGGGCACGGGCAGCGGGGCCAGCGGCAGCAGCCGGCCGCCGGGCAGCTGGACCGGCCGGCAGGTGGTCGTGAGGATTTTCACCCGCTCGCAGACGCGCAGCAGGTTCAGCAGCGGCCGGATCGCGGAGGGTGACGAATCGTAACCGTCAAGTACGATCAGGGTAGGCTTGTGCCCTATGACCGTGGCAAGTTCGTCCAGTTTCTCGCCGTCACGGACCAGCGCCCGCACCCATCCCGTCATGGTCGACAGCGGGCTGTTCGCCGCCGCGCCGCTGCTCTCGGCCCCGCCGTCCGCGGCGACCCAGAGCACCGGGACCCGGTCGCGGGAGTGCAGCACCGAGGCGGCCTCCTGCGCCAGCCGGGTCTTGCCCACCCCCGGCAGCCCCACCAGTGTCAGCAGCCGCTCGTGTTCCGTGGACAACCGGGCCGTCAGCGCCTCCAGTTCGGGGCGCCGCCCCACCAGGGGGCGCAGCGGGGTGGGCGGCACGGCGAGGTCTGCTCCGTATATGTCCTGGAATACCCGCCCCACGGCCTGGGCGTCGACGGCGAGTTCGAGCTCGATCCGCCGCGCGTCCGTCAGGCGCATGGCATTGGCGAGGAGTCTGAGAGTTTCTTTGCGGGGATGTTGCACGCGGCCCAGCTCCAGGTCCCGAATGGCCCGCACGCTCACGGTGGAAAGCCCCGCGAGCTGTTCCTGGGTGAGCCCCGCCCGCCTGCGCGCATTCTGGAGCAGTACGTCAAGACCGGGCGCCGTCTGGGAATTCATCATTCTCTCCTTGGTCCCCAAAATCTCGGTAATGCGATGGCCGGTGACGCGATCTCCCAGGACGGTCCGAACGCACCCGCTCGGACCCGTCTTTCCCCGGTCTGCTCACGCTCTGTATCCTCCGCGGCGGCGAAGGACCGCCGTCGATGAACAGCTTGCAACGGGCCATTCCCGAACTCTTCCCGGCGCAGTACCGCGCTTTTCCTGGTAGGGGCTACGATCGCTTCGCGCTGGGGAGGGTCTGCGTGTGAGCAGAGCTGAGGGGGAGGGAGGCCGCATGACGACAGCGGCAGGAGATCGGCTGCGATTCAACATTCTTGGCCCGATCGAGGGCTGGTCGAACGGGACACGACTGCGGCTCGGAGGAGTGATTCAGGAGCGAGTTCTGGCCACTCTGCTCCTGGATCCGGGAAAGGTGCTTCCCGTTTCGCGACTGGTCGAGGCGGCCTGGGACGAGGAGCCGCCGACCACGGCCTCTCACCAAGTACGCAAGGCCATAGCGGATCTGAGACGGCGGATACCGGGCGGAGCGGACGTCCTTCTCACCGACGGGCCCGGTTATCGCGTCGCCCTCGAACAGTGTGAAATCGACCTGGCCGAATTTGGACTGCTCACGCGCAAAGCGAAGATCGCGGCCGCCGAGAGCCGGCCCGCCGAAGCGGCCGAGATCCTGCGGGGAGCGCTTGCCCTCTGGCGGGGACCCGTCCTGTCGGGCAGCGGCGGACCGGTGATCCAGGCGGCCTCCACCTCCATCGAGGAACGCCGGCTGACCGCCGCGGAACAGCTCTTCGAGCTCCATCTCGCGCTCGGCGAGGCCGCCGAACTCGTCGTGGACTTAAAAGATTTGGTCAACCAGCATCCCCTGCGGGAGACGCTGCGCGGCCAGTTGATGGTCGCGCTCTACCGGTCCGGCCGCCAGGCCGAGGCGCTGGAGGAGTACGGCAAGGTCCGCGAACTGCTCGTCGAGGAACTGGGCATCGACCCGGGGCCCCAGCTCACCAAGCTGTACGAGGGAATCCTGCGGGAGAGCCCCGAACTGGCGGGGCCGGGACCCGCGCCCGCACCTGCCGCCCCCGTACCGCTGCCGGCGGAACCGCCCAGCACCCTCCCGTACGACCTCTCCGACTTCACCGGACGCGAGCGGGAACTGGCGGAGATCCTGCGCTGTGCCGGGGAGGTCAGCGAACAGGGCCCGCAGATCGTCGCCATCGACGGCATGGGCGGCTGCGGCAAGACCTCCCTCGCGGTACGGGCGGCGCACCGCCTCGCCCCCGAGTACCCCGACGGCCAGCTCCACATCGACCTGCGCGGCTACACACCCGGCGACCAGCCCGTCACCGCCGGCACCGCGCTCGACAGCCTGCTGCGGGCCCTCGGCATCCCGGGCGACCGCATCCCCGACGACGTACCGGCCCGTACCGCCCTGTGGCGTGCGACCCTCGTCGGCAGACGGCTGCTGATCCTCCTGGACAACGCGGGCGACGCGGGCGGCATCCGCCCGCTGCTGCCCGCCTCCTCCGGCTGCCTCGTCCTGGTCACCAGCCGGGCCCGCCTGGTCGACCTGGACGGCGCGCAGTGGATCTCCATCGGCGTGATGCCGCCCGAGGAGAGCGCCACCCTGGTGGCCGAGACCCTCGGCGCCCAGCGCGTGGCGGCCGAGCCGGAGGCCGCCGCCGAACTCGCCCGGCTCTGCGGCCACCTCCCCCTCGCCCTGCGGATCGCCACCGCCCGCCTGCGCAACCGCCCGCGCTGGACCCTCCAGTACCTGGCGGAACGCCTGCGCGACGAGACCCGCAGACTCGACGAGCTCAGCTCCGGCGCCCGCAGCGTCTCCGCCACCCTCCGTCTGTCCTACCAGGCCCTGGACGACGAGTGCCGTACCGCGTTCCGGACACTGGCCCTGCACCCGGGCGGCGACATGGACGTCCACGCGGCGGGGGCGCTCCTGGGCTCGGGCACCCGCGAGGCGGAGGACCTGCTCGAAATGCTGCTCGACGTGCACCTCGTACAGCAGCCCGAGATCGGCCTCTACACCTTCCACGATCTGGTCCGCAGCTTCGCGCAGAGCCAGCTCGGCGAGTCCGCGGAGGGGGAGGACGCGGTCGCGGTGGAACGTTTGCTCTGCTACTACCTGACCGCCACCGAAGTGGCCTGCGACCTCCTCTACTCCGGGCGGCGCCACCGCCCCACCGGGCTGCTCCCCTCCTCGGCCGAACTGCCCGATCTGAGCACCGCCGACCGGGCCCAGGAGTGGTTCCTGCGCGAGCAGACGGCGCTCCTCGCCGCCGTCAAACTCGCGGAGAGACGGGGCCACGACCGGTATGTCGTGTGCCTCGCCCGCAACCTCGTCTTCCAGCTCAACGCGCGTGGACACCTGGAGGAGTTCGGCGAACTGGGCCGGATCGCGGTCGCCGCCGCCGAGCGGTTGCAGGACCTGGCGCTGCTGGGAGTGAGCCTGTCCAACCTGGGCGTCGCCTGCTGGAAACTCGGCCGGTTCTCCGAAGGGCTCGACGCGGCCCGGGAGAGCCGGGACGTCGCGATCCGCCTCGGTGACCTGCACACCCAGGCGCACAGCGAGAGCATCCTCGGCCAGTTCAACAGCCTCCTCGGCAACTTCGCCGAGGCGCTGGGCCACATGGAGACCGCGATCGCCCACGAACGCTCGCTCGGCATCCCGCGCGCGGAGGCCGAGAGCCTGACCATCCTCAGCACGCTGTACGAACAGTGGGGCCGGTACGAGGAGGCACGGGACGCGGCCCAGCGCTCGGCCGAACTGAGCCTCCAGCTCGGACAGCACGAAGGACTGCCCGGAGCCATCACCGATCTCGCGCTGGCCCACATCGGCCTGGGGGAGTACGGCGAGGCCGACCGCTGCCTGACCGAGGCCCGCGCGCTGTACGGGGACACCGGGAACCAGGTGAACCTGGCGCTGACCCTGGCGCTCTCCGCGGATGTGGAGGACCGGCTCGGAAAGCCGCCCCGCACCCCCGACCAGGCGGAGTACGCCCTCCAGTTGATGCGGACCAACTCCTCGCCCCTGCGGCGCGCCAAGGTGGAGAACACGGTGGGCCGGCTGCGGCTGCGGCAGGGCGACGCGGCGGCGGCGCTGGCGCTGCACCAGCACGCCTTCGACCTCTCCGCGGCCATCAGCTACCGCATCGAGGAGGCCTACGCGTTAGCGGGCATGGCCGCCGCCCTGGGCGACACGGCGGAGGCCCGCGCGCACCGGGCCGCCGCCGAGAAGCTCTTCGCCGAGATGGGAGTGCCTGCGGACCGCCGCCGTACCTGACGGCACGTACCCCGCACACCGCACCGAGCCGCACAGCGCCGAGCCGCACAGCACCGAGCCCCGTACCGGAACTCCGGTACGGGGCTCAGCTGTTCGGGGGAGCGGGAAGAGCGGTGGGACGGGGAGCGGTTCAGAGAACGGAGGACGTGGGGCCCTTGTCGTCGTTGGTGACGGCGATCACGGTCGGACCCTTGTCGTCGGCGAGCACCACGGTCGGCCCCTTGTCGTCCGCCGGGACGAGAGTGGGTCCCTTGTCGTCGGCGGGGACGCCGGGGCCGGTGATCGTGGGGCCCTTGTCGTCGGCGACAACCTGCTGGACGCTCTGGGGGCCCTGCGTGTGTCCCGCCTCGGCCACCGTGCCGAAGCCGAAGGCCAGCGTTGCCGCGAAGATCCCGAAGAGTCCAGCAAGCTTACGTCCCATGGTCCCGCCCCTAAGTTGGTGTTTGTGGGTATTCGCGGTGTTCCGCTTCCCGACACCACTGATGTTGCTGGCGGGCGTTCCCTGACCGTTCCCGCCCCGTTACCGGCCCGGGGAACCGTCGCGGGAACGGTCCAACACCAGGTAGTGCGGCCCCAGTTGGCAGGCGGCCACCCGGGGTCCGCCGGGGGTGAGCACCACATGGGTACGGGCGGGGCCCGACTCGTGGCCGGCCAGGTCGAGCAGCGATCTCACGAGCGAGCGGAGCACGGCGCGCTCCGTCTCGTCCAAGCCCGCGGTACCGCTGTCCGGTACGGGCGGCAGCGCCACGATCCCGGCCACGGTGTGCATGCCGTTCTCGGTCTCGGTCTCGACACTGAACTGGGGCCCGTCCAGGGACTCCTGCGCGGCGTACGGCTCGGGGCGGCCCCCCGACGCCACGCGCTCGGCCCACCGTTCCACGGTGGAGAGGTCCTGGAGGGCGTGGCGCAGATTCGCCCTGTCCGGCGAATGATCCCTGGGGTTCTTCACGGGAGTACTCCTTCTGTGCAGACAACTACGTGACGACCCTCGCCCGTCCGGGTCCCGCCGGCGTCCCGTTCCGTTCCCGCGCCCTTCCCGTTCCGGTGTTCGCGAAGGGAACGCGGAGGTAATCCGCCGACGCATGCTGACCCCGTTCGATTCAGGCAGGGATCCGTGGTGATCCGCGTGGAAAGCGAAAACCCTGGGGGATTGAGGCGTGGCAACCAACCCGTTCGAAAGCCGCGGTACGGCGTACCGGGCCCCGGTGGACAGGGGACCCGGATCGTGAAGGACGCCCAGAAAACAGCGGACATTCCCGGAAGTTTCGCCGGGATGGGGCCGCTCATGCTCGTCTGGTCCGGTCAGGCGGTGTCCCTGGTGGGCAGCGCGGCGGTCCGGTTCGCCTTCATCATCGAGGTGTGGTCGGCCGGCGAACAGGCCACCGCCGTCACGATCCTCTCCCTGTGCGCGATGCTCCCCCAGGCGGTGTTCAGCCCCATTGCGGGTGCGATCGTCGACCGGATCCCCAAGCGGGCCGCGCTCCAACTCGCCGACGCCGGCGGCCTGGTCGTCGTGGGCTCCCTCGCCCTCCTCCACTACCTCGGCGCGCTCCAGTCGTGGCAGATATATCCGGCCACCGTGCTGCTCGGGGTGTGCGCCGCGTTCCAGTTCCCGGCCCTCTCCTCGGCCGTTCCCCTCCTCGTCCGCAAGGACCAGCTCGGCCGCGCCAACGGTCTGCTCGCCGGCGCCAAGAGCGCGGCCGGGATCGGCGGCCCCGCCCTGGGCGGCCTCCTCGTCGCGGTCTTCGGGATCGGCCCCACGCTCCTGGTGGACGTGGCGAGTTACGCGTTCGCGCTCATCGGGATCCGTGTCGTACGGCTCAAGGGCGACGTGGTCGTCAAGGACACCACCGGCGCGCCCCGGCGGCGGATCACGGCCGACGCGGCCGAGGGGCTGCGGTACCTGTTCCGGGTGCCCAGCCTGCGCGACCTGATCGTCAACTTCTGCCTGGTCAACCTGGTCATGGTCTTCGGCTTCGCCCTCATCTCCCCGATGGTGCTGCTGCGCGCCGACACCGGCGCGCTCGCCGCCGTGAACAGCGCGATCGGGATCGGCGGAGTGGCCGGCGCCCTGCTGATGGCGGCCTGGGGCGGACCCGGGAACCGCGGCCGGGGCATGATGCTCGGCGTGGTCGGCATGTGCCTGTCCGGCCTGGTCGCGATGGGTCTGGCCGGCGGAGTCGTCGGCTGGTGCGTGGCGATCCTCATCGGCGCCCTGCTCATGACGACGGTCAACGCGTCCATGCAGGCGATCGTGCAGACCAAGGTGCCCCACGAGTGGCAGGGCCGGGTCTTCGGCGCGGTGATGTTCCTGTCCCAGATCTCCGTACCCCTGGCCATGGCGGTCTCCGGACCGCTCGCCGACCACGTCTTCGAACCGGCGGCGGCCGACGGCTCCGGGATCTTCACCGTCCTCGGGCCGCTCGTCGGCGACGGTCCCGGCAGCGGCATGGCGGCCATGTTGTTCCTCGCCGGGGTCGGCGGGACCGCGATCGCCCTGTGGGGCCTCGCCAGCCGCTCCATCAGAGACATCGACGTCCTGCTGCTCGACTTCGACGCACCCGGGGAGCCAGAGGCGTCCGGGGTGCCGGAAGCGCACGACGCGCCCCGCGCGGAGAGCGGCAGCCATCCAGGAGGTGAGCGCGATGAAGTGCACGCATGAACTGTTCGAGGACCAGGCGGTACGGACGCCCGGCGCGACGGCCCTGATCCACGGCGGCGAACGCCTCGACTACGCCGGACTCGACGCCCGCGCCGACCGGCTGGCCGGCCTCCTCGCGGCGAGCGGTGTCCGGCACGGCGACACGGTCGGGGTGTTCCTGGAGCGCTCCACCGCGCTGGTCGTGACCGTGCTCGGGATCCTCAAGGCCGGCGCCGGGTACGTGATGCTCGACCCCGCCTTCCCCGCCGAACGGCTCCGGGCGATGGCGGCGGACGCGGAGATCGCCGCCGTGGTGTCGGCCCGCGACGCCGGGCCCGACGCGCTCGGCGTCCCCGAGGTCCACGTCGAGGACGCCCCGTCCGCGCCGCCGCTGGCGCGCGGCACGGTCCCGGTCCGCCCCGGCGACATCGCCTGCGTGATGTTCACCTCCGGCTCGACCGGACGGCCCAAGGGCATCGCCGCCTCGCACCACGCCCTCACCGCCACCCTCACCGGACAGGACTTCGCCTCCTTCGGCCCCGGATTCGTGTGGCTCCAGTGCGCGCCCCTGTCCTGGGACGCGTTCGCCCTGGAGCTGTGGGGCCCGCTCCTCAACGGCGGGACCTGCGTCCTGCACCCCGGACGGCGCCCCGAACCCTTCGTGATGGCACGGCTCGTCGCCGAGCACGGCATCACCTCCCTCTACCTCTCCTCCTCCCTCTTCAGCGTCATCGTGGACGAGTACCCGCAGGCGCTCGACGGGCTGCGGGAGCTGATCGTCGGCGGCGAGGCCCTGTCCGCGCCGCACGCGGCCCGCGCCCTGGAGCGCCACCCCGGCCTGCGGCTGAGCAACGGCTACGGCCCCGTCGAGTGCATGATCTTCCTCACCGTCCACCCGGTGAGCCCGGAGGACGTGCGCGACGGCGGTCCCGTGCCCATCGGCCGCCCGCTGGCCGGCAAGCGGCTGCACATCCTGGACGAGGAACTGCGCCCCGTGCCGGACGGCGGGACCGGTGAGCTGTACGCCGCCGGGGCCGGGGTCGCCCGCGACTACCGGGGCCGGCCCGCGCTGACCGCCGAACGTTTTGTCGCGGCCCCCACGGGCGAACGCCTCTACCGCACCGGTGACCTCGTGCGCCGGGGCGCCGACGGTGTCCTCGCCTACCTGGGCCGCGCCGACAGCCAGGTGAAGATCCGGGGCTTCCGGGTCGAGCCCGGCGAGGTGGAGAGCGTCCTGGCCCGCCACCCCGCGATCGACCGGGCGGCCGTCGTCGCCCACGCTCACCCGGCCGGCGACCGGCAGCTGACCGCGTACGTCGTCCCGCGCGGCGGACGCCACCAGGCGCCCCCGGCCGACGAGCTGCGCGCCTACGCCCGTACCGTCCTGGCCGACTACCTCGTCCCGGCCGCCTTCGTCCCCCTGGACGCGCTGCCGCTGACCCCCAGCGGCAAACTCGACCGGGCCGCCCTGCCGGACCCCGGCCGCGCCGCGGCCGACGCGGGACACCCGGAGGCCGGCGGGACCGTGGCCGCCCTCTGCGGCCTCTTCGCCCAGATCCTGCGCACCGGCCCGGTCGGCCCCGACGACGACTTCTTCTCGCTGGGCGGCCATTCGCTGCTCGCCGCCCGGCTGCTCGGCCGCGTTCACGCCACCCTCGGCGCCGAACTCGACCTCCGTACGCTCTTCGAGTCACCCACCCCGGCGCTCCTCGCCCCGTACGTCGACACCGCGCCCCGCTCGTCCCCCGTACCGTCCACCACCGCGCCCCGGTCCGGCACCCTCCCGGTCTCGCCCGCCCAGCACCGTCTCTGGTTCCTGGACCGGATCGGCGCGGGCGCCGCGTACAACCTGCCGATGCTGGTCCGCCTGCGCGGCGACGTCGACCCGGACGCGCTCAGCGACGCCCTGGCGCAGGTCGCCGACCGGCACGAGGTGCTCCGTACCGTCTTCGACGAGACCGACGGCTCGCCCGTACGGAGCGTACGGACCGGCGCCGAGGCGCGGCCTCCCTTCCAGCACGTCCGGCTGCCCGCCACCGACGTGGCCGGGGAGATCGAGCGCGAGGCCGCCCACGTGTTCGACCTGCGCACCGAACTCCCGCTGCGCGCCACCCTGTTCACCACCCGGGAGCGGCCCGACGAGCACGCGCTCCTGGTGCTGGTCCACCACATTGCCGGGGACGGCTGGTCGCTGCGCCCGCTGTTCCGCGACCTGTCCCGCGCCTACCGCGCCCGGGTCGAGGACGGACAGGGCACGTCCGAACTGCCGCCGCTCCCCGTCCCGTACGCGGAACACGCCCGCCACCAGCTCGACCGGCTCGGCTCACCGGCCGACCCGCACGCCCTCGCCGCGCGCCAGCTCACCTACTGGCGCAAGGAGTTGGACGGACTGGCCGCCGACGGGCCGCTGCTGCCCCGCCGTTCCGGACGCCCCGCCGTCCCCGGCCCGGCCGCCCGGGTGGTGGTACGCCACCTCGGCGCGGCGGCCCACGCCCGCCTGGTCGACGCCGCCCGCGCGCAGGGCGCCACTCTCTTCATGGCCCTGCACGCCGCCCTGGCCACCGCGTTGGTACGGGCCGGCGCCGGCGAGGACACCGCGATCGGCGCCCCGGTCGCCGGCCGGTCCGGCGACGGCAGGGTCGAGGACGTCGTCGGGTTCTTCGTCAACATGCTGGTTCTGCGCACCGACCTGTCCGGCGACCCCACGGCGGGGGAGCTGCTGGCCCGCGTGAGGGAGACCGACCTCACCGCCTTCGCACACCAGGACGTGCCGTTCGAGGACGTGGTCGGCGCCCTCAACCCGCCGCGCACACCCGGCCGCCAGCCGTTCACCGACGTGGTCCTCGCCCTCCAGAACAACGCGCGCGCCGAGGTCGCGCTGCCCGGCGCAGACCAGGGCGTCGAGGTCGTCCGTACCGGCGCCGCCCGGTTCGAACTGCTGGTGGACGTCACCGACTCGACCGCGCCCGACGGCACCCCGGACGGACTGACCCTCACGTTCGAGTACCGCGAGGACACCCTGGACGCGGGCTTCGTCCACTGGCTCGCCGACACCCTCCCGCACGCCCTGGAGGCGGCCGCCGCCGACCCGTCCACCCCGCTCTCCCGCCTCGGCCTCGCCGCACCGCCCCGGCGGGCCGGCGTGGGCGACACCGTCGCCGTACCGTCCCGGCCCGCGCCGCCCTCCGGGGCAGGCCCGCGCCCCCTGACCGACCTGGAGCGGCGGACCGCCGCCGTGTGGTGCGAGGTCCTCGGCGTGCCGGAGCCCGGACCGCACGACGACTTCTTCACCCTCGGCGGCAACTCGCTGCGCGCGGTCCGGGTCGCGGCCCGCCTCAGCACCGACGAACGGCCCGTCACCGCGGCCCAGCTCTTCGCCGCGCCGACCGTCGCCGCGCTCGCCGCCGCGCTGGAGCGGCCGGCCACCGGGACCGGACCCGCGGCGGCCCCCATCACACGCCGCCCCCGGGTGCCGCGCCAGCACCAGAACCCGGCGCGGCCACACGACACCTCCGCGCGACCCCACGAGACCCCGGCGCGCGGGCACGAAGGTCCGGCACGACCGCACGACACCCCGGCGCGACCGCGCGACACCCCGGCGCGACCGCGCGACACCCCGGACCGGCCCGGCACCCAACAGGAGGAGTGGCAGTGGACCTCAGTGTGATGTTCTTCGGTGCGGACAGCACCACCGCCGGGGAGACCCGGCACGCCGAGACGTACGAGGACATCCTCACCGTGGCCAGAACCGCGGACCGGCTCGGATTCCACGCCATCTGGACCCCCGAACGCCACTTCCAGCAGGTGGGACAGGTGTTCCCCAGCCCGCCCGTGCTCGGCGCGGCGCTCGCCGTCGCCACCGAGCGGATCGGGATCCGCGCCGGCAGTGTGGTCCTGCCGCTCCACCACCCGCTGAAGGTGGCGGAGGACTGGGCCGTCGTCGACAACCTCTCGCACGGCCGGGTGGGCCTGTCCGTCGCCACCGGCTGGCATTCAAAGGACTTCACCCTGGCCCCCGAGCAGTACGCGGACCGCAGGCGGACCGCCCTGGAGACCGTCCCCCGGCTGCGGGCGCTGTGGGCGGGCGAGCCCGCCGAGTACCCCGACGGCACCGGCACCCCGGTCTCCGTCGTGCCCCAGCCCCGGCCCGTCCAGGACACCCTGCCGCTGTGGATCACCACGTCCGGCAACCCGGAGACCTGGGAGGCCGCCGGACGGCTGCGCGCCGGAGTGCTCGGCGCGACCGTCGGCCAGAGCAGGGACGAACTCGCCGACCGGATCGCCCGCTACCGCGCCGCCTGCGCCGAGGCCCCCGACCAGCGGGGCACCGACGCGCACGGCCGGGTCACCCTGATGGCCCACACCTACGTCGGCACGGACGACGCGGAGGTCCGGCGCCAGGCCGGCGCGCCCCTGCGGGCCTACCTCGCCTCGTACGTCCGCCAGACCGCCGCCAACCGGTCCGCGGACGCCGCGACCGCGCGGCTCACCGACGAACAGGCCGCGATGCTCGCCGAGTTCGCGTTCGAGCGCTACCTGAGCTGGGGCAGTCTCCTCGGCTCACCCGGCCACTGCGCCAAGATGCTCGCCGATCTGGCCGAGCTGGGCGTCGACGAGGTCGCCTGCTTCATCGACTTCGGCATCGGACGGGACGACGTACTGGCCGGACTGCACCGGCTGGCCGAACTGAAAGAGACCCTGTGATGACTGCTCCCACCCTCTTCCGCGCGGCGGCCGCCGCGGCGACCCCTTCCCTGGCCGACCGGTTCGGCGCCCTCGGCCGGGAGCAGCGCGTGCGCCTGATGCGCCGTCTCCTGGAGGCCGGCCGCGCCCGCGAGATACCCGCCGTCATACCCCCGCGCGACCCCGGCAGGCCGGTGCCCCTCAGCCCCGCCCAGCACGACCTGTGGGTGTACGACTCGCTCTATCCCGGCACCGCCGCCCTCAACCTGTGCTCCGCCTACCACTTCGACCGCCCCGCCGACCCGGCGCACCTGGAGGCGGCCCTCACCCTGATCCAGCGGCACCACGACATCCTGCGCACCCGGATCAGGACGGACGAGTCGGGCGGGCTGCGGGTCGAATTCCCCGACGACGGCCCCTTCGACCTGGAGCGCGAGGACCTGCGGGGTACGGACACCACCATCGACGAGGCCTTCGAGACCTTCCGCGCCCGCCCGTTCGACCTGGGCCGGGACAAGCTGATCCGGGCCCGGTTCGTCCGGGTCGACGAGCGGCGCTCCACGCTGATGCTGAGCCTGCACCACACCATCAGCGACTGGTGGTCGTTCGACGTGCTCCAGAACGAGTTCGCCCAGGCGTACGGAGCCCTGCGCGACGGTAAGGAGCCGCCCCTGACCCGGCCCGCCGTCCAGTACGCCGACTTCTCGTCCTGGCAGGACGAGTTGGCGGAGTCCGGGGTCTTCGGGGCCCGCCTCGACTTCTGGCGCCGCTACCTCGCGGACCCGCCCGGGCCGCTCACCGTGCCGGGCGGCGGCGGCACCCCCGTCACCTCGGGCGACGGCATCGCCCAGGTCCCGTTCCACATCGACGCGCGGACCGCCGCGGCCGTGCGCGCCCTGGCCCGCGAGCGCGGCGCCTCCGTCTACGTCGTCCTGATGGCGGCCTTCGCCGTCCTCGCGCACCGGGTCAGCGGCGCCGACGACCTGATCCTCGGCACCCCCATCGCCAACCGCGCGGCCAAGGGGCTCGACCAGGTCATCGGGTACGTCATGAACGCCGTCCCGACCCGGTGGCGGGTGCGGTCCGACCGCTCCTTCGCCGACGTCCTCGCCGGATTCGCGGTCGACTTCCCCGAGTTGATGGCCAACGCGGACGTCCCGGTCGGCCGGATCGTGTCGGCCGCCGCCCCGGAGCGCAGCGCGGGCCGGGCCCCGCTGTACCAGTGGGTGTTCATGCACCTGACGCAGCAGCCCAGCGTCTCCGTGATGAAGGAGTTCGCGGAGCCCGAGCGCATCCACACCGGCGGCGAGCACGACCTCGTCGGCGTCGTGAAGGACTGCGACGACGGCATGGAAGGCAGCTTCGGGCTCCGTACCGACGTCTTCGACCCGCGGGTCGTGGCCCGCTGGACCGAGTGCTACGTCGAACTCCTGCGGCGGATCACCGCCGATCCCACCGCGCTCGTCGGTGACATCGACCTCGTGCCGGGTGCCATGCGCGGCCGGCTGCTCGCCGAGTCGGCGGGACCCGCCGCGCCCGCCCCCGCCTCGCTTCCCGGGCTGGTGGCCAGGCAGGCGGCCCGTACCCCGGACGCACCGGCCCTCGAATCCGGCGGAGAAGCCCTCAGCTACGCCCAACTGGCCGACCGCGTCGACCGGTTGGCGCACCGGATGGTACGGGAGGGAGCGGGGCCGGGGCGGATCGTCGCCCTCGCCCTCGACCGGGGCACCGACTGGCCGGTGGCGGCGCTGGCCGCCCAGCGCGCCGGCGCCGCGTACCTGCCCGTCGACCCGGCGCACCCCGTCGAGCGCGTCCGGCGTGTCCTCGCCGAGGCCGCCCCCGTACTCCTGGTCACCGCACCGGGCGCCGAGCCCGTCGGGGCGGACGTGCCGACCCTGGTCCTGGACGCGAACGCCTGGGCGGGGGAACCCCTTCTGCCGCCCGGCGACCCGGAGACCACCGGCGCCGCCCACGTCATCCACACCTCCGGCTCCACCGGCACCCCCAAGGGCGTGATCGTCACCCACGCCGGGGTGGCCGCCCTGACAACCGGTCTCGTGGACGGCACCGCCCTCGGCGCGGGCAGCCGGGTCCTCCAGCTCGGGCCGCCGACCTTCGACATCTCCGTCGGCGAGATGTGCCTGGCCTTCGGCTCGGGCGGCACCCTCGTCCTGCCGCCCCGGGGCCCCCTCGTGGGCGACGCCCTCGGGGACGTACTGACCGAACGCCGCGTCTCCTGCGCCTTCGTCCCGCCGTCCGTGCTCGCCACCGTGCCCGCCGGACCCCACCCGGAGCTGCGCACCCTTCTCGTCGGCGCGGAGTCCTGCCCGCCGGACCTGATCGCCCGCTGGGCCGCCGGAGGCCGGCGCCTTTACAACGCGTACGGGCCCACCGAGGCCACCGTCGTCTCCACCCTCTCCGCGCCCCTCGCCGCCGACGGCACCGCCCCGCCCGTCGGCACCCCGCTGCCGGGCACCGGCGCCTACGTCCTCGACGAGCGGCTGCGCCCGGTGCCCGCCGGGGTCAGCGGTGAGCTGTACCTGGCGGGGCCGGCGCTCGCCCGCGGCTACCTGGGGCGCGCCGCGCTCACCGCCGAGCGGTTCGTCGCCGACCCGTACGGGCCGCCCGGCAGCCGCATGTACCGCACCGGCGACCTCGCCCACCGCGACCCCGACGGCACCACGCACTACCTGGGACGCGGCGACGAGCAGGTGAAACTGCGCGGACTGCGCATCGAACCGGGCGAGATCGCCGCCGCGCTCACCGAACACCCCACCGTGGACCGCGCGGTGGCCGTCGTACGGAACAGCAGGGCCGGAGTCGCGCAGCTCGTCGCGTACGCCGTCCCCGCCCCCGGGAGCACGATCGACCCGGACGCACTGCTGCTCCACGCCGCCGGGCGCCTGCCCGCGGCCATGGTCCCCGCCGCCGTGGTGGCGCTCGACGCCCTGCCCCTGACGTCCGGCGGCAAGCTCGACCGGGCCGCCCTGCCGGCGCCCGCGCAGCGCTCCGACGCGACCGTACGAGCCCCGGGATCGGCCCGCGAGGAGATCCTGTGCGGTCTCTTCGCCGGCCTCCTCGGCCTCGAACAGGCGGGCCCGGACGACGACTTCTTCCGTCTCGGCGGCGACAGCATCATGGCGATCCAGCTCGCGGTACGCGCCAGGGCGGCCGGTCTGGTGCTCTCCCCGCACGACGTGTTCACCGTCCGCACCCCCGCCCGGCTGGCCGTGCTCGCCCGCACCCCGGACACCGAGCTTCCCCAGGAGGAGGACACCGGGTACGGGCGGCTGCCGCTCACCCCCGTGATGCGCTGGTGGCGCGAACAGAGCCCGGACACCTCGGCGTTCACCCAGTCCATGGTCTTCCCGGTGGCCGCGGGCACCGGCCTCGGAACGCTCACGGAGGCCGTCACCGGCCTGGCCGCGCGTCACGCGGCGCTGCGGATGCGCCTGGTGGGCGACGCCCCCGCCGACTGGGAGCTGGAGGTGCCGCCGGGGGACCTCCCGGGCAACGCCCGCACCCTGCGGGTTCCCGTCGCCCCCGACGCCGATCTCCTGCACCGGGCACGCGCGTTGGCGGTCTCCACCGCGCTCCGCCCCGAGGACGGCGAGATGCTGCGGGCCGTCTGGCTCGACCCGGGCCCCGGCCGCCCCGGCGCCCTGCTCGTCACCGTGCACCACCTGGCCGTCGACGGACTGTCCTGGCGGGTGATCGGCCAGGAACTCGCGGCGGCGCTCGGCCACCGGGACGAGGGCGACCCGGCCCCCGCGAAGACCACCTCGTTCACCCGCTGGGCCCGGCTGCTGCCCGGGGAGGCCGACCGGCGGCTCGGCGAACTCCCCTGGTGGGAAAGACAGCTGGCGGACGGGACGGCCAGGATCGCCGGCGGCAGAGGGGCCGGCGAGCACCGGAAGACCCTCACCGTCGAGCTGGGCCCGGACCTCACCAGGAGCGCGCTCGTCACCCTGCCGGGCGCCTTCAACTGCCGCCCGGACGCCGTCCTGCTGACCGCGCTGACGGCGGCGGCCGTCCAGTGGCGGGGCACCGGATCCGCCCTGCTCGTCCACCTGGAGGGCCACGGCCGCGAAGTGATCTCCGCGCCGGTGGACGTGTCCGGCACGGTCGGCTGGTTCACCACGCAGTACCCGGTCCGCCTGGACCTCGGCGCCGCGACGGTACGGCCCGGCGGCCGACCGGGGGAGGCGCTCAAGAGCGTCAAGGAACAGCTGCGGGGCGTGCCCGCGGGCGGCCTCGGCTGGGGCCTGCTGCGCTACCTCCACCCCACGGCCGGGCCCGCCCTCGCCGCGCTCCCCGTCCCCGACGTCCGCTTCAACTACCTCGGCAGGTTCGCCGAGTCGGACGCGGCGGGCGGCCGGCTGCTCGATGTCGGGCCGGAGGCCGTACCGCTCGGCCACGCGCTGGAGGTGGACGTGCTGTCGCGCGAGGAGAACGGCGGTCTCCTGCTGGAGGCCAGCTTCTCGTACGCGGCCGGGGTGTTCACCGAGGACGAGGTACGCGCCCTGGCGGCGGCCTGGTCCGAGGCGATCGGCGTCCTCGCGGACCACTGCGGTCCCGACGCCGGGGCCGTCCACACCCCGTCCGACTTCCCGCTGGTCGACCTCACCGGGGACCAGCTGGAACTTCTGGGCCAGAACATCGACTTCGGCGACTTCGGCGACTTCGGAGACCTCGACACGGAGTTCGGCACGGACGGCGACAGCGACAGCCACCCCGGCTTCGGCACGAACCCCGGCACCGGTCCCGACGGCGGCATCCACGACACGGACGGCACGGACGCCACCGGAGCCTCCGCCCACCAAGGGGGACGACGATGAACGCGCGCATCGCGGACGTACTGCCACTCTCCCCGGTCCAGGAAGGACTGCTCTTCCACGCCGCCCGGGACACCGGCGGCTCCGACCCCTACCTGGTGCAGGCCCGGTTCGTGATCGGCCGCGCCGTCGCCACGGACGCGGTACGGGCCGGCGTCGGCGCCCTCCTCGCCCGCCACCCCAACCTCCGCGCCTGCTTCCGGCACGAGCGCCTGGACCGGCCCGTCCAGGTCGTCCCGCAGGCCGTCCGCCTGCCGTGGACCGAGGTGGACCTGACAGGACTGGGCCCGGACGACGTCACCGTACGGACCGAGGAGGTGCTGCGCGAGGACGCGGCGCTCCGCTTCGACCTGGCCCGCCCGCCGCTGGTCCGCGCCACCTTCCTGCGGCACGACACCGGCGCCGAACTGATCGTGTCCTTCCACCACATCCTGCTCGACGGCTGGTCGCTGCCGATCCTGGAACGGGACCTCGTGGCCCTCGTCGCGGGCCGCCCGCTGCCGCCCCCCGTGCCCTACCGCGACTATCTGGTGTGGCTGAGCGGGCAGGACCAGCACAAGGCCGACACCGCGTGGGCCGAGGCGCTCGACGGCCTCGACCGGCCCGCGCTGCTGGCACCGGACGGCCCGGACACCGCGCCCGACCGGACGCGGACCCGGCTGCCGGCCGCCCTCACCGGCACCCTCGCCGCCCGGGCCGCCGAGGCGGGCGTCACCCTCAACACCGTGGTGCAGGTCGCCTGGGCGCTGGTCCTGGCCCGGCTGACCGGCGCCCGTGACCTGGTCTTCGGCGCGGTCGTCTCCGGGCGCCCGCACGACCTGCCGGGCGTCGAGTCCATGGTGGGCCTGTTCATCAACACCCTGCCGGTACGGGTGCGACTCCGCGACGGCGAGAGCGCCGGGGACCTGCTCCACCGGATCCAGGACGAGCAGTCCCGGCTGCTGGCCCATCATCACGCCCGCGTCGCCGAGGTGCAGCGGACCGTGGGCGCCGGTGAACTCTTCGACTCCATCCTCGCCTTCGAGAACTTCCCCCAGGCCCCGCCGAGCCACGACGGGCCCGACACCATACGCCTGGTGACGGTGACGGACCAGACCCACTACCCGGTCACCGTCGCCGCCGTCGCCGAGGACCGGATGCTGCTGTCCGTGAGCTGCCGCCGGGGCATCTCCGCCACCGCGATCACCGGCGGCATCGTCCGCGTACTGGAACAACTCGCCGAGGATCCGACGCGGTTGGCGCAGGACATCGACGCCCTTCCGCAGGCGGAACACGACCGGCTGCTCGCCCTCGCCGCAGGCCCGGCCCGCGCCGTCGCCGAACCCGCCACGATGACGGGGCGGTTCGCCGCGCAGGTGGCCCGTACGCCGGACGCGCCCGCCGTCGACACGGACGGCGAGATCCTCAGCTACGCGCGGCTCGACGCCGCCTCGGACCGGCTGGCCGGCCGGCTCGTCCGGGCCGGGGTGGCGCCGGGGGACACGGTGGCCCTGCTGCTGCCCCGCTCGGCGTCCGTGGTCGTGGCCCAGCTGGCGGTCCTCAAGGCGGGGGCCTGCTGGCTGCCGCTCGACCCGGCCCAGCCGTCGGAGCGGCTGGCCCGGCTGGTGAAGGCGGCGGCGCCCGTCCTCGCCCTCACCCTGGGCGCCTTCCCGGTCCGACTCCCCGCGGACCTGCGGGTGTTGGACCTGGAGGAGGAGCACGCGCGAACCGGGCAGTTCGACGGCGTCCCCGCTCCTCCCGAGTCCGCCGCCTGTGTGATCTACACCTCCGGCTCCACCGGAGAGCCCAAAGGCGTGGTCGTCCCGCAACGGGCGATCACCGAACTGGCCGCCGACGGCCGCTTCACGGGCGGCGCGCACCGGCGGGTGCTGTTCCACAACCCGTACACGTTCGACGCCTCCACCTACGAGGTGTGGATCCCGCTCCTGAACGGCGGGACCGTGGTCGTCGCCCCCGCCGAGGCCGTCACCCCCGACCTGCTCAAGCGGGTGGTGCCCGATCGCCGGGTCACCGCGCTGATGCTCACGCCCGAACTGCTGCGCACCGTCGCGGAGATCGCGCCCGACGCCCTCGCGGGGCTCAGCGAGGTGTGGTCCGGCGGCGAC
Source organism: Streptomyces sp. NPDC088261 (assembly GCF_044740805.1). NCBI lineage: Bacteria > Bacillati > Actinomycetota > Actinomycetes > Kitasatosporales > Streptomycetaceae > Streptomyces > Streptomyces sp. NPDC088261. Next base: position 436,757 of record NZ_JBIURL010000002.1, read on the forward strand.
GTCCTGGCACGGGACACCGTGCGCCGGATCCGGGAACACTGCCCCGGCGCCGTGGTGGTCAACGGCTACGGACCCACCGAAACCACGGTGTTCGCGACCGCGCACACCGCACACGTCACTCCCGAGCCCACCGCACCCACCGAGCACACCGCACACACCGACAGCGACCCGGGCGCCGTGCCCATCGGCCGCCCCCTCGACAACACCCGCGCCCATGTCCTGGACGCCGCGCTGCGCCCGATGCCCGACGGCGCCACCGGCGAGCTGTACCTCGCCGGCACCGGCCTCGCCCACGGCTACCTCGGGCGCCCGGTGGCCACCGCCGAGCGCTTCGTCGCCGACCCCTACGGACCGCCGGGCAGCCGCATGTACCGCACCGGCGACCTCGCCCGCCGTACCGCCGACGGAGTCCTGGAGTTCGCCGGCCGCGCCGACGACCAGGTCAAAGTACGCGGCTTCCGCGTCGAACCCGCCGAGGTGGAGGCCGCGCTGGCCGGCTGCCCCGGCGTGGCGCGGGCCGTGGTCGGCGCCCGGCGCGACGCGACCGGCGGCAAACTCCTCGCCGCCTGGCTGCTCCTGGAGGAAGGCGCCGCCGACGCGACGGGCACGGATACGGACGCCCCCCGCGACGACCAGTGGCACAGCACCCTCGCCCGGGTCCGCGAACACGCCGCCCGCCACCTGCCCGCCCACCTCGTCCCGTCCGTCTGGGCCCGCATCGACCACGTGCCGCTCACCCGCCACCACAAGGTCGACCGCGCCGCCCTGCCCGCCCCCGGACCCACCGGGGAGCAGGCGGCCTCCCGGCCCCCGCGCAGCGAGCGCGAGCGGGAGCTGTGCGCCCTGTTCGGTACGGTGCTCGGCCTCCCCGCGGTCGGCCCTGACACCGACTTCTTCACCGCGGGCGGCCACTCCCTGACGGCCCTGCGCCTGAAGTCGAAGATCGAGACGGTCCTCGACGTACGGATCCCCGTCTCGGTCCTGTTCGACGCGCCGACCCCGGCCGCCCTCGCCGCCCGCCTCGACGCACCGGCCACCGCGCACGGCCGCGCCCCCCGGATCCCCCTGCGGTCCGCCCGGCAGCGCACCGGTCCGGCGGCCGCTTCCGCCGCTTCCGCCGATCCGTCCGGGAACAGCCTGGAGCCGGTGCTCACCCTGCGCGCCGGCGGCGACCGTACCCCGCTCGTCTGCGTGCACCCGGGGCTCGGCCTCGGCTGGTCGTTCGCCAACCTGCTCCCGCACCTCGATCCGGCCCGCCCGGTGCACACCCTCCAGAGCCCGGGCCTGCTCACCGGCGTGGACCACCTCCCGCCCTCCATGGGCGGGATGGCCGACCTGTACGTGGCCCGCCTCCGCGCACTCCTGCCGCACGGGCCGTACCTGCTGCTCGGCCGGTCCTTCGGCGGCGGGCTCGCCCACGAGATGGCGGTCCGGCTGCGCCGGGCGGGGGAGGAGGTCAGGATGCTCGCCGTGGTGGACGCCATGCCGATGCCGGACACCATCCTCGGCACCCCGCTGGACCCGGTGGCCGTCGAGGACGAACTGCTGCGCATCCTGCTCCAGAGCCACGTCCCCGACCTGCCCGTACCGCCGGGACCGCTCGACCGCGCACGGGTGTTCGCCACCGTCCGCCGCGGCGGCTTCGACGCGCTGACCGACCCTCAGCTCCACGCCCTGGTCGACGTGGGGACCCATCACACCCGGGTCGTCAGGCACTGGAGCCCGACGCCCTACGAGGGGCGCGTGACGCTCTTCTCCGCCACCCGCGACACCTGGCCCACCCCGGCCGAGAAGACCGCGGCCTGGCGGCGGGTGGCCGCCGCGCTCGACGTGCACGACCTGGCCTGCGGCCACAGCGACGTCCTGACCCCGGGCCCGGCGGCCGAGATCGCCGCGGTCCTCGAAACCGCCCTCCGAGGGGACTGAACCGATGACCACCGACACCGTAGACCTCATCGACCTCCACGCCTGGGCGGGCGAGGAGTACGAGTTCCCCGCCTCCGACACCCAGAGCCGCCTGCTCGTCCTCGACCAGATGGACCCCGGCACCGCCCAGTACAACGTGCCCGCCGCGTTCGCCGTGCGCGGTCCCTTCGACCCCGCCGCGTTCCGCCGCGCGCTGGACGCGCTCGTCGCCCGTCACGAGTCGCTGCGGACCGTGTTCCGTACCGCCGCCGACGGCACCCAGGCGCAGATCGTCTCCACGGCTCGACGGGCCGGGTTCACGGTCGAGCGGGACGTGCCGGCCGGCCGGGTGGACGCCCTGATCCGTACGGAGGCCGCCCGCCCCTTCGACACGGCCGCGGGACCCCTCCTGCGCTGCACCGTGTACGCCGTGGACGACGGGACCCACCGGGTGCTGCTCGTCGCCCACCACCTGGTCTGCGACGGCTGGTCGCTCGGCCTCGTACTGGACGAACTGTCCGCCGCGTACGGTCAGGAGACCGGCGGCCCGCCGCACCACCCGGCCCCCCTCCCGCTCCAGTTCGCGGACTACGCCGCCTGGCAGCGGGAGCGCCAGGCCGACGGCGCGTTCACGGAGGCGGTGGCGCACTGGGCCGAACGCCTGCGCGGCGCGCCCCCCGTCGCGGAACTGCCGCTGGACCGGCCGCGCCCGCCGGTCCGTACCTCCGCCGGCGGCGTCGAGCGCTTCCTGCTCGACGCCGGGGTCAGGGAACGCCTCGCCGAGGTCGCGGCGGCCCAGGGCGCCACCCCGTTCATGACGATGTTCGCCGTGTACGCGGCGTTCCTCGCCCGGATCTCGGGCCGCGACGACCTCGTCGTCGGCTTCCCGGTGTCCGGCCGCGACCGGCCCGAACTGGGCGGCATGATCGGCATGCTGGCCAACACGCTGGCGCTGCGCGTCGACGTGTCGGGCGACCCGTCCCTCGACGGGCTCACCGGCCGTGTCCGGGCCGCGCTGCTGGCGGCCAGGCCCCACCAGGACGCGCCGTTCGAGGCGGTGGTCGACGCCCTCGCCCCCGTCCGCGAGACCAGCCACGACCCCGTCGTGCAGGTGGCGCTCACCTACGACGACGAGGCGGAGGTCGCGCTGGACCTGTCCGGCGCCGACACCGAGCGGCTCGCCCTCACCCTGGACACCGCGAAGTTCGACTTCCTGCTCTTCGTGGAGCGGTGGGGCGCCGACCTGGCCGCCCAGTTCATCTACCGCGCCGACCTCTTCGACGCCGGGACGGTACGCCGCTGGACGGTCACCTTCCGGACCCTGCTGGACGGCCTCCTCGCCGACCCGGCCGCCCCGCTGTCCTCCGTCGAAGCCGTGCCGGCCGACGAGCGCCGCCGTACTCTCGCCGTCGCCGACCGCGTCGCGGAGGCCGCGCCCCCGGACCGCCTGGTGCCCGACCTGATCGCCGACATCGCGGCCGTACGCCCCGACGCCACGGCCCTGGTCAGCGGCGACCTGCGCCTCAGCTACCGCGAGCTGCTCGCCCGGGCCGACGCCCTCGCGGCCCGGCTGCGCGCCGCCGGCGTACGGCCCGGATTCCGCGTCGGCCTGCTCCTGCCCCGCTCGGCCGACCAGGGCATCGCGGCCCTCGCGGTCCTGCGCGCGGGCGGCGCGTACGTCCCGCTGGACCAGGCCCACCCGACCGCCCGGCTCCGCCACATGGTGGAGAGCTCGGGCACCGGACTGCTCCTGACGGCTCGTGGGACGGCGGAGAAGGGGGAGAGCCTGGACGTGCCGTGCGTCCGCCTCGACCGGCCGGCCGTCACCGACCCGGTACTGCCGGGAGCGGCCCCCGCCGGTCCGGTCCGGGCGCCGGGCCCCAAGGACCTCGCGTACGTCCTGTTCACCTCCGGCTCCACCGGCGTGCCCAAGGGCGTCGCCGTCGAACACCGGGCCCTGGTCAACCTCACCCGCGCGGTACGGCACTCCTTCCCCGTCGACGCGGACGACCGGGTCCTGCAATTCGTGTCGTTCGGCTTCGACGTCGCCGTCTCCGACCTCTTCTTCCCCTGGGTCGCGGGCGCCGAGCTGCACATCCCGAACGAGGACGAACGGATCGGCGAGGCCCTCCTGGACAAGCTCAGGGAGTCCCGCATCACCTATGTCTTCCTGCCGCCGTCCGCCGCGATGCTGCTGCCCGACCTCGCCGGGCAACTGCCCGACCTGCGGACCGTCGGGGTCGGCGGCGAGCCCTGCCCGCCCGAGCTGGTCGAACGGCTCAGCGCGCCCGGACGGCGGATCGTCAACGCGTACGGGCCCAGCGAGGTCACCGTCTACGCCACCACCGCCGACCTGGTGCCCGGCGAGCCCGTGGTGCTCGGCGGCGCGGTCGCCGGGGCCCGGGTCTACGTCCTGGACGAGCTGCTCAGGCCCGTCCCCACCGGCGTCACCGGCGAGATCTACATCGCGGGCGCCTCCCTGGGACGCGGCTACATCGGACAGCCCGGCATGACCGCGGAACGGTTCGTCGCCGACCCGCACGGCGCGCCGGGCACCCGGATGTACCGCAGCGGCGACCTCGGCAAGATCGACGCGAGCGGCCTCATCCACTACCTCGGACGCGGCGACCTCCAGGTCAAACTGCGCGGCGTACGCATCGAACTCGGCGAGATCGAGACCCTGCTGGCCGCCACCCCGGGCGTCGCCCTCGCGGCGGCCACCGTCCGGGGCACCGGCACCGAACAGCGCCTCGTCGCGTACGTCGTCGGCCGGGACGGGGCCGCGCCCCCCGACGCCGCCCTGCGCGCCCACCTCGTCACGAAGCTGCCCGGCTTCATGGTGCCCGAGGTGTTCGTACGCCTCGACGAGATGCCGCTCAGCCGCAACGGGAAGATCGACCGGGCCCGGCTCCCCGCGCCCGCCGTCCTCCCGGCCCCGCAGGACGACGGTCCGGCCCCCGTCGCCGGCACCCCCACCGAGCGGCTGGTGGCCGGGGTGTGGGCCCGCGTCCTGACCCTCGACCGGGTCGCCGTCCACGACAACTTCTTCGACCTGGGCGGCAATTCGGTACGGATGCTCAGCGTCCTGTCCGCCCTGCGCGAGCGGCCGGAGCTGGGCCCCATCAGCCTGGTCGACCTGTTCCGCCACCCCACCGTCGTCACCCTCGCCGCCCACCTCGACCGCGCGAACGCCGCGCCCACCGGGCGGACCCCCGCCCCCGCACACCCCGCCGAGACGGCCGCCGCGCGCGGCGTCGACCGGCACGCACGCCGCACCGCCGCCGCCCACCGACTCAGCTCCCGGAAAGGCTCCACACGATGACCGAGAAGGCAGCAGCCACCGACACCACCCCGGCCGAGTCCGCGATCGCGGTCGTCGGGATGAGCGGGCGCTTCCCCGGCGCCCCCGACCTGGACACGTACTGGAGCAACCTCCTCGGCGGGGTCTGCTCGGTGACCGACTTCACCGAGGACGAACTCCTCGCCGACGGCGCCGACGCCCAGGAGGTGAGAAGCCGCGACTACGTCCCCGCCAAGGGCTTCCTGCCGGACGCGGACCGCTTCGACGCGGAGCTGTTCGGCTTCAACCGCACCGAGGCCGCGGCCCTCGACCCCCAGCACCGGCTGCTCCTCCAGACGGCCTGGGCCGCCCTGGAGGACGCGGGGCGCAATCCGCGGGGCGGATCCGCGCGCACCGGCGTGTACGTCGGCGGCGGCTCCACCGAGCACATGCTGGCCGCCGCGACCGACCCCCGGCTCGCCGCGTCGATCGGGGCGCTCCAGGTCCGCATCCTCACCGACCGCGAGTTCCTCGGCCCGTGGATCTCGTACCGCCTCGGTCTGGAGGGCCCGAGCCTGACCGTGCAGACGGCCTGCTCGACCTCGCTGACCGCCGTTCACCTCGCGGTGCAGTCGCTGCTGCTCGGCGAGTGCGACACGGCGCTGGCCGGCGGCGTCGCCGTGGACACGGTGCGCAAGCGCGGTTACGTCCACACCCAGGGCGGGATCTTCTCGCCCGACGGCCGCTGCCGCCCCTTCGACGAGCGGGCCGGCGGCACCGTACCGGGCAACGGGGTCGGGGTGGTCGTGCTGCGGCGGCTGTCCGACGCGCTCGCCGACAACGACCCGATCAGGGCGGTCATCCGGGGCAGCGCCGTCACCAACGACGGCGCCACCAAGGTCGGGTTCACCGCGCCCGGCGTCGACCAGCAGACCGCCGCGATCGTCGAGGCCTGGGCCGCCGCCGGGCTCGACCCCGCCGACGCCCAGTACCTGGAGGCGCACGGTACGGCGACCGCGCTCGGCGACCGCGTCGAGGCGGCGGCGGCGACCGCCGCGTTCAAGGGGGCGCTGGGCACCGGCCGGATCGGCATCGGCTCGGTGAAGTCCAACATCGGACACCTGGACGCCGCCGCGGGCGTGGCCGCGCTCATCAAGTCGGTCCTCATGCTGGAGCACGCGACCCTGGTGCCGAACGCCAACGCCGGCCGCCCGCACCCCGGCATGGCCTTCGCGGACTCGCCGTTCCACGTGGTCGACCGGGCCGCCGCCTGGGAGGAGCCCGAATTCGGCCCGCGCCGGGCGGGCGTCAGCTCGGTCGGCATCGGCGGCACGAACGTGCACGTCGTCCTGGAGCAGGCGCCCGGGCGCGCCGCCGCCGAAGAGCCGGACGCCGGATCCGTACCGGAGATCCTGCTCCTGTCCGCCCGTACGAGAGAGGATCTCGCCGCCCTCGCCGGACGGCTCGCGGCGGCGCTGCGGGCGCCCGGCGCCCCGTCCCTCGCGGACACCGCCCACACGCTGCGGGTGGGGCGCGCCCCGATGGACGTCCGCGGCTATGTGCGGGCGGCCGACCTGGCCGGCGCGGCGGCCGGGCTGGCCGAACTGGCCGGGGGCGCCCTGACCGCCGGCGGCCTCGACCCGCTGGGCGAGACCTGGCTCAGCGGCGGGCCCGCGCCCGAGGCGGGCGGCGGCCGCCGGGTCTCCCTGCCGGCGTACCCCTTCGCGGGCGAGAGCTTCGGCGCCTTCGACCTCACCTCCCGCGCGGCCCGCGACGAGCGGCCGGAACAGCCCGAGGAAGCGGGCGAGTCCGGCGCCGGCCTGGAGCAGGCCGTCCGCGCGCTGCTCGCCGAGGCCCTGGGCCTGGAGGACGCGGACGACCCGGAGATGACGTACTTCGCGGCCGGCGGCGACTCCCTGACCGCCGTCCACCTGGTGGGCTGCCTGCGGGACGACTTCGACCTCGACGTCCCCATCACGCTCTTCCTGGAGCAGCTGACCCTGCACGAGATGGCCCGCCGGATCGCGGCGGCCCGCGACGGGGACGACTCGCTCGACGCGCTGATGTCGGAGTTCGAGGCGGAGTAGTTCCCGCGCACCACAAAGGGCCTGGGGCCGCATCCCGGAAGGGATGCGGCCCCAGGCCCTTGACGGCGGCGCGAGCGTCAGACGCCGCCCGTGCCCGTACGACTGGCGGTACGGTCGGAACGCCCCGCCCCCGCCACGGACGCGGCGACCAGATCCGCCACGTACGGCAGGTGGTCGCCCAGGAAGAAGTGCCCGCCGGGCAGCACGTGCCGCTCGAACGGGCCCTCGGTCTCACGCTCCCACGCCAGGACGCGCCCGACGTCCACCCGGGGGTCGTCGTCCCCGGTCAGCGCGGTGACCGGGCAGCCCAGCGGAGGCCCCGGGCGGTGCGTGTGGGCGAAGAGCATGGCGTAGTCGGCGCGCAGCGGCGGCAGGGCCAGTTCGAGGATGTCCGGGTTGCTGAGCAACTCGTGCTCCGTCCCCGACAGCAGCCGCATCTCCCCGATCAGGTCCTCGTCGCTCGGCGGGTTCGGCAGCCGTGGCCGCTGCGCCAGCGAGGGACCCTCACGCCCGGAGACGAACAGCGCCGCCGGGCCCCGCCCCTCGCGTTCGAGCCGGCGCGCGGTCTCGAACGCCAAAATCGCGCCCATGCTGTGGCCGAACAGCACCAACGGCCGGCCCCCGCTCGCGGGGAGTCCGGCCACGACGGCGTCCACCACCTCGCCGAGCCGTTCGGTGAACGGCTCGGCGAAGCGGTCGTGCCGCCCGGGGTACTGCACGACCAGTGTCTCCGCCGTCCCCCCGACCGCGATCGACAGCGGCAGGTAGGCGCCCGCCGAGCCTCCGGCGTGCGGGAAGCACAGCAACCGCGCCCCGGCTTCGGGAGCCGGGCGGAAACACCGTGTCCAGTTGTCCACAACATCCCTTCTCTCGTCTGGGGTCGGTCCCGGACCGGTCCGGTCACCGGGCCCGCTCACCTCCCCGCCGCGACCCAGCTTTCCAGCTGTTCGCGGGTGGTGGCGGGATCCGCGACAAGAACGGTCAGTTCGTCGTCGCGGGAGTTGAGGGTGGAAATGGCCGGGCAGCGGTGGCAGGCCTCGACTCCGGTCTGGTTCCACCACTTGCAGTGCGGTCGGAGGTGGCACCGTGGCACGGCGCTCGCGTCGGTCCCGGCCGGCACGGTCTTGATGCGCTCGATCAGACCGCAGGCCTCACCGACCCGGTTCGCGCAGTCCGACACGCAGTGCGAGGCGAACCGGAGCACCCGGCTGGGCGCGATTCCCTCCGGGATGCTGCCGAGTACATCGGCCGCCGGTACGGGTTCCGCCAGGTAGACGACCTGATCGCCGTCCCCGGAACGGACGCCGAGGACAACGCTCTCCGGGCGGCTCGCATCGCCGCTCGGACACCAGGCGACGGGGGTCTCCCGCACGTCCTGAGCACGGTCCGCTGAGCTGTCCACGGTGCTCACCTCCATTTCGTCAGCAGAAAAGGGCGCGGGTGGTGCTCGCGGTGACTTCGGAGATCATCCCGACGACGATGACGCCACCGGTGTCCCCCTTCTCCTGCTCGGTGGCGACCGCCTGCGCGATGCTCGCCGCGAGCTGCTCCTGCGACGTGATGCGCTCGGGACGCGGGGCCGCGGCGGCGGAGGCGGTGCCGCCGGCCGTCACGAGACCGGTCACGAGCGCCACGGCCGCCGCTGCCGTACGAAGGTTGTTGTTCATTCGTCTCCTCCATGAAGTCGGGTGACACGTACTGGAGTTGACGCTAGAACCTGAGAACGCCCCGGATCGGCAGTTGCGGCGGCACCTTCGCACGGGCGGCGCTGCCTGAGGGGTACGGCGGGTCAGCGCACGCTTCTCCGGTAGATCTGCCGGGAGCCGCCCTCCGGGCCGGGAGCGGTCGGTTCGGCGGGCGTGAAGCCGAGGCGCTCGTAGAAGGCGCGGGCGCCGCTGGTGACGGCGCCGGGGTGGTCGGCGCCGAAGGTGACCACTTCGAGGGTGCCGGGCCCCCGGACGAACCGGCGCACCGCCTCCGCCATGAGGGCCCGGCCGACACCGGTGCCGCGGGCCTCCTCGGAGATGACGAGCCAATGGACGTGGTGGACCGGCGGCTCCGCGCCGAACAGCAGGCCGCCGAGGAGCGCGCTGCCGGGATCCGCCCCCGACGGAACCGCGGCCAGCGCGGTGGATTCGCGGAGGTGCGCGTCCACCGCGTCCCGGAAGCCGGGATCCCCGACCATCGGGCCGAACCAGTGCTCCACCTGGGCGGCGAGGGCGGTGAACGCGGCGAGATCCCGTTCCCGGGCCAGTCTGACGATCATGCGACCAGTCTGCCGGACCGACCGATCCGCCCGGCCCGGGACGGCTTCGCGCCTCAGGGGCGGCCCGCGCAGTCCGGGTCGGACACGACCACCTGGTGGGCCGGGATGATCTCGATCTCCTTGTTGTCGTCGTCCTGGTTCTGGAAGGACCGGGTGGTCGTGTAGGCGCGCCGCCCCTCGCCGACACACTTGGTGGCGAGGTTCCCGAACCCGTCGGGGAAGTTGTAGACCTCCGCCGCCGAGTCCTCCCCCGCGCGCCCGCTGACCGGCGCGTCCGCCTTGCCGCGCTCCTCGTAGTGCTCGCGGGAACAGCCCACCGTCAGTGCGAGGAGCGCGCAGACGGCGACGGCGGCCGAGGCCCGTCCCGCCGGCCTCACCCGCACGAACTGTCCTTGACTATCTGGACGTTGGACGGGCCGGTGGCGTTGGTGGTGACGTACGCGCGGTTCCCGTGGCCGACACACTTGGTGGCCAGGTTCCCGAACCCGTCGGGGAAGTTGAACACCTCCGCCGCGGAGTTGTCGCCCTGCTTCCCCTGCACGGGCGCGTCCCCCTTGCCGCGCTCGTCGTCGTACTCCTTCGAGCACCCGGACAGCGCGAGAAGCGCCGTCGTGGCCAGCACCAGACCCGTGATCGTTCTGACGTTCCGTCGCATGCGCTCTCCCCGTTTCCCGAACCGTGGACCATGGTGGCGACCGGAGCCGGGTCACGGTCAAGGGAGTTGAGCGACCTCAGAGGTTCCGTGTCGGACATGTCCCGATTGTTGACATCGTGTTGCGTTCCTGCGGCCGGGCAGAACGTCGCTTCCGCGGGCGAATCCCGGCGCCGTACCGTGACGGTTCCGCCAGAGGAAGCAGGACCGACGTGACCGTCACCGACGACGTCATCCGCTCCCTGACGTTCAGTCGGAAGCCGCGAGTCGCGGGAGAGCCGGGGCGGCCGCCGGACGGGATCAGCCGCGGGTACGTCTCCGGTGGCTGGTGTCGCACCACGGGAAGCGCCGGCTGCGCCGGCAGGTGCACAGCGCGACCCGGAACCGGTCCGAGGTGGCGGTCGTCCCGTCGTCCAGCTCCACCGTCACCGGGCCGTCGACCAGCGTGGGCCCTTCGCGCTGCACGCGCAGCCGGACCGGCTCCGGCTCCCCGGCGGGTTCGCGCGCCACGGTCACCGCCCCCCGCCCGGGCCAGTGCGCAACGACGTGTCGCCCGCCCGCCAGCACCCCAGGAGGCGCGCGCCGAGACGGCTCTCCAGGTAGGTCGTCGCGTCGATCCCGAAGGCGACGTCCGGCGCGAGGCGCGGCTCCTCCTCCAGCAGCCCCCCGACCACCTCGTGCCGCATGACCTGCTCGTGCACGGCGTCCGCCTCCACGTGCTCGGTGTGGAAGAACTCCGCCGCCGGACCCGCCCCGGTCCGCTTCATCGCCAGCGCCAGCCGCCGCGACCCGGGCGACGACGTGATCTCGACGCTCGCGTAGTGCCCCACCAGCGCGCCCCGCCACTCCCGGTGCAGCCCCAGCAGGGACATCAGGTTGACGGTGGCCAGCATCTCCGCGCACGCGGCGTCGAGGTAGCGGCCGTACGCCGGATCCAGGTCCAGGTCGGTCATCAGCTCCGCGAACAGCCGCGCGTGCACCCGCTCCGCCCGGCCCGCGCCGAACTCGTCGAACTCGACCGCCGCCATGCCGGCCTTGGCCCGGCCCCACAGCCTCGGCAGCACCCAGGCGTGCGGATCGGCCTCCTTGAGGTGGTAGAGCGAGCGGTGGACCGCGTACTCCCGTACGTGCCACAGCTCGCCGTCGTCCTGGAGGAACAGCGACACGCCCGTCCCGTCGTCCCGCGCCGGTTCGACCAGCAGTTCCGCCATCGCCTCGGCGGGGTCGTCGTGCCGGGAGGCGTCCCGGCGCAGGGCGTCCAGGAACCGTTCCTCCAGACCGGCCCGCGCCGCCAGCAGGGCGGGGTCCCATTCGAGGGAGGCGTCCACCCTGGCGAAGCCCCGGTAGTGGAGTTCGTAGCAGACGTACAGCGCCAGCTGGAGGTCGTCCCCGTACGGATCCGCCGTGCGCGCGTCCGCGCGGCCGGGCGGCGGCGCCCCGTCGCGCAGGAAGCCGATCACCGCCGCTGACAGCTCACCGCGCGCGACCGGCAGCGCGGGACCGTGTGTGTCGATTGCCATGACACACCTCTACCCGCTGACCTCCGCGGACTGACCGGAAAAACGTTATTTGCTGCGTTTTGGCCCAGCCGCCCGACCGCCGGACGGGAATGAGCCACCACCCGCATGAGTTTCACGCCGTGCGGTCCGTGGCGCAGCCGAGCCCCGACCGCACCGGGAGGAGAGAATCGCGACGTGACGGAAGCTACATCGGAGTCCGGCTACGCGGGGCGGACGGAGTGCGCCGGGGTGCGCACCCCCTGGAGGACGTTCCTGCGCACCGAGACGGGCAGCGCCGCCGTCCTGCTGGCGGCCGTGATCGCCGCCCTGACCTGGGCGAACATCAGTCTGTCGTCGTACGAGACCTTCTGGCACAACGGCCTGTCCGTGCGGATCGGGTCCTACGGCCTGTCGATGGACCTGCGGGAGTGGATCAACAGCGGGCTGATGACGATCTTCTTCTTCGTCGTCGGCCTGGAGGCACGCCGCGAGTTCGACACGGGCGAGCTGCGGGAGAGACGCCGCGTCGCGCTGCCCTTCGTCGCCGGGATCAGCGGCATGGCACTCCCGGTCGCGATCTATCTCGCCATCAACGCCGGGGACGGCAGTGTGCACGGCTGGGGCGCCGCGATGTCCACGGACACCGCGTTCGCCCTCGGCATGCTCGCCCTCCTCGGCAGACGGCTGCCCGGCGGGCTGCGCGCCTTCATCCTCTCCGTCGCCGTCGTCGACGACTTCGTGGCCCTGGCCGTCATCGCCGTCGCCTACAGCGAGAACGTCGACATGGCCGCCGTCCTCGCCGCCGTCGGCCTGCTGATCGTCATCGTGGTGCTGCGCGGGACCGGCGTACGGCGTGGCGCGGTGTACGCGGTCCTCGCCGTGGGCGTGTGGATCGCCCTCCTCGAATCGGGGGTCGACCCGGTGGTCACCGGCCTCGCGATGGGGCTGCTCACCTTCGCCTACCCGGCGTCCCGCTCCGACCTGGAGCGCGCGAGCGGCCTCTTCCGCCGCTTCCGCGAACAGCCCACCCCGGAGCTGGAGCGCTCGGCGCGCCTCGGGCTGGCCTCGGCGGTCTCGCCGAACGAACGGCTCCAGCGCATGTACCACCCGTGGAGCAGCTATGTGATCGTGCCGCTGTTCGCGCTGGCCAACGCCGGCATCCGGATCACCCCGCACGAGCTGTCCCAAGCCTTCACCTCACCGATCACCCTCGGCATCCTGGTCGGCTTCGTGGTCGGCAAACCGCTCGCCATCCTGACCGCCTCCTACCTGGCCACCCGCCTCAGCGGCGGGCGACTGCGGCCCCCGGTGGGCTGGGGCGCGACGGCGGCGGGCGGCACGATCGCCGGGGCCGGCTTCACCGTGTCGCTGCTCATCGCGACCCTGGCGTTCCACGGCGACCAGCTGGAGGAGGCGAAGATCGGCACCCTCTCCGCGCTGATCTGCGCCTTCCTCGTCGCCTGGGCGGTCACCGCCGTCATCGGCCTGCTGCCCCGGCAGCGGCGCAACCGCGCCCTCCTCGGCACGTCGGAACAGATCGTCGACCTCGCGGTCCCCGTCGACCCCGAGCGCGACAAGGTGCGCGGCCCGATGGACGCGCCGGTCACGGTGGTCGAGTACGGCGACTTCGAGTGCCCGTACTGCGGCCGGGCCGAGTCGGTCATCCGCGACCTGCTCGCGGGCTTCGGGGACGTACGGTACGTGTGGCGGCACCTGCCCCTGACCGACGTCCACCCGCAGGCCCAGCTCGCCTCCGAGGCGTCCGAGGCGGCGGCCGAGCAGGGCGCCTTCTGGGAGATGCACGACGTGCTGCTCGCCCACCAGGAGGCGCTGCGCCCGCAGGACCTGCACCGGTACGCGGAAGAGCTGGGCCTGGACGTCGAACGCTTCCGCAAGCACCTGCGCAAGCACCAGGGGGCCGCGCGGGTCGGCGAGGACGTGGACTCGGCGGACCTCAGCGGAGTGTCGGGGACCCCCACGTTCTTCATCAACGGGCGGCGCCACCGGGGGGCGTACGACATCGGGCATCTCTCGACGGCGGTACGGGCGGCCCGCCAGCGCGCCGCGCTGGCCCCGGGGGACTGACCCCGGGTCAGACCCGCCGGCCGCCGGCCGCGTGGGCGCGCCGGCGTCCGCGCCGGCGCGGACGGCCGCGCTTGGACCACATCAGGAAGCTGGTCACCAGCAGGTACGACGTGGCCACGATGGCCACCGCCTGGACGACCACGGTGAAGACCTTGTCGCCGTACCAGATCGGCTCGTACATGTCGGGGAACGGCCCCCACGCCCCGATGTCGGCGTACCGGTAGATGAGCAGGAGCGTCAGTCCTCCGGCGGCGACCGACCAGGCGAACAGCTCGGCCGGCCACCGCCGCCACAGCAGGATCAGCAGCGCCGCCGCCGCGGCGAAACCCGCCTCGATCCGGAAGAGCGTCCCCTGGCTGATGTCGGCACTGACCAGGTCGTACCGGTCGGCCAGGTGGGCGTGCAGATAGGAGTCCAGCGCCAGACCGACGGCGGCGAGCAGCCGTGCGGCCTCCCTGACGAGCCGGCGGACCAGGCGGGTCCTGCGGGGAACGGCGGTGGGATCTGTTGCCATGACGTCTCCAGGTGCACCGTGGCCGGGGGAACCGTGGCCGGGGAAACCGTGCCGGGAAAGCAGGCGGTCAGCGGACGGTGAGCGTCCCCTTCATGAAGGGGTGGATGGTGCACATGTACTTGTACGCGCCCGGCTTGGTCGGCGCCGTGAAGGTCGCCGACTTGCCGGGCGCGATGTCACCCGTGTTCCACGCCTTGTCCGTGATGGCGGTCAGCGTGTGGGTGGTGGTGTCGTTGTTGGTCACGGTGATCTTCGTGCCGGGCGCCACGGTGAGCTTGTCCGGCATGAACTTGAAGTTCTTGATGGTGATCTTCGCCGTGGCGTTGCTCGACGGTGAGGCCGACGACGGCGGGGACGACGACGCGGGCGCCGTGGAGGCCGGTGCCGAGGACGCGGGGGCGGAGGAGGAGTCCGAGGAGCCGCTGTTGTTGTTGTCGCTGGAACAGCCCGCGACAGCGGTGAGACAGGCGAAGGCGAGTGCCAGGGCGAGGCGGGCGGGGCGACGGGACGGCATGAAGGTCTCCGGGAGATCGGGCGGGAGGCGGTACGGGAGGACGGGAGCCGGGGTCAGTAACCGGTGCCCGGGTTCTGCGACTTCTTGGTGATCTGCTTGCCGTCGGTGCCCATGACGTACCACTTGGCGCCGAACGCGTTGACGCCCTGCCCGTTGGTGTTGCCGGGCTGCGGGTCGCCGGAGAAGCGGTAGAGGGGGTGGCCGTGGTAGGTGACCTGCTTCTTGCCGTCGCTCCGGGTGCTCGTGGAGAGCAGGCTGGACTTCACGCCCGTGCCCGCGGTCGGCTTCGAGGTGACGGTGAACGGCGGCCACGCCGTGGCGCACGCCCCCTCGCAGGTGGACTTGGACGTCTTGTCCTTGTCGAACACGTACAGCGTCCGGCCCTTGTGGTCGAAGAGGATCGTGCCGAGCGGCCCCTTGGACGAGGTCACCTCCGCCGGGCTGGACGCCGACGGGGAGGCCGCCACCTCGGCGGCCCGCGGCGCCGAGGTGGCGGCGGCCGCGGAAGCGGTCTCGGCGGCGCTCGGGGCCGAGCCGCCGCCGCTGTCGCCGCCGGAACAGGCGGTGGCCGCCCCGGCGATCAGCACGGTGGCGGAGACTGCGGTGAACACTCTGGCGCGGTACGACGTCATGGTGGGCTCCTCGGGAGAGGGAGGGGCCGCCCGGTCCGGGCAGCACACGACCCGCTCGATCGGGGTCGCACACTCCCAGTGGAGGACGGCCCGCGCGACCCGGCCACCGCGCTTCGGCCGTCCGGCCGTACCACACCGCCCTTACGGGTCGTCAGCCCCGCGCGCCCAGGGCCAACAGGGCCTCGTACGCGCTCTGGACGAAGCGGTGACCGGCGTCCGGCGTCGTGTTGGCGAGGGCGGCGAGCGCGGTGCCCCGGCGCGGGCAGAACCCCGCGAACGCGGTGAAGCCGCTCGTACCGCCGGAGTGGTGGTACACGTCACCCCCGGGCCGCACCCGGATGTTCCAGACGAGAGCCAGCCGCCGGGCACCGCCCCGCACCGCGAGCCGCGGACGGGTGACGTCGGCGAGGGCCGCGCGCAGGGGGAGCGGCGCGGCGGCCTCACGGGTTCCCGGCGGGGCGCCGGGACGGGCCTCCAGGTGCGCGTCGAGGAGAGTCAGCAGGTCGCGGGCGGTGGAGCGGACGGCCCCCGCGCCCGGCAGACCGGGGATCTCCCACGGGGGGCGGGCGCCACCGTGCCCGTAACCGGTGGCCGTGGATCCCGGAGGCCCGGGCACGCAGGAGGTGCCGTACAGGCCGAGGGGGTCCAGGACCCGCGCCGCGAGGAGGTTCCCGTACGGCGCCGTGCCGTCCGCCGTGCGCGCCTCGCCCGTCCCCGTGAGGAGGTGGCCGAGGAGCGCCACCCCGAAGTTCGAGTACCGCATCCGCTCGCCGGGCCGGGCGCGGAGCCGGGTCCTGGCGAGGGCGTCCAGCAGGTCGTCCGTGTCGAACCGGGCGTACGGATTGCTCAGCCAGCGCCCCGTCGCACTGGCGAACAGACCTGGTGGCAGCCGGGGCAGCCCGGAGGTGTGGGTGGCCAGATGGAGGAGGGTGACGGGCCCGCCGCGCGGCTCCGGCACGGCCTCCGGGGGCAGGAAGCGGGTCAGCGGATCACCGGGGGCGACCTCGCCGCGCGCCACGCGCTCGGCGAACAGCAGCGCCGTCAGACACTTCGTCAGGGAGCCGATCTCGAAGCGCGTGTCGGCGGTCACCGGCGCTCCGCCCTCCCGGGCGGTCCTGCCGTACGTGACGACGGCCCGCCGGTGACCGTGCCGCAGCGCCACCGCGACGGCGCTGGCGCCCCGGGCGGCGGTGACGACCGGATGGGCGGCACCGAGGGCCCACGCCCCGGGCGGCGCGCCGGTGTGGCCGCCGGTGCCGGGGCCGGCGTTTTCGGAGGCGTACGGACGGTCCGTGCCCGGCGTGGCGCGGATCCCGGCCCGCCCCTCGCTCACGGCCGGGAGCCGAGGGTACGGGAGAGCGCGAGGGTGCCCGCGACCGCCGCGACCACCGTCGGATGGTGCTGGTCGGAGAAGCGCTCACCGGGATCGTCGCCGACGGGCTGCGCGTCGCGGGGGAACAGCCCGTCCTCGTGCTGGAGGGACGCCAGCCGCTCCCAGTCCCCGGCGTCGCAGCGTGGTTCCGGCAGACAGCTGCCGACGATCATCAGCTCGGCCATCAGGTCCCACTCACCGATCTCGGCCCAGATGTCCGTCCACACCGGCAGCCAGTCGCCGACGTACGCGCCGAGACCGGCGGCGAGACCGGTGGGCAGCCGCCCCCAGTCGGTGCTGTGGAAGATGGTGTGGGTCATGTTGTACGCGTTCGTCCAGTCGACGAGCCACGGCTCGGGGAACGAGCCGAGCCAGGTCTCCCCGATCAGCGCGTCCCAGTCGAAGGGAATCGGCCCCCGGTCGAGCCCGGCGACCCGCGCGGCGTTGGCGACGGCGAGGCGCCGGTTCGGCAGGACCTCCGCCGCCCGCGCGGAGCGCAGCGAGGTGGTGTGCGCGACGAGCCGTTCCAGCGCCCGGTGACGGTAGCCACTCCGGGCGAAGTGGGTGTACGTCTCCAGCGGGTCGCTCATCATCGGGTACCGCAGCAGCCGCTCGTGGAGCATGGCGCCCTCGCCGAGCTGCTCCCAGCAGAAGTCCAGCAGTTCGCGGGCGATCCGCAGCTCCTGCGTGCCGGCCACCGCCTCGCGGACGACGAGCGAGGCGGCGAGCGCGGTCTCGCCGAGCGGCTTGTAGACGCTGTCGGGCTCGGCCAGCTGCGCCGTGCTGTCCGCCGGCAGCGCGCCGTGCTCGCGGTGGGTGTGGAGCCAGCTCAGGGCCTTGGAGGTGACCTGGTGGGCCAGGGGGGTGACGGTGTCCATCGGGGTCTCGGTCCCATCCGGTCGTGGTCGGGTGTCGCTCGTGAGGGGCCGTCAGGTCGTGAGCATGCGGTGGGCGATCGCCGTGTCGAGCGCGAGCCGGTCCCCGCCCGCCATCACCTCGATGTGCTCGACCAGCGGCGCGGGATCGAGCGCGAGCGGCACCCCGTCCGCGTGCAGCCACGCCAGCCAGCGCGTGATCCGCGCGGCGGTGGGGTAGTCGCGCCGCAGCACCGCGCGGGTGGCGCCGCGCGCCAGCGCGAGGGGCTCGGCGCGGGCCGCGTCGTGGATCGGTCCGTCGAGTCCGGGCAGCGCCAGCGTGGACAGCTGGCCCATCCGGACCGACCAGCCGGGCCAGCCCGTCTCGCTCACGGCGGGTGCCCCGTGCCCGGGGCCCGGGGGCGGCAGCGGGGCCGGGGCCGTCGGCGGGACGCCCGTACCGCCGTCGGTGAGCAAGGCCAGCACCGTCGCCGTGCCCCAGTCCCGCCACGCCATCAGCCACGGCCCCTCGGGGCCGGCGGGCGGCGCGGGCACCACGTCCCGCGAGGGCGGGAGCGCGGTCAGCGCGAGGGCGACGGCCTCCGCGTCCTGGGGAGGAAGTGCCTCGCCCGTCAGCAGGACGGGGGCGAAGGTGTCGGCGCCGAGGATCCGGACGGCGGCGAGCGCCGCGCCGGGATCGTCCGCCTGTTCGACGTGGTCCGCGACCATGGCCGTGCCCCCGGTGCCCCGGAGGGCATCGAGGGCACGTCGTGCCAGGCCGGCCGCCGATTCCTGGTATGTGGTCCGCGACCGGTCCGGAATCACCGGCCCTTCGGTTCCTTCGGCTCCTTGGGCGAGAGGAGCAGCGCGAGCAGCAACAGTCCCGCGGCCTCGGGCGAGTACACAGGCGCGTCGCTCTGCGGGGCTTCGGGCTCGGTCATGGCCACCCCCAACGCGTGCCCGTCAAGAGTGATTTCTCCGGCCCTCATGGTCTGAGAAAGCATGTCAGCTCCTCGTGTAGACGCGATTGCCTGTACGGCAATGACACCGTCAACTCTAGACATAGGTGAGCAAATCGGCCAATTGGCCGGATAGTTGATGTTTCAATACGGAAGTTCAATCCCGAACCAGCCGGGGTTCGCCCGTACGCCACCTGCCCGGACGCCCCCGCGGCCGGCCGCCGGACACCCCTTAGACGTGGAAAGGGACCGTCGTCACGACGATCTTCGGCAGCGGCCGGAGCGACCGCCGCAGCCGCCCGCCGAGATAGCTGTGCAGGATCCGGTGGTACCAGTGGCGTACCACGATCTCCGGCAGGATCACCGTGATCGTCAGATCGGGCCGCTGCCGGTGCAGGGACTCGATGTACCCGATCATCGGGGCGACGATCGCGCGGTACGGGGAGACGACGACCGCGAGCGGCAGCCGGTTCCCCCACAGCCGCCACGACTCCCGGAACAGCTCCGCCTCCTCCTCGGCCGGGCTGACGTGCAGCGCGAGCACGGGCTGCTGGAGCGAGGCGGCGTAGGCGAGGGCGCGCATGCTCGCCTGGTGCAGCGCGTCGATCGGCACGACGGACAGATGGCGGATCTCCTCCGGGGTGTCCTCCGTCTCCGCGTCCCGCTCCCGGCCCGCCGAGGCCGTGGGGTCCGCCCCGGTCGGCGCGGCGGGCCCCGGCGGCGCGGGCGCGCGGGCGGCCGACCAGGCGCCGGTGCCCGTGCCGCTGCCTGCGCCGTTGTCGGGGCGCGAGTGGGGCGTGATCGAGTGCCCGGGGATCTCGATCATCTGCGGGTGCAGCCGCAGCGCCTGACGCACCCTCGCGTAGTGGCGGTGGATCCGCGTTGTCACCAGCAGGAACGCGCCCACCGCGAGGATGGCGAGCCACGCCCCGGCCGTGAACTTGGTGATGCCCGCCGTGATGAAGACGGCGGCCGACAGGACGGCGCCGGTGGCGTTGAAGCACAGGCTCTTGCGCCAGTGGCGGTTGCGCTTGCGCCACCAGTGCACGACCATGCCCCACTGCGACAGGGTGAAGGCGAGGAACACCCCGACGGCGTACAGCGGGATCAGCGACGCCGTCTTGCCCTCGAAGGCGATGTAGACGAGCGCGGCGGCCACCGACAGCAGGATGATCCCGTTGGAGAACGCCAGCCGGTCGCCCAGGCGCAGGAAGATCCGCGGCGCGTGGTCGTCGCGCGCCAGCAGGAACAGGACCCGGGGGAAGTCGTTGTACGCGGTGTTCGCGGCGAGCAGGAGCACCAGCGCGGTCGCCGCCTGGGTGAAGACGTAGAACCCGTTCGACCCGTAGCTGCGATGGGCCAGTTGGGACAGCGCGGTCTCCTGCGACTGCGGCACGATCCCCTCGTAGTGGATCAGGGCGACCACCCCCGCGAACAGCACCACGAGCAGCACGATCATCCACGACAGGGTCGTACGCGCGTTGCGCCAGGCGACCGGCTTGAAGGCGGGCACGGCGTTGGAGATCGCCTCGATGCCGGTCATCGCCGTCGCCCCGGAGGCGAACGCCTTCATCACCAGCAGCACGCCCAGCCCCTCGGTCGCGTTCACGACCGGGTGCGGTGTGGGGGTGAAGTCCCGGCCCGCCGCGCTGTACAGGCCCGTCGCCACCAGCGCGAGGATCGCGATGATGAAGGCGTAGGTCGGCGCGGCGAACAGCGCGCCCGCCTGGCGCACCCCGCGCAGGTTGCCCGCCAGGAGGATGGCGATGACCAGCACGCCGATCGGGACGATCTCCGGGGACAGGCTCGGGATCGCCGAGGTGACCGCGCCCATGCCGGAGGAGACCGAGACGGCGACGGTGAGGATGTAGTCCGTCATCAGTCCGGCGGCCGCGATCAGTCCCGGGACGCGTCCCAGGTTGTCCGTCGCGACGATGTACGAGCCTCCGCCCATCGGATACGCACGGATCGTCTGACGGTACGACAACCCCACGGCCAGCATGAGGAACACGATCGCGAGGGCCACCGGCACCGTCGCGTGGAGCCCGGCGGTCCCGGCGAGCACCAGGACCAGCAGCATCGCCTCGGGGCCGTACGCCACCGACGACAGGGCGTCCGCCGAGAGGACCGGCAGCGCCACCAGCTTGCGCATCCGCTCCCGCACGATCGCGGTGTTCGCGAGGGGAGCCCCGAGGAGGGTCCGGCGCAGGCGCAGCGCCACTCCGCCGGGCTGCCATTCGGGGCCCGCCCCCGCCTCGTCCCCGCCGGCCCCGCCGGCCTCCGCCGTGGTCGGTCCGCCGCTGAGCGTGGGGACGCTGACGACCCGTCCGAACCGGGCCGGGACGATCTGGCCGGGCTCGGGGTAGCTGCCGACGTCGGGGTCCACCGGCAGGACGCGGCGCCACGCCTCGGGGGGCGCGGACACCCGCCCCCACTCCTCACCGACCCGCCGCAGGAGCCCCGACTGCTCGGCGTCGAGCTTCGGCATGATCACCGCGCCGCCGGCCGCGGTGTGCGGCGCGCCCGCGCTCTCCTTGCCCCGTCCGTCCTGACCCTCTGTGTCCGTCACATCCGCGAGTGTCTTCCGCCGGGGTCCCCACCGGTCCCACCCGGCGCGCGCGACACCCGGACAGCGGGCCCGATCACCCGTTCGGGCGTACGGTTCCGCTGTCCCCGCCGCCGCCGTCCGCCTCCGGGACCGGGGCGGGACCCGGGGGCGTACGGGAAGGGGCGTCCGGCGCCCGGCGCCCGCGTCGGCGGACCGGGCGCGTACGTGCGGTACGCGCCCGGCCCTCCGCGTGGCGATCACACGCGCGGGACGCCGCGCGCCATGCGCGCCGGGTGGACCCGCGCCGGGTGGACCCGCGCCGGGTGGACCCGCGCCGGGTGGACCCGCGCCGGGCGGACCCGCGCCGGGTGGACCCGCGCCGGGCGGACCCGCGCCGGGCGGACCCGCGCCGGGCGGACCCGCCCCGGTCACCTCACGCCAGCAACTCCCGCACCAGCGCGCCCACCTGTTCCGTCTCGATGAGGAAGCCGTCGTGTCCGTACGGCGACTCGACGACCCTCGGCCGGTCCGCGCCCGGCAGCGCGGCGGCCAGTTCCGCCTGCTGGGACGGGGGGTACAGCCGGTCGGAGTCGATCCCGGCGACCAGCGCGGGCATGGTCGCCCGGCGCAGCGCCGCGGCGGCGCCGCCCCGGTCCCGGCCCACGTCGTGGCCGTTCATCGCCTCCGTCAGAGTCACGTAGCTGCCCGCGTCGAAGCGGTGCGCCAGCTTGGCCGCGTGGTGGTCCAGGTACGACTCGACCTGGTAGCGCCCGCCCCGCCAGGGGTGTTCGCCCGGCTGCGGGGCGCCGCCGAACCGGGCGGCGAGTTCGGGCTCGCTGCGGTACGTCACATGGGCGATCCGCCGGGCCACCCCGAGACCGCGGTACGGCCCCGCGCCGGCCGGCGCGTCGTGGTAGCGGCCGCCGCGCCAGCCCGGGTCGGACCTGATGGCCTCGATCTGGACGGCGCCCCACGCGATCTGCTCGGCGGAGGCCGCGGCGGGACACGCGAGGACGAGGAGGGAGCCCGTACGTTCCGGGTGGCCCACGGCCCATTCGAGCGCGCGCATCCCGCCCATGGAACCGCCGACGACCGCGGCCCAGCGGCCGATGCCCAGGGCGTCGGCGAGCGCCGCCTCGGCGGCCACCTGGTCCCGCTGGGTCAGGTACGGGAAGCCGGGCCCCCAGCGCTCACCGGGGCGGGCCGCCCCGGGACGGAGCGACGAGGGGCCCGTACTACCCTGGCAGCCGCCCAGCGCGTTCGGCGCGACGACGAACCACCGCTCGGTGTCGAACGGCAGCCCCGGGCCGACCAGGGCATCCCACCAGCCGCCGGTGGGATGCCCCGGTCCCGCCGGTCCCGCGACATGGCTGTCTCCCGTCAGCGCGTGCAGGACCAGCACCGCGTTCGAGGCGTCGGGGGCGAGGCGCCCCCACGTCTCGTACGCGAGTCGTACGCCGGGCAGCGAACCGCCCGCCTCCAGGGGAAGAGGGCGCTCCAGCGTCACCCAGGAGCGGTGGCCCGCCGGGTCCCCCTCCCGCCAGCCGGCGGCGGCCGGCGGGAGGGGGCGCGTGGCCGGTCCGACCGACATCGTCAGGACGCCGCCTTGGCGGCGCGGAACCCGGCCTCCAGATCGGCCCTGAGGTCGTCCACGTTCTCCAGGCCCACGGAGAGCCGCACCAGACCGGGCGCGGTGCCGGTGGCCACCAGCTGCTCCTCGTCGAGCTGGCTGTGCGTGGTCGACGCCGGGTGGATGATCAGACTGCGTACGTCACCGATGTTGGCGAGGTGGCTGAACAGCTCGACGCCGTCCACGAACCGCTTGCCCGCCTCCACCCCGTCCCGCAGCTCGAAGGCGAGGACCGCGCCCGCGCCCCTCGGCAGGTAGCGCTGCCCGGCCTCGTACCACCGGCTGGACTCCAGTCCCGCGTAGTGGACGGCCGACACCTCGTCGCGCCCCTCCAGCCACTGGGCCAGCGCCAGCGCGTTGGACGTGTGGCGCTCGACGCGCAGGCTGAGCGTCTCGACACCCTGGAGCAGCAGGAACGCGGAGTGCGGGGAGAGCGCCGGACCGAGGTCGCGCAGCAGCTGGACCCGGAGCTTGATCGCGAAGGCGCCGGGGCCGAGGGCCGGCCAGTACTGGAGGCCGTGGTAGCTGGGGTCGGGCTCGTGGAAGTCCGCGAACCGCTCGGCGTGCGCGCCGAAGTCGAACGTACCGCCGTCGACCACCACACCGCCGATCGTGGTGCCGTGCCCGCCGAGGAACTTCGTCGCCGAGTGCACCACGATGTCCGCGCCGTGCTCCAGCGGACGCAGCAGGTACGGCGTCGGCACGGTGTTGTCCACGATCAGCGGCACCCCGGCGTCGTGCGCCGCGTCCGCCACCCCCCGGATGTCGAGGACGTTGCCGCGCGGGTTGCCCAGCGTCTCGGCGAACAGGGCCTTGGTGTTCGGGCGTACGGCCGCGCGCCAGGCGTCGAGGTCGTCCGGGTCGTCGACGAAGGACACCTCGATGCCGAACCGGGGGAGCGTGTGGCGCAGCAGGTTGTACGTACCGCCGTACAGCGACGTGCTGGAGACGATGTGGTCGCCCGCGCTCGCCAGGGTGAGGATCGCCAGGGTCTCCGCGGCCTGTCCCGAGGCGAGGGCGACGGCCGCCACCCCGCCCTCCAGCGCGGCGATCCGCTGCTCCAGGACGTCCTGGGTGGGGTTGTGGATCCGGGTGTAGATGTTGCCCGGCTCGGCGAGGGAGAACAGGTCGGCGGCGTGCTGGGTGCTGTTGAAGACGAACGACGTCGTCTGGTAGATCGGCGTCGCGCGGGCGCCGGTCGTCGGGTCGGGTGCGGCGCCCGAGTGGATCTGCTTGGTCTCGAAGGACCAGGCCGCGGCGGGCTCCTGGCCGGAGATGTCCTCGGGGGTGTGCCCCGCGGTGACGGAGTCGACGGGCTGACTCATGGTGTGCCTCGCACGGTTCGGGTCGGGCGGCGGGTGTCGGGTGGTGTGTGGGAGAGAAAGGAAGAGGGGGAGGGGGGAGAGGGAGATGGGAGGGAGAGGTCCACGCCTGACACGGACCCTAGAGAAGGTGTACGGCACCCGGTGGCGCGCGGCCGGTTCGGCCACAAACCCGACATGTCGCGGAAACACAACGCGCCCGCCGTTCACACGCGGAGCAACTCCCGTCACACACGCCCCCTCCTGCCCGCGGTCCCCACCCCCGCTCTCACCATGCGAGACGGTCCCCCCGAGAGGCGCGGGCACCCTTGACGGAGCCCGTGGGCGGCCGGACACTCGACTGTGGGCATCTAGCGAACGGGTAGGCACAAATGGGTCGTTCGGGGCTGGACATCGATCGTGGGGCCGGTACGGCCCGATCGCTGCCCCTGCTGACCTCCCGTCGCCACATCGACCTGCTCCGTGTCTGTTCCGCCGCGTAATCCTCCGAGCCGACACGGCACAGGCACGCCCTCCTCCGACCGGTAGCACCACGCGCCGCGCTCTCCCGCGCCCGCGTGCCCGGCCCGTGGTCCGCCCTGCCCCGCGCGTGTCGTGAGCGTCCGTCCGTCCGTACGCATCCACCGCAGGGAGACGCATGTCCCTCATCACCCCCGCCGTCGCACCCTCCATCCGCGGCAGGATCGGCTGCGACGCGCGCAGCGGCCACTACGCCGTGCCGCGCCGCTACCGCCTCCACCTGTCCCCGGCCTGTCCCACCTGTCTGGAGATCGCCGTCACCCACAGCCTGCTCGATCTCGGCGACACCCTTCCCGTGACCCTGCTCCCCGCCGTGCCCGACGGTCCCGGCGGCGGGTACGAGGCGCTGCTCCCGCTGTACGAGGCCACCTCGCACCACCACCCGGGGCCGGCCGCCGCACCCGTGCTCAGCGACGGCTGGACGGGGCGGATCGTCAGCACGTACGTCCCGGACATCCTGCGGGACCTGTCGGTACGGTTCGGGGGCTCGGGTCCCGAACTGCGCCCGCGCGGCACGGAGGAAGAGATCGACGCCGTCGCCCTCCTGTGCGAGCGGGACATCGGTGTGAACGCGGGGATCGCCGGGCGCCCCGACACGGCGCCCGAGGACCGGGACCGCGCCCTGCGCACGCTCTTCGCCGCGCTGGACACGCTCGAACAGCGCATGGAGGGGAGGGACTTCGCACTGGGCGGTGACGCGCCGACCGCCGCCGACGTCCAGCTGTGGGTGGCGCTGGTGTATCTGGACACCGTGCACCGGCCACACCTGGACACCGTGGCGGCGCGGTGTGTCGCGCACTATCCGCGCCTGTGGGACTACGCCCGCCGGCTGGCGGCGCGGCCCGCCTTCGGCGCGCATCTGGACCTGGCGGCCATCGCCCTCAAGTACCACGCGCGGTGCCCGTGTCCGGCGGGTTCGCCGGGCACGGGCACGGGGCAGCTGGGCTGAGACCGGCCGGGTGGGGCCGCCGGCCGGTACGCCCGCCGGCCGGTGGTCACCCCCCCGGCCGGTGGTCACTCACCACTCGTCACTGGTTGGTCTTCGGCAGTCCCGGCGGGTTGAGCTCCGAGGACGTCACGGCCTCGTTGGAGAGGCCCCAGCGCTTGAGGACCTTTCCGTAACTGCCGTTCTTGATCACGGTGTTGAGGGCTTCATGCACCGCCTTGATCAGGCCGTTGTCCTTCTTCGTGGTGGCCGCGATCTTGCCCTGGACCTCGGCCCCGCCACCGGAGTAGGTGCCGATGACCTCCGTCTGGCCGGTGGAGGCGGAGTGGTACGCGGCGACCGGGTTCGGGCCGAGGTAGGCGTCCAGGCGGCCCGAACCCAGCGCCAGGTAGTAGTCGGTGGCGTTCTGGTAGTACTTGATGTCGGTGGCCTTGAGGCCCTTCTTCACGTTCTCCTCGCTCCAACCGACCAGCAGTTTCTCCTGGTTGGTGCCGGAGCTGACCCCGATCGTCTTCCCCGCCACGTCCTTGGGGCCCTCGACCTTCCAGCCCGAGCCCTTCTTGGCCTCGAACGCGAGGTTGTCCAGCCGGTAGGTGGCGAAGTCGTACTTCTCCTTGCGCTCCTCGGTGACGGTGATGTTGCTGACGCCGAGGTCGTACTTGCCACTGTCGAGCCCGACGAAGATGTTCGCCCAGTCGACCGTGTGGGACCGCAGCTTGAGCCCCAGCACGTCGGCTATCAGCGAGGAGATGTCGGTCTCCACGCCGATCACGGTCTTGTCGTCGGTGGCGTAGAAGTCGAGTGGCGGCGCGGAGCCCGCCGAGTTGACGACCTCCAGCGTGCCGCGCTCGCGGACGGCGGCGGGCAGGAGGGCGGCGACGGCGTCGACCTTGGGGGTGGTGAGGCGCTTCTGGTTCGGACTCAGGTCGAACTCGGCCTTCTTGGCGCCCTTCGCGGCTGGCGCGGCGTTGCTCACGGTGTCGTCGGCGGGGTCGCCGCAGGCGGTGAGGGTGAGGGCGGTGACGAGGCCGAGCAGGGCGGCGGCGGGACGAAAGGCGCGACGGGGCGACACGGTGGGCTCCTTGACGGGGACGTTGACGAAGAAGGGGGAGGGGAGGACGGTGAGGTGGGACGTACGGAAGAGGTCAGAGGACCTTCGACAGGAACGCCTTGGTGCGCTCGTGCCGGGGCCGGTCGAGCACCTCCGCCGGTGTGCCCTGCTCGACGATCACTCCGCCGTCCATGAAGACGACGGTGTCCGCGACCTCACGGGCGAAGCCGATCTCATGGGTGACGACGATCATGGTGGTGCCCGACCGGGCCAGGTCCTTGATGACGTCGAGGACCTCGCCCACCAGTTCGGGGTCGAGCGCCGAGGTGGGCTCGTCGAAGAGCAGCACCTTCGGCTCCAGCGCCAGGGCGCGGGCGATGGCCACCCGCTGCTGCTGGCCGCCGGACAGCTGCCGCGGGTACACGTCGGTCTTGTCGGCGAGCCCGACCCGCTCCAGCAGCACCCGGGCCTGTTCGAGGGCCTGCTTGCGCGGGACGCGCAGCGCCGAGACGGGGGCCTCGATGATGTTCTCCACCACGGTCAGGTGGGGGAAGAGGTTGAAGTTCTGGAAGACGAACCCGATGTGGAGGCGCTGCTTGAGCACCTCGCGCTCCTTGAGCTCGTGCAGCTTGTTGCCGGCCCTGCGGTAGCCGATCAGCTCGCCGTCGATGCTGATGTAGCCCTTGTTGAGCTTCTCCAGGTGGTTGATGCTGCGCAGCAGCGTCGACTTCCCCGAGCCGGACGGGCCGAGCACCACGGTCACCTCGCCGGTGCGGACCTGGAGGTCGACCCCGCGCAGTACTTCGAGGGTGCCGAAGTTCTTGTGGACTCCGCGCACGTCGACCATCAGGCCGCCGTCGGGCCGCTCGGCGCCCGGGCCCTTGCCCAAGCCCACCGTTGTGGTGTCGTTGTCGCTCATCGCGGGAAACCTCCGGTGGCGGCGGTGGCCCGCAGCTTGAGGACGAACGTGCGGGCACGCTGGAGCGGGGTGGGCGGGGGAGTGCGTTCGTGGCCCCGCGCGAAGTGCCGCTCCACGTAGTACTGGACGACGGACAGCAGGGTGGTCAGCAGGATGTACCAGGCGGTGGCGACCATCAGCAGGGGCACCACACGCCCGTTGCGGCCGTAGATCACCTGCACCTGGTAGAACAGCTCGCCGATGGCCATCACGGACACGATCGACGTGCCCTTGAACAGGGAGATGACCTCGTTGGCGGCGTTGGGCAGGATGCCCCGCATCGCCTGCGGGAGCAGGATCCTGCGCAGCTGCCGCAGCCGGGGGATGCCCAGCGCGGCGGCGGCCTCCAGCTGCCCGCCGTCCACGGAGATGATCCCGCCGCGCACGATCTCGGCGGCGTACGCGGCCTGGTGCAGCGCCAGACCGATGACGGCGGCCGAGAGGGCGCCGACCAGATTCAGTGTGTCGAAGCTCCACAGCACGGGACCGAACGGGATCCCGACGCCCAGCTCCTTGTACAGATAGGCGAGGTTGAACCAGAACAGCAGCTGCACGATGAGCGGGATGGACCGGAAGGCCCAGATGTACGTCCAGGCGACCGTCTGGAGGATCGCGCTGCGCGACAGCCGCATGAAGGCCAGGACGATCCCGAGCGCGAAGCCCAGCACCGTGCCGTACGCGGTGAGTTGGAGGGTCACCCAGACGGCCTTCAGCACGCTGTCGGCCGTCAGGTAGAGCGAGAACGTGTGCCAGTCCCAGCCCGGGTTGGTGGCCAGGCCGTGGACGAACTGGGCGACGACGACGAGGGCGGCGATCCCCGCGGCCCATCGCCAGTAGTGGCGGGCGGGCACCACTTCCAGAGTGGCGAGCTCCTCGCCGTCCGGAACGGTTCCTGGTGGTACGAGAGGGCCTGGCGGCGGCGCGGCCTGCGCGGTGCCGGTGGCGGTTTCCATGGTGGGCGCTCCTGCCGCTACTTCTTCTCGGGGGGACTGATCTCGGACTTCTCGATCGCGGAGTCCTGGGTGCCCCACCGCGCGAGGATCTTCTGGTACGTGCCGTCGGCGATCAGTTCGTTGACCGCGCCCTCGAACGCGGGGAGCAGCGCGGAGCCCTTCTTGAAAGCGAATCCCACGTCGAGCCGGTGGAACTCACCGAGGAACTTGACGCCCGCGGCCGGCTGGGCCGCCTGGTAGCGGAGCCCGTTGATGGTCGACATGACGATGTCGATCCGGCCCTGCTGGAGGCTGGTGAGGACGGCGCCGGTGTCCGAGTAGACCTTGACCGTGTACGGCTTTTTGCCCGCCTGCGCGCAGACCGATTTGTTCGCGTTCAGCGTCGCCTCGAAGGTGGTGCCCGCCCCGACTCCGACGGTCTTGCCGCAGAGTTCGTCGAGCTTGGTGACCTTCTGGGTGGTCGTGTCGTTCTTGCTGACCGCGAAGCCCTGGCCGTCGTTGATGTACGTGACGAAGTCGATCGTCTTGCGGCGCTCGTCCGTCACACCGAAGTTGCCGGTCCCCACGTCGTACTTGCCACTGCCGAGCGCGGGCAGAATCGCTTCAAAGCTGGCCTCCTCGCGCTCCAGCCTCAGCCCCAGGATCTTGGCGACCCCGTCGGCGATGTCGATGTCCAGGCCGACCGGCTTCTTCCCCGTCGCGTCGGGGAAGTAGGCGCTGGGCGCGGCTCCCACCGACGAGGCGATCTTGATGGTGCCCCGCTCGCGGACGTCCGCGGGCAGCAGCTTCGCCAGCGCGTCGTCCTTCTTGAGCGCGGCGACCACGTCACCCGACGGCGCGGGGGACGCGGCGGCCGCCGACTCCTTGCCGGACGTGTCGTCCGTACCACAGGCGGCCAGGGCGGGCAGCAGCAGAAGGGCCGCGAGGACGGCGGATACCTGAGCGCGCACGGGTTTCATCTCTTTCCCCTCGACGGAGCGAGGTGTTTCTCGAACGGGAGCGGCCCGATGGTCTCCGGGTCGGCCGTCGTGTCGAACAGCGGTGTGTAACCGGTCCGCAGGTAGAGGCCCTTGGCCTCGGGCTGGCGCGGCCCGGTGGTGAGGTGGACCCGCCGGTAGCCCCGCGCGGCGGCGATCCGCTCCAGCTCGGCGACGACCCGCCGGGCCAGCCCGCGCCGCCGGTGGGCGGAGTGGGTCCAGATGCGCTTCAGCTCCGCCGTCGCCGGGTCGTAGCGGCGGAACGCGCCTCCGGCGACCGCCTCACCCCGCTCCAGCAACAGCAGCAGCACCCCGTGCGGCGGGTCGAACTCCGCCGCCGGGTAGCGGGCCATCTCGGCGTGCGCGTCCTTGCCGTACCGCGCGGAGTACTCGTCCCCCAGCTCCCGCAGCATCGGCCGGGCGAGCGGGTCCGTGACGGCGGCCGTGACCCAGGTCAGCCCGCCCGGTTCGGCGACGGAGGTCATCGTCCGGCCTCCGCCAGTCTCCGCGGGCCGCTCGCGGCGCTCGCGTCGGTGTGCTCGGCGCGCGCGTCCCGCGCGGTCTTCTCCGCGTCCCGCTTGGCGACCTCTTCGCGCACCAGCGGGATCACGTGGCGCCCGAAGTCGATCGCGTCGCCCAGCAGGTCGTAGCCACGGGCCGAGAGGATGTCCACCCCGAGGTCGTAGTAGTCGAGCAGCGCCTGGGCGACCGTCTCCGGTGTGCCGACCAGGGCGTTGGAGTTGCCCGCCCCGCCCGTGGCGGCGGCGGTCGGCGTCCACAGCGCGCGGTCGTACCGCTCGCCGGCCTCCGCGATCGCGAGCAGCCGCCGCGAGCCGGTGTTCTCCGGCGCTCCCCGCCCGCCGCCGCGCCTGACCACCGCGTCCCCGCGCTCCTTGCGGGCGTTGATGGCGGCCACCGTGCGGTGCGCCTTCTCCCAGGCGAGCTCCTCCGTCGGGGCGATGATCGGCCGGAACGCGACCTGGATCCGGGGCGGGGTCGTACGGCCGGCGGCGCGCGTCGCGGCCTTCACGGCCTCGATCTGCTCGGCGGTCCTCGCCAGCGGCTCGCCCCACAGGCAGTAGATGTCCGCCTCGGCGCCCCCGGCGGCGTAGGCCGCGTCGGACGAACCGCCGAACGAGACGCCGGGACGCGGCTGTTGGACCGGGAAGACGTCGCTCACGAAGTCGTGGAACCGGTAGTGCTCGCCCTCGTGGTCGAAGGGCTCGTGCGAGGTCCAGATCCGCTTGACGATCTCGATGTACTCGCGGGTGCGGGAGTACCGCTGGTCCTTGGTGAGCGTGTCGCCCTCGCGCCCCTGCTCCTGGTCGCTGCCCCCGGTGATGAAGTGGACCGTCAGCCGGCCGTCACTGATCCGGTCCAGGGTGGCGAACGTCTTCGCGGCGAACGTCGGGTACGACACGTTCGGCCGGTGCGCCAGCAGGAGTTGGAGCTTGTCGAGGTGCGCGGCGATGTACGCGGCGGCCGGGGCGGGGTCCGGTGAGCCCGACCCGTACGCGAACAGCACCCGGTCCCAGCCATGGTCCTCGTGGGCCCGTGCGAGCTTGAGTGTGTAGTCCTTGTCGAACGAGGCACCGGAGCGCGGATGTGTCTCCGAACCGTCGTGGGTGGCGGCTATCCCGAGGAACTCCACAGGCATGGCGGACCTTTCGTACAGAAGAGAAGCTGGGAGAGACCGGTCGTGGTCATGCCTCAGGGCCGCGGGAGCGGAACCGGAGCAGGGAGGGACCCGACAGGGTGGCACCGAGCAGGTGAGAACCGGACTGGCGCGACGACGTGATGACGTGACGAGGCGTGACGTGCGTCAGGGGTACGACGGGGTCGACGGCAGCGCGCGCCCGGTGAGGAGAGGAGTCTCGGCCCGCGAGGGGGTCACCGAGGGAGGGAGGGGCCGGTCAGGCGGCCCGCTGCCGGGTCAGGCGCAACAAGAGGCGGACCACACTCGACCGAAGTCGATGTGTCCGCGGGTGACCAACGGCAGCTGCTTCTGCATGGAGCCAATTGAGCATGGCGGGTCCGGGGAAGTCAACCGGCGTTCGTACTGTGGTCGGGCCGCGGCCGGGCGGAAAAGGACTTCTTGACAGACCTCCTGTTTCCGCACGTACGATCGAAGGGATGACGGCCCGGTGGGAACACCGGGGCGTGACGGCCGTGTTGAGGGACGCGGTGCGCGTGACGACACCCGCTGGCCACCGCCGACCACCTCTCCCGTGGAGCCCCTCCATGTCCGTCTCCCCCGACGTCCTGCCCGCGGCCGGCGCCTCCTCGCCGCGCCGCGCGGACATCCCCCCGTCCGCCGGCGACCTCACCCGCATCGTGCCCCGCCGCCACGTCGGCCGGTGGCTCTCCGCCGTCGTGGCCCTGCTGGCCCTCGCCATGGTCGTCAACTCGGTCGTCCGCAACCGGCGGTTCCAGTGGTCCGTGGTGGGCGAGTACTTCACCACCCCGGCCGTCCTGGACGGGCTGGTGCTCACACTCTGGCTGACCGCTGCCGTGATGGTCCTCGGATTCCTCATCGGCACGGTCTTCGCCGTCCTGCGGCTGTCCGCCAACCCCGTGCTGCGCACGATCAGTTGGGGGTACGTGTGGATCTTCCGCTCCACCCCGCTCCTGGTGCAGCTGCTGTTCTGGTTCAACATCGGCGCGCTCTACCCGACGCTGGGCCTCGGCATCCCGTTCGGCCCCGAATTCCTCACCGTCAAGACCGTGAACCTCTTCGGCGCCAGTCTCACCGCGCTGATCGGGCTCACCCTGCACGAGGCCGCGTACGCCGCCGAAGTGGTGCGGGGCGGCATCCTGTCCGTCGACGCGGGCCAGACCGAGGCCGCCGCCTCGCTGGGCCTCGGACGGTGGCGGGTGCTGCGCCGGATCGTCGTACCGCAGGCGATGCGGTCGATCGTGCCCACCGCGGGCAACATGCTCATCGGCACCCTCAAGGGCACCAGTATCGTCAGCGTCCTCGCCGTGCAGGACCTGCTGTTCTCCGTGCAGTTGATCTACAACCGCACCTACCAGGTCATCCCTCTGCTGATGGTGGCGACCATCTGGTACATCGCCGTCACCAGTGTGCTGTCGGCGGGTCAGTTCTACGTCGAGCGGTACTACGCGCGCGGCGCGGCCCGCGAGTTGCCGCCCACGCCCCTGCAACGGCTGCGCCGCCAGGGCACGTTGCTGACCGTACGTCTCCGCAGGGCGACCGCGTCCGACGCGCCGCCCCTGCCGGGCGGGCGCCCATAGGGCCCCGCCCGGCGGCTGACGGACAGGCTCTAGACCGCGACGGGCTCCGCCGGGGCCTCCTCGGCCGCAGCGCGGCGCCCGAGCCGGGGGACCAGCAGGACCGCGCCGGCCGCGAGGCCGATGGCGGCGAACACCCACCAGGTCCGGTGGAAGGCGCCGACGCCCGACGCCGGGCCCGGGGCGCCGAGGACGGCGACGAACACACTGATCCCGAGGACCGCCCCGAGCTGGCGGAAGCTGGCGTTGATGGCCGAGCCCAGTCCGTACCGCTCCGGGGGGAGCGAGGCGACGGCCGCCCCGGACTGCACCGGGAGCGTCAGCCCGATGCCGATCCCGATGAGCACGCTCGCCGGCAGCCAGGCCGCCGCCCAGTGCGGCGACGAGGTGACCGCGAGCGCGAAGGTGGCCGAGCCGGCGGCCCAGCTGACGGCTCCCGCGAGCAGCACGGGGCGGTACCCGATCGAGCCCGCCAGCTTGCTCGCGGACCGGGCGATCAGGGTGACCACCAGCGGTCCCGGTGTGCTGGCCAGCGCGGCCCGCAGGACGGAGTAGTGCCACTCGGTCTGGAGGAAGATGATGTTGCTGAGCAGCATGCCGTAGAAAGCCGTGGCGAACAGCAGGGTCGCCGCGTTGACCAGGCGGAACTGCCGGACCTTGAACAGCGCCAGGTCCATCACAGGCCGGGCCGCCGTGGCGGAGCGCCGTACGAACACCGGCAGCAGGGCCGCCGAGAGGACGAAGCCCGCGATCACCCAGGGGTCGGACCAGCCCCGGGACGGCCCTTCGATGATGGCGAAGCTGAGCAGCGCCGGGACGGCCGCGACCAGGACCACACCGAACGGGTCCGGGATGCCCGAGGCCTGCGGGTCGCGGGACTCGCGCAGCAGCCGGGCCCCGAAGAAGATCATGACGGCGCAGATCGGGACGTTCACCAGGAAGATCCACCGCCAGGACGCGTACTCGGTGAGGAGCGCGCCGATGGTGGGGCCGAGGGCGGCCGCCGCCGCGCCCATCGCGCCCCACGTGCCGACCGCCACATGCCGCCGCTCGGCGGGGAACTCGGGCAGGATCAGCGCGATCGAGGTCGGTACGACCAGCGCCGCGAAGACGGCTTGCAGGGCCCGGGCGGCGATCAGGAACCCGGCGTCCGGCGCGAGCCCGCAGAGGGCGCTCATCGCGGCGAACCCGGCGAGCCCTATGAGGAAGATCCGCTTGCGCCCGTACCGGTCGGCCAGGCGTCCCGCCGGGATCAGCATGGCCGCGAAGACCAGGCTGTAGGCGTTGAGGACCCACGCGAGATGCCCGGTCGTGGTGTCGAAGCCGCGGCTGATCGTCTCGAAGGCGACATTCACGATCGTCGTGTCGAGGAACACCACGAACACACCGAGGCTGCCCAGGGCCAGCACCCGCAGGGCATGCCGTTTCGCCGCGGCCTGCTCGTCGGGGACGGACGGGGGAGTGGACATGGGGGACCCCTCACAGAGTCTGTTGTGATTTCCAACTTACCTGGTGGAAGCTAGCAGTGGTCTGTTGGAAAAGACAACCAACCACCGGTTAGGGTGGAGGGCATGGAGACGAAGGACGGGTCGGGGACAGGGGCCGGGACGGGGTCCGTAACAGCGGAAGAGCCCGGGAACGAGGCGGCCGCCGCCGGGGAGCCCGGCGGCGGGATGTCCCTCATGGCGCGCCAGCCCCTCGCCGTGCGGCCCTGCTCGCTCGCCGCCTCGCTCGACGTCCTGGGCGAGCGCTGGTCCCTGCTGGCCATCCGCGAGATGGGATACGGCGTCCACCGCTTCGGGCGCATCGCCGGATACACCGGCGCCTCCCGCGACATCCTCGCCGACCGCCTGCGCAAGCTCGAAGCCGCCGGTGTGATCGAACGGCGGCAGTACAGCGAGCACCCGCCGCGCTACGAGTACCACCTCACCGAAGCCGGCCGGGAGCTGCACCCGGTGCTGCTCTCGCTCTTCCAGTGGGGCGACAAGTGGGCCGTGGAGGAAGTGGAGGAACCGGCGTTGACGCTCCGCCACACGTGCGGACACCGCCTGGAGGTCGACCACGTCTGCCGTCACTGCGGCGGCCCGGTCGGGCGCGGCACGGTCGAGGCACGGGTCTCCCGCGGCCAGGAGTGATCCTCGGGCCGTCAAGCCCGCGTCAGGAGAAGGCCGCGGTGGATCAAGGCCGCGTCAGCGACCGGGGCCGGAGCGTGCCGTACGGGCATACCATCTCTGGTATGCCCCGCTCCCGACCCGCGGACCGGGGCAGTCATTCTGTCCTCAGGAGCGACACCATGTCGGAGCATCAGAACAGCGAGGATCCGGAGCCTTCACATCCGACCCCGGCCGGAACGTTGTTCGTCCCGGTCCGGCCGGGATCCGCAGGCTTCAGCGTCCGCCTCTTCCGTACCGCCCTCGGCGCCCGGACGGCGGTCGCCTTCACCACCGCGACCGGACTGGCCGCGACCCTGGGCCCCCAGCAGTCCTGGATCAAGCTCTCGGAGCACGCGGTGCGCGCCCTCACCGAGCCGCTCGGCGTCACCGCCCTCACCGTCGACCCCCAGCTGGCCGCCCCGGCCACGGCCCCCGCCACCGCTCCGGTCACGGTCCCCGTCGCCGTACCGGGCCCGCCGCCCGTCCTCCCCCTCCCGGTCCAGACCGCCGGCCCGTACGGCGCGCGCAGGCCCTCCGCCGGCGCACTCCCGCCGCTCCAGCCCGGCCATCGCATGGCCCCCTCGGCACGGCCGGCCGCTCGACGCGCCTGATCGGCCCGCGTCCACCAGACTCGTCTTGCGGGACTTCTTCCCGCTCGCGGGACTCCTCCGCGCCTGCCCGCGCCTCCTGTGTGAGGAGAGCGCCTGCGGGCAGGCGCGAGACATCGCTCCGGTGAAGACGAAGGGACGTGTACCTCATGCGTGTGGCATTTCTCGTGGCTCCCGAAGGCGTGGAGCGGGTGGAACTCACCGAACCCTGGCAGGCCGTCGGCGAAGCGGGCGGCGAACGCGTGCTCATCTCGACGGAACCCGGCCAGGTACAGACGTTCGACCACCTCGACAAGGCGGCCACCTTCCCCGTCGACCTGACCGTCTCCGAGGCCTCGGTGGCCGACTACGACGGACTCGTGCTGCCCGGCGGCGTGGCCAATCCGGACGCCCTGCGCACGGACGCCGGCGCCGTCGCGTTCGTGAAGAGCTTCTTCGACGCGGGCAAGCCGGTGGCCGCGATCTGCCACGCCCCGTGGACGCTCGTGGAGGCCGATGTCGTACGGGGCAGGACGCTGACGTCCTGGCCCAGCCTTCGGACGGACCTCCGCAACGCGGGGGCCACCTGGGTCGACGAACAGGTCCAGGTCTGCACCTCCGGGCCCAACACCCTCATCACCAGCCGGAACCCCGGCGACCTCAAGGCGTTCAACGCCACCTTCGTGCCCGAGTTCGGCGGCTGAACGAGGCAGAGGAGGGCAGGGGGTGTCGGGGGGAAGACGGGGAGCGGACACGGAGAGAGGGCGATTTCAGGTGAAGACTGCGGATCAGCCGGCGGCGCAGGTCGTCGTGGCACTCAGCGGACAGGACCAGGACGACGCGCACACGGTGTTCTCCGCGCTCAGGACGGCGTTCGGGTCCGACCGGCCGGCCGACGACGTACCACGGCCGGCCACCGGCGGCAGGCCGGCCGTGTGGACCGCCACCTTCGACGCGTCCGACGTACGCGACGAGCCGGCCGCCGCGCGGCTGTCCGCACCCGTCAGCGCCACCCTCCAGGGCGCCTACACCGATGTGGACAGCCTGCGCAGGGCCCTGACCGCCGCCTTCTCCGTACGGATCGTCGGTACGGCCTCCGGGGACCAGGAGGAAGAGGTCCAGCTCCGCCTGGAGAGCAGGTAGCCGGGCGGACGCACCCGCAACACGGCCGGTCCCCGCGAGTGCGCGGGGACCCGCCCGTCGGCGTGCCCTGTTCCCGTACGGTCGCCCGCACCTTCTTCCCGTACGGCCGTCCGCCGTTCGTGTTGCGCGTCCGGCGCGGCGGCGGCAATCTGGTCTTGACCCAGAAGTGACTGCCGCTCACGCTTCGTACTCGGGGGTCGTTGGTACAACGTGGTGAAGCATGAGGGCCTCTCTGTGAGGAGCCCCGACATGACAGTTCCACTCGACCGGCACGACGGCCGGCGGTACACGGTGGAATTGCACGCCTCTCCGGAACGTCTCTCCCAGCTGCGGCGCATCGTCGCCGCCCACCTCAGGCACTGGAAACTCGACCTGCACGTCGACCCCGTCTGCGAGGGTCTCGGCGAACTCATGGCCAACGTCCACCGGCACGTCGGGCACGCCCCCACGTGTGTGGTGGAACTGCGCTGGCGCGGACGCCATCTCACGGCCTCGGTGGAGGACAACGGCCCCCGCCTGCCCCGGCTGCTCACCGCCCACGGCGGAGGGCTCGCGCGCGTCGCCGCGCTGAGCGACAGCTGGGGGACCTGCCCCACGGCCGGCGGCAAGGTCATCTGGTTCACCAGGAGCGTCGAGTCCCCGCAGGACATCTTCCGCGTGCCCCGGATCCCGGTCACCGGTGTCGGTGCGGCCGAGCTGCGCCGCGTACCCGTTCCCGAACCGGTGCCGTTCGGCCCGCCCGCCCTGGCCCACGCATCCTCCGTGGCGGCCCTGGTCTGAACGCGGGCTGCCCTTGGAACGAGGGCTCGTACGACCGCCTTCGTACGGTCCAGGCCAGTACGCGCAGCCGGTACGGTCCCGGCCGGTACGGCCCCGAGCCGGCACCGCCCTACTCGTACGCCTCGGGCTCGTCGTCCTCCTCCGGCACCAGATGCACCGCGGCCTCCTCCGCCGAGGCGGCCGCGCCGTCGATGCCGACGTCGCTGGCGACCATGTCGTTCTCGGCGTCCTCGTGCGCGCCCTCGTCCGGCGCCACCAGCCGCCCGGACCGGCCGTCGCCGACCTCGTCGTCCACCAGCTCGCCCTCGCCGTAGGCCAGATCGCCGATGCCGTCCCCGAACGGGACCCCGCGCTCGGGGATCTCCTCGGCGAGGCGCTGGTCCAGCGACTCGCCCGCGAGCTGCTCGGAGGCGGTCGTCCCGGCGTGGTCCACAGCGAGCGGCCGCTCGGGCGGCGACCAGCCCTCGTCGAAGGGGTCGGACCCGCGGTCCACCAACGTGTCCTCGGGATCGAGGATGCCCTCGTCCTCGAACACCCCGTCACCGTCGTCGTGGTCGGGCTGGTACACCTCGTCGCCCATCGTCTCGCCTCCGTCGCCGCTCACGTCGGTCTCCTCACGCCCTAGCGGGTGTTTTGCCGTCCTGTACGGCCTCCGGACCCTGCCCGGCGGACAGGACCCACCTCCCCGTACCCCTCGGCGGCCTCGGCAAGCGGCAGTTCGCGTGATGCTCACGCTGTCCTCTTCACCCCCACCCTCCCACCAATCACTGCCGTGTCAAACGGCAGGTGAAAGGCCCTGTCGAGGGCTGTGGAGAGGGTTCTGCGGACGCCTCCGGTGTTTGTCGGCGCCGGTGGCGGGCACGTGACCAGTCCGACGGTACGTCCCGATTTGTGACTGTTCGGAGTCGAACGTGAGCCGAGAACGCATTGTCATCGTCGGAGCCGGCTTCGCCGGCTACGAGGCCGCCCGCACCGTCTGCCACAAGGTCCGGGGCGCCGCCGACATCGTCCTGCTCAACCCCACCGACTACTTCCTGTACCTCCCCCTCCTGCCCCAGGTGGCGGTGGGCGTCCTGGAGGCCCGCCGGGTGACGGTCTCCCTCACCGGAACGCTGCCGCGGGTGCGGCTCGTCCTCGGCGAGGCCGACAACGTCGACCTGGAGGGCCACCGGGTGACGTACACCGGCCCGGAGGGCGCGCGGGGCGAGCTG
Organism: Streptomyces sp. NPDC088261; assembly: GCF_044740805.1. NCBI lineage: Bacteria > Bacillati > Actinomycetota > Actinomycetes > Kitasatosporales > Streptomycetaceae > Streptomyces > Streptomyces sp. NPDC088261. The sequence goes on from NZ_JBIURL010000002.1 coordinate 475,406, forward strand.
ACGTACGACCGGCTCGTCCTCGCCGTCGGCAGTGTCAACAAGCTGCTGCCGATCCCCGGCGTCGCCGAGTACGCGCACGGTTTCCGGGGCCTGCCGGAGGCGCTCTACCTGCGCGACCACATCACCCGCCAGATCGAGCTGGCCGCGACCACGGCCGACCCGGACGAGGCCGCGGCGCGCTCCACCTTCGTGGTGGTCGGGGCCGGTTACACCGGCACCGAGGTCGCCGCCCAGGGCAAGCTCTTCACGGACGCCCTGATGCGCAAGCAGCGCCGGTGGAGCAGGGGCGAGAAACCCCGCTGGATGCTCCTGGACGTGGCGCCCCGGGTGCTCCCGGAACTCGACCGCAGGCTCTCCGCCACCGCCGACCGCGTGTTGCGCGACCGTGGGGTGGACGTACGGACCAAGACGTCCGTGAAGGAGGCGACGCCGACCGGAGTCACCCTGGACACCGGTGAGTCCGTCGAGACCCGCACGCTGGTGTGGTGTGTGGGCGTCCGGCCCGACCCCCTGGTGTCCGGGGTCGGACTGCCCGTCGAGCGGGGCCGTCTCGTGGTCGACCCGCGCCTCAACGTGCCGGGACATCCCGAGGTGTTCGCGTGCGGTGACGCCGCCGCCGTACCGGACCTCACGAGGCCGGGGGAGTACACGCCGATGACGGCCCAGCACGCGAGCCGCCAGGGGAAGGTGGCGGGGCGCAACGTCGCCGCCTCCCTCGGCTACGGCGGGGCCGAGGCGTACAGCCACCACGACCTGGGTTTCGTGGTGGACCTCGGCGGGGTCAAGGCGGCGGCCAACCCGCTCGGCGTGCCGCTGTCGGGTCCCGTCGCGGGCGCCGTGACGCGCGGCTACCACCTGGCGGCCATGCCGGGGAACCGGGTGCGGGTCGCCGCCGACTGGCTGCTCGACGCGGTGCTGCCCCGCCAGGCCGTGCAGCTGGGACTGGTCAGGGCGTGGACCGTACCGCTCGAATCGTCGTCGCCCGAACTGGCCAAGGTGCCGGTCGGACCGGGCGGTCCCCACGGTCCGGGCGCACCGGGCGGGAAGCCGTAGGACCATCCGGAAAAACGCCGGTCCCGGGAAACAGAAGCGCAGTCTCCGTTTCGCAGCGGGGTGAGGGGTACGCGCAGACAGAGAGACCCCCACCGCCCACCGAGCGAAAGGAACGATCGACTGTGCGGCTGCCTACGGAACCCCTGAGCATCGGCCCCGATACGGACACCTGGGCGTGGCTGCGTCAAGCGGCCTGCGTCGACGCCGACCCCGAGCTGTTCTTCCCGGTGGGCGAATCCGGCCCCGCCGCCGAACAGGCCCGGCGCGCCAAGGAGGTGTGCCACCGCTGCCCCGTGGAGCGCGAGTGCCTCGAATGGGCGCTGGAGACCGGCCGTACCTCCGGCGTCTGGGGCGGTACGGACGAGGAGGAGCGGCGCAGGATGCGGCGCAGGAGCGACCGGCGCAGGACGCCCCAGACGGCCCCGGCCCGCGCCACGCAGCAGTCGGGACCGGGCCGGTCGCGCCGCCCCTGAGCCCCGCCCGCCCCTGAACCCGGCCCCGAACCCCCGACGCGCGCCCAGGACCCCGGCCCGCGCCGCGTCCCGGGCCCGCTGTGCCCCCGTCTCCCGTGTTGCGGGCGCGGGCAGGTCGCGGAAGGGTCGGACTGTCGAACCGAGGAGGAATGGCCCCATGCCCATCGCGACGGTGAATCCCACCAGCGGAGAGACGCTCAAGACCTTCGACGCGCTGGGAGCCGAGGAGATCGAGCGGCGCGTCGCCGCCGCCGACGCCGCCTTCCGGCAGTACCGCCTGACCGGATTCGGCGAACGGGCCCGGCTGCTGAACCGCGCCGCCGACCTGCTGGAGCAGGACGCGCCCGACATCGCCCGCACCATGACCACCGAGATGGGCAAGCCGGTCGCGGCCGCCCGCGCGGAGGCGCTCAAGTGCGTGAAGGCGATGCGGTGGTACGCGGAGCACGCCGAGGAACTGCTCGCCGACGAGCACCCGTCCGACGCCGACGTGAAGGACTCCGGCGCCTCCCGGGCCCGTGTCCACTACCGCCCCCTCGGGGTGGTGCTCGCGGTCATGCCGTGGAACTTCCCGCTCTGGCAGGTCGTACGGTTCGCCGCGCCGGCCCTCATGGCGGGCAACGTCGGCCTCCTCAAGCACGCCTCGAACGTGCCGCAGACCGCGCTGTACCTGGAAGACCTGTTCAGCAGGGCCGGCTTCCCGCAGGGCTGCTTCCAGACGCTGCTGGTCGGCTCCGGCGCGATCGAGGACATCCTGCGCGACCCCCGCGTGGCCGCCGCGACCCTCACGGGCAGCGAGCCGGCGGGCCGCGCCGTCGCCGCCGTCGCCGGTGACGAGGTGAAGCGGACGGTCCTGGAGCTGGGCGGCAGCGACCCGTACATCGTCATGCCGTCGGCGGACATCGAACGGGCCGCCAGAACCGCCGTGACCGCCCGGGTGCAGAACAACGGCCAGTCCTGCATCGCCGCGAAGCGCTTCATCGTGCACGCGGACGTGTACGACGCCTTCGCCGCCCGCTTCACCGCCGGGATGCGCGACCTGACCGTCGGGGACCCGCTGGACGAGTCCACCGACGTCGGCCCGCTCGCCTCCGAGCAGGGCCGCGCCGACCTGGAGGAACTGGTCGAGGACGCCCTGGGCCGGGGCGCGACCGCCCTGTGCGGCGGGCAGCGCCCGGCGGAGGTCGAGGGCGGGTGGTTCTACGCCCCCACCGTTCTCGCCGACGTCACCACCGCCATGCGGATCCACCACGAGGAGGCGTTCGGCCCGGTCGCCACGCTCTACCGGGTCTCGGACCTGGACGAGGCGGTGGCACTCGCCAACGACACCCCGTTCGGGCTCAGTTCGAACGTATGGACCGAGGACGAGGCGGAAGTGGACCGTTTTGTACGGGACCTGGAGGCGGGCGGTGTGTTCTTCAACGGCATGACGGCCTCGCACCCCGCCCTCCCCTTCGGCGGGGTCAAGCGCTCCGGCTACGGGCGCGAGCTGTCGGGCCACGGGATCCGCGAATTCTGCAACATCACCACGGTGTGGCACTCGGCCTGATCCGCCTGATCCTCCTGATCCGGAAGCGAGACCCTGGTCCACGGCCGGGGAGACCAGGGAGACGTACATGCTCCGCAAGGCGACCAAGGGGACGGGTCCCGCCGCCCTCACCCCCTCGGAACTGGCGGCCCTCGACGCCCACTGGCGGGCGGCCAACTACCTGGCCGTGGGGCAGATCTACCTGATGGGCAACCCGCTGCTCCAGGAGCCGCTCGCGCCGGAGCACATCAAGCCCCGGCTGCTGGGGCACTGGGGTACGTCCCCGGGGCTGAACCTGGTCCACACCCACCTCAACCGGGTGATCAGGGACCGGGACCTGCCGGCGCTGTGCGTGTGGGGACCCGGGCACGGCGGCCCGGCCGTCCTGGCCAACTCCTGGCTGGAGGGCACGTACTCGGAGACGTACCCGGACGTGAGCCGCGACCGGGCGGGCATGGACCGGCTGTTCCGGCAGTTCTCCTTCCCGGGCGGGGTGCCGAGCCATGTGGCCCCGGAGACCCCGGGGTCGATCCACGAGGGCGGCGAGCTGGGCTACTCGCTGGCGCACGCGTACGGAGCGGCCTTCGACAACCCGGAGTTGCTGGTCGCGTGTGTCATCGGGGACGGCGAGGCGGAGACGGGGCCGCTGGCCGGGTCCTGGCACTCCAACAAGTTCCTCGACCCCGTGCACGACGGCGCGGTCCTGCCGATCCTGCACCTCAACGGATACAAGATCGCCAACCCCACCGTGCTCGCCCGCATCCCGGAGGCCGAACTCGACGAGCTGATGCGGGGATACGGCCACGAACCGATCCACGTCACCGGCGACGAGCCCCTCGCCGTCCACCGCGCGATGGCCGCGGCCATGGACCGCGCACTGGACCGCATCGCGGAGATCCAGCGGGACGCGCGCGAGAACGGCACCACCGACCGTCCGCGCTGGCCCATGATCGTGCTCCGCACCCCGAAGGGCTGGACCGGCCCCCGCGAGGTCGACGGGCTGCCGGTGGAAGGCACCTGGCGCGCCCACCAGGTCCCGCTCGGCGGCGTGCGGACCAACCCGGCCCACCTCGCCCAACTGGAGGCGTGGCTGCGCTCGTACCGCCCGGAGGAACTGTTCGACGCGACGGGCGCCCCCCGCCCCGAGGTGCTGGCGTTCGTACCGGAGGGCACCCGGCGGCTCGGCGCCACCCCGCACGCCAACGGCGGCCTGCTGCTGCGAGAGTTGCCGATCCCGGCGCTGGAGGAGCACGCGGTACGGGTCGACAAGCCCGGCACCGTCCTGCACGAACCCACCCGCGTCCTGGGCGGGTTGCTGGAATCCGTCATGAAGGACACCACCGACCGGCGGAACTTCCGGGTCGTCGGACCGGACGAGACCGCCTCCAACCGCCTCGAATCACTGTACGAAGCCACCGGCAAGGCCTGGCAGGCGCAGACACTCGACACCGACGAACATCTCGCGCACGACGGCCGCGTGATGGAGGTGCTCTCCGAGCACCTGTGCCAAGGATGGCTGGAGGGCTACCTCCTGACGGGCCGTCACGGTCTCTTCTCCAGCTACGAGGCGTTCGCGCACATCGTCGACTCGATGGTCAACCAGCACATCAAATGGCTGCGGACCTCGCGCCGGCTGCCCTGGCGCCGTCCCGTCGCGTCCCTCAACTACCTGCTCACGTCGCACGTCTGGCGCCAGGACCACAACGGCTTCTCCCACCAGGACCCCGGCTTCGTCGACCACGTCCTCAGCAAGAGCCCCGAGGTGGTACGGGTCTACCTGCCGCCGGACGCCAACACCCTGCTCTCCGTGGCCGATCACGCGCTGCGCAGCCGCGACTACGTCAACGTGATCGTGGCCGGCAAGCAGCCCAGCTTCGACTGGCTCACCCTCGAAGAGGCCAAGGCCCACTGCGCGCGCGGCGCCGGGGTCTGGCCGTGGGCCGGTACGGAGGACGGGACCCGGGAGCCGGACGTCGTGCTCGCCTGCGCCGGAGACGTACCGACGCAGGAGACACTGGCCGCCGCCGACCTGCTGCGGCAGCACCTGCCGGAGCTGACCGTGCGGGTCGTCAACGTGGTCGACATGGCCCGGCTGCTGCCCAACTCGGAGCACCCGCACGGGATGACGGACTCCGAGTACGACGCGGTGTTCACCACCGACCGCCCGGTGATCTTCGCGTACCACGGCTACCCCTGGCTGATCCACCGCCTCGCCTACCGCCGTACCGGCCACGCCAACCTCCATGTGCGCGGCTACAAGGAGGAGGGCACCACCACCACGCCCTTCGACATGGTGGTACGCAACGACCTCGACCGGTACCGGCTGGTCATGGACGTGATCGACCGGGTCCCGGGACTGGGGGTGCGGGCCGCCGCCGTACGCCAGGCCATGGCGGACGTACGGACCAGGCACCACGCGTGGATCCGCGAGCACGGCACGGACCTGCCGGAGGTGGAGGAGTGGACGTGGTCGGGGTGACGCGCGCGGCGGAGACGGATTCCGTCCGGGCGGGGAACAGGACCGTACCGATCCACCGCCCGGCGAAGGTGCTGTTCCCCGCCACCGGCCACGGCGCCGGCCTGACGAAGGCGGACCTGGTGGAGTACTACAGGTCCGTCGCGCCGTACATGCTGCCGGAGTTGAAGGGCAGGCCGCTCATGCTGGAGCGGCACCCGGACGGACTCGACGGACCCCGCTTCATGCAGAAGAACACCCCGGACGGCTATCCGGAGTGGGTGCGCAGGACCGAGCTGGCGAAGAAGGGCGGGACGGTCACCCACACCGTGTGCGACAACACCGCCACGCTGGTGTTCCTCGCCGACCAGGCGTGTCTGTCCTTCCACCGCTGGCCGTCCCGCGCGGACCGTCCCGACACCCCCGACCGGCTGGTCTTCGACCTGGACCCGGCGGAGGACGACTTCGAGCCGGTACGGCGCGCGGCCACCCAGCTCGGCGAACTCCTCGCCGAACTGCGGCTGCCCAGCGTCCTGTTGACGACCGGCTCCCGGGGGCTGCACGTGATCGTCCCGCTGGACGGGCGCAGCGGCTTCGACGAGGTGCGCGCGTTCGCCGGCGAGGTCGCGGAGACGCTGGCGGCCCGCGACCCGGACCGGCTGACGACGGAGGTACGGACGGGGGCGCGCGGCGGCCGCCTGTACCTGGACATCCAGCGCAACGGCTACGCGCAGACGGCCGTGGCGCCGTTCTCCGTACGGGCGAGGGAAGGCGCCCCGGTCGCGACCCCGATCAGCTGGGACCAGCTGGCGGACCCGGAGGTGACGGCGAGGCGCTGGACCGTACGGGACGTGCTGGACCAGGCGAGGACGCGCCCCTGGTCGGAGGTCCCGGCCAGGGGCAGGTCACTGACGGCGGCGAGCGGACGCCTGAGGTCGCTGACGGCGTAGGGCCCCCGTTACCCCCGGGCCCCCTGCGGGAAGTCCCCGGCCAGGGCGGCGGCGAGGCGCAGGTGAGGGGCGGCCTCGGCGGCGCGGCCCTGGCGCTCCAGGGTGCGGCCGAGCATCAGCCGGGCGTAGTGCTCCACCGGATCGCGGTCGAGGACGGCGAGCAGCTCGGTCTCGGCCTTGGCGAGGCGCGCGGAGTGGTAGTAGGCGCGGGCGAGCAGCAGCCGCGGGGCCACCTGCTCCGGGACCTCCTCGACGAGCGCGCCGAGGATGCGCGCGGCGGTGCCGTACTCCTTGGCGTCGAAGAACAGCTGGGCGCGGTCCCAGCGCTCGGCGGCCGTTCCGTACTCGTAGTAGCCGGTCTCGTTCATGCCCCCTGCAACAGCAAAACATGGTTGAACATTCCACCATTACTTTCACCGGGGCGGGCGTGTCGGCCGGCGCGCGGGCTTAGGTTGTGTGCCATGAGCAATCTTGATCGTCAGGCCGCCGTCACCGTGTGCGGCGGTCGCGGATTTGTCGTGGCCGAGCCGGTACGTGAGCTGCTGAGCCCGCGCCGGGTCCAGCTGGGGGAGTCCACGGAGGTCCGCAGACTGCTGCCCAACCTGGGCCGCCGCATGGTCGGCGCGTGGGCGTTCGTCGACCACTACGGCCCCGACGACATCGCCGACGAGTCCGGGATGCAGGTGCCGCCCCACCCGCACATGGGACTCCAGACGGTCAGCTGGCTCCACGAGGGCGAGGTGCTGCACCGCGACAGCCTCGGCAGCCTCCAGACCGTCCGCCCGCGCGAGCTGGGCCTGATGACCTCGGGCCGGGCGATCTCCCACTCGGAGGAGAGCCCCCGCCCCCACGCCCGCTTCCTGCACGGCGCCCAGCTCTGGGTGGCCCTCCCCGACGCACACCGGAACGTGGAGCCGCACTTCCAGCACCACGCGAACCTCCCGACGGTCACGGCCCCCGGCCTGACGGCCACGGTCATCCTCGGCACGCTGGACGGCACGACCTCCCCGGGCACGACGTACACCCCCCTGGTCGGCGCCGACCTGGCGCTCACGGCGGGCGCGGAAACCCACCTCCCCCTGGACCCGGACTTCGAGTACGCGATCCTGTCGATGTCCGGCGAGGCCGAGGTGGACGGCGTACCGGTACTGCCCGGCTCGATGCTCTACCTGGGCAGCGGCCGCACCCACCTCCCCCTCCGCGCGGACTCCGAGGCGGGCCTGATGCTCCTGGGCGGAGAGCCGTTCGAGGAAGAGCTGGTCATGTGGTGGAACTTCATCGGGCGGTCCAACGAGGATATCAAACAGGCCCGTTTGGAGTGGGAGTCAGGCACCCGCTTCGGCACGGTACACGGCTACGACGGCCCCCCGCTCCCCGCTCCAGAACTGCCCCCGGTCCCGCTGAAATCGCGCGGACGAGTGCGCTGACCTGGTGTTCCGCGTCGCGGACGGGATGCCTCAACGATCTCTCCACGCGCCCAGTCGGCCAGCCGGAGCGATCGGTGAGGCGTCGGCCGAAAGCGGCTCACCGGGTCGTGCCGGGAGTCGCAGGTTTCGCCGCGTGTAGGCACGTCTAGTCAGACCAATGCTGACTCAATGCTGACTTTTCTGACCGGCCGTCAGCTGGAGAAGAGCCTCGTAGGAGCGGCGTGGAGAGCCTGCGGGGTTTCGGGTGGTCATGATCGGTGCTGACGGCCGCTGGCGGCAGCAGGCACTGCACGCGGCGCGGCGACGGCGGCATCGAGGTACGAGCGGTCACTCGCTGTCGGGTCCACCCCCTTTGTCGAGTTCCAACAAGGAGGGCGACGGATCGTGGTGTGACGGGACGCGGGTGAGTGGACGGCCAACGGTTGTACGCACGAGGTCGATGCAGCCTTGTGCCTTGGTCGCATGGGGCCGTTTGCTTCGTTGGTGACCTCCCTACGTGGCTACTCGGGTGGCTGACGTGCGCGCGAGTGAACCTCTAGCGAAACTTCAACGAGCTTGCGGTTCCGCCTACTGAAGATCGCATATGGGCGCACATGCGGACCCAGATATGCCCGCGTCAGCTCCGACCGACTCACCTCGGCCCGGCTCCGCCGGAGGTTTCCTGAATACCTCGGTCGCCGCGACTGCCGCTCCTGTGCTTCAAAACCTGGGGCTCGCACTGCCACCTCGGCCAAGAACAGATATGGGGCACCCGCTGCGACATCGGCGAAACCGTCAAATGCCCCGAACGCGGGTGATCGGCGCCCTGCTGAACATCCTCGCCGCCTACACCGACGGCCACAACGTCCGCCCCGTGTTCGCCGACGCGGTGACGGCCCTCTTCATCACGCACCGGCTTGCCAACGCCCGTGTCGCCGACCGCGTTATCGTCATGCGCGAGGGCCGTATCGCGGAGTCCGGTACTTACCGTGACCTCCCCGAACGCCCTGACTCCCTCTTCGGCGAACTCCCCCGTCTTCAAGAGGGCCGGGACGACGCCTGAACTCCAGCCGCGTCGAACGCGGGGCGGCCATGATGAAGGACCGCCGTCGTCTCGTCCCGCCACGCCGCCCACAGGGCCTCGAATACGTGGAGGCGCGCCGGAGACATCTCCCGGCGCGCCTCGCCCAACGTGAGCCACCGAAACGCCGGCGGATGGGACCGCCGCCGATTCTTCGTGTACGAGCTGCGCCCTCGTCAAGAGGCTCTGCGCCACCGATCGGCCTAACGCGCTGGCGCGTGTCGCGCTTTGTTCTCGACGTGTTCCCGGGCGGACGGCAATGGGGCGCCACCTGCGGTTTCGCGCTGTCCGTCTGCGTCCCTGGACAACAAGGGCGGGCGAAATATGCAATAACTTGCCATTCCTCATGATTATCTGCCTTCTGTGCGCCGGGCTACCGGTGCGTGATGCTCCCCGTCCGTCAAAGCCCCCTGACCCCGTTGCTTCGTGGAGGCCGTCCCGACGCGTAGCGGCGTCCTGCCAGCAGGGTTGGGCGACTACACCAGACAGCTGAATTCCGTTTCCTGTGGTCGGCCCCGCCCCATGCCGGGAGGCGGGTTCACGGACGAGAGGAACATCGTTGAAGACCACCTCCGCACGCCCGTGTTCACGGCGCACGCTCGAACAGTCCCTGGTCGTGCTGGGCACCGGCGCGCTCGCCGCCGGGCCGGCCGTGCTCAGCCTCGCACCCGGCGTCAGCGCCGCGTCCGGTCACCGCGAGGCGCCGATGACCTCAGGGGACCCGTGGGCCGACAAGACGAGCCTGTACGCGTTCACGAGCCCGGCCCGTTCCGACACCGTGACGCTGGTCGCGAACTTCACCGATCTGCGGGTCTTCGACCTGCTGTACGGCGGTGAACGCAGCGAGCGCGGTCAGGACACGCTCGCCGGCTACAAGGACGCCGACCCGGGCCAGATCTTCCCGGCCGAGGAACCGCGGCTGGGCATGATAGTGGCGCCCGCCAAGAAGCCGCAGCGGCTCGGTGTGCTCGCCGGTGACCTGGCCGGCTTCCCCAACGGACGCCGGCCGGCGGACGACGCGATCGACATCTCTCTTCAGGCCGTCGAGGGCGCCGCGCAGACCGGCAAGCTCGTTCCCGCGCCGGCTGCGGGCGACAAGGCCAACACCAACGACGTCGGCTTGGGCGAGACCTTGCCGTACTTGGCGCTCCCGAGCACCACGAAGTCGGGCGGGCAGAACCGGGCGGCCGACGCCGACCAGGCGCCCACCGTACTGGACCTCGTCGACGCCGTGGCCATCGGCGGCGTGGGCGCACTTCTGTTTGGCACCGGCGGTTTCCGTCTGTGGCGCCGCAGGAACACCAGCGCCGGCTGGACGAGTGGTCGGATGAGCGACTGAACAGCCTGCCCAGCGACATCGTGCCCGTACGCCGGACGCCGCGGTGATGCCGCAACGCACCAGCCGATGGATGACGGCCGACCACCGGTCCGCGTCCACCCGGCCGGAGATCCGGCTCCCCGGCTGCCATACGCAACACCGCGTGCCGAGAGCGCGGTGCCACATCCCTACCTGTACGCGCTCCGCGAGGAGGACCGTGCCCCAGCAGACCGGCCCCGTCGACCCGGCCACCCACCCGGCCGCCGACCCCGCCGCCGACCCGAACGGCCGTCCCCGAGGGCGCGGAATGCTGCGCGCCGCCGGGGTCACTGTGGCCCTGGGCGCGGCGCTGTTCCTCGCGGGAACCATCGGACTCTCGCCTCTGAACCAGGACCCCGGCACCGCAAAGGACGAGCGGCCGGGAGCGAGCTCACCGCACGGTTCGATCGACGCGCTCCGCGCGGACCTGCGCCGACTGCCGGAGAACCCCGTCGGCTGGGCACAGTTGGGCATGGCGTACGTTCAGCAGGGCCGTACCAGCGCCGATCCCGCGCTCTACGCCAAGGCCGAGTCCGCGCTCCGCAGGTCGCTGAAGGTCCAGCCGCGTGACAACTACCAGGCCGAGACCGGCATGGGCGCGCTCGCCGCCGCACGGCACGACTTCGCCAGCGCCCTGACCTGGGCCCGCAAGGCCACCGCCGCCAACCCGTCGAACGCCGCCGCCCAGGGTGTACTCGCCGACGCGTACACCCAGCTCGGGCGGTACGAGGAGTCGTACCGCGCCGTACAACGGATGACCGACCTGCGCCCCGACACCTCCTCACTCGCCCGCGCCTCCTACACCTGGGAGTTGCGCGGCGACCTCCCGAGGGCTCGGGCGCTCATGAAGCGCGCTCTGGACGACGCGGCCTCGCCGCCCGACCAGGCGTTCGCGCGGCTCCATCTCGCCACGCTCGCCCAGGAGACCGGCGATGCGAGGACTGCCCTGCGGGAGGCGTCCGCCGGTCTTCGCGGCGCGAAGAACGACGCCCAGCTGCTGGAGGCACGTGCCCGCGCGCACGCCGCACTGGGCCACGACCGGCAGGCCGTCGCGGACTACACGGCGGCCGTCGCGATCGTCCCGCTGCCGCAGTACGTGCTCGGCCTCGGCGAACTCCAGCAGTCCCTCGGACGTAACGCGCAGGCCCGTACGCAGTACGCCGTCCTGCGTGCGCAGGAGCAGGTCCGCCGGGCCACAGGCGCCCCGGCGGACACGGACGCGATCCTCTTCGAGGCCGATCACGGCGACGCCGCACGAGCCGTCACGATGGGGCGCGACGCCATCAAGGCGCGGCCGTTCATCGCCGTGCAGGACGCCTACGCCTGGGCGTTGCACCGCGCCGGACGGGACGCGGAAGCCCTGCCGTACGCGGACAGGGCCCTGTCCCTCGGGACGCGCAGCGCGCTCTACCACTACCACCGGGCGATGATCCATGACGAACTCGGGGACACGTCGGCGGCACGCGAGGATCTCAAGCAGGCCGTCGCGGTCGACCCGCACTTCCATCCGCTGCACGCCCCGCGTGCCCGCACCACCCTCGACCGAATCCTTGGCCGAAGCGAGGGCGCCTCATGAACCTCACCGCGAGCCGCACCCTCGCGGCCGGGCTTCTGCTGAGCGCCGCGGCCGTCGCCGGGGGTGCGACCGCACCCGCCGCCTCCGCGCACCCGCTCGGCAACTTCACGGTCAATCACCACACCGGCCTCACGCTGTACACCGACCGCGTCGAGGCCCTTCTCGTGGTCGACCGCGCCGAGATCGCCGCGGCGCAGGAGCTGCCGGGCGTCGACCGGAACGGCAACGGCGCCGTGAACGCCGCCGAGGCGCGGGGATACGCGCGTACGGCCTGCGCAACCGCCGCCGGCGGACTGCGCGTGAAGAACGCCGGGACGGCAATCGACTTCACCGTCCGGGACAGCGGCTTCACTTACCGCCCCGGCGAGGCCGGGCTCCGCACGAGCCGGCTCCGCTGCGCGCTCACCGCGCCCACGGATCTGCGGCGCCCGGCGGACGTGACCGTACGCACCGGCTACGACAGCCGGCGGATCGGCTGGCAGGAGATCACCGCTCGGGGCAGCGGCGTCACACTGAAGAACAGCGACGTGCCCGCCGTCTCGGCGACCGACGAACTGCTCCGGTATCCGACCGACCCCCTTGCATCGCCCCTCGACCAGCGGTCCGCCCACCTCCGCACGGAACCGGGCGGGTCAGGCGACGCGGCGGGCGGGGCCGCCGCGCTGCCCGGCGCACGAGTAGTCCCCGGCCCCGTCACCGCCGCGCTGGACAAGGTGTCCGGCGTCTTCGACTCACTCGTCGGTACGCGTGAACTCACCGTCCCGGTAGGGCTGTTGGCTCTTCTGCTCGCCGTGGTGCTCGGCGCCTCGCACGCCGTCATGCCAGGCCACGGCAAAACGATCATGGCGGCTTACCTGGCGGGGCGGCGAGGCACTCCTCGCGACGCGGTGACGGTCGGCGCGACCGTCACCCTCACCCACACCGCCGGGGTGCTCCTGCTCGGCCTGCTGCTGCCGGTGGCCACGACGCTCGCCGGGGAGACGGTGCTGACGTGGCTCGGGCTGGCCAGCGGGCTGCTGGTGACGGGGATCGGGCTGTGGCTGCTGCGCTCCGCCGTACGGGGCAGGCCCACGCACGGCCACCACCACCATCACCATCACGGGCACAGAGACGGGCACAGCCAGACGCACGGACCGCACGGTCATGACTACGATCACCCGCATCCGGAGCCTCAATCCGGTGAGCGGTCGTCATCCGTCGCCGTGCTGACCCCCCTCCAGGCCGAGCCGCACACCCACACTCACCCCCCTCACGACGTCCACGGGCACGGCCACTCCCATCCCGCTGCCGCGACCCGTGGCGGGCTCATCGGCATGGGTGTCGCGGGCGGTCTCGTCCCCAGCCCTTCGGCGCTCGTCGTCCTGCTCGGCGCCGTCGCCCTGGGCCGTACGGCCTTCGGGGTCATGCTCGTCCTCTGCTACGGGCTCGGCATGGCCGGAACGCTCACCCTTGCCGGACTCCTCCTGGTCCGCCTGCGCGAGCGTGTCGAGCGGAGCACGCGTGCTGCCGCGGCCACCCGGTGGAAGGGGCTCCGGAAACTGGCCCGCTGGGGCCCGGTGGCGACCTCCGCCCTCGTCCTGGTGGTCGGTGTCGGGCTCACCGTGCGGGCCGCGAGCGGCCCCTGGTGACAGCAGCCACCTCAGCCCGCCGGCCTGTAGCGGTATGGGCCGGATGTCCCACGGGTACGGATACGGGTCCCGCGGGCGGTCCGGCGCGCGGGACCTGACGGGTGGGGTGGGGTCGGCATGGACGCCGCACGGGGAATTCTGGCACTGATGGGGTCCGGCGAGACGAGCCCCACCATGGTGACGCTGCACCGGGAACTGGCCGCCCATCTGGGCCGCGATCCGGACGCGGTGATCCTGGAGACGCCGTACGGCTTCCAGGTCAACCGGGACGACATCTCCTCCCGGGCACGCGAGTACTTCCGCCGCAGTGTCGGGCTGACGACGGTGGTCGCCCCCGACACGAAAACGGACGTGGACGGTGTACGCGATCAACTGCGCCGCGCCGACTGGGTGTTCTCCGGCCCCGGCAGCCCGTCGTACGCCCTGGGCCGCTGGCACACCCAGCGCGTCGGGGAGATCCTGCACGAGCGGGTGCGCCGGGGCCACGGAGTGACAGTCATGGCCTCCGCCGCAGCGTGCACGGTCGGGTTCGCCGCGCTGCCGGTGTACGAGGTGTACAAGGCCGGCCACCCGCCGGTGTGGCTGGACGGGCTCGACCTGACGGGGGCGCTCGGTCTGCGGGTCGCCGTGATCCCGCACTACGACAACACCGAGGGCGGCACACACGACACCCGCTTCTGCTACCTCGGCGAACCCAGGCTGGCCGCCCTCGAACGTGAACTGCCCGACGACAGCGCCGTCCTGGGCATCGACGAGCACACCGCGGTCCTCGTCGACCTCGACACGTCGCTTGCACGGGTGTGGGGGCGGGGCCTGCTGACCGTACGCAGACGCGGCGTCAGCATCCCGTTCCAGGCGGGCACCGTCCTGTCCCTGGAGCAACTGCGTGACCTGGTGAGCGGCAAGACCCGGGCGCCGACGGCGATCCCGGCGCCGCGCGGCGCCGCCGCCGACGAACCTGGTCCTTCCCCCACAAGCGACAGTCCGGCCACACTCCAGGAGGCCGTCTCCGCCTCGGAGGCACGCTTCGACAGCGCCCTCGCCGCACGCGACGCCGAGGCTATGGTGGCGGCCATCCTCGACCTGGAGGCGGTGATCGCGGCCTGGGGCGCGGACACGGAAGAGGACCAGGGCGGTGAATGGGCCCGTACCGTACTGCGCGGCATGATCCGCCAGTGCGCACGGCCCTCCCAACGCGGCATGGACGAACCGCTAGCCACTCTCGAGCGCATCGTGGGTCCTCTGCTCGATCTGCGCGGGCACCTGCGCTCGCGAGGCGCGTACGAAGTGGCCGACCGGTTACGCGACGCCCTCGCCGCCGGCGGGGTGCACGTCCACGACGCACCGGGCGACAGCGCATGGCGGCTCGCGCCCACCGGGGAGGAAGCGCCCGCACCGTCCCCCGAGTGAGGCGGCCGGGCCGCCTCCGCTCAGCGCGCACCTGCACATGATGTGCAATAAGGTCGGGGCAGGGAGCCGGGCCGCAGCCGGGCCCGCCCGACGATCCAGGAGCCGTCACACCATGACGACCACCCCCTCGCCCGCCGCCCCGACCTCGTACGGCGACGCACCGCCGACCGTCCTCGTCGAGGCCCTGCTCCTGCGGCACGACCCGACCGAGGGCTTCGCCTATCGCCGGCTGATCACGGCGCTGGGCGGCGGGGCCCGTCCCGACGACACCGCGCGGTGCCTCGCGCTCCTGGCAGGACACGACGAGGGGCACCTCGTGCACTCCACCAGTTGGCGCGCCACCGACGACGGCCGGATCGTCCTGACCTACCTCATCCACCCGGACCCCGCACCGGACCTGCCCGGCATCTCCCTGCCCGACCCGGGCACCATCGCCCGCTCCCCGAAACCGGGCCACCCCGCCCCGCCGGATCTGAGGCCGCACCACGTCGCCGCGCACGCCGTCCGGCATCTGGCCTTCCTGGCACGAACCGATCCCGCGGTCGCCGCACATCTGGCTTCCCGCAGCGGCACGCGCGACGCCCTCGACAGCCTCCCGGGTGTGCCGGCCGGACAACTCCGCCAGGTACCAAGCTTCTAAAGGCGGTTCCAGGAGGCGCGCCCCATTCGGCCGAGGACTCGTTGCGGGCGCCCCTCACGCATGGTGGTCTGTGAGTAGCTCGACGTCACAAATGGGATTTTCATCGCGTAGCCATCGTCGATCAGGGCGCCTCCGCGGGCCCGCGTGACGTTCGGAGCCTCCGCAGCTCTCAGCCGCCCCGCCCTCGGACCCCGGAGGGACGCGGCTCTCACCGGATCGGATGGCCCATGCAGCTCTCCCGCCTGCCCAGACGGAAGCCCGCGCCCGGACGGAAACCCGCGCCCCGCAAGGCCGAGCGCACGCTCGCCACGGTCGGCACGCTCTCGCTCGTGGCCTCGGCGGCCGTCACCGGCCTCGCCCCCGCCACCAGCTCCGCCTCCAGCCACCGCGAAGCACCGATGACCGCGGGCGACCCGAAGGCCGACAACACCGACGTCTACGCCTTCACCAGCCCGGACAAGCCCGACACCGTCACCCTGGTGGCGAACTGGATCCCGTTCCAGGAGCCCAACGGCGGCCCGAACTTCTACCCGTTCGCCAACGACGCCCGCTACAACATCAAGATCGACGCGGACGGCAACGGCAAACCCGACACGACCTACACGTGGGAGTTCACGGACCACATTCGCGATTCGGCGGACCAGTTCCTCTACAACACCGGCGTCGTCAAGAACCTGGACGACCCGACGCTGAACTTCCGCCAGACGTACGACCTGACGGTCACCGACAGCACCGGCAACCGCAAGACGCTCCTCCACAACGCCCCCGCCGCCCCCTCGAACGTGGGCAAGGCGTCGATGCCCGACTACGCGTCACTGCGCAAGCAGGCCGTGAAGCAGCTGCCGGACGGCGGCCAGACGATGGCGGGCCAGGCATCCGACCCGTTCTTCCTGGATCTGCGGATCTTCGACCTCCTGTACGGGGGCAACCTCAAGGAGAGGGGCCACAACACGCTCGCCGGGTACAACGTGAACACGATCGCCATCCAGGTGCCGAAGAAGTCCGTGGCCCTGAAAGGCGACGCCACACGTAACCCCGTGATCGGCGTGTGGTCCACGACCGACCGCAAGGGCGTCGACGTCACCGGCAGCAAGGGCGGCGAGAACGCCGCCACCGAGGACGGCAAGGCAACGGACGGGCAGGCAGGCGCCACCCCCGACAAGGGCGGCGAGGCCGGCTGGCGCCAGGTCTCACGCCTGGGCAACCCCCTGGTCAACGAAGTCGTTGTACCGCTCAAGTACAAGGACGCCTTCAACGCGCTCAGCCCGGACAAGGACGCCTCCGTCACCCCGGTCGTGAACGCGGTGAAGGACCCGATCGTGCCCAAGCTCATCCAGAACATCTACGGGGTCCCCGCACCCGCCACCCCGCGCAACGACCTGGTCGAGATCTTCCTCACCGGCATCTGCAAGGCGTGCGGCCCCATCAAGGCCGACCTCAACGCGCAGCAGCTCAACAAGGACGCGGTCAAGGCGGCGATCGTGCCCGCCGAGGAACTGCGGCTCAACATGTCCGTACCGCCCGCCGCCAAGCCCAACCGGCTCGGCGTCCTCGGCCAGGACCTGGCCGGCTTCCCCAACGGGCGCCGGCTCAACGACGACGTCGTCGACATCGAACTCCAGGCCCTCGAAGGCGCCGCCCAGACCGGCAAGATCGTGCCCGCGCTGGCCGCCGGCGACGCCGTCGACACCCCCTACCGCGAGCCGGGCGACTCCTTCCCGTACGTGGCGCTGCCCAACACCGCGGCCGTGAACCAGGCCGATGCCCTGCACCCCGACGGCGGCGTCGGCGCGGGCCTCGGCGGCAACGCGTTCGGCAGCGGCTTCCCTACCGGCCCCGTCGCGGCCGTGGGCGGCGGCGCCCTGCTGGCCTGCGCCGGAGTCCTGGCCCTGCGCCGGCGGCGCGCCGAGCGGGCATGACAGGCCCGCTCCTCTCCGGTCGCCCGCCCCGCTCCTGGCGGGGCGGGCGACCGCGCCACGGCCGAGCATTCCGACCGCCCACGCGCCGAACCGCCGCCGCCGGAACGGTCGTTGCCGGTATAGCCCTCGCCTGCGTCGGCGTATCCGCGCTGATGTCGGCCCCCGAGCCGGCACCGGAACGGACGGACATCGGCACCGTGCCCGTCCACCCGGGCCCGGACGAGGCGGTCGCCCCCTCCGCGAGCCGTACACCCCACGCAGCCCCGACCCGGATACGGATACCCGCCCTCGGACTCGACCAGGGACTCGTCGGCCTGCGGGTGCAGCAGGACGGCCGGCTCGGCGTACCGAAGGACCCCGCCCGGGTCGGCTGGTGGAGCGACGGGCCCCGGCCGGGCGATCCCGGCGCGGTAGTCCTCGTCGGCCACGTCGACTCCGCAACCGGCCCCGGCGCCTTCCACGGACTTTCCTCACTACGCCCCGGCGACAAGATCACCCTGCGTCGCGAGGACGGTGGCAACGCGACGTTCACCGTCCGCGCTCTGCGGCAGTACGAGAAGGACGCGCTCCCCGACAGCCAGGTCTACGCGACCACCGGCCCCCCGGCCCTGCGACTGATCACCTGCGGCGGAACCTACGACCGCGGCCGGGGCGAGTACCGCGACAACCTGGTCGTTTACGCGACACCGAGCCAGCCACGAACCAGCGGAAGCCCCAAGAAGCAGTGAACAACGTCAGCCGCATTGACGTCGTGATGACGCGATACGGGTAAGGGAAACGGCGGCGGCCGAACACGCTGCCGACCACGTGGCCCGCCACCGCTCGTGTGATCACCTCCCGCCGGACCCAGGGCAAGGCACTCACCGGCAGGGGTGCAGCTCTGCCTCGAGTTGCGCCCCGACCGCCCCGACCGCCCCGATCAGCGCCGGTGAGCATCAACGTGGCACGTCACAGGGCGCCTAGTACTGGAATTGTGGGACGCGACTGTCGGGGTGGCGCCCTCGGCCGGCACGACGAAGGCGATCACCCGCTGCCCGGTACGGCCCCGCTCGCCCGTGACCACGGCCGCCCCGACCTCCGGGTGACCTGCGAGCGCTGCCTCGACCCGGTAGGTGTCGACCGTCCGCCCCGCGATGGTGACGCGCTGATCGAGCCGCCCCCGGAACTCCAACGGCCCGCCTGCATCCTGCCGTCCCCCGTCCCTCGTCGGGACGGCGTCCGCGCCTCCGGGCGCCGTCAGCCAGATCTCGCCCTCGCGCACCTCCGCCGCGCAGCCGGGGAACGGCACTCCGCGATACGCGGCCCGCTCCGGACGCGTCACCGGGCCCGGCGGCTGCTCGGGCTCGAACCACGTGCCACAGCCGGCCACCTCGGCGGTCCCGTACACCGAGAGCACCCGGGCACCCGGTGCCGGAAGGAGCCCTTGGAGCCGGAGCTGCTCGCCGAGCGACAGCGGTTCGCCACCGACAAGCAGCAGCCGCAGCTCGGGCAACTCCGCCTCCAGCAGGCGGTGGCGACCGACCTGGTGGCGGTCCGTCCGGGAGCGTCCGGTCCGGCGGTGGCCGGCCCGGTGCCGACCTGCCCGGGGACGACTGGTCCGGCGGCGGCTTGCCCGGGGACGACCTGCTCGGTGCCGACCGGCCTGGCACCGACCGGCTCGGCACCGAAGAAGCCTCTCAGGAGCCTTTGGCGTACGTACGAAACCGTCGTCGGCACGGGTCTTACGTATCAGCTGACCGCAGGTATCGAGGGCCATCTCGATCCCGCTGATGATCCGGTCGTGGCCCTGTCGAAGGGCCTGGGAGGAGACAACGACGCGTGCCGGAAACGGGTCGCGGCGCACCTGAAAGTCACAGAGGACGCGCTCACCGACTTTCTTCCTCTGGTGCGTGTAAGGCCTCTGCCACGGCGCGGGGACATCGAGCTGCGTAACACCCGGGTCCTGGCCGATCTCGGCCAAGGGCTCACTATGGCGATGATCGACGCTCTCTACGCAGAGTTGCTCCGGCGTACTCGCGACGCCACTCAAGGGCTTCCCATCGCCCGATGGACGGAGCTTCTGGTCCTCGACAGTCCGCCCCCGGCAGTGCTGAGCAAACGCATCACCGCGGCGGCGATGGACGAGGTACGGCGGCGCCTGACCCGTCCCGATCACGTTTTGCTGGAAGATCTCTCCCAGCAGCCAACCGGTCCCGAAACCGCCCTCGTTCGCAAGCTCCGTCAGGGCGCAGCCTCCACGCAGGACATCGAAGAGGCACAGATGCTACGCGCTCACGCTGAGCGCCATCGGAGCCCCGAAGCTCGACATCGCGGCCGTTGGCGTCCTGCCGAAACAGCATGAGGTCAGCCACCAGTATCCCCCTCTCACGACCAGTACAAGGTAAGCAATCGAAAGGGGCACGGAGTTATTCCAGCGGAGGAGGAGCCGTCTGCCTTGGAATGGTCCACCGCACTGGCTCGGCATCAGGTACGGTGGCGGACTGCTTGCAAGATTTGACTTTTGTACGGCCCATTTCAGCTCTGTCTTTCTCACCGGCTCGAAGGTGGCGTGACCGAATTGGTGGCGTTGAGTTCTGGGGGTCGCGGAGAGAGGTGAGTATGTCTTGGAGGAGAGGCGTCCGTCGTAACGATGCCCAGTTCCACTCCGCAAGTCCTTGAGAGCAACGCCGCATCCGAGTCGGCGGTCTTCGCAAGCCGCTTCTGGTTCGGGTCGGCGAAGCCGTCCGCCGAGTTCATCACCTGGGAACTCAAGGGCGGCCTCGCACAGCGGAACCTTCCCTTGCCCGGCCAAGCTCGGCCGGCACTTCACTCCCTGGTCCCTGCGCAAGCTGGTCGCCCGCCTGCGCAAGGTCCAGACCTCCGCATCAGCCGCAGGTGTGTACTGCCCGGTTCTCCGCCACGGCATCACCTTCCAGCGCACCAGGTCGTGGAGGGACTGTCCGGACTCTGAGCATGACGGCGAACTGCTGCCGAAGCGTGGCGAGGCAAGGGTGCTCTCCGCCTGACAACATAGCGATGTGTGCCCGGGGTGTCGCGGGTGCGGGTGTACGTTTCCCGTCGGAGTGGCGGAAGACTGGACGCTAATTGCTCAGTGCTGCTTCTAGTCAGGACGTCCCCCGTGACGCACCATGCTTCCGCCGCAACCTCGTCGCCGCGGCTCGGGCCGCGGAGGTCCGTGCTGTTCTTCGCGTTCGCTTTCGCCGTGATCGCCGACCCGGTCTCCTCCGTCGCTTACGCCATCCAGGCCGCCCTGCACGCTCTGGACGGTGATCTGTCCCGGTTGCTGCCGACCATGGCCCTGGTGGTGGGCCTGGTCGCGCTGGTGACCGCCAACTACTGGCAGCTGGTGGCGCGTTTTCCCAAAGGGGGTGGCGCCGCCGCTGCCGCCGGGCGGGCGTTCGGTCCGCGGTGGACGTTCCTGCCGATCGGGGCGCTGGTCGTCGATTTTGTCCTGACCATCGGCGTCTCCATCTCCGCGGCCGCCAGCGCGGTCATCGCCCTTGCTCCCCAACTGGCGCCATGGCGCGTCGCCTTCGCGCTGGTTCTGCTGTTCGCCGTGGCGGGGCTGACGTGGTTCGGCCATCGGGGGCGGTTGTTGTTCGCGGTGATGACCGCGCTGTTCGTCGCCGTCGCTGTGGCCGTTCTCATCCTCGGGTTCACCTCCCCGCACACCACGGGCACCGCGCCGTCCACGCCCCACTCCGGCTCCCACGCGGCCGTGCTGGCCGTTGTGCTGGCGTTTCCCGTGGCGATGGCCCTGGCCACCGGTGTGGAGGCGCCATCGACGGCGATCGCCCAGCTCGGCCAGCTCGACGACACCGCACGCCGCCGCTTCGGCCGCGGCACCCTGGCCCTGCTGGTCGTCATCGTCGGCGGACTGACCCTCGCCCTGACCGCCCTGGCAACCCGGCTGCACATCGGCCTGCCCGCGCACGACTCCACTCAGATCGCCGACATCGCCCACGCCGCCGCCGGGCCGGGCTGGCTCTACACGATCTTCCAGCTGACCAGCGCTCTGCTCCTGCTGGCCGCCGCCAGCTCCTCGTTCCAGGCCGGCCCCGGACTCCTCAAAGCCCTCGCCGGAAGCCCGCAACGGCCAGCGGTACTGCCCGCCTGGCTGGGACACACCAACCGCCAGTACACGCCTTATTGGTCGGTGGTCGTGTATCTCGCGGCTGCCGCTCTGGTCATCCTGGCGGCAGCGGGAAAGGAGCAGAGGCTCGTTCTCTTCTACGCTGTCGCGGTATTCGTCAGCTTCCTCGTGGGCCTGCTCGCCATGACCCACTTCGCCCGCACGGAACACAAACCCGCGCTGGCCACGCTCAACGCGGTCGCCGCTCTCGCGGTCGCCTTCACTCTGGTCGTCAACCTCACCCGCGGCTGGCCGCTCCTGTCCCTCCTGGCCACGGTCGTCATCGCCGCGATCCTCTACCTGCGCTGGACCCGCGCCGGACGACCCAGCGGCCTCGACGACATCGAAGCACGTACGGAACACGACTAGGCCGTGTTTTAGGGTCGGGTCCCGGCGTTGTCGCGGAATCGTGATGATCGCGGTGTGGGGCGTGGGGATCTTTCGGACGAGCAGTGGGCGGTGTTGGAGTCGGTGTTGCCTGCGGAGGGTGTGCGTCGCAGGTCGGGGAACCGGCGGCGGTTGGTTGATGGGGTTGGCGGGTGCGGACGGGCGCTCCGTGGCGTGACCTCCCGCCCGGGTAGGGGCCTTGGCAGACCGTGTACGGGTGTTCCGGCGCTGGCAGCGCGAAGGTGTGTGGGCGCGGATGCTGACGTTGTTGCAGGCGCGGGCGGATACGGCGGGGCTGATCGTGTGGGAGGTGAGTGTCGACTCCACGGTCTGCCGGGCTCACCAGCACGCGGCCGGTGCACGCCGGGACGGGGCCGGGCAGAAGGGCCGCCCGGCGGAATGGTGCGCGAGCCGGACGACCATGGGCTGGGCCGGTCGCGGGGCGGATTCGGCACGAAGATTCATCTGGCGTGCGAGCAGGGCCAGAAGCCGCTGTCGTTGCTGGTGACAGCGGGACAGCGCGGCGACAGTCCGCAGTTCGTGCCGGCCCTGGAGGCGATCCGGGTGCCGCGGCTGGGCCCGGGTCGGCCAAGGCGGACTCCGGTGCGGGTGCGGGCCGACAAGGCGTACTCGTCGGCCGCCAACCGCGCCTACTTGCGCAGGCGGGGTATCCTGCACGATCGCGGAGCCAGCCAACCAGGTCCGCAATCGCGTGCGGCGGGGCCGCTCGGGCGGGCGCCCGCCTGCGTTCGACGGTGAGGACTACAAGGCACGCCACGCGGTGGAGTGCGCGATCGGCCGGCTCAAGCGCAACAGGGCCGTGGCGATGCGGTTCGAGAAGCTCGCCGTGCGGTTCGAGGCCGTCGTCGTGGTGGCCGCGATCAACGAATGGCTCTGAGCACGCTCGGAAATCGCGATGACCGGCTGGCGCGTCTACCACTCGGCGAGCCAGGCACTGAGCGGTCGGAGGGGCTGGCGGCCGGGGTCCGGCAGCGATCGGCGCCGCTGCCGGACCGCCTCGTCCGGAAGGACGTCGAAATGCCAGCCGCGCACCTCGTGCCCGTCCTCCCGTTCGCCGCCGGTGCGGTCCTGCGGTTGGCAGGGAGAGGACCCCTGCGAACCGAATGCCGCACGGGTAGGCGAAGGTCCTTCAGGGCCCCGTCACGCGGTCGCGCCCTACGCGGGAACGGCAGCGAGGAGCCAGAACGCCGGGGCCCCGTCCGGGGCGGTGAAGAAGGCGTGAGCCGCCACCTGGATGTCGTCGCGAGTGAGGAATCCGTCGTGGTCGCGGTCGAGCATCTCGAACTCGCGGCCGGCGACGTCGACGCTGGTCCCCTGGGCCTTCAGGTACGCCTCGAAGCCGGCCTTGTCGACCTTGCCGGACTTGTCGGTGTCCATGACGACGAACAGCGTGGAGGCGAAATCGCGGACGTACGTGGGAAGGGTCTCGGGAGTCGTCCCGGCCATCGACTTGTCCACGCAGGCGGCCAGTTCATCCAGGCTCGCCCTGCTGTCCTTGTTCCGGTCGGCGTCCTGGATGAAGCCCTGGACCAACTGCCCGGTGCTCCGGGCCAGGTCCGACCGCTGGTCACCCGTGCCCCTTGCGAGGATTCCCAGGTCGGCCGGATCGATGTTGCCGTCGTGGTTCTTGTCGAGCCGCATGAACAGGCTCATGGCCCTCTCCTTGTACGCGCCCATGGTCGTGCTCCTTGAGTGTGAAGGGTGCTGCTGCCGGTCTTCCTGACGAACGTAGCCCGGCGGGCATTGGCGCCTCGGGAGCACTCAACCGTATTCCCCCGATAGGGTGGACGGGTGACGCTCCTGCGGGGCCGGGTCCGGAGAGGGATGGATCCTGCCTGGCCTTCAGGGTCAACGAGGATGACCTCTTGTGCCTGACCATGGCCATCGATTGATCGTTCTCATTGCCAATCGCTGTACCAGTCCCAAGGCTGTACTCGCAGGGCGTGGTCAGCGGACCGGCAGAGCCTGGCGTGCCGTAGGCATCTCGGCTGCCATGGACCCGTGCAGAGGCCCGAACCTAAAACAGACCTAGACGAACCGGTTGTCCGCCCGCCCGGCGGCGACCCTCCGTGGAGGGCCGCGCGTCAGCCGGTCCCGCGCGCCCTCGCGGCACGCCCCGACGACCACCGTCGCCTCAGCCGGTCGCCGACCTCACCGATGGCGATCACGAGCGCGGCGGTCGCGGCGCACCCCGCGAGCCGCACCGGCTGATCGAAAACTATCCCAAGAACCCAAAGAACGACGGTGACAACGACCCACCACGCGATCAACGACCTGATCTCGGACCACCTGCGCGGCTTCTTCACGGGCACACCGTATCCCTTGCCCCGATCTGACTCCACATCACCAACCCTGATACCCGGCCCGTACCGGGATAGGGTGGCCTCGGTATGCCGGGAAGTCTGGTCGGCGAGTCTTCGTCCTGCCCTCTTCTCCTCAGGAGCCGCTTCGTGGCCATCACACCGCCTCCCGTGTCTCCCGAGCGTCTTTTCACACGCCCCAGCTGGCGGCGCGCCCAGGCCGTGGCCTCGGCCCTGCGCAGTGAGACGCTCGGCGGCATATTCCTGCTCGCAGGAGCGGCGATCGCACTGATCTGGGCGAACTCCCCTTGGAAGGCCGGATACTCCACGTTCACCGGCGCCACGTTCGGGCCCGCTGCACTGCATCTGCACCTGAGTGTGGGGCAATGGGCCGCGGACGGACTGCTTGCCATGTTCTTCTTCGTCGTGGGGCTCGAACTCAAAAGGGAGTTCGCCGACGGTGATCTGCGCTCCCCCACCCGGGCCGCGCTGCCGATCATCGCCGCGGTCGGCGGCATGGCGGGGCCCGTCCTGGTCTACCTCGCGGTCAACGCGGTGATGAGCGGCGGAACCACCGATGGCTGGGCTGTGCCGATGGCCACGGACATCGCGTTCGCCGTCGCGGTGCTCGCCATCATCAGCACCCACCTTCCGGCAGGCCTGCGCTCTTTCCTCCTGACCCTGGCCGTCGTGGACGACCTGCTGTCCGTATTGGTGATCGCCGTTTTCTTCACCGATCACATCAGCCTTCTCCCGCTGGTCGGGTCCCTCGCCGCCATCGCCCTGTTCGGCCTACTGGCCCGTCACCGCATCATCCACTGGTGGCTGCTGGTCCCCGTCGGGGTGGTGGCGTGGGCCCTGATGCACGCCTCCGGCATTCACGCCACGATCGCGGGCGTTCTCCTCGGCTTCGCGGTACCCGCCCTCGCCCACGGCGGTGAACAGGCCAGCCTCTCCGAACGCTTCGAACACCGCTGGCGCCCCCTGTCCGCCGGCGTCGCCGTCCCGCTGTTCGCACTCGTCTCCGCCGGTGTCTCCCTCTCGGGGGGCCTCGGCCCCACCCTGAGCGACCCCGCCGGCCTCGGCGTCGGCCTCGGCCTCGTACTCGGCAAACTCCTCGGCGTGTTCGGTGCCACCTACCTCCTTGCCCGCTTCACCCGCGCCACCTTGGACGAGGAACTCTCCTGGTTCGACATTCTGGGCATCGCCCTGCTCGCCGGCGTCGGCTTCACCGTCTCCCTGCTCATCGGTGAGCTGGCCTTCACCCCCGGCACCGCCCGCGAAGACCACATCAAGACCGCGATCCTCCTCGGATCCGTGGTCTCCGCGCTCCTCGCCACTCTGGTGCTGCGCTGGCGCAACCGCGTCTACAAGCGCCTGTGCGCCCTGGAATCCGTCGACAACGACCACGATGGCATCCCGGACATCTACCAAGGCGCCACCCGGTCCTGACCTCGGTCCTCGGCACCGAACGACCGTGACCGCCACGGGCACCTCACCTCAAGTCGGCGCCGATCCGAACGAGTAGGGCTCAACCGCCTCATCAATCGATCCATCCGTGAGCACCTGCCAGAAAGCAGTCAACAGACGTGAATTACGTGATGCTCCAGGGCGTTCTCATCCTCTGGTTCGTGGTCGTGATCCCCTGGGCCGTCGCTGTCGCCGCCGGATGGAAGCCACCCTGGCTCCGGCGCAGACCCGGGTCGCTGCGACTGGTCGGCGCCGCCTGCCTATGTCTGCATCTGGCGGCGGTGGCCAATCTGCTCCCGCGGCTCGCCCATCTTTCGCAGGACATGATCGCCTACTGCTCCTACCTCGGAACCGCCCTGGCAGTCAGCGCCGTTGTCCTCTTCATCTCTTACCTCGTCCAGCACTCTCGCGCGGCAAGAACCACTTCATGACCCGTCTACCGAGGCCCGTGCATCGCGTCAACGGGGAGCGAACCGACATGCGACGCGGCGAGGACGCGATCCTGGCCGACGAACTGGCCGCACTGGCCGCCACTACCGGTGCGAGCCGCCGAATAGCCCGGCTTACGGCCAAGGCGAGGGGAAAACGCGTCTACGTCACCCTCCTCACCGTTCCGCTTCCAGCCGCTGAGGCGTTCAGCCGCGTGACCGAAGTCCTGGAAGAAGCAGGCCACATCGTGGATTTCACCGGTGCCGGAATCCAGAACCGCCGTCCCGTCGTCCGTGCTGTGACCGGAGGTGGATTCGGACGGCTGAACCCCGTCGTGGTCACCATCACGATGACACGCAGTACCGGGGCGGCCACCTACATTCGGCTGCGTGCCACCTCACTGGAAGGACTGCTGCGACAGCACGCGAGCGAGCGGACCGCCGCCCGGATCGCAGCCGCACTCTCACATGGCGCCACGGAGCCTGAGGGGCCCGCACGCCCATGCATGGGGTGAGCGCCGCCTGCCGCGGCGCTCACCTGCGCGGCTGTCGCGATGAAGAACCGTCGCGTGGGTGGTGTCGGTCTCCCGGTCCTGGTGAGGTGGTCAGCTGTTGAGGTCCCGGCGGTTGAAGCGGAGGGTGCCCGCGAGGATGAGTACGGCGGTGGCTCCTACGAGGACGGTCGCGTCGGCCCACTGGAAGCCGTTCTTGAGGGGTTCTCCGCCGATGTAGTAGTGGAACGGCGAGAGATAGGCGATCCAGTCGGCGCCGAGCTGGCCGGCGAAGGTGCTCGCGGAGTACGCCAGGACGCCGATGACCGCAGTGGAGGCGAGGACGACCGCCCTGCGGCCGACCGCGGCTCCGACCCCGAGCGCGAGTGCTCCGAACGTGATGGCGAGCAGTGCGAGGTTGAGGCACTGGGCGAGGAACTCGACGGGGGTGACGCTGGTGAGTTGGGCGCTGTTGCGGATGGCCAGCAGGGCGATCCAGACGAGGGCGGCGATGGCCAGAGCGCCGGTGACGGGTGCGGCGAAGCGCTGGAGAACCAGCTTGGTACGGGTGACGGGGTGCGCCAGGAACAGGTCGAGCTGCCCGGATTCCTCGTCGCCGGCGACGGCCCGGGAGCCGGTGGTCACTCCGTAGATCATGGCCAGCAAGGGGAGAATGACGCCGAAGACACTGGCGTGCAGATAGCCGGCGGCTGACGCGTCGATGTGGAGGGATTCGCGCAGAGCCTCGGGCAGGCTGGCGGTGTTCTCCTTCTGCGAGGGATAGGTGCTCGCGTACGCCATGCCCACCACGGCGGTGCCCAGGGCCCAGCCGAGCAGGCCGCGGCGGTTGTCGGTGAGCGATTTGGTGAAGACGGCGGTGTTCATGCGGGGGTCCTTCGGTTCTGTGGCGGCCGGGGTCCTGACGGGGGTGGGGGAGGGGGAGCTCAGACCGCTTGGGCCGGCACGGTGCGCGGGGCGTCCTCGGCGGTCTCGTAGTAAGACTGGAAGAGTTCCTCCAGAGCGGGTTCGGTCGCGCGCAGCCCGGTGACCGTGTGCAGGGCGAGGGCCTTGATCAGCGCGTCCGGGCTGCCCGCGACCTGGCCGGTCAGTGTGGTGCCGGCCTCGTCGAGGCTCAGCCGATCGGCGCCGGGCAGGGAGGAGAAGGCGCCGGCGGGGACGGGGGACTCGAAGGTGACTTCGATGTCCCGTACGGTTCCCGCGCGCAGGTTGTCGACGGTGTCCAGCGCGACGAGGAGGCCGTCGCGGATGATGCCCACGCGGTCGGCGACCGCCTCGACCTCGCTCATGATGTGGCTGGACATGAAGACGGTCTGGCCGTTGCCCGCCGCTTCGGCGACGAGGTCGAGGAACGTCTGCTGGACCAGCGGATCGAGGCCGGAGCTGGGTTCGTCCAGGATGAGCAGTTCAGGGGTGTGCATGAACGCCTGCACCAGTCCGAACTTCTGTCGGTTGCCCTTCGACAGCTTCTTGACCTTCGTGGTCTGGTCCAGACCCAGACGATCGGCCAGGTCGTCGATCCGCTCCTGTGGGACGCCGCCGCGCAGCGCGGCCAGGAAACGCAGGTAGCCGCGTACGTTCTGGCGGCCGTCGCAGACGAAGTCGCCGGCCAGGTAGCCGACACGGCGTCGCAGGGCGACCCCGTCGGCGCGCGGGTCGAGGCCGAGGACGGTGACGGTGCCGCCGGTCGGCCGGATGAGGTCGAGCAGCAGCCGGATGGTGGTGGACTTGCCCGCGCCGTTGGGCCCGAGGTAGCCGAACACCTCGCCCGCGCGCACCTCCAGGTTCAGACCGCTCAGGCCCCGCCGTGCGCCGTAGGTCTTGGTGAGCTCACGTAGCTCGATCACATTCTCCATGCTCGGAACATATCGAACGTTCAGAGATCTGTAAACGATTGGAGTTCTGGCAGTTCTGGCTATGATGGGGCATTGCTACCCAGGAGGAGTCATGGACGACAAGATCGAACAGCTGCGCGAAGCTGCCGAGAGACTGGCGCTCACTCTCTCCGAGAGCGGCATGCAGAGGACCACCGCACGAGTGATGACCGCCCTGCTCTTCAGCCGGCAGACGAACATGACCGCGGGGGGTCTCTGTGAGGAACTCAAGATCAGTTCGGGCGCGGTCTCCAACGCGGTCAAGCAGCTGATTCCCACCGGGATCATCGAGCGGGTCCCCGCCCCGGGCAGCCGCCGTGACCACTACCGGTTCCGTGAGCACGCGTGGGCGACCTTGATGGGCAATCAGAACGCGCTCCTTGCGTCGATGGGGGATGCGGCGGCCGAGGGCATCAAGGTCGCGGGCGAGGACAGCGTCGCCGGACGCCGGCTGGCGGAGATGCAGGACTTCTACGCCTTCATGGGGCGGGAGATGGCCGCACTCATCGACAAGTGGCGTGAGCAGTACGACGCGAACCTGGAGTGACGGCCCGCCGGGCGTGCGGCGCGCATCCTGGGGTCGAGGCTGGGGGACACCCGGGTGCCCGATCGGGGTGCGGCCCGCCACGCTGCGGTGGCCGACCTGTCGATTCAGGTGAGAAAGGTGATGGGATGTCCGCCCTCGACCATGAGATTCCACCGCAGCCGAACGTCAATGACCCCGCCATTTACGAGTGGTATCGCAGAATGCGGGACGAGCATCGGGTACACCGGGACCCGACGACCGGCTGGTGGGTGGTCGCGGCCCGCTCGCGCAGGTCGACCTTGACCCCTGTGGTGCATCCCGGAGGAAAGAGAGGTTCGCCCCCGCGGTTCAGCTCCTCCAGTTCCGGCAGAGAAGTGGCGCGTACGTTGACCGGGCGGGCGAAGCCTCCGCGCCGCGACAGCACCAGCGAGGTCGCCGCGTCGCCGAACAGCCCACCGGGCGTCGCGCGCCAGCGGTCGACGAGCGGGTCCCCCCAGTTGTCGGCCGAGGTGATCAGGGCGGCCACGCGGTCCGCGGGAGCGGCTAGAGAGCAGTCCGCCAGTTCCATGGCGGCGAGAAATCCGTTGCAGCGCTGTCGGATCTCCAGCGCGGGGTCGTGCCTCCGAGGGTGTGGCGCAGGATGTAGTGCTGGGGGACCACATGTCCGGGCCTTGGTGGTTGCAGCTGACGTGCATCAGAACCGCGATGTCCTCCGCGGAGAGCCCTGACATGGCCAGCGCGTCGCGCGCGGCACGCACCGCCATGTCCGGCGCCGGGGTCTCACCCGCCACAGCCACGGACAGCCAGCCGAGCCGCTCCGCATCCTCAGGGTCGTACCAGCCCTCAGCGGCGGCCTTCTGCGTCGTGACGCGCTCCGGCAGGAAGGCGCCGATGCCCGCGATGTAAAGATCGTGGAACTTCATCGGGCGGTCGCACGACGAAATCGAGGCGGCGCGCAAGGACTGGACGGAGGGTGCCCGTTTCGGCGAGGTGACGGGTTACGACGGCACCCGCCTCCCCGCCCCGGACCTCCCGCCGGTAGCCCTGAAACCACGCGGACGAGTGCGCTGACCTGGCGTTCCGCGCGCGTCATCGTGCCGGTTCGCGGCCCTTGCGGTCGTCGTTCTGCGTCCGGCCCAGTTGGTGGAACCTGTCAAGGACCGGGCGGGACCGCCTCGTTCCCCCATCGGATTGTCAACTTCCCCGTACAGCACGCAAGGTAGGTGCCATGACCGTGGGGAGCTGGAAGCGCGGCAATGTCGTTCTCGGGCTGTACGAGGTGCTCGACGTGCTCGACGGCGGGGGCATGGGGCTGGTGCACCGGGTCCGGCACCGCGAGTGGAACACGGATCTCGCGATCAAGGTGCCGCGCTCCGAGCTGGCCGCCACGGCCGCGCAGCGCGCCCGCTTCGAGGACGAGGCGGGCACCTGGGTGGGGCTCGGCTTGCATCCGAACGTGGTCAACTGCCTGTACGTGCGCCGGGTCGAGGATCGCCCGTGCGTGTTCGCCGAATGGGTCGACGGGGGCTCCCTCGCCGAACTCGTACGCGGCGGCGGCCTCTACCACGCGGAGGGCCATGAGGGTGCCGGCACCGGTTTCCCGGCCCGCGCTCTCGACCTGGCGGTGCAGACCGCCTGGGGCATCCACCACGCGCACGAGCAGGGGGTGATCCACCAGGACGTCAAGCCGGCCAACGTCATGGTCGACACCGACACGTGGACGGCGAAGGTCACGGACTTCGGGCTGGCCGGTGCCCGTGCCGCTGCCGGGGAGGCCGCGTACGCGGTCGGCCCGGCGGGAGCGAGCCTGGCGGCGAGCTACGGCGGAATGACGCCCGCGTACTGCTCCCCCGAGCAGGCGGAGGCGGCGGCCGGGGCACGGGTAACGCTGACCCGGGCCACCGACGTATGGTCCTGGGCGCTGTCCGTCCTGGAGATGTTCGTCGGCGACATGCCCTGCGAGCGGGGGCAGGCGGCGCCGGAGGTGTTCGCCGCGTTCCTGGCCGGCCTGTGGGCCGGGCCCGGGCCCGGCCCACAGGCCATGCCGCCCGCGCTCGTGGACCTGCTGTGGCGGTGCTTCGAGGTCGACCCGGCGGTGCGTCCGCACCGGCTGGACGAGGTCGCCGCCCAACTGGCCGGCATCTACGCGGACGTGGCCGGGGAGCCCTACCCGAACGCGGCTCCTCAGGCGGCCGACCTGCTGGCCGACGGGCTCTCGAATCAGGCACTCTCCCTCCTCGACCTGGACCGGTCCGACGAGGCCGAGGCGCTGTGGCAGCGCGCCTCCGACGTCGACCCGCACCATCCGTCCACCGTCTACAACTGGGCCGTGTACCGCTGGCGTGAGGGCAGGCTGTCGGACGAACAGGTCCTGGCGAAGCTCCGTACGGCGCGCGACATCGAGGGGAGCCGGTGGCGGTCCGACCACCTGCTCGGGCTCGTACACGTGGAGCGCGGCGACGACGACACCGCTCGCGAGCTGCTGGCGGGCGCGCCCGCGGTTCCCGAGGTGGAGGCGGCCCGCTCCGAACTGGCGGACAGACGGCGGTTACCGGAGCCGGAGCGGGTGGTGGGACACCACGACTCGGTGACCGCGCTCGCTGTCGACGCGACCGGAGGCACGGCTGTGAGCGGCGGGGAGGACGGGCGCGCCCTGGTGTGGGACCCGGGCCAGAACCGGATCCGGTACGAACTCACCCAGGACGCGGGGGCGGAGGACGCCGGGGCGGCCCCGGTCACCGCCGTCGCGGTCTCCGCCGACGGACGTACGGTACTCGTCGCACGCGAGGCCGGCCCGGTCGAGGTGTGGGACCTCGCGGGGCCAGAACTGCCGCCCCGGCTGGTGCGCGTCCTCACCGGTCACACGGCGTCCGTGACCGCCGTGGCCGTGACGGATTCCGGCCACGCGGTGGCCGCCCGCGCCGACGGGTCGTTCGACGTGTGGGACACCCGCACGGGTCGGGTGCGGGCCCGGCTGGCCCATCCGCCCCAGTCGTTCCGGAGGCTGGACCCGGCCACCGGCCGGATCCTGCCCGAGGTCCACCACAAGCCGAGTGCCGTGGACGTCGTGGGTATCACAGAGGACGGCGGCGTCGTGGTGACCGCCGCGCCCGGTGACGGATCGGTGGTTGTGTGGGACGTGGCCGAAGGGCGCTCGCTCCACCGGCTGGTCACGAGCGAGGACTTCCACCGTACCGGCATAGACACGGTGGCGCTGAGCCCCGGCGCCGAGCAGGCCCTGTTGGCCGGAGGCCCGCCGGTCCACCTGAGCGTCTGGCAGACCCGGACCGACCGGATCCTGAGCACCGTGCCCTACCATGCGAAATTCCGGCGGGCCGTCGCGCTGAGCGGGAATGCGTCGTTCGCCGTCTCCGTGGGGGACGGAAGCCATCCCGCACTACGCCTGTGGGAGACGGGCTCGGGCCGGTGCCTGCGTACGGTCGACACCCGGCTCGACGGACCGATCGCGTACCCGCCGCGCCACGTGGCCCTCAGCGCGGACGGCCGGGTCGTGGTCATCGGCGACATGTACGGCGGCCTCCATTTCCATCCCCTCCACCCGCCGGGCTTCCGCGCCGGGTGGAGCTACGCACGGCCGCGCAACGCGAGGGCCCAGGACGACAGCGAGCAACGTGTCCGGCAACTGGTGGACAGTGCGGAGGAGTTGGCGAACGAGGGTGACGTGGCGGGGGCCGCTGCGCGGCTGCGGGCCGCCCGCGCCGTCCCGGGCTTCGAACGCCACCCAGGGTTGCGTGCGCTCTGGGCCCGGCTGGGGGAATCCTCCGGCCTGCGGACCGATCTGCTGGCCGCTTGGGGCCGGTACGAACTGCGCGGCGGCACCTGGACCTTCACCCAGAGTCCCACGCTCGCGGCGAGCGGCGACGGTGAACTGCTGGTCACCGGTGGCGCGGACGGCCTCGTACGGGTGTGGGAGCTCCAGACGGGGCAGCAGCTCCACACGTTCCCCGAGCGGGCGGGAAAGGCGCATACGGTTCTGCTCAGTGAGGAGGGCGGCCTCGCCGTCACCGCGGACTGGTCGGGGACCGCGCACGTATGGGACTTCACGACGGGCAAGAGGGCGTTCGAACTGTTCGGGGATCACGGGCGGGTGCGGAGCGTGTCCGTCGACCGGGCCGGTCAGCACGCCCTGGTGGGCGACGCCGACGGCGCGCTGTGCCTGTGGAACGTGCGGAACCGGAGCCGGATCCGCACGATGCTGGCGCACGAGGGGCCGGTGACGGCGGTGCGGCTGAGCCCGGACGGCAAGTACGCCGCGTCCGTGTGCTCCGAGGACCGTACGGGCCGGCTCTGGCGGACGGCCACCGGAAGCCCGTTGCTCGACTTTCCCTCCGCCTTCGGCGACACCGTCCTCCGGTTCGACTCCGACGGCACGCGCCTGTTCGTCAACACCGGCCAGGGGGTGAGCGTGTGGGACCTCCGCACGCGCCGCAAGCTCTATGAGAGGGAGAGCGCCTACCACGCGACCCTGGTGCTCAGCGCCGACGGCGGCAGAGCGGCGACCCACACCATGGGAGTGCAGGTGTGGGACACGACGACCGGCACGACCTTCGCCGAACTCCCCGAGCAGACCGATACGTTCGACATCAGCCCGGACGGCCACTACGTGGTCACCGGCGGCTACGACCGGAAAGTCCGCCTGTGGGAGGCCGCGACCGGACGGTGCGTACACACTCTCGAAGCCCACCCGGAGTCCCTGGCCCAGGTGTTTTTCACCGCCGACGGGCGCAATGTGGTCTCCGCGGACCTGCGGCCGGCCATCCACCTGTGGGAGTTGGAGTGGGACTACGACTTCACGGCGCGGCCGGCGGCCGCGCCGGAGAGCTGGTGACAGTGAGGGTGCTGGTGATCGTCTCGGTGTCCGGGGACCCCGCGGAGCAGGCCCCCGCGGAGTACACCTATGACGAACCGGCAGTCTGCGAAGTGGGCCTGGCTCCCGCCTGCGCCATCCGGATCGGCGACGGGCACGGCTCGGTGTCGGGACGGCACTGCCGGCTGGAGATCGACCCGCCGGCCGTGCGTCTGCGGGACCTGGGCAGCAGGGGCGGCACCTACGTCAACGGCCGGCGGCTGGGCCGGCTGGAGGAGTACCGCATCGCTGACGGGGACGAGATCCGCATCGGGGACGTCCGGCTCCGCGTCCGCACGGTGCACCGGCCGGCACCGGGCGGGGAGCCGGGCGCCAGCACCGCCACCGCCCGGCGCCTCCTCCCCGATCCCCCATCCGCGGTTCTGGCGGACTACGAGCTCCTGCGCGAGCTGGGGCGCGGCTCCCAGGGTGTGGTCCACCTCGCCCGCCACCGGGGTACGGGGCACCTCCTCGCGCTCAAGCAGTTCCTGGTCAACGGCACGGTGGACGAGACCGCCCGCTTCGCCCTGCACCGCGAGCTGGAGAGCATCCGCGCCCTGGACCATCCCCACATCGTGCCGTTCCGCAACAGGGTCCACCTGGACGAGCAGTTCTGGTTCACCTGCGAGTACTGCCCCGGCGGCAGCCTGGAGCGGCTGGCGGCCCGGCACGGGGGTCGGATACCGCCCCGGCTGGCGCTCCCGGTCGCGCACCAGGTGCTGGCCGCACTCACCTACGCGCACGGAGTGCCGCTGCCCCGGCCGCCTCGGCGCGACGGCACGACCGCCCCGGCGCACGGACTCGTACACCGGGACGTGAAGCCCGCCAACATCCTGCTCGCGGACCCGGACCCGAACCCGGGCTGGGGGCCGGGGTCGGGGCCGGAGGCCGGAGGCTCGACGTCCGTACCGCCGAAGGTCAAGCTGGCGGACTTCGGCCTGGCCAAGGCCTTCCAGCAGGCGGGGCTGTCGGGCCACACCCGGACGGGCGCCCTGGGCGGCACGATCCCCTTCACCGCCCGCGCACAGCTGGTCGATTTCAAGTACGCCGGCCCCGAGGTCGACGTGTGGGCGGCGGCGGCCTGTCTGTACTGGATGCTCACCGGTGCGACGCCGCGCGACTTCCCGCCCGGTCGAGACCCGATCGCGATCACGCTGCGCGAGCCGGTGGTCCGGATCAGGGACCGCGATCCCTCGGTCCCGCCGCGGCTGGCCGGGGTGATCGACGCGGCGCTGGTCGACACGCCCCGGATCACGATCCGTTCGGCGCGGGAACTGGCGGACGCACTGCGGGAGGCACAGGAGGAACCCGGCCGCTTGCTCAGCCGCCGGTGTCCCGCAGACAAGCCCATCCCATGCGAGTGGTGAAGCCGGTGCGGCCCAGCGGTTCCAGCCCCTGGCCGCCCAAGGCGGTCCGGCGCAGGGCCGCGTCGTGCGCGGCCCGCTGCTTGCGGGAGCAGCGGCTGCGATCCATCGCGAGGACGGCGAGAACCGGGGGAATCGTGTCGCGGAACCGCTGGACGACGTGCTCGGTGAACTCCCCGTACCGGGGGTCGTCCTCATATCCGAGCCGCAGCGTGACGGGCGGGTCGCCCGCCAGGCGCAGTGATTCCGCCGTGTACTTCAGCATGATCCTCAGGTCGCCGCTCAGCGTCAGGTCCCCCGGATCGGACTGGTACACGCGCGGGGCCGCCTCCGGCACCATGTAGCGAACCGTCACCCGGCTCTGCGGCAGCTCCACGAGCAGGGCCGGCCAGACTCCGCCGCCCTCGATCGTGCAGGCCGGGCGCTCCGGCTTCTGCGACAGGCGCAGCGCCACCCATCTCATCATCTCCACGGCCTCGGGCGGCAGGTCCTCCGGGGTGTACGGGCCGCGGCTGCGGGTCCGCAGCGCGTGATCCTTCATCACGGCCAGCAGCCGCACCCCGTCGGCGTCGGCCTCCAGGGCCAGCGGATTGACCGCCAGGTCCAGCATGGTCTCGCACGCCGCCAGGAGCAGCGCCGAGATGTGCGGGCCTTGCCGAGGGCTCATCGCGCTCACTCCGCCAGGGCGACGAACAGCGGGCTGGCCAGCAGGACTGCGGTCGTGCCGGGCGGATACAGCTCGGGGTACGGACAGGGCCCATGGAGCATCCGCTTGGCCACGAACTCCACTGTCTGGGCCGGGCCGCGCAGCGTGGCGTTGGCCTGGAGGACGGTGGCCAGGGCCTCGTGGTCGGCGGCCCCGTCCTGCGGGGCGAGCGCCGCCAGCCGGTCGAGAAGGACGGGCGGGAGCGAGGCGCTCAGCACGCTCTGCTCGGGCGGGGCCGCCGCCACCGTGCCGAGGAGGTGGTGGGCGGAGCCGCCCAGCCCGACGACGGTGTGCTCGCTGCGGCCGCCGAAGTAGACGGTGCCGCCGTCGCCGATCGCGCCCCACTGCATGGGCAGGACCCCGTGGACGTACTGCCCGGGCTCGTCCACGTGCCCGAGGTCGGCGTGGTCCTCCAAGTGACGCAGGACGCGCTCCAGCCGGCCGACGCGGTCGGCCCCGGTGACCTCGACGCTCCGCTTCGCACCCGCCACGGACAGCCCGAGGCTCAGCTCCGTGACCCGCTTGCGCCCCCACGCCGGATCGATCTGCGACAGCAGCATGTCGGTCTTGGCGTCACTGATGTACAGGTAATAGCGGACCGACACTCCCGCTCCCTCCCCCGCGCGGTACGACCTGAGCCAGAGTACCCACCAACTGCCGCCCGCGCCCGCACAACCGGGCCAACCGCGCCGGCACCTGACCGGCCCGAGGGCCGGCGCCCGTTCCGGGCTACAGACCAGGGCTGCGCGAGCCCGGGACTACGCCAGCTGGGTGCGGGCGCGGATGACGATTTCGCTGACGTCGGCGTCCGGGGGCTGGGCGATGGCGTAGGCGATGGCGTCCGCACGCGAAACGGGACCGGCCCAGAAAATCCGGTTTGAGCTTCCCCCTCCGGCACCGGGTCGTTCCCCGTAACCCCGACAGCACGACCCGGCCGGAACCGGTCATCGTCAGGGGCTCGGCGGCAGCAGGGTGCGGTGGGCCAGGGCGAACGCGGTGCGGACCGCGATGGCGCCGATGAAAGCGGTGATCGCCGCGAGCAGCAGGTACGTATAGACGGTGTGCCCGGAAGGCTGCCCCGCCTCGTTCCAGCGCAGGGTCGTCTCGACCACCGCGGCCCAGGAGAAGGTGAACGCCCAGAAGCTGGGTGCGTAGCGCAGGCGGAGGAAGGCGGGGAGCAGTCTGATCTGTACGAGGACCATCAGCAGCGCGTACCCCGCCAGAGTCGCCGCGAAGAAGTCGATCCGCTCCCCGTTGATGGCGAAATAGGCGACGCTTCCCACGGTCGGGGGTGCCACCTCGATGGCCAGTGTGGGCAGGAGCGGAGTGGGCAGCATGGGGCGGAAGAAGAGCCGGGCCATGATCATTGAGCCCAGGATGAACCAGCAGACGAGGCCGAGGCCGAGCATGACCTCGGCGAGCCGCCGCTGTCCGACGTCGGCGGCGGATGCCGCGGCGACCAGGCCGCCGGCGACGGTGGGCAGGAAGTAGCCGGGGTGCAGCCGGTCGAGTTCGAGGGGCCCGTAGATCCACTGGCCGGTCAGCCAGCCCCCGAGGAGCACGGTCAGTACGAGGAAGATGTCCACCAGCACTTTTCCGGCGGTGGGCGCCTGGGGGGCGAGCCCTTCGGAAGCGAGCAGCATGGGTGTGATGACGGCGAGCGAGGAGAACGGGCTCGCGACGGGGTCGAGCAGGTCCGCACGGAGGGCCCCCGGCTTCGACAGCACGTACCGCAGGTAGAACGCCACCGTGGCCAACCAGACCACGGCGGCGAGCGCCAGCAGCCCGTTTCCCACGGCGTGAGTGACATGCCCCTGGTCGGCGGCCGTGACCCAGCAACCCGCGAGGCCGGCCAGACCGAAGCCCATTCCGAAGAAATTGAGCGGGATCCGTTGCGCCTGTGCTGTCAGGGCGAACTCCTCAGAAAGGTGTGGGCGGGCAACCTCTGGGACCTGGGTCTGGGGTACCGCTGACGGGCCGGCGGCCCAGGGTCAGGGCGTGACCACCGTTTCGACGCGTCCGGTCGCGACGTCGTGGACCAGCCCTGAGACGCGCGCACCGAGCTTCGGCTTCATGTCGCCTGTCCGTCACACTAACCTCGGGACTTCATCGTTACAAGCATGGTTGTCGTGCGGGCAACTACCGTGTTTGAGAAAGTAAGCTATGATTATCGTATGAAGCGTCGCAACTTTGGCCAGTACTGCGGACTCGCACGAGCCCTTGAACTGGTGGGCGAACGCTGGGCACTGCTGATCATTCGCGATCTCGCGGTGCGACCGCAGCGCTACACCGACCTGCTCGAAGGGCTGCCCGGCATCCCGACCAATGTGCTTTCCACCCGGCTCAAGGAGCTGGAGCAGGCGGGCCTGGTGGAGCGGCGCGTCGCGCCGGCGCCGGAGCGCGGTGTCCGGTACGTCCTCACGCCCGAGGGGAGCGCCCTCGAACCGGCGGTCCACGCCCTCGGACGGTGGGGAACGAAGCATCTCGAAGAGCCCCGGCCGGGAGACGTCGTCACCCCGGAGTCCGTGACCATGTCACTGCGGGCCGGGTTCAATCCCGCCGCCGCGACGGGGCTCAACGAGTCCTGGGAGATCCACGCCGACGACATGGTGCTCCACGCCGTCGTCACGGACGGGCGGTTGGCGGCCGGCGTCGGCCCCGTACCCGGTGAGGCGGACCTGGTCATCACCCTGACCGCGGAGGGCCTGCCCTCTTCTCAGGCACTGCTGCGAGCCGCCCGGTGCGGGCTGGTCGAGTTGGAGGGACGGCGCGCACTCCTGAACACGTTCGTGAACGTGTTCACCCGCCCCGTCGACCAGAACGCCCCTCACGACTGACGCTTCACCCCCACGTACCCATGACCTCCTGTCCAGGCAGCGGGTCGGCGGGCGCCGCGCCCTTCGCCTCGCGGACCGACCGGGGCAGAGCCCCTGTCCTCACACAGTGGAGACACTCATGTCCACCTCACTCGTCAGCAAGACCGTCCTTGTCTCCGGGGCGACCGGTGACACCGGCCGGGCGACCGTACGGGAGTCCCTCGCCCTCGGCCTCGATGTCAGAGCACTCGTCCGTACGATCGACGCACGATCCCAGGCCCTTGCCGATCTCGGCGCCGAGGTCGTGGTCGGGGACTTCATGGACCCCAACAGCCTCCGCTCGGCCATGGAGGGAACGGACGCGGCGTACCTCTGCTATCCGGTCAGTCCGGGGCTCCTCCCCGCGACCGTCAACTTCGCGCAGGCCGCGAAGGAAACCGGCGTCGGCACCGTCGTCAACTGCTCCCAGCGGTCCGCGAATCGCGAGTCCACCAGCCCGTCGTGCCGCGACACCTTCATCGCCGAGCAGGTGCTCGACTGGTCCGGCCTCGATGTCATCCACCTCCGCCCCACCCTGTTCCTCGAATGGCTCCAGTACTTCTGGATGCTGCCCAGGCTGCGGCAGGGCGTCCTGTCGATGCCGGTCGGCGACGGCACCAGTTCCCCCGTCGCCGCGGCGGACCAGGGACGTGCCATCGCCGCGTTGCTCCGTCACCCCGACGAGCACATCGGCACCACCATCCCGCTCTCCGGGCCCGCGGAGATGAACCACACGCAGATGGCGGCCGAGCTCTCCGAAGCCCTGGGCAGGAGGATCGTCTTCGAGAACCCGCCCATGGACGAGTACGCCGCGCATCTGGAGAAGGTGGGCGTTCCTCCGTACGGTGTCGCCCACATCACCGGTGCCATGCTCGACTACCAGAACGGCGCCATGTCGGGAGCCGACAACAACATCGAGAAGATCACGGGCCGCCGCTCGATGACGGTCGGCGAGTACGCCCGCACACACGCCGATCTCCTCAACGGGGTCAACGGCTAAAACAGGCCCATAACATCCACAGCGATGGCCGACCGGCCAGGGAACAGGGAAATGGCCCTGCGGGATTCATGAATCCGGCAGGGCCATTTTCCCGCGAGAAGGCCGCCTAGACGTCGAACCCGCGTGCGCCGAGGTGATTCTCGAGGTCGCCGGGTTGCTGTAGCCCTTGCTCGAAGGACCGGCCGATCCATCCGCTGACTTTCGGCCCCATCAGCCGGGTGAAGAACGCGTCGGATTGCGGCGCGAACTCCTGGTCCTCAGGAAGGGTCATCTCGTTGACCCAGCCCTTCAGTTCCGCGATGGCACCGCGATCGGTACGGGCGACACGTTGGGCGAACGCGTCGACGAACGCGTCGAGTTCCGCGTCCGGGAGGGAACGATTGACGTATCCGTACCGTTCGGCGAGGTCGCCGTCGAAGTCGTCGGCCCCGGCGAGGATTTCGAGCGCACGGGCACGACCGACCAGGCGTGGAAGCCGGGATACGGATCCGCCGCCGGGTGCGAGGCCCGTGGTCATCTCGAACTGCCCGATGAGAGTGCGCTCGCGGCTCGCGAAGCGGATGTCGGTGGCGAGGAGGAACTCACTGCCGGCTCCGCGCGCGCGGCCTCGGATGCTGCTGATGGAGATGACCGGCAGCTTGCTGAGCCGGATGAGTACGTCCACGAACGCCTGCTGGCCGGTGACGGGTGGCGGCTCGCTCGCCAGGGACGACGTGTCGTCCGTGAGATCCCAGTGGGCGCAGAAGAATTCGGGGTTCGCGCTCTCGAACAGGATGACGGTCAGGTCGGGGTCCGCTTCTGCGGCGTCGACCAGTGCTCGCAACTCAATAATTGTTTGCGAGCTGAAGACGTTCACGGGTGGATTGTCGAACGAAACCCGCCACATCGAGGGCGATGGCTTGGTGATGGTGAAGTGGTTCACGCATTGACGCTACAGGGCTGACTTTGAAAAACACAAGCCAACCGGATGCGTTTCGCCCGCGCGGTCGGGTGAAATGCACGGGAGTCGATGCGGAGGAATTCTTTCCGGGCAGGGAAGGATTGTTATGTAGATTCGGATTCCTGCTGGGCTGTGGTCTTTCGGCCGGTGGGAGGGCGTACCCCGGCGCGGCGCCGGGCGCCCTCCCCGGGACCGGCCCGCGATCAGGCGCCGCCGGTGTTGATCAGGTGGGCGTGGGCGCGCGCGAACTCGCCGACCGTCATGGACCGCGTGCCGGTGATCTTCTCGATGTTGTGGTCGGAGCCGGCCATGCGGCCGTCCTGGTAGTCGGCCATGATGCCGGCGATGCTGTCGACGAGGAACGGCGGAAGGCCGAGCTCGCGCAGATCGGCCGCGTACTCCTCCAGCGGCAGGTCCTGGTAGACGATCTTCCTGCCGAGCGCGTCGGACAGTTCGGCGGCCAGCTGCTCGAAATCCATCTCGACCGGGCCGGACAGCGCGGTGACCTTGCCGACGCGCTTCCCTGGCTCCTTCAGCAGCGCGGCGATGGCCCTGCCCTGGTCCTGAGCCGCCACCGGGGCGCAGCGGCCCTGTCCGGCCGGCAGGCGCAGGACGCCCTGCTGGAGGGGGCCCAGCACCCACGGGTAGAGCAGCTGGTCGAGGAACACGGTCGGGCGCAGGTGTGTCACGTCCAGCCCGGACCAGTTGAACACCTCTTCCGCGATGAACGTGTCACGGCACGAGGGGCTGACGGACTCGCGGTTCACGGAGCGCTGGGAGAGGTTGAGGGCGGTGGGTACGCCGGTCTCCTTCACGGCCTGCGCGAAGTTGACGGCGGCGTGGATCAGGCCGGGGTCGATCGGGAAGACGAAGTACGCGGCATCGGCGCCCTCCAGGGCCGGGCGCAGTGTGTTGATCTCCAGCTGATCGCCGACGACGATCTCGGCGCCGAGATCGGCGAGGGCGCGGGAGCGTTCGTCGTGGCCACGCACGAGGGCCCGCACGCGCATGCCGAGCGCGAGGCTCTCCTTGACGGCGGCCCGGCCGGTATTGCCGCTCGCCCCGGTGACGAGGACGGTCCTGGTGTCGGTCGAGGAAGACATGGGGTTCTCCAGGTGAGCTGGTCGCATGACGGGTTGCCGGACTGTCCTGTCAACACTACAGGTCTACTGCATTGTTGCAAGTGAACTTGACAGGACGACGCGCAGGGCGCGATCGCGCCGCCGCCGGCACGTAGCCGAGGGCCGCAGGGGCGAAGAAAATGGCACTCCCCAGAACGATGTGGACTTCATCATCGCTATCGAACTTGCAAAACAGCAGTAGACGCCTATGCTGGAAGCATGACATCACTCAAAGACGCAACCGTTCTCGTCACAGGTGCCAACGGCGGACTGGGGACCGCCTACGTCTCCGCCGCCCTGGAGCGCGGCGCTCGCCGCGTCTACGCCACGGCGCGTCGTCCCGGCCAGTGGGGCGACGAGCGTGTGGTGGCTCTGACGTTGGACGTCTCCGACCCGGCCTCGGTCGAGCGGGCGAAGGCCCAGGCCGGTGACGTCTCGATCCTGATCAACAACGCCGCGACGTTCCCGCGCGGAGACCTGCTGACGGCCCCCGTCGACGAGGTGCGGGCTACGATCGACGCCAACCTGCTGGGCCCGATCCTGACGGCACGTGCTTTCGCTCCCGCGCTCCGCTCGGCGAAGGGCGCGCTCGTCAACGTCGGTTCGGTGCTCAGCTGGTTCGCTGTCGGCAAGGCGCACAGCGTTTCCAAGGCGGGGCTGTGGATGGCCACGAACGCCTTGCGGCTCGAACTCGCTCCCGACGGAGTCCACGTCCTGGGCGTCTACCCCGGGCCGATCGACACGCCGATGCAGCCGGGCGCGGACCGTACGGGAATGAGCGCGCCGTCCGACATCGCCGCCGCCACGTTCGACGCGCTCGAAGCGGGTGAGTTCGAACTGATCCCGGACGAGATGGCGAAGAAGGTGCACGGAGCCCTGTCCGCCCCGGTGACCGCCCTGTACCCGGCGCTGGCGCCGAAGTAGCCGGCCCGACACCGGTAGCCCGGCGGGTTCACTGGTCTTTCAGTGGCCCCGCCGGGCTGTTGTGTGTCCCGTTCGCCGTTGTGTGAGTGGTTCTGTGACGGGTGCTGGGCCTACTTCGGCTTGGCGGCGCCGGCGGTGGCCTTGGTGTCGACCTTCGGGAGGGGGAACACCCGTATGAACGTCTCGAGGAGTGTGCGCGGCCCGTCCAGTTCCACCAACCCGCACGTGGCGGCCTGCATGAGTGCCCGGTACGAGGCCAGGCCGTCCGGCTCGAAGGTGATGGCCAGGTCGGGCTTGCCCGGCAGCGGCCCGACGCCGGATTCAAGTTTCCCGTCGGTGACCGCCGCGTGCAGCACCATGGCGGGGGAGCGGATCTCCCACGACGCGTTCACTCCCGCTGCCGCCTCCGGATCGAACACGGCTCGGAGCGACAGGATCACCGAGCCGGGGGTGACGACATCCCCGGGCTGAGGTTCTTCGAGCTGGGTCGCTCCCCAGAGGCCGAGGGTGAGGATCGCCGGTTCGAGGTCACGTCCCACGGGCGTCAGGGCATACAGAACACCGCGCTGCGGCGCCGGTGCGATGCGGCGCTCCAC
This sequence comes from Streptomyces sp. NPDC088261, assembly GCF_044740805.1. Taxonomy (NCBI): domain Bacteria; kingdom Bacillati; phylum Actinomycetota; class Actinomycetes; order Kitasatosporales; family Streptomycetaceae; genus Streptomyces; species Streptomyces sp. NPDC088261. Next base: position 518,902 of record NZ_JBIURL010000002.1, read on the forward strand.
CAGGCCCGCCTGCTCCAGCTCCTTGAGCCGGGTGGAGAGCACGTTGGTTGGGATGCCCGGCAGGCCGTTGAGCAGGTCGGTGTACCGCTGCGGCTGAGCTGCGAGATCACGGACGACCAATAGGGCCCACCGTTCGCCGACCAGCTCCAGGGCCCGGGCGAGGCCACAGTACTGCCCGTAATCACGACGTTTCATTCTGCAAGAATATCAAACTTGCGTATGTGATGCAGGAATTGCATGTGGATACTTTACTTGCAAAGATGCAGTGAAGCGTCTTACGGTGATCGGCATGAATCAAAGAAGCCAGGTGGCTGCCCCTACTCCAGCGATCGGGCAGGCAGCGACATACAACCCTCGCGCGATCCTCGCCGTCCTTTCGCTCGCCGCGTTCATGGCGAGCCTGGACGTCTTCATCGTCAACGTCGCCTTCGACAAGATCGGCGAGAGTTTCCACGGTTCGTCGATCAGCGATCTGAGCTGGGTGCTCAACGCGTACGCGATCATCTACGCGGCCCTCCTGGTCCCGCTCGGCCGCCTGGCGGACAAGATCGGCCGCAAGCGGATGTTCCTCCTGGGGCTCGGGTTGTTCACCCTGGCGAGCGTGGTCTGCGCGGCAGCCCCAGGGCTGTGGTGGCTCGTGGCGTTCCGGGCGATCCAGGCCGTCGGCGCGGCCGCACTGACGCCCACCTCGCTCGGCCTCCTGCTGGCCTCGGTGCCGCCGGAGAAGCGCATGCCGTACGTCCGGATCTGGTCCGCCGTGGCGGGGATCGCCGCGGCGGCCGGCCCCGTCATAGGGGGCCTGCTCGTCTCGGCGAGCTGGCGCTGGGTGTTCCTCGTGAACCTGCCGGTCGGCATCGTCGCACTCATCGCGGCCGCCCGGGTCGTACCGGACTCGCGGGACGCCAAGGTCTCCAAAGTCCCCGACCTGCTCGGAGCCGGCGCGCTGACCCTGGGGACAGGCGCGCTCGCGCTGGCCATCGTGAAGGGCGGCGACTGGGGCTGGGGCAGCGGCGACACCCTCACGGCCTTCATCGTCGCGGCCGTGCTCCTGGTCTGGTTCGTCTGGCGAGCCGAGCATCACCCCGTGCCCCTCGTCGAGCCCGACCTCTACAAGGTCCGCACCTTCGCCGCGGCGAACATCGCGATGATCGCCTTCAGCATCGGCTTCGCCGGCTACCTCCTCACCCTCGTCCTCTGGTTGCAGAACGTCTGGCACTGGTCGACCATCTCCACAGGGCTCGCCGTAGCCCCGGGCCCCGCGGTCGTGCCGATCATCACCGTGCTCGTACAGCGGCTCGGCCGCCGCGTGCAGCCCGGTGTACTCACCACACTCGGCTGCCTCACCTTCGGAGCCGGGATCGTCACGACGCTCCTGCTGGTGGGCCCCCACGGTTCGAACTACGCGAGCGGGCTGCTGCCCGGCGAGCTCCTCTCCGGCATCGGCATCGGGCTGGCCCTGCCCACCCTGCTCGGCTCCGCGACCGCCGGACTGCCACCGCACCGCACCTCCACCGGCAGCGGGGTCATCAACATGACGCGCCAGATCGGGTACGTACTGGGCGTCAGCGTCATCCTCGCGATCCTCGGCACACCGACCTCCTACGCCCGCGCGCACAGCGCGTTCACCCACGGCTGGTGGACCCTGGCGGCCATCGAGGTGGCCGCGGCGGTGGCCGGCCTGGGCCTGCTCGACCGACGCGCGAAAGCGAAGTGACGTTCGCCCGCTGCCCGTAGAGAGCCGTTCTTCCGCCGGCCCCAGCTTGTCGAGGCAGGCCGTGGAGCGGACGTGCTCGCCCGGGTTCTCCGCCATGGCGTCAACCTTCATGGAGCGTGCTCCCCGCGCTCCGGCTCGGTCATCTCAACCGTCGTCTGTGAACGTCCGCAGAAGCGTTCAACGCGTGCACGCATCGGTCTTCTCTGCCGGGTTCTGTCGCGGCGCCGGGTCTGCCTCACTGGAGGTGGACAACGGCGTGTCGTGGCCGGTCTCGGCGGCTGGCTCCGGTCCAGCCGCCTTCAGAGCCACACTCCGTCCCATCCGGAAGATCACCGGCCTCCCGGGCTGTCTCTTCCCCGACCTCTTGAGGATGTGTGCACCTCTCATGACGATGCGAACCAGTCTTCTGCTGGGAACGACGGCCGAAGCGGGAGGAGGGCTGCGGTCCCTGCCCGCCGAGCAGGTGCCGGTGCTGGCGGCGGAGATCAGAGAGTTCCTGGTCGAGAAGGTGTGTGCGTCGGGCGGGCATCTGGGTCCGAATCTGGGGATGGTGGAGCTGACGCTCGCTCTGCACCGGGTGTTCGAGTCCCCGCGGGACGCGCTGGTGTTCGACATCGGTCATCAGGCTTATGTGCACAAGCTGCTGACCGGCCGCCGTGACGCGTTCGACTCGCTGCGGCGGGCCGGAGGGCTGACGGGGTATCCCTCACGTTCGGAGTCGGTGCACGACCTGGTGGAGAACTCGCACGCTTCCACCGCGCTGTCGTACGCGGACGGTCTGGCCAAGGCCCGCCAACTCGCCGGTGAGAGTGACCGTGCGGTGGTGGCGGTCATCGGCGACGGCGCGATGACCGGCGGCCTGGCGTGGGAAGCGCTGAACAACCTCGGCGCCGCGAAGGACCGGCCCGTCATCATCGTCCTCAACGACAACGGCCGCTCCTACGCCCCTACCACCGGAGCCCTCGCCGAGCACCTGAACGTGCTGAAATTCGGCGGCGGCGCGGAAGCGTGCCGCAATCTGTTCACCGATCTCGGCTTCGCCTACTCCGGGCCCGTCGACGGACACGACACCGGGGAGATCGAGCAGGCGTTACGACAGGCCCGCGCCCTGTCCCGGCCGGTGGTCGTGCATGTGATGACGGTCAAGGGCAAGGGCTACCGGCCCGCCGAGACGGACGAGGCGGACTGCCTGCACGCGGTGGGCGAAGTCGACCCGGCCACCGGTCGCCCCGTCCCCACCCGCACGGCCAAGGCCGCGTCGTGGACCAGTGTCTTCGGCCAGGAACTCCGCCAGATCGCCGCCGGGCACCCCGAGGTGGTGGCCATCACCGCCTCCATGCTGAGCCCGACGGGCCTGCTCCCCATGCAACAGGCATTCCCGGAGCGGGTGTTCGAGGTCGGAATCGCCGAGCAGCACGCCGTCACCAGCGCGGCCGGGCTGGCGATGGGCGGCTACCACCCCGTCGTCGCGATCTACGCCACCTTCCTGAACCGGGCCTTCGACCAGGTCCTCATGGACGTGGCCCTGCACCGGCTGCCCGTCACGTTCGTCCTGGACCGGGCCGGTATCACCGGCCCCGACGGACCGAGTCATCACGGTATGTGGGACCTCGCCGTTCTCTCCACGATCCCCGGCCTGCGCATCGCCGCCCCCCGAGACGCCACGCGGCTGCGTGAACAGCTGCGCGAGGCCACCACCGCCCAGGGCGGGCCCAGCGTGCTGCGGCTGCCCAAAGCCACCGTGGGCTCCGACATCGAGGCGCTCACCCGCATGGACGGCCTGGACATCCTGCACCGCACCCGCCGCGGCCCCCTGGATGTGCTGCTCGTTCCCACCGGCCCGCTCGCCGCGGCCGCCATGGACGCCGCCGTGCTGCTCGAGGAACAGGGGCTGGGGGTGACGGTCGCCGATCCGGGCTGGGTGCTGCCCGTCAACCCCGCTCTGCCCGCCCTGGCGGCCCGCCACCGTGTGACCCTCACGGTCGAGGACGGACTGCGCACCGGAGGCTTCGGCACCGCCCTGGCCCAGGCCTGCACCGATACGGCCGTGTCCGCCCCGGTGATCAGTTGCGGTCTGCCGACCGCCTTCATCCCCCAGGCGCCCCGCACCCACCTGCTCGGCAGGGCAGGACTCGACGGTACCGGCCTCTCCACCGCGGCCCTGGCCCATCTGCGCCCGGGCCCGACAGAGCACGCACCGGCTCCCACTCCCAGGAGCACTCGATGACCGCCCTCGGCCTAGGCCCGCCCACCCCGTCCCCCGCGTCCCGGGCCACGCCGATTCCAGCGCGCCGCCGCCCGACCCGGCAACTGAACGTCGGAACGGTGCCCGTGGGCGGCGGCGCCCCGATCTCCGTACAGACCATGACCACGACCTTGACCGCCGACGTCGACGCCACGCTGCGGCAGATCGCCGAAATCACCGCCGCCGGCTGCGACATCGTCCGCGTCGCCGTCCCCTCCCAGGACGACGCCGACGCCCTGCCCGCCATCGTGGCCAAGTCCCCGATCCCGGTGATCGCCGACATTCACTTCCAGCCCCGCTACGTCTTCCAGTCCATCGACGCCGGCTGCGCCGCCGTCCGCGTCAACCCCGGCAACATCAAGAAGTTCGACGACAGGGTGGGCGAGATCGCCCAAGCCGCCACGGCGGCCGCGGTGCCCATCCGCATCGGCGTCAATGCCGGCTCCCTCGACCCACGCCTCCTCGCCAAACACGGCTCCGCCACTCCCGAAGCCCTCGTGGAGTCCGCCCTGTGGGAGTGCTCCCTGTTCGAGGAACACGGCTTCAGGGACTTGAAGATCGCGGTCAAGCACCACGACCCCATGACGATGATCGCCGCGAACCGGCTGCTCGCCGCCCGCTGCGACTACCCCCTCCACCTCGGAGTCACCGAAGCCGGCCCCGCCTTCCAAGGAGCCATCAAGTCCGCCGTCGCCTTCGGCGTCCTCCTCGGCGAGGGCATCGGAGACACCATCCGCGTCTCCCTCTCCGACGACCCGGTGCAGCAGGTCAAGGCCGGCTGCCACATCCTCGCCGCCCTCGGCCTGCGCCCCCGCAAACTCGAAATCGTCTCCTGCCCCGGCTGCGGCCGCCTCCAGGTCGACATCCACAAACTCGCCGGCCGGGTCGAGGCCGCCTTCGACGGCTTCCCCCACCCCTTGCGCATTGCCGTCATGGGCTGCGTCGTCAACGGACCCGGCGAATCCCGCGAAGCCGACCTCGGCGTCTCCTGCGGCAACGGCAAGGGCCAGATCTACCGACAGGGCCGCGTCCTGCGCACCGTACCGGAATCGAAGATCGTCGAGGCATTGATGGACGAAGCTCTCGCTCTCACCGCCGCCTGCGACGACGAGGCAGGTGATCAGCCATGACCGCTTCCAGCGGTATCCACACCGCCCCCGCGTACTCCTCCCACGCCTCGGCCGCGTTCCGGAAAGGCGAGGTGCGCCAACGCGTCTCGCAGATCCTGGACGACTTCGTCGACGGCAAGATCACCGCAGCCAGGACCGGCGCCCTCCCCGAGGAACTCGCCCAGTACGTCGGGGATCTCCTCAACGCCGGCGGCAAGCGCATCCGCCCGCTGCTCTGCGTGCTGGGGTGGCACGCCGCGGGGGGCACAGGCAGTGTGAATCAGGCGGCACGGGTCGGAGCCGCACTGGAGATGTTCCACGCCTTCTGCCTGGTCCATGACGATGTGATGGACCACTCCGCGACCCGCCGCGGCCGGCCCGCCATGCACCATGCCCTGGCTGCCCACCACAGCAAGGACCGCACCCCGCAGGCGGCCACCGACATCGGCACCGCGGCCGCCATCCTCCTGGGCGACCTCGCCCTGATCTGGTCCGACGAACTCCTGCACGCCCCCGAGACAGCCCTGGACGCGCGGCAACGCACCCACGTACTCCCCCTGATCGACACCATGCGCAACGAGGTGCTGTACGGCCAATACCTCGACCTGACCGCCACCAGCCACCCCACCCCCGACGTCGGCCGCGCCCTGCGCATCATCCGCTACAAGACCGCCAAGTACACCGTCGAACGCCCCCTGCACATCGGCGCCGCCCTCGCCGGCGCCCCCGACGCCCTCCTCGCCCAGCTCAGCGCGTTCGCCGTGCCCCTGGGAGAGGCCTTCCAGCTGCGCGACGATCTCCTCGGCGTCTTCGGCCATCCGGACGAGACCGGGAAACCGGCCCTGGACGACCTGCGCGAGGGCAAGCACACCTGCCTGATCGCACTCACCCTGCACCGGGCCCCCCGCGCCCAGGCCGATCAGCTGCGCCTGCTCGTGGGATGCCCCACCCTGACCGAAGACCAAGCACACGTCGCACGGCGCATCATCACCGCCTCCGGGGCCCCGGACACGGTCGAGGAGATGATCCGCGAACGGTACGCGCGCGCCTCGTCCGCCCTGGCCGCGGCCGCTGTCCCCGCCGATACCCGCACCAGCCTCCAACACATCGCCCACCAGGCCGTATGGAGGACCACATGAACACCGCCACCCCGCCCCAGGGCCACCCGGCCCGTCCCACCCGGGCCACGAAGCGGGTACTGCTCGCGTCACCGCGAGGCTGGTGCGCCGGGGTGGACCGTGCCGTGGCCGCCGTCGAGAAGGCGCTGGAGCTGTACGGGGCCCCGATCTATGTCCGCCACGAGATCGTCCACAACAAGTACGTCGTGCGGACCCTGGAACGTAAGGGCGCGATCTTCGTCGAGCAGACGGAGGAGGTCCCCGAGGGCTCCCTCGTCGTGTTCTCGGCGCACGGCGTGGCCCCGGCCGTGCACGCGGAGGCAGCCGAGCGGAAGCTCACCACCATCGACGCGACCTGCCCACTGGTGACCAAGGTCCACAAGGAAGCGGTCCGGTACGCGAACGAGGACTACGACATCCTCCTGATCGGCCACGAGGGCCATGAGGAAGTCATCGGCACCTCCGGTGAGGCCCCGGACCGCATCACCCTGGTCGACGGCCCCGCGGACGTCGCCAAGGTCGAGGTCCGTGACGAGTCGAAGGTCGTCTGGCTCTCCCAGACCACCCTCTCCGTGGACGAGACGATGGAAACGGTCGACGCGCTGAAGAACAGGTTCCCGAACCTGCTCTCGCCGCCCAGCGACGACATCTGCTACGCCACGCAGAACCGCCAGATCGCGGTCAAGAAGCTCGCCGAAGAAGCCCAGTTGGTCATCGTCGTCGGCTCCCGCAACTCGTCGAACTCCCAGCGCATGGTCGAGGCCGCCCTCGGCGCCGGCGCGGACGCCGCCCACCTGGTGGACTTCGCCGACGAGATCGACGAAGCCTGGCTTCAGAGCGTCACCACGGTCGGCCTGACCTCCGGCGCATCGGTCCCCGACGTGCTCGTCGACGGCGTCCTCACGTGGCTGGCCGAGCGCGGCTACACGGACGTGGAGACCGTCAGGACCGCCGACGAGTCCATCACCTTCTCGCCGCCCAGGGAACTCCGCCGCGACCTGCGCACGCCACCGGTGGACAACCCGTGACACCCCACCGACTCCATGCCCTGAGGCAATGCCCTGAGGCCGAAGCATCCAGTCATCATCGAGGAAGGAGTACAGCATGCCTTCAGGCTCACAGTCGGTGACGGTCCCCGGCCCTGAGCACGTACGCCGCCTGCGGGCCCAGGGGGAGCGCATCACGGATGTGTGGGACGCCGTCGCCTGCGGACTCACCGCTGGTCGTGGATGTGCCGAGCGCCTCACCCAGGTGGAAGCGGCCGTGCACCGTGCGCCGGACGGTACGCCCCGGATGCGGTGCGCGGATGAACTCCCCATGTACAGGGTCCAGGAGCCGGTCTACGAACCCTACCGGTCGGCGGAGGTACCGAGCTTTGAGGCAGGGGACCGTGCGGCCCGCCGGATCCTGGGCGCAGCCTTCGCCCCCGAGGTCCTCCAGAGCGTGATGGAAAGCCCGCTTCTGGCGACGGCTCAGGTCACCGCCGCGCAGATCCAGGCCGGGCTGTGGACGGCGCGGAAGGACAGCCTGGCAGCCCTGATAGAAGCGGTGCCCAGGAAAGGCGGTGAAGTGACCAGGATCCTGGACGAATACTGCGTACGCCATGCCGGAAGTCCCCTCCAGGCCGCGCCGATGGCCCTGCGCGACTTCATCCTGCTGTGGTTTGCCGCCGCCTTCATCCGCGCGGACGGCCGGACGCTCGACCTGTGCGGTTCAACGTCATGCTTGATGATGGCCGTCGACTACGTCGACGCTCGGGACGACGCCGGGGGCGGCGGCCACGCCGCCTACGCGACAGCGGCCAGTGAGGGACTTGCCTGCCTCGGAGGGAAATCCGTCACTCAAGCCCTGCGGGACACGGTGCTCGTGGACGCCGTCCTCAACGCCCGGGACATCACGACGGCAGCGACCAGTCGTATGACGGACCCGAGCGGATTCGTCGACGCCGCGGGCGGACCGGTGACACCCCAGGAGTACCTGCGGGCACGCTGGTGGGACGCCGCCATGGTCCCCTACCACCGCCTGCCCATGAGCGCGCCCGGATACCGGCACGTCACCGACGAACTGGGCACCTTCACGGTGGCCGACCGCTGTGGGGCGATCAAGCGCGCCCTCGACTGCGCCATCCGCTACAACGACATCGTCGACATCGTGCCGGACTGCGCCAACGGAGAGTCCTTCAACGAGATACTCCTCGCGCTGGCGTCCAGGGGAGGACATGCCGTGTACGGCTACGCGGACGCCCTCGCACGAGTCACCGACGATGTTCTCCGGTGCGACTGCGGTGCTGGCGGACACGAGGAAGCGGCCGAACTGGCCATGGGTGACTGCCTGTTCTACCTGCTGACCACTCGCTACCAGCTGCGGAGGCAACTGCGAGGCCTGTCGGCCGCGGGCGGCGCGATCAAGGAAGCCTATGCGCGGCGGCCACCAGGCGCACGGCTGAAAGCCGTGGCCTCCACCACGCTGCGGCCGGGAAACCTCCTGTACTCGGATGCCTGGGAACCCCTGTGGGAGCCGGTCGAAGCGGCACACCACATGCCCGGGAGGTGGGCAGACCACCTCGCCCGGCGCGCGGCACGGCGCGGCCTTCCGGCCGACACGGCCGCGCGCGACCGCGAACGGTGTGAAACCGTCATCACGTCGCTCCTGGCCGACTGCGACACCGCTCCCCTCGAGTCCCTGCCCACCCTCGCGAAGCGATGGGGTGAGGTCTTCGACGGTGTGCTCACGGCTGCGGTGGCGGACCACGCGCCACTGCGCCAACACTCCCGTACTTTGCGGGAACTTATCGAACGCATCTGGCTGCTGTGCGTCGTGGATGGCGATGACGGTACGCCGCACCCGGCGGAACGGGCTGACGAGCAGTTGGCCATGGACACCACCCAGGCTCTTTTCGCCACCTATGGGCTCTCCCCGACCGAGGGCTTGGCCATCAGGCGGGCCTTCAGCGGTGTGGCGACCAGCGCTGTCGAGTTGAGCGGCCTCAACCCCTACAGCCGCCTGTCCGACGGCATCAGCCGGATCCTGCTGGACCACAACTCGCACGGGTGATCGCTGTGGTGATCGTGTTCGACTGGATCGTCAGCGCCCCGGAGTCGTTGCCCTACTTCTTCTTCGCGCTGTCGGCCATGGCTGCGGGTGCGGTTGCTGAGCCGGTCACTCCGTTACGGGCAGGCATTCGGTGAGCAGGGCGGTGACGTCGCGCCAGGCGCGCTGGGCGTGTCGGGGGTGGTGGCCGACGCCGGGGACCGTGGGATGGTCGACCGGCGGGTGGTGGAAGGCGTGCAGGGCGCCGCCGTAGACCACGAGGCGCCAGTCGACGCCCGCCGCCTGCATCTCGGCGGTGAACGCGTCCCGTTGCGCGGGAGGCATGATCGGGTCTTCCGACCCGACCCCGGCCCACACCGGGCAGCGGATGCGCGCCGACTCGCCCGGCCGGCCCGTCGTCAGCGCGTTGACCGTGCCGATCGCGCGCAGGTCGACGCCGTCACGCCCGAGTTCCAGCGCGACGGCGCCGCCGGTGCCATAGCCGATGGCGGCGATCCGGTCGGGGTCGGTCCGCGGTTCGGCGCGCAACACGTCGAGCGCCGCGTGGCCGATGCCCCGCATCCGGTCGGGGTCGGCGAGCAGCGGCAGGCAACGGGCCAGCATCTCGTCCGGGTCGCCCAGGTAGCGTCCGCCGTGGAGGTCGAAGGCCAGCGCCACGTATCCCAGTTCGGCCAGCGCGTCCGCCCGGCGGCGCTCGACGTCGCTGAGCCCCATGCCCTCCGGTCCGACCAGCACTGCGGGCCGGCGGCCGACGCCGGCCGGGAGCGCGAGGTGCCCGGTCATCGTGAGGCCGTCGGCCGGGTACTCGACCGTGCGCGTGGTCATCGTCGGCATCGTCGTCATGAGACCGACCGTAGTGATCGTCGCGCCCGGCCGGGCCGGTGTTCTCCGCCGGCGGACAGCGGGGGAGTGCCTCCTGAGCCGGACGCGAAGGGGTTCGCGAACGCGTTCGCTTGTGCCCGCGCGACGGGGCCCGGGGTGATGCGGCGACCGGTCGGTCTCGCTCGCCGCATCACCCCCGCCTGCCGTGCGGTGTCGTTACTTCGCCTCGCTCTCCGCCGGCTCCTTCGTGAAGGCCGCCGCCGTCGTGCGCAGCGGGACCTCCTTGATGAAGAAGGCCAGGACGAAGGCGAACACCAGCACCACCGCGCCCACCAGGAACGCGACCGTGACCGCGTTCGTGAAGCCGACCTTGAAGGGGTGGGCGAGAACCGGGTCGAGGTGGTTGAGGAACGACGTGTTGTCGAGGGTGCCCGCCGAGCCGGAGGACGCCGACGTCAGTGTCTTGAGCTGGTCGGGGTGGGCCTTCGCGGCGGCCTGGAAGGCCGCAGTGCCGCGTGCGTCGGCGAAGGCGTCGCTGATCTTGCCGCCCACCACGGAGTAGACGATCGACAGGAACACGGCGACACCCGCCGTACCGCCCATCTGCCGGAAGAACGTGGTGGACGACGTGGCGACGCCGATGTCGCGCGGCGGCACGGCGTTCTGCATGGCCAGCACGATGGTCTGCATGTTCAGCCCCAGACCGGCGCCGACCACGAACATCGAGATGTCCGTGTAGACGAGGCCGCTGTCGGCCGACAGGCGCCACAGCATGAGCATGCCGATGACGAGCAGTGCGCCGCCGATGATCGGGAAGATCTTGTAGCGGCCGGTACGTGAGGTGATCTGCCCCGCGACGACCGAGAGCGCCATGATGCCCAGCACCAGGGGGAGGGTCAGCAGACCCGCCCTGGTCGGGGAGTTGCCCTTGACGAGCTGGAGGTAGAGCGGCAGCAGGGTGATGCCGCCGAACATGCCGATGCCGATGATCGTCGACTGGGCGGCCCCGACGGCGAACACGCCGTTGCGGAAGAGCCGCATCGGCAGCAGCGCGTCGTCCCCGGCCCGGTGCTCGGCGACCAGGAAGCCGACGACGCCGAGCGCGCCGACGACGTAACAGGCGAGCGAGGAGCCGGAACCCCAGCCCCACGTCCTGCCCTGTTCCGCGACGATCAGCAGCGGCACCAGCGCGACCACGAGCGCGAGGGCACCCGCGAAGTCGATGCGGTGCTCGCGCCGGGTGTGCTCCAGGTGGAGGACCTTGGCCACCACGATCAGCGCCACGACGCCGATCGGGACGTTGATGAGGAAGATCCAGCGCCAGCCGTCGATGCCGAGCAGGGTGTTCTGGCCGGCCAGCGCGCCGCCGACGACCGGGCCGAGCACGCTGGACGTACCGAAGACGGCCATGAAGTAGCCCTGGTACTTCGCGCGTTCACGCGGCGCGATGATGTCGCCGATGATCGCGAAGGCGAGGGAGAACAGGCCGCCGGCGCCTATGCCCTGGAACGCGCGGAACCCGGCGAGCATGTACATCGAGGTGGAGAGGGTGCAGAGCGCCGAGCCGGTGATGAACACCGCGATGGCGAAGAGGAAGAAGGGCTTGCGCCCGTACTGGTCGGACAGTTTGCCGTACATCGGCGTGGCGATCGTCGACGTGATGAGGAACGCCGTGGTCACCCAGGCCTGGGCGGTCAGCCCGTCGAGGCTTTCACCGATCTTGTAGATCGCGGTCGAGACGACGGTCTGGTCCAGGGCCGCCAGGAACATCCCGAGCAGCAGACCGGACAGGATGACCATGATCTGCCGGTGGGTGTAGCCGGTTCTCGGCGCCTCCCCCGTACCGACCGGGCCGATATCGGCGGACGCGGCGCTGGTGGAACTCATGCGGTGCTCTCCTCTCGGCCCGCCGCCGGGCCGAGGCCCTTCCAGTCCTTGTCGGCGAGCACGTTCTTGTACGTTTCAAAGTCGTCGATGAATCGCACCAGCAGTGCGGCCAGCCGCTCACGGTCGTGGTCGTCCCATGCGTGGAGCATTTTCTCGAAGTGCACGTCACGCGACCTGGTGCGGTCGGCGACGGCATGCCGGGCCTTGTCGGTGGCCACCAGGAGGCAGGCGCGGCCGTCATCGGCGTCGGCGCGTCTTTCGAGGAAGCCGTCACGTACGAGCTGTGCCACGTGACGGCTGACGGTGGAGGGATCGGAGTGGACCAGCTCCGCCAGCTTCGTGACGCGCATGGGCCCGTTCTTGACGAGGGCGCCCATGACGATCTGGACCGACCAGTCGACGTCGTCGCGGGCGCGGTCCAGCAGCTGCGCGCGGGTACGGACGAACATCCGCATGAGGCGGTCGACACCGTCGGCGAGCTGCCGGACGGTCTCACCGCCGCCGGACCCCTCGGGTGACGAGCCGGGATCCCCTTCCTGGGGCGGATCACCCATGCCCGTACCTCCCTCCTGCGAGTATATGGTTGCGTGTATCACGCAACCATATACTGTCCCGGCGGTGGTTTCGACGCCGGGGCGGCGCCGGTAGCGCTCGCGGCCGAACCTGGCGAAGCAAGTCCGGATCCCCTTTCATCACGCCCTGCGCCCTGATCCGAACCACAGGCCCCCGTTCCGGGGTCGTCGCCCGCGCGGGAGAGGTATAACTCTGTCTTCGGGCGTCTTCGGGCGAAGACGCGTCAGCGGGGGGGGCTTGTTGAAGCGGGGGCTGCGGCATGTTCTGTTCCTGTGGGCGGCGGCGACACTGCTGTGCGTGTTGCCCGGCGCGCCCGCCCGGGCCGCGGACGACGACTGCCACGCCGGACAGCTGAAGTCGGCGCGGGTCACCGCGTCGGTCCGGTTCACGCACGAGAACGAGGACTACAGCAAGGCCGCGGGGCGCTTCACGGTCCAGGTGCCCAAGTCCTGGAGCCGGGCGCCGGATCTGCTGCTGAACGGCGACACCGAGCGGTACCGGACGGCGATGAGGTGTCTGCTGCGGCGGCCCGACGACCCCTATCCGTACCGGGACACGGAGGGGCGTACCGAGGCGCCCGAGGTGACCGTCGGGAAGAAGTGGGTGACGGTCGACCAGCGGGTCATGACCTGGGTCGTCGCTCTCGGCACCCGCGAGTTCGGGCCCTGGGAACTCACCGTCGGCACCCGGCTGTGGACCCTGGAACTGATCCGTCCGCCCGCCCTGGACGGCTCCTGGTGGCAGGAGGTCACCGTCGACCTGGGCGGAAGGGCCGCCCGGAGCGTCTCCTCGATGCCGACCACGGGCGCCACCACCGACCTGACCTGGAGCAGGGCGAAGCCGGGCGGTACGCCTCCGGGGATACGGGTCGCCCTGCAACCGCCGGCCGCCAAGGCGTCGGCGGCACGGTGGAGCGAGCACCCCTGGTACGTCCTGGACGCGCTGGCCTGGCTGCTGTTGCAGGTGGTCTTCCTCATCCTGCTCCTGGTCGCGGCCGGCACGGTGCGCCGCGCACCCGCCGCCACCCCGCGCACCGACGCGGAGACCCGTACCGTTCGCAACCTGCTGTCCGTGTGCCTGCTGACGTTCGCGGTCACCGTCGTCCAGCTGCTCGACGGTCCGCTGCTGGGCCACTTCGCCGAGCGGGGCACGGCCCTGTTCTGGACGGAGGAGCAGCGCATCGCCGTCCAGTTCGGTCTCACCGTCCTCACCGGATGGGCGCTGTGCGTCTTCGGCAGACCCGGCAGAACCGCGGCCGGTCTCGTGATCGCCGCCACCGCCTACACAGCCGTGGTGGCGTGCCGCCCCGGATGGCTGGGCCTGCCCACCCAGCTGACGCTGGACTGGGAGAACTTCCCCGACGAGGTACGCAGGTTCCGGGAGACCGGGGCCCTGCTCGCATTCGCGGGGGCCTGCGCGTGCGTGGTGCTCATCTGGCTGGTGGGCGCGGCGGCGTCCCTGCTGCGGGTGTGGCGCGCCGTCGACGCCCCGGTGGCCGGACGGCTGTGGGGCCGTTTCCCGCACACCTTGCTGGTCGCGCTGGTCCTGGTGTCGGTGACTGTCTCCGCGGTGAGCGTGTGGACCGCCGAGAACCTGTGGGAGCAGCAGAGCTGGCTCAGCAGACGCGACGCGGACGAGGCTTTCGGACTGCGGCACGTGACGACCCTCTTCAACGACCTGCGCTGGTTCCCCGCCGACTGGCTGGACTGGTTCTACGGCGGCTCCCTCTGGTGGTGGGGCCCGTCGCTGGCGATCCTGGCCGTCCTGCGGGCCCGCGCCGGGGCGGCCCCCGCCCCTCCGGCCGTCCTTCCCGCACCGGCGGACCTGCGCCTCCTGAAGGTCTTCTTCGTCGTCTGCGTCGTGCCGCTGGTCGGCTGGTACGCGGGTGTCCCGCTGCCCCTGCTGCCGCTGCTGGCGCTCTGGCTCGCCCTGACCGGGCTGCTCGCCCTCGGCGCCAGACGCGCGGTCCTGTACCAGAAGCTCTCCTCGGGGCGCCGGCTGCACGAGGTGACGAGGGAATCCGACCGGCGGTACCTGCTCAGGACGGCACGCCGCTACCGGGAGCTCCACGCCCAACTGCGACGCCTCGAACAGGGCCAGCAGGACGAGGACCGCTCCGAGCTGGAACGCAAGCTGGACGCGCTGCACCGGCTGCCGCACCCCGCCCCGCCGCCCGGCCTGCCGCGCACCTGGATCCGGCTGCCCCCGTCCATCGGTCCGGTGGAACTGGCCCTGGCCTGGGGGCCGCAGGCCACCTCATGGGGCAACGCCTTGCGGGCCGCGCGTTTCGCCGCGCTGCTCTCGGTGCCCGCGGTGGCGATACTGGTCTGGGCCGAGCAGGTCCGCGGCATTCAGTGGGACGACAAGTTCCTCCAGCGCTTCGGGTTCGCCGAGGCGGTGATGTCGGCGCTGACCATGGAACTCATCTGGGTCGGCGCCGGGTTCGTGCTGGGCGCCCTGTGGCGGGTGCTGCCCGGCCGGCGTGGTCCGGCCCGGGCCTTCGGTCTGGCACTCGTCTACGCGGCTCCGGTGTTCGTGCAGTGGGCCGGCGACTGGATCGTGGACCAGCCCCTCGGCACCTGGCCGCTCCACCTCAGCCTCACGCTGCTCGTCCTCACCCTGACCGGAGTCGCGATGGACATCGACACGTTCCGCGGGGAGAGGCGCTACTGGCCGACCAGGGCGGGCCTGCTGCTGTCCCTCTACCAGTGGCGTACGGCCTCGCTCCAGATCGCGTTCCTGATCGGCCAGATCGTGGCGCTGGTCACCATCTGGCAGCAGCTGAAGGGCAACGAGCCGATGATCGTGATCGAACGAAGCCCCAGCGAGAACGGGGGCAGCGCGGGGAGCGACGGCCCCTAGCGGTCTGCGGATGCCTTAGCTGTACGGATGCTTTCGCCGTACGGGTGCCGTCGCTGTACGGCGGCGGATCAGACCCTTGCCGGCAGGGCGACGCCGGTCAGTTCCTCGGCCCTGGCCCACAGCCGCTCGTTCGCGGTGGTGTCCCGCGCGCGGCCGGGGACCCGCAGCGGCGCCGTCGGCCCGACGAGGCCGAAGCGGCCGCCGGGGCCGTAGAACATCCCGCCCTCGGCGTCCGGGCTGGTGGCGGCGTACAGGAGGGGTTCGGCACCGGTTTCGACGCCCTGCTTGGGCAGGAAGGTCAGACTGTTGAGCATGGACCGCTTGGGCCTGTCCCGGCCGAGGCTGGCGCCCGAACTTTGGAGGTTGGTGACGGTGTAGCCGGGGTGGGCCGCCGCGCTCAGCAGGTTCCAGCCCCGTTCGCGCGCCACGTCGGCGAGCCGTACCGCCAGCATCAGGTCGGCGAGCTTGGACTGGGCGTAGGTCATGTTCGCGCTGTACCGGCGCCTCTCCCACTGGAGGTCGTCGAAGCGGACGCGCCCGTAACCCGCGGTGCCGCTGGTCATCGTGGCGACGCGCGGCGCGGGCGCCGCGAGCAGTGCGGGAAGCAGCCGCAGGGTGAGGGCGAAGGGACCCAGGAAGTTGCTGCCGAACTGGAGTTCAAAGCCGTCGGCGGTGACCATCCGGGTGGGCGGCGCCATGACGCCCGCGTTGTTGACCAGCAGGTCGAGCTTCCCGTCGGCCAGCACGCCGTCCGCGAACTCCTGGACGGAGCCGAGGTCGGCGAGGTCCAGCCGGCGCACCTCCAGCTCGGCGCCGGGCTGGTCCGCCACGATCTCGGCCCGCGCCCGCTCGCCCTTGGCGGGGGTACGTACGGCCATGATCACGCGCGCTCCGGCGGCGGCCAGCCGACGGGCGGCCTCCTTGCCGGTGCCGCTGTTGGCGCCGGTGACGACGGCGGTCTTCCCGGTCTGGTCGGGAACGGTGTACATGGGGGGCTCCTCAGTGCTCGCGGCCATCCTCGGACCCTCAAGAGACCACGGGTCCGATAATTCGATGGTAGCGGACCGTCGGTCCGATAACAAAAGACCGGGGGTCTGTGAGGGGGGCGGTCTGTCTGAGGGGCGTGGCCGCCGGGTCAGGAGCCGGCGCGCGCGAGCGCTCCCGCGGTCAGGGTGACCAGCACCTGCTGGAGAGAAGAGGCGAAATCCATCTTCAGCGCGGCGAGGGACGGATCGGTCTCACAGGCGACGAGCATCGCCCGGGAGGGACGGGCGTGGGTCCACACCGCTCCGATGATCATGACCGTGGAGGCCGCCAGTTCCGGTGCCCGGTCCTTGAGTTCGGGCAGGTGGAGGCGGGTGAGCGAGACAAGGTCGCCCACGTTCGCGATCGCGGCCCTCTTGTAGCGGGCGGCGACCTCCGGTGACACGTTGTGCTCCAGGACGCCCGCCTGTGCGCTGAGCAGGTCGCACAGCATCCGGCGCCCGGCGAGGGAGTCGGTGACCACCGCGGCGAACTGCTCAGCCCGCTCCTCCGCCGGCGCCTCCGCGTCGACGCCCTCGGCCAGCCGGCCGGGCAGCTCGGCCGTCCACTGCTTCCAGGCCTGGTCCAGAAGCTCCAGCAGCACTGCCTCACGGGACTCGAAGTAGCGCAGCACGTTCGACTTGGCCAGCCCGACGCGACGGCTCAGCTCGTTGAGGCTCACCTCGTTCACGGTCGCCTCTTCGAGCATGGCGGCGGCGGTGTGGAGGATCGCGCGGCGCCGTATCTCGCGCTGCTCCTCGCTGCGTGCGCGCTGAAATGTGGTCATGCCCCCAGCTTACGGACTCTTGGTCTTTTGACCGGAGACCGGAGGTCCGGGGTTCCGCGGCGATGCCCGCCGCGCCCTTTGCGCGTACGGGAATCAGATGTGCGGAGGCGTTCAGCAGACCGTTGTACGTGGTGAGCCCGGCGCACAGCAGTGGTGCCACCGCCGCCGACGGCAGGCTGTCGGGGACGGCCATCAGCCCGGTCTGCCGGGCGATCATGTACTCGGCGTAGCCCCCGTCGACCTCCAGCCCGGTCTTCGGCTGGTTCTTGCAGGTCACGAAGTCGAACGGGACTCCGGTGGGTGGGCACCGGTTCGGAGCGGGGTGGCCGATTGCCCGGGCTTCCTGGACGGGACGAAGAACTCGTCGGCCCCGTACCGCTCCAGCAACGGCCCGGAGGGTCAGCCCCCGGGGAGCGAGTAGCCCGACGCGACGTTCAGCGTGGTGGCGAACGTCAGGTACATCAGCCACAGGCCGGTGAGGATGCGGAAGGTGCCGAGGCCCTTCTCGCCGATGACGGTCACCGGACCCTTGCCCGCCACCCGGCCCGGGCGGCCGAGCGGGACGCTCGCGAAGAGCTCGAAGAAGTACACCGCGGTCAGCCCGGTGAAGAGCAGGCCCACCGGCCACGCTCCGATGCGGTAGAAGACGACCATGCCCAGGATCGAGATGATCATGAACGCGACGCACATTCCGCCATTGGTGCGCGCGTCGGACTGCCGGTAGCGGTTCCATCCCAGGGCGAACCAGTGGATGCCGTACACGCTGAACGCCAGGGCCGTCATGTACAGGGCCTTGTCGTCGAAGACCTGGAACCAGGTCAGGCCGACGAAGAGGTAGATCCCGGCGAGAGCCTGGCACAGGCCGGGCATGAAGACGCCCCAGACACCGGTGGCCCGGTCCACGGCGGCGTCGCGCGCCGGGGAGCCGAACAGTTCCTGCGGCCCGTAGATCAGATAGCCCGTCCCCAGACCGAAGAATCCGAGGACCACGGGAACGAACGCGGACTGGGGGAAAACGAGGGCGAATCTGCTGGGATCCATGCGGCGCGGCTTTCGCTGGGGAATCGACCGGACAACGACGCTGTCCGGACCGGTGTGCGTGGGTCCGAGTAAATCCATCCGGCGCGGGGGCGGCGCCCTGACACGCCGCAATGTCCCCAGTGACGCTCTGATGAGCGGAAGGCGGCAGCCTTCCCTACGCTGGGGAGAGTCCGAGGCAGTCGTGCGGGTGGCGTGACCAGACGCGGAGAGACGGGTCATTCATGAGCATCATCGAGGCTTCCGCCGCCATCGGCGTCCCCGTCCGAATGGCGTACAACCAGTGGACGCAATTTGAAACGTTTCCGCGGTTCATGGACAGCGTGGTGTCCGTCGAGCGGTCCACGGCGACCCAGACCCACTGGGTGACGAAGTGCGGCGGGCTCACCCGTGAATTCGACACCGAGGTGGTGGAGCAGCGCCCGGACGAGCGCGTCGCCTGGCGGAGCCTGGGCCGGCCGCTCCACTCGGGTTCCGTCACGTTCGTCCCGCTGGGCGACGAGCTGGTCCGGGTGACGATGCGGATCGAGGTGTCGCCGCGCGGGATCCTGGAGCGGGCCGGCAACGCGATGGGCGTGGTGCGCAAACGGGTGGACCAGGACCTGGCGAACTTCAAGGAGTTCATCGAGGGCCAGGGGTGCGAGACCGGGCAGTGGCGCGGTGCGATCACCGAGAGCCGCGTGCGGCCGGACTCCGGCCAGAAGCATCCGGAGGTCCCCAACTGGCCGAGCGGCTGACAGCCTTCGAGCGGCTGACAGCGCCGGCTGACCGCGTCCGGCCGGCCCCTCCGCGCCGTACCCCTGTCTCACCCACTCGGCCCTGGGCGGCCGTGCCGCCCGCGTGCGTACGCCCGCCCCCGGTGCGTAGATGGACCGACGGCAAGTGACGATTCCGGCTTCGCGTGCACCGTCCGGCTGGGCGCGGCGCGCAAAAGGAGATCGATTCCGGGTGAGGAAACCACCGACAGCGGACCAGGCCGACGAACCGACCGGCGACCTCGCACAGATCACCCCGCCCAAGCGAGCGGCGGCCGGAGTGCCCGCGGTGACCCACGCCCTGACGTACTCCCTCGCCGAGGCCTCCGTCACGCACACCGCGCTCACGCTGCTCAACATGAATCAGACCAAGGGCTTCGACTGCCCGGGCTGTGCGTGGCCCGACCCCGACCCGGGCAGCCGGCACGTCAACGAGTACTGCGAGAACGGCGCCAAGCACGTCAACGACGAGGCGACCGGGCGGCGGATCACCCCCGACTTCTTCGAGAAGTACTCCGTCACCGAGCTCGGGCGCTGCTCGGACCAGTGGCTCAACCAGCAGGGCCGGCTCACCCAGCCCATGGTGAAGCGGCCCGGGTCCGACCACTACGAGCCCCTCAGCTGGCACGACGCGCTCGGGCTGATCGCCCGGGAGCTCCAGGGCCTCGACTCGCCCGACGAGGCCGTGTTCTACACCTCGGGCCGGGCCGGCAACGAACCCGCGTTCCTGCTCCAGCTCTTCGCGCGGCTCTTCGGGACCAACAACCTCCCCGACTGCTCCAACATGTGCCACGAGTCGAGCGGCGCCGCGCTGCACGAGACGCTGGGCATCGGCAAGGGCAACGTCAGCCTCAAGGACATCTACCACGCCGATCTCATCATCAGCCTGGGCCAGAACCCGGGCAGCAACCACCCGCGCATGCTCTCCGCGCTGGAGAAGAACAAGCAGCGGGGCGGGCGCATCGTCGCGATCAATCCGCTGCCGGAGGCGGGCCTCATCCGGTTCATGAACCCGCAGACCCCCCGCGGCGTGATCGGCAACGGCACCCGGATCGCCGACGACTTCCTCCAGATCCGCCTCGGGGGAGACCTCGCCCTCTTCCAGGGCCTCAACCTGCTGCTCCTGGAGGCCGAGGACGCGGCGCCCGGCACCGTACTGGACCGTGCCTTCATCGACTCGCACACCAACGGCTTCGCCGAGTACGCCGAGCACCTGCGTACGACCGTCTCCTGGCCGGACGTCCTCGCGGCCACCGGACTGACCCGGGCCCAGATCGAGCACCTGCGCGACCTCGTCCTCACCAGCGAGCGGATCGTGCTGTGCTGGGCGATGGGACTGACGCAGCACAAGCACTCCGTACCGACCATCCGCGAGATGGTGAACCTCCTGCTGATGCGCGGCAACATCGGGAAGCCCGGCTCGGGGGTGTGCCCGGTGCGGGGGCACAGCAACGTGCAGGGCGATCGGACCATGGGGATCTGGGAGCAGATGCCCCAGCAGTTCATGGACGACCTCGGGCGGGAGTTCTCCTTCACTCCGCCGGCCGAACACGGCCTGGACACGGTGAACTCGATCCGGGCGATGCGCGAGGGCCGCGTCAAGGTCTTCCTCGCGCTCGCGGGCAACTTCGTACGGGCCACGCCCGACAGCCGGGCCACCGAGGAGGGGATCCGCCGGTGCCGCCTCACCGCGCACATCTCCACCAAGCTGAACCGTTCCCACACGGTCTGCGGTGAGACGGCGCTGATCCTGCCCACCCTCGGCCGCAGCGAGCGCGACTACCAGGCGGGCGGCGAGCAGTTCGTCACCGTCGAGGACTCGATGAGTCAGGTGCACGCCTCCCACGGCCGCCTCGCCCCCGCCTCCAAGCACCTCCTCAGCGAGGTGTCGATCATCAGCCGGCTGGCGCGCAGGACGCTCGGTGAGGGCGGGACGGTGCCCTGGGAGCAGTTCGAAGCGCATTACGGAGCCATCCGCGACCGGATCGCCCGGGTCGTGCCTGGGTTCCAGGACTTCAACGCCCGCGTGGTGCAGCCGGGCGGCTTCCCGCTGCCCAGCCCGGTGAACGAAGGGGTGTTCCCGACCGGCAGCGGAAAGGCGGAGTTCAGCCGGAACGCCTTCGAGGCACTGCACGCGCCCCCGGGCCACCTCATCCTCCAGTCGATCCGCTCGCACGACCAGTGGAACACCGTCCCCTACACCACCAACGACCGCTACCGGGGCATCCACGGATCGCGCCGCGTCGTCATGGTCAACCCGCGGGACCTCCGGACCCTCGGCCTGGCCGACGGCGACCGGGTCGACCTGGTGAGTGTCTGGCGCGACGGCGTCGAACGGCGCGCGGAGGACTTCCGGCTGGTCGCCTACCCCACGGCGGTGGGCTGCGCGGCCGCGTACTACCCGGAGACGAACGTGCTCGTACCGCTGGACAGTGTGGCCGACGTCAGCAACACGCCCACGTCGAAGGGGATCACGGTCCGCCTGGAGCGGCTGGACGGCCTGCCCCTGGGACTGGCCTGAGTGCGACGCCGCGGCGCCGCCGGCCCCGGCGGCTCCTCCGGGGTGGGACCGGCCACTGCGGGCGGCCGGCCCGGTTCAGACAGAGGCCGCCTCGTTGACGGCCTCGGACGTGGCGCGCCATACGTCGCAGGGGCCTCGGGGAGCCACGGACGCGCCGGTCACGCTTCACTTTCCCGCGTGGACGCGGCGGTGGTCCGGTCGGTGGGATCGTCGTCACCCGGCCGGCCTTACGGTTCCGGGATCGGGGCTTCCGGAGCGGGAGGTCCCGTCGTGGTCAAACCGGCCGCGAACGTCGCCAGCATGGCGTCGAGACGGGGGCCGATGTCGGTGGTGGCATACCCCCACCCCGGCTCCTCCTCGTACAACTTCGCCAGCGTGGGAGTGGGGTTGGCGACCTGCCAGAAACCGGCCGCCAGGAAACCGGCCACCGCCAGCAGGCTGACGATCTGTTCCCTCGTCAGGGTGCTCGCTCGGCTCACCGCGGCGGCGATGTCGTCACGTGCCGCGGTCGCCGCGGTCTTGTACTGCCGGGCCCGTTCGAGGCCGACGTCACCTTCGAGGTGCAGGACCGTGTGCGTCAGCAGGTCGCAGAACACCGGCAGCGAGGTCAGCGTCCTGCTGACCACGGCCGCCACCTGAGCGGGTGTCAGACCGGTGTGCCCGGCGATCTCCTTCCGCACCGCGTCGCGCCACTGGCCCCACCCGCGCTCCGCCAGTTCGAGGAGCAACTGCTCCTTGCTGGCGTAGTAGCGCCGCACTCCCGTGCGGTGGAGACCCGCCTGCTCGGTGACGGCGGCCAGTGTCACGTACCGGACGCCGCCGCGTTCGAGCGCGACCGCCTCGGCCGCCCGTAGCAGGTCCTCCGCGCGGCGTGCCTTGTTCTCGGGTGATCTGGCTCTCTGCATATGCCCATCTTAACGCGTATGCGAGTGCGTTATGGTGGGCCGCATGCCGATCGCTTCTCCTTCCACCCGATCACCCCTGGGGCGGGGGCTGTTGACCGCTCTTCCCGCCCTGGCCGCCCTCCTGGCCGCGCTGATCGTCCCCTCCACGCCGGCCGAAGCCGGCCCCGGACGGGCCCCGGCGGCGTACGGCAGCACGACGGTCCCCGACGTGCGCGTGCAGATGAGCGACGGTACGGCGCTGACAGGCGATGTCATCCATCCGGCGGACCCCTCCACCGGGCAGCGCGCCAAGGGCAGGTTCCCCGTCCTGCTCTCCCAGAATCCGTACGCCTGCGACACCACGGAGGGGAACCTGCGCGGCCTGGGACAGGGCGCCCTCGGCGACCCGGCGTACTTCGTGGAGCACGGATACATCTACGCGTCGGTCTGCGTGCGCGGTACGGGCCGCTCCGGCGGGACGTACGACATGTTCGGCCCCCGCGAGCGCCGTGACGGGGTCGAGCTGGTCGCGTGGGCGGCCGACCGCCTCACCGGGTCCGACGGGACGGTCGGGCTGACCGGCTGCTCGTACCTGGGCATCAACCAGCTCTTCACCGCCTCGCTGCTCCCGCGCGGTTCCGCCGTGAAGGCCATGCTCCCGGCGTGCGCCGGGGCGGAGACGTACCGCGAGGCGATGGTCTCCGGCGGGATGCCCACCCAGATCCGCAACTACTTCACCTATCTCGGCACCCGGATGGGCCCGCGCGCCGGCGCGTACGGCACGGCCCTGGCCGCGAACGTGCAGGAGGGAGGCGACAAGGCGTACGCCGGGGCGTGGGCGACGTACCGCACGCCCGGGAACCTGGCCGCCGCGATCGTACGGGCGGACATCCCGACCCTGCTGTGGAGCGGGAACCTCGACCTCTACGCGCAGGGCTCCCAGGAGATGTACACGTACCTTCAGAACGCGTACTTCCACCGGCCTGTCCATGCGAGTCCCGCGCCCGGGCAGCGCACAACGCCCCGCTACCAGGCCTTTGTCGGCCCCGGGGGGCACGGCGAAGGCGTGGACCGCGCGGTGGCGCTCGACTGGTTCGACACCTGGCTCAAGGGCAGGCGCACCGATCTCGGCTCCGCCACCGCCCCGTTGCACCTCTACCAGCAGGGCACCGGCAACTGGGTCCACACCACGGCCTTCCAGCAGGTCCGCGCCTACACCCCCTACTACCTCGGCCGCGACGGCACCCTCGGCCCCGCCCGGCCGCGCTCCACGGGGGCGGACCGGATCACGTACACCGAACCGTCCGCCGCCGACGGGCGACTCACCTACACCACACAACCGTTCCGCGCGGGCGCGAACCTGGCCGGCCCGATCAGCGCGCGCCTGACGGCCAGTTCCACCGGCACGAACCTCACCCTCATCGCCCAGCTGGACGACATCGCCCCCGACGGGACCGCCACGAAGATCACCTCCGGTTCCCTCGTCGCGAGCCTGCGCGCGCTCGACACGGACCGGTCGTGGCGCGACGCGAAGGGCGTCGTCATCCGCCCGTACGGCACGTTCACCGCGGACCGGTATCTGCGGCCCGGGCGGGCGTATCCCCTGACGATCGGCCTGTCTCCCCGGGTCACCCGGCTCGCCCCCGGCCACGCGCTGCGGCTGACCCTCACCACCCAGACCCCCAAGGCCGCCTGCCTCGCGCCGCTGGGAGTGGATCCCTGTTACCCCACCGATCCCCAGCGGCGGACCCTCCCCGGCACCTATACGGTCCACCATTCACCCACGACGCTCTCGGCGGTCAACCTGCCGCTCGTCACCGGCCCGGGGCCGGCGGACAGCCCGGTCGTCGCCCAGCACGCGGGCACCGTGCCGCACTGACGTCAAATCGAGCCGCACTGACGTCGAGGAGTCCGTGGACCGGCAACTGGTGCTTCTCGCCCCGTCCCGGGCCGCGTCCGGCCGCGGTGCGCGGCCCTCGCCGTCAGTCCGACGCCGCGGCTCAGGCGGTGTCGAGCTCCGCGCGTTCGCTGTCGGTGAGCGTGAGGTCGACCGCCGCCGCCGAGTCGCGTGCGGTCTCGGGCCGGGTGGAGCCCGGGATGGGGATGACGATGGGGGATGTCGCGAGCATCCAGGCCAGGACCACCTGCTGGGGGCTCACCCCGTGTGCCTGGCCGACGCGGGCGAACCGGTCGTGGACGGGGGTGCCTGCGTCGGAGCGGGAGACGCCGCGCATGGGGCCCCAGGGCAGGAACGCGATGCCCATGGAGTGGCAGAGCTCCAGCTCGGGTCCGCTGGAGCGGAACGTGGGGGAGTACTGGTTCTCCACGGCGGCCAGGCGTCCGTCCAGAAGGGTATGGGCGAGTGCGATCTGCGCGGTGCTCGCGTTGGAGACGCCGGCCATCCGGATCTTCCCGGCGTCGAGCAGGTCGCGGATCGCGCCGACGGAGTCTTCGTACGGTACGTCCTGGTCGGGGCTGTGCAGGAAGTACAGGCCGATCGCCTCGACCCCCAGCCGCTGGAGCGAGCCCTCGCAGGCGGCCTTGATGTGCTCGGGGCGTCCGTTGACCGGCCAGATGTACGGGCCGGGGTTGAGGTCGGGTCGCGTATGACCGCCCTTGCTGGCGACGAGCACGTCCGACCCGCTGCTGTGGGAGGCCAGTGCCTTGGCGATCAGCCGCTCGTTGTGCCCGACCTCGTCGTGCCCCGCGAGGTGGTACGAGTCCGCGGTGTCGATGAGGGTGACGCCGGCGTCGATCGCCGCGTGGATGGTGGCGATCGCCCGCGCTTCGTCGGGCCGGTCCTCGAGTGACAGATTCATGGCACCGAGTCCTACGGCGCTGACCTCGACGTCACCGATCTGGCGTGTCCGCATTTCCGGTCCGCCCCTTCTGGATGAAATAGACCCTATGGCGCTTTTGCGCCTCACTCTAGGGCCCGTTCCGGTTCCCGCTCCGTACGGATGCGCCGTGTCGGGGGCGTGCCCGCACGGCCGCGTTCAGGGGCGGGTGACCCCGTCGGCGCCGGAGGGCGGATGGGCCTCGGTGGCGATGCGCAGTGCCTCCGGGCGGGGGGAGAAGGAGTTGTCCAGGACGAGGGTGGCGGCGCCCACCGCCGCCACGTCGTCGGGTATGGCCGATTCGCTGAAGCGGATGCCGTGGGGTACCACGAGGCCGGGGTCGGAGCGCACCGCCTCGGGCAGCGTGGTCAGCGCGAGGGGGGCGATCCGGGACCAGAACGGGCCGCCGAACACGATTTCTCCGACGTCGAGCAGGTTGATGACGACGACCAGGGCCCGGGCGATCTGCCGTGCGGCGGTGGTGAGGATCTCCACCGCCTCCGGGACGCCGGCGTCCGCCGCGTCCGCCAGGAGGCCGAAGGCGGCGCCCACTTGGAGGACGTCCGTGGTGTCGCCCGCCTGATCCTCCGTCAGCACACCGTGGTGGACGGCGTGTGCGACGAGCGTCCGGGGGGCCGTCACCACACCGACACAGCCGCGCCGGCCGCAGGCGCACACCGGGCCGCCGGGGTCGACCGGTACGTGGGCGGTGTCACCGGCGTTCGAACTCACGCCGCGAACCGCCGAGCCGCCGATGGCGACGCCGGTCGCGAAGCCCGTTCCGTAGTACAGGAAGGCGAAGTTGCGGCGGGCGCCCGGCTCGCTGAACCACAGCTCCGACACGACCGCCGCCGTGGCGTCCTTCTCGATGAGGACCGGCAGGCCGGTGGCGAGATGGAGGGCCGAGCGCAGTTCCACCCGGTGCCAGCCGGGCAGCATCGGGGGGTTGAGCACGACGCCGGTCGCCGGATCGATCGGGCCCGGCGACGCCACGCCGACACCGAGGACCTTCGCGCGGTCGACGGCCGCCGTCAGCAGGAGGGCGTCGACCATGGCCGCCATCTCCCGTACCACCTTGGCCGGGTCCTGCACCGTGGGGGTCGCCGTACGGATGCGTTCGCGCACCCGCCCGGACAGGTCGATCAGCGCGTAGGTGATCACGGCGGGGTCGATGTGCACGCCGACCGCGAACCCGCCGCCGGGGTTCAGGGTGAGGAGCTTGGGCGGCTTGCCCCGGCCCTTGGCCGGTGTGGCCCGCTCGATCACGAGCCCGGCCTCGACAAGTCTCCGGCAGACGTTCGAAACGGTCATGCCGCTGAGCGCCGTGAGCGTGGAGACCCTGGTGCGCGTCACACCCGACGGGTGGCGGCGGATCGCGTCGAGGACGACGGCGACGTTGAACTCGGCGAGTGCGCCGAGATTGACACCGGTACCGCTCATCTGCGATTTCCCCCTCGCTCCGTACGGGACGGTCACCGTACCCGCCCACCGCGTCCTGACGGTCCGTGAGCCCGCCGAGGCCGGTGTCCGCCAAAACTTTCCTGGGTGCAGAGATCTTGACGGGGCCGAAAACGTACCCCTACTGTCCGATTAAGTAATCACTCTGTTGAAAATACCGAAGGGAGGAGCGGTGTCAACACTGACCCCCTCACGGGTCCCGGCGCGCGAACCGCGGTCCCGTCGACGGCATCCCGCCCACCGCGGGCACGCGACCGCCGCCTGGCTCCTCATCGCGCCGGCCCTGATCGGGTTCGTCGTCTTCGCCGTCTACCCGACGGTGCGGGGCACGTACTTCAGCTTCACGACGTACCACATCCTCTCCCCGGCGGAGTGGACCGGACTCGCCAACTTCCGCCAGATGCTCGGCGACCAGACGTTCTGGCACTCGCTCCGGGCGACGCTGTACTTCGTCGTCCTCAGCGTCGCGATCGGCATCCTGGTCTCGCTCGTCACCGCGGTCGTCCTCCACCGGCTGACCCGGTCGACGGTCATCAGAGGGCTGGTGATCCTCCCCTTCCTCATCTCGGGAGTGGTCGCCGCCGTCATCTGGTCCTGGATGCTCGACCCGCAACTGGGCATCGTGAACGTCGCGATCAAGGCCGTGACCGGGCAGCGCGTCGAGTTCCTCGGATCGAGCGCGCTCGCGATCCCCTCCGTGGCACTGATCAGCGTCTGGAAGTCGATGGGATACAACGCGGTCCTCATCTTCGCGGGGCTCCAGACGATCCCCGGGGAGATCTACGAGGCCGCGCGCCTGGACGGGGCGTCCGAGATGCGGATGTTCCGCCACATCACGGTGCCGTTGCTGCGGCCGATCCTGGCCATGGTCGTGATCCTGTCGGTCATCAGCTCCATCCAGGTGTTCGACATCGTGCAGGTGGCGACGAAGGGCGGTCCGGCCAACGCCAGCAACGTCCTCCAGATGTACATCTACGACACGGCGTTCAGCCAGTACAACTTCGGCTACGCGTCGGCGATGTCGCTCGCCCTGTTCGCGATGCTCACCGCCATCACCTTCATCCAACTGCGTGTGACCCGCGCCAACGAGTCCGACACGAATTGAGGACAGCTCCGTGTCCCTCCTCTCATCGAGCCGGCGAGCCCCGGGCGGATCCCACGTCACGGGCCGGCCGTCGCGTGTCCCCGTCGGACGCGTCCTCGCGTGGATCTACGTCGGGGCCGTCCTGGCCGTCACGATCTTCCCCTTCTACTGGATCCTGCGGACCGCGCTGTCCTCCAACGACGCCCTGTCACGGGACCCCCAGTCGCTGGCCCCGGTCGGCCTCACGCTCAGCGGCTTCGGACGCGTCCTCGGGCTCGTACACGGCAACGCCACCGGCACACTGAGCGCCCTCGACTCGGGCGACCTGCTGCTCTACCTGCGCAACTCCACGCTGTACGCGTCGCTCATGACGGTGCTCGTCATCTTCTGCTCGACCACCGCGGCGTACGCGTTCGCGCGCCTGTACTGGCGGGGGCGCGACCTGGTGTTCTCGCTGTTCCTCGTGGCGCTCATGGTGCCGGGCATCATGAGCATGCTGCCGAACTTCGTGCTCATCAAGGACCTCGGCCTCCTGAACACGTTCCCCGGCCTGATCCTGCCGGGCGCGCTGTTCTCGGCGTTCAACATCTTCTTCCTCCGGCAGTTCATGCTCGGCCTGCCGACGGAGATCGACGAAGCGGCGCGGATCGACGGCGCGGGACCGATCAGGGCGCTGTTCTCCGTCACCATCCCGATGACCACGGGACCGATCACCACACTGACGATCCTGACGTTCATCAACACCTGGAACGAGTACTTCTGGCCGCTGCTGGTCACCAACGACAAGAGCACCGAGCCGCTCACGGTGGGGCTCGCCTCGTTCCAGCAGAACGCCCCGACCGTGTCACCCGACTGGGGCGGGCTCATGGCCGCGACGCTCGTCGCCGCGCTGCCGATGCTCCTGGTGTTCGTCGTCTTCGGCCGGCGCATCGTCAACTCCATCGGCTTCACCGGCATCCGCTGACACCGGCGCCGCCCCCCCCGGCACGCACACCCCACTCAACGAGGAGTAATGGAATGCAGCGAAAGTCGCTCACCGCTCTGGTCGCGGTCGCCCTGGCCGGCGCCACGGCTCTCACGGGCTGTTCGTCCAGCAGCGGAGGGACCACCACCGCGGGCGGCAGGACCGTCATCAACTACTGGAACTGGGACCCGAACATGGTGACCGCCATGGGCGCCTGCGTCGCGGGCTTCGAACAGGCCAACCCCAAGTACACGGTCAAGATCTCCCGCTACAACGTGCCGGACTACTTCACGAAGCTGACCGCCAACTTCGTCGCGGGCAACGCGCCGGACGTCTTCCAGGCCTCGGGCCAGTACTACCCGACGTACATCGCGCAGCACCAGATCGCCGAGATCGGACCGCTGCTGAAGGAGAACGGCTACAAGAACAACTTCGCCAAGGGCATCGATCCCGTCACCGGCACCGACGGCAAGACCTACGGCCTGACCGTGGACTGGAACGCCACCGGTATCTACTACAACAAGGACCTGCTGGCCAAGGCCGGTGTCACCGAGGCGCAGATCCAGGACCTGACCTGGAACCCCACCGACGGCGGCACCTTCGGCAAGGTCGTCAAGGCCCTCACCGTGGACGAGCACGGCGTGCACGGCGACAAGCCGGGCTTCGACGCCAAGCACGTCGCGACGTACGGTTTCCAGCTCATGGCCCCGCAGGACCCCAACGGCTCGCAGACGTTCAGCTCCTTCGCCGGCGCCCTCGGCTGGAAGGCCGGCGACACCTTCCCGTACCCGACCCAGATCCCGTACGCGGACCCCCGCTTCAGCGAGACGATGAAGTACCTGCGCTCGCTCTCCGACGACGGGTACGCCCCGAAGATAGGGGAGTTCGGTGCCAATACGAGCGTCGAGGACCAGCTCACCAGCGGCAAGATCGCGATGATGATCCAGGGCTCGTGGGACGTGGCCACCTTCTCCGGAAACTCCAAGGTCAAGGTCGGCGTCGCGCCCCTGGTCAAGGACAGCAAGACCGGCAACCGCCTCATCCAGGGCGGCGGTGACCTCGAATTCATGTGGCAGGGCTCGAAGAACAAGGACGGCGCCTACAAGTGGCTGACCTACATGACCTCCGACGCCTGCCAGAAGGCGGCCGCGCAGGCCAACCCGGCCTTCTTCTCCGGGATCCCGGCGGTGTTCGACACGACGGCCAAGCAAGTGGCGGCGAAGGGCATGGACATCTCCGCCTTCAGCAACTACCTCAAGAGCGGTCTGAGCGCCGGAGCCAACTACTCCAACGGCGCCGGACTCCAGACGGCGGTCGTCCCGGTCTTCCAGCAGTACTGGGAGCACCAGGTCGGCGACAGCGTGTTCAAGCAGCTCCAGGAGAAGAGCAAGGAGACGATCGGCCAGAAGTAGGGAGGGCGATCGGTCGGCCGGGCGAGGACGAAGGTGACACGCAGGATGGACGCGACCCGGGGTGACGGCGACCTTCACCGGATCGTCTTCGACGCCCCCGCGCGGAGCTGGCTGGAGGCCGCGCCGCTGGGCAACGGGCGCCTCGGCGCCCTCGTCCACGGCGGCACCGCGCGGGAGCGGATCTCGCTCAACGACGGAACGGCGTGGTCGGGCGGGCCGGGCAGCGCCCCCCGGCCGCCCGCCGACGGGCCGGCCGCCCTGGAGCGGGCCCGCCGCCACCTCGCCCGGGGCGCGTACGACGCCGCGACCCGGGAGGTCCAGCGGGTGCAGTCCGGCTGGGCGCAGTCCTATCTCCCTTTCGCGGACGTCGTCCTCACCCTGGCGCCGTCCCCGGGGTCCGCGTCCGGCTCCCGGGGGAGATCCGACGACGGGACGAAAGAAGAGAACCGGGGGAGTGAGGACGACCGCTACCGACGCGTCCTGCACCTGAACCACGCCGAGGTCGAGACACGATTCCGCCTCGGCACGGTCGCGGTGTGCCAACGGGTGTTCGTCTCCGCACCCGACTCAGTGCTCGTCGTCTCGGTCGAAGCCGACGCGCCCCTGGACGTCACCGTCGAGCTGACCACCCCCCTCGCGCTCCTGCGACGCGAGGGGGGTGACCACACGGCGGAACTGCGGTTCCGGATGCCGTCCGACGTACCACCGCCGCATGAACCCGATCACCCGGTCGTCTGGTCCGCGTCACCCGGCGACGCCCTGCGCGGTGTTGTCCACGCGCGGCTCGCCCACAACGCGACCGCCGCCCACCCGTCCGGTACGGCCGAGCTGAGCGCGCGATCGGCAACCAGACTCGACCTCGTCGTCGCGACCGCCACCACCTTCGGCGGGATCGGACGGCCGACGCGTCCGGACGACGTACTGGACGCGGCGGCCGGGACGGCCGAAGCCGCGCTCCGGCTGGGCGTTCCGGCCCTTCGCGTACGCCACCGCGCCGATCACACGGCACGGTACGACCGCGTCGCGCTGCGGATCGGGGGCGGTCCCGGCGATCCGGAGAGCACGGAGGGCACGGCCGCCACCTGGCGCCGGGTGACGGCGGCCGGCGAAGGAGGGGACGTCCTCGCCGACGACCCCGGGCTCGCCGTCCTGCTGTTCCACTACGGCCGGTACCTGCTGCTCGCCTCCTCGCGGCCCGGCGGCCTGCCCGCCACCCTGCAAGGGCTGTGGAACACCGAGCTGCGCGCGCCGTGGAGTTCGGGCTACACCCTGAACATCAACACCGAGATGAACTACTGGGCCGCCGGCGTCACCGACCTCGCCGAATGCGCCGTCCCCCTGCTCGACCTCGTGGAGGCACTCGCCGTCACGGGCGCCGTCACCGCGCGCGAGCTGTACGCGGCACCCGGCTGGGTCGCCCACCACAACACCGACGCGTGGGCCTACACCCCACCCGTCGGTACGGGCGACGCCGACCCTGCCTGGGCCTTCTGGCCGATGGCGGGAGCCTGGCTGTCGCTCGAACTGGCCGACCTGGTGCGCTTCGGCCACCCCGAACTGCTCGGTCGGGTACGGCCGTTGCTGCGCGGCGCCGCCGAGTTCGCGCTCCACCGGCTCGTTCCCGCCGGTGACGGGACGCTCGGCACGAGCCCGTCCACCTCACCGGAGAACCACTTCCGCACCCCCGCCGGCATCAGCGCGGTGGGACGGTCGTCCGCGATGGACCTCGCCCTCGTCGCCGCCCTGTTCGACGCCGTCGCCGAGTTCGCGTCCGGTGACGGTACGGACGAACTGCTCACCCGCCTGCGCCGCGCCCGGGCGATGATCCCCGGCCCCTCGACCGGGCGGGACGGCCTGATCACCGAATGGCGCGACGACCCGGTGGCGGCGGAACCGTACCACCGCCATCTCAGCCACCTCTGGCCGCTCCACCCGGGGCCGGGCCTCCCCCCGGACCTGCACCCGAACGCCGCCGCCTCGATCGACGCCCGCGGGGACGAGTCGACCGGCTGGTCCCTCGCCTGGCGGATCGCGCTGCGCGCCCGCCTCCGGCAGCCGGACCACGTCGCCGACCTCGTCCGGCTGATGCTGCGCCCCGCCCCGGCCGACCGGGTCGGCCAGCGCGCGGGCCTGTACCCCAACCTCTTCGCCGCGCACCCCCCGTTCCAGATCGACGGCAATCTCGGGTACGTCGCGGGCGTCGCCGAGGCGCTTCTCCAGAGTCACACCGGCCGTATCGAACTGCTTCCGGCCGTCCCCCCGGCCTGGACCCGTGGATCGGTACGGGGGCTGATCGCACGCCCCGGCGTCCGTGTCGACCTCGCGTGGGACGCCGACGACCACGGCCGCCCTGCGCTCACCACCGCGACCCTCACCCCGCGCGGCGCGCACGCGCGGGCACCGGTCACTGTCGTCGCGCACGGCCGCCGTACCACCGTCGACCTGACACACGGAGCCGTCACCCTCGACGGCCGGCACCTCGCAAGGAGAACGACGAGCTGATGACCGTACCGACCACCACCGCGCCCCGCCACGTCGTGGAGGTGACCGCCCACGGCGCGGACCCCACGGGCCTGCGCGACTCCTCGGCCGCCGTACGGGACGCGATCGCGGCGGCACGGCGGGCGGGCGGCCCCGTGACGCTCCGCTTCGCGCCCGGCACCTATGCCTTCCGGGCGTCGTCGGCGGTACGCCGTGAGCTGTACGTCTCGAACACCGTCGGCGCCGATCCCCGCTACCGCGAGAAGGCCATCGGGATCCTGCTGGAGGGATTCGACGACATCGAGATCGACGGCGGCGGCGCCCTGTTCGAGTACCACGGCCGGCAGACGACGATCGCCGTCATCGACTGCGGCCGGGCCGAGTTGCACGACTTCGCCGTCGACATGGTGCAGCCGACCGTCGTGGAGGTGACCGTACGGGAGACCGGCGTCGCCGGGGGCAGGCCGTACCGCCTGGTCTCGGTGCCGCCGGGGACCGATGTACGTCCCCACGGCCGCACCGTGACCTGGCGGGGGGAGACCGGCCCCGACGGCGGCGAACCGGCGTGGACCGGGGAGGGGGCGCTCGACTACTGCCAGGTGCTCGACCCCCGGGTGAGCCGTACCCGGCGGACGGAATGCCCGCTCTTCGACCACGTGGAACGTGTCACGGCGGCGCCCGGCGGCCTGCGTATCGACTACCGGGCGGACGCTCCCGTACCGGACGACGAAGGGCTCGTCTACCAGCTCCGGCACACCGACCGGGACCATCCGGGGGTCTTCGTCCTGGAGAGCGGGTACGCCCGGTTCCACGCCGTGCGCTTCGGATACCTGCACGGTTTTGGGCTGCTGGCGCAGAGCGGCGGCGACCTCCTCGTACAGAGCTGTGTCTTCGCCACGCGGGAGGGCACGGGCCGGACCACGGCCGGCTTCGCCGACTTCGTGCAGGCGTCCGGCCTCAGTGGCCGGGTGGTGGTCGAGGACTGCCGCTTCGACGGCGCGCACGACGACGCGATCAACGTGCACGGCCTCTATCTGCGGGTCGACCGGGTGGACGGCGACGAGCTGGAACTGTCCTACCCCCACCCGGAGACCGCGGGCTTCCCGCAGTTCTCGGCCGGCGAACGGTGCGAGATCGTACGGGTGGACGACGGCACCGTCGTCGCGACCGACGTGGAGGTGCTGGGTGTCGACGGGCCGAGCGGACGGGACCACGCGCACGACCTGACGCGCATGCGGATCCGGTGCGCGGGGCCGCTGCCCGGCGCCGTCACCGCCTCCGCGCCCGGCGAGTTGGCCGTGGAGAACATCACCCGCACGCCGGCCGTGACCGTACGGCGCTCGACGTTCCTGAACCTGCCGACCCGCGGCGTCCTCGTGTCGACCCGCAAGCCGGTCCTCATCGAGGACTGCGTGTTCACGGGTCTCGGTATGGCCGGCGTCCTGATCACCTGCGAGGCGGGCAGCTACTGGGAGTCGGGGCCGGTGGCCGACTGCACCGTCCGCGACAACCGGTTCGAAGAGCTCGGCGGCCCGGCGGTGCAGATCAGCCCTCCGCACTTCCCCGCCGGCGGCAGGTCCGTGCACCGCGGCATCCGGGTGCTCGGCAACCACGTCTCGAACTGCGCGCCGTGGCCGCACGAGGGCGACGAGGACCGGTGGTTGGGCCCGGAGGCCCGCCACTGGATCGTGGACGCGACGAGCGTCGACGGTCTTGTCGTCCTCGACAACACGGCGGCCTCGGGCAGCCTTTCGGTACGGCTCGACCACTGTCCGGGCGCGGAGGTGGGCGCGGGGTCCGGCAGCCCGGTCCGCGTCAGCCCGGCCGGTGCGGCCGACGGGGGCGACGCGGCCGGACCGTCAGCCGGCGTCCGGGGTCAGAACTGGTCGTAGTTGTAGTTCCCGGCGTACCGCGGGGCCCAGACCTCGGGCCACGGGGCGGCGTTGCTGCCGCAGGCGCCCAGCACGGTCTGGGAACGCCGTCCCGTGTCGCGCACGCACTGCCCGGTGGTCGCCTCGACGATCTCCCAGCGGTTCGCGTCCTGCGGGGTGGCGCGGTGGTTCCAGGTGAAGGTGGAGCAGCCGGAGCCGGTCGTCAGGACGAGCGGAGCGCCGGGGGTGGGGCCGCCGCCCTGCGGTCCGAGGCAGTACACACCGAAGGCGCCGATCGTGAAGGTGCCGTTGCCCAGGCTCTGGAAGTGGAAGTACTGGTGGAGTTCGTTCTTGCAGTCGAACGTCTGGACGACGGCGCCGCGTTGGGGGCGGCCCCCGCCGCGGAGGTCGAGGCACTTACCGCTGCCGGACGCCCGCACCGCGTAGACGGCGGCGTCACGGAAACTCGTCGTGTAGCGAATGCCGGGGTTCTCGGCGGCCTGCGCCGCGGTGGGCAGGAGCAGGCTGAACACTCCGACGAGGACGGCCGCGACCGCGCGCCCGCCGAGGTGACATAACTTCCGAACCACGTGATCTCTCCTGTTTTCCGGGGACGTTGTCGCCCAGGAACCTACCGTAGTTCACGGAATGCCAGATGTGCGGCGTTTGGTGAGGAACGCCCCTCGCGGAGGCCGACGGCCGGACGAGGCGCGGGGCATCCGCCCGAGGTACCCGAACGGACAGGCGTGCGAGGCCCGTTGGGGGGCAGACGGGGGAGACACGAACGGGACGAGCCGAAGAGAAGAGTGTGAGACCGATGACCTTGCCCAACTACCCGCAGCAGTCGGCCCCCGACGGGCAGCTCCACACCGAACCGGCCCCCGCGCGGAGCAACGGCCTCGCGGTCGCGGCCCTGGTTCTGGGGATCGCCGCGTGCGTGTTGTTCTGGACGGTCATCGGGGGCATCCTGCTGGGCCTGGCGGCGATCGTGACCGGCGTCATCGGTGCGCGCCGCGCTCGTGGCGGCCGGGCCCCCCGCCGCACGATGGCCATCGTCGGCGCGGTGCTGGGCGCCCTGGGCCTGATCGTCTCCGCGGTGATCGTCACCGTCGGGGTGTCGGTGCTGAACTCGGACGAGTTCAAGGACTTCAACGACTGCGTGCAGCACGCGAACACCCAGTCCGAGAAGGACAAGTGCGCGGACGACTACTCGGACGACGTCAACAACTGAACACACTGAACACACTGAACACACTGAGCTCACGGAACAAGCCGAACACCCGGAAAAAGCCGAACACGCTGAACACACGTCGCCCGGCACCCCGCCGCTCAGGCCGGAGGTGCCGGGCGATCAGTGGGTCACGGGCACTCGGGGGGTGCCGCGTTGACGTTCTGGACCCAGCGGGCGGCGACCCAGCCGGGCCTGCCGAGCAGCTTGTACCAGCGGGGATTGCCGTCCACGACCTCACCGTCGGACTTCTTGCATTTCAGGTCGATGACGGTGCCGTACGGGATGGAGTCGATGGGCGGCCTGCTGGTGTTCGGGGTCGGCCGCACGTTGACGGCCGGATGCGCGATGACCTGGCCCTGGTGGACGAAGGCCACGGCGGGCTCGGTCTGCGTGGTGAAGGACTCCGGGCCCGGGCCCGACGGGTGGCCCGTGGCGACGGCGGGGGCGGCCAGGGCCGTCCCCGCCAGCAGAACCCCGGCGAGCACGGAGATGGCCCGGTGCCCGATGGTCGGTGCGCTCATGACGGTTCCTCTTGCTGTCGATGAACTCCGGGCAACTTTCCCCGGCTGGATACCTTCATGGCACGGGCACACCCCGGTGAGGCCCGTTCCCGCCCGGGAAACGCCCGTTCTCACCCGAATGGCCCCATCGGGTGGGCCGTCCGGCCCCCTGCGGCGACGGCCCGGGTGGCGATGTTCCGCACGTCATGCTGATATGGCCGGTTGGCCGGTACGTACCGCGTCGCTCAGCCCGTCGGGGAGGGGCCGGGGTCCGTGCCCTCGACGAGGGAGTCGAACCGCAGCCCGCTGGACGACTCGCCCCGCCCGGTGCGCTTGCGCCGGCCGACCCACAGCCGGGCCCTGCCGTCCGCGCCGCGCGCGTACTGCCAGGTCCGGGTGACGGCCGCGCCCTCGCGCGGCACCTCCTCCTCGCGGATGTCCAACGGCCGGCCCGGCGTGAGCAGCCGGCCCAGCGGCAGGACCGGCTCGCGCCCGCCGTCCGGCCGGCGCCGCGTCAGATGCCCGCGCCGCAGCCGTACCGCTCCCGGCCTGATCTCGACGGGGAGCAGCGGGATCCAGTGCTCGGGGACCTCGGTGGCCAGCCGGTAGCCCAGGGTGCCCTTCGCGAAGGAGACCGGAGAGGGGGCGGGGGCGGTGACACGGGTGCGGTCCAGCGGCGAGCCCGCCGGGTCGGTGACGGTACGTTCGATCGCCCACGCCTGGTTGGCGTCCTCGTCACGGGCGAACAGGACCTCTTCCAGGGGCTCGCCCTCCAGTCCGGCCGCGGTGGCGGGCGGGAGCAGGAAGGCCGGGTGGCGTCCGCCGCCGGACCTGGACAGGGTGAACATCGACCAATGGGCGTCGCCCGCCCCGCCCCCGGGCGGTGGCATCAGGGTGGGGCCGCCCAGCACGGAACTGAAGGTGTCACCGACGACGACGGAGCTGAGGGTGGTGAGCGTCCCGGCGGGAATCTCCAGCGGGACGACGTACCAGTCGTTGCTGTAGACGGTGGCGAACTCGGCCAGCAGCATCCTGGCCAGGTCGTCGGGGGCGCTGTCCACGCCGCCCAGGGTGACCCGCGCGTCCTCGAACTCCCAGTAGCGGCGGGCGGGCATCCCCGGGA
Organism: Streptomyces sp. NPDC088261; assembly: GCF_044740805.1. NCBI lineage: Bacteria > Bacillati > Actinomycetota > Actinomycetes > Kitasatosporales > Streptomycetaceae > Streptomyces > Streptomyces sp. NPDC088261. The sequence continues at coordinate 556,252 of NZ_JBIURL010000002.1, forward strand.
AGGCCGCGGGCGCGGGGAAGACCGTCGTGGTCAGCTCGGTGCGCCGGGGCGTCGGGGACAGACCGCTGGGCCCGCCGGCGGTGAAGTCGGCCCAGTCGAGACGGCCGCCCGGATACCCGGGGGCGTCCAGGGTGACCTCCGTACCGGGCCTGTTCGGATGCTCCAGGGGGCCGCCCACGTCCGCGCCGACCGAGAAGCGGTACTCCAGCCGGTCCGCCTGCCACGCCTCCCGTTCGGCGGGGGCCGCGGTGAACCGCGCGTCGTGCCAGGCCAGCCAGGTGCGCAGGATTGGTACGGCGGCCTGGACCTGCGGGGGCGTCAGGCCGAGGGCGGCGGGTACGGTCTCCGAATCCAGCGCCGTACGCAGCCCGTCGGCCGCGGTGTGCCCGTGCGGGGCGCGCCCGCCCATCACGGTGAGGAAGCGGCGTACGGCGGGGGTGACCGGCGAGGCGCCGGGCGCGTCGGGACCGGGCAGCGGCCAGGCGCGCAGTACGGCGGCGGAGGCCGCGCCCTGTCCGGCCGCGCCGAGCAGCCGCACCAGGTGCTGGCCGGACTCGGCGGCGGCGCGCAGATCGGTGGCGGGGGCGGCCTCGCGCTCGGCGAGGGCCTCCAGGGGGGTGCCGGCGTCGTACGCCTCGCGAGGGGCGCCGGGCGCGCCGGTGGCGGGCAGCGGTCCCGGGCGGTAGGCGGTCAGGGCGTCGGACTGGCCGCGTACCCGGACCCAGATGGGGGAGCCGGCGTCGTCCCCGAGGTATTCGCCGAACTGCCACTGGCGGGCCAGCAGCCACAGCGGGTCGTGGATCCGGGCCTCCAGGGCGGGCCGCAGATCGCCGGAGCGCGCGCGGGGTTCGAGTCGGGTCCAGCTGGTGATGGAAGGCATCTGCTACCTCGCGTACGGGGTGACGGGCAGGGCGGTGGGAACGGGAACGGCGGCAGGGGCGGGCGCCGGGAGGCCGGGTGTCAGGGGGCCGGGTGCCCGCCGGGCCGGTGTCATCCGGTGAGTCCCCGGGTGAAGTCGGTCGAGGCGACCTCGGTGGACGAGACGTTGGTGGCGAGTACGGCCGCGGGCAGCAGCTGCCCGATGTCGGTCATGGCGTCGGGATCGACGGGGTGCAGGGCCTCCAGGTCGACGGCGCGCAACTGGGCCAGGTCCAGGGCTTCCACGACCGTCTCCTCGATCAGCGCGGAGTCCCACAGCGCCCGCCCGTCCGGTGGCACGGCCAGCAGCAGGGCCTGGGGAGCGGCGGCGTCGGGACTGTCGGCGTGCACGGCCAGGCCGGTGGTCTGCGTGGTGCGCGGTACGGTCTCGCTCCACTCCTCCACCAGCAGGCCCCGGACGGGGCCGTCGAGCGCGTCGGTGCCGGACAGATGGAGGGCCAGCGCGAGGCGGTTGCCGGGGCTGCCTCCCGCGGCGCCGGGCAGCGCGGCCCAGCGGTCGCCCTGGACGTGGGGCAGTTGGGCGACGCGCACGGTGAGGCTGTCGCCGGTGCGCAGCGCCTCGGCGTAACCGAGCGTCGTGGTGAGCCGGTCCAGGCCGCGCCGGACCCGGGCCAGGCCGCCGAGGTGGGCGGCGGCGGTGAGCGGATCGCCGCCCTGGAGCGCCGTACTGGCCTGGAAGGAGGCGTTCAGCTGGGGGAAGGTGTCGGGATTGGTGGCGGACGGGGTGAAGGCGGGCAGTACGAGCACGTCGGGACCCAGGACGGCGGCCAGCACGCGGGGCGCGGCCGTCGTGGCGTCGAGACGTCCGGTGTCGACCTGCTGCTGGAGCTCGTCGGCCTCCTGGGCGCGCCGCGCCAGCTCGGGGAGGGCCGCCGCGGACAGGACGGCGAGCACCTGGACGTCGGCGCCGGTCTGTTCGGCGGACGCTCCCGGGGGCGGGGGCGGTGGCGGTACGACGCCGGGCACGCCCAGCAGGTTGGCCGCGACCAGGCCGGTACGCAGCCGGGCGGGGTCGGCGCTCTGCGAGACGTCCGCGAGCGCGGTGCGCAGCATGGCGCGCACGGCCGCCGCGCGGGCCACGAGCGAGGGGTCGGCCGGCGCGGGGGTGGCGGGCGGCTGCTCGGGCAGGGTGAGGTCGGCGGCGGTGAGCGGGCGCGCCGAGCGGAGCAGGTCGCGGGCGGCGCGCGCGGCCTCCAGCAGCGCGGCCAGGCCGGCGGCCTGGGGGCCGTGCGCCACCAGGCCGGTGACGGTGCGTCCGGTGCCGTCACCCGCGACGGCGGCGGTGGCGTGGAGCAGCAGATGCGCGGCGAGGTCGCTCCCCGCGAGCCCGGTCCCCCCGAGGTCACCGTCCTGCGGCGAGGCGTCCGGCCCGGGTTCGGGCGCGAGGGCCGCCCAGTCCCGCGGAGCCAGCGGCAGCCCGGTCAGCGGGACGGCGACGGTGGTCCCGTCCGAGAGGCGGGCGCCGACGCTGACCTCGGCGGGCGCCGGCAGCAGCCGGGACAGCCAGCCGTCGAGCGCCGGATCCGCGGCGCCGCGCGCCTGGCGGGCGCGGGCGGCGGGTGTGGCGGGCCAGCGGTCCGGCGCGGCGCCGTCGGGGCCGAGCAGGACCAGGACGCGGTGGGTGACGGCGTCCCCGCCGAGAGGGGTGCGCAGCACCTCGGGCTCGGGCGGCGGCGCCTCGCCGTTCGCCATGGCGTCCAGCGTGGCGCCGGCCCGGAGCGGGTTGCCGAGCACCGCCTGGTGGACGCCCTCGGCGAGGAGGGTGTCGGCGACGGAGTCGACGGCGTCGTCCAGATCGTCCAGGACCTCGGTGAGCGCCGCGAGTTCGGCGGTGGCGGTGGCCGGGACCCCGACGTCCCGTACCAGATCCAGCTGCCGGTCGGCGCGGCGGCGGTGCAGGGTCAGACCGTCCACCAGGTCGTGGGCGGCGACGGTCTCGCGGGCGGTGCCGGCGGTGTCCACGCTGGTGGCGTGGATCGGGGCGAGGGCCCGGAAGCGGTCGGTCCAGGCCGCGAGCGCGGGCAGCGGATGGTCGCGCAGGGCCCGTTCGAGCCGGGCGCCGAGCAGGGCCCCGAGGGGCTGGCCCTGGCGGACGCCGTCCAGGATCCAGGCGGCGGTGCGCACCCGCGCGGAGCTGAGGTCCACGGCGAGCGGCCCGCCGGGGGCGTCGCCGTGGGCCCGCTGGGCGGAGCGCAGCACCGCGGCGGTGGTGGCGTGGGAGAGCGACGGCGCGTGCACCGGCGCGGCGGTGTCGGCGGGGGCCCGCAGCAGCGGGCCGCTCTCGGCGCGGGGGTACTGCGCCAACGGCACCGGCACCGACGGCTGACGGGGCGTCAGGTCGGTGACCCAGCCGTACCCGCCCAGGTGCGTACCGGTGGGCCGCCCGCCCTGCTCGGCCGGCCGGCGCAGCCAGTCGAGGCGCCGGGCGGCCAGCGAGGTGATCCAGGCGTCCAGCCGGTGCGAGGTGGAGTCCAGCTGTTGGGCCAACAGCCGTTCCAGGTCGGCCGGTTCGCTCCCGGCCAGGGTCCGCAGGGCGGCGGCCGTCTCCATCAGGTCGCTGGTACGGGCGTCGCCGGTGCCGGAGCCGTACAGCAGGAACCGTACGGGCACGCCCCGGTCCGCCGACTGGTTGAGCCTGCGCACCAGGGTGGGGGTGGGCTCCAGGGCGTCCAGGTCGACGAGTTCCGCCTCCGGCCCGGTGCCGGGGCCGTATCCCTGGATGCGGGTGGCGGCGATGCCGTACTCGGCGAGCAGGGAGTGCCGGGTGAGGCGGTAGAGCAGGGGGGTGCCCTCCGCGCTGCCCAGCTGGGGCTCGGTGAAGAGGTCCAGCGGGTTACGGGTGGTGGACCCCAGCCGGGCGAGGTACTGGGCGGGCTCCCCGTTCTCGGTGCCTTCGGGGGCGAGCACCCACGGGGCGTCCAGCGGGAACGACTCGCGCGCGTGGACGAGCCGCCCCAGCCGGACGTCGAAGGGCGCGATTGCGAACCGGCCGGCGAGCGCGGCCGACGCGGCGCTGAGGTCCTCGCGCCACTGGTCGTTGAGGTTCAGCTCGCCGAAGCGCCAGAGCGCGGTGATGTAGTCGGTCCCGAGGGCGCTGCGGGCGTGGACACGGCGGGCCGTGGGCGCCATCGCCAGGACGCGCGCGACGGTCTCCATGGGCTGCGCGCCCCGGGTGACGCGCGGCACGGCGGCCGGGTCGGCGACGGCGCGTTCCCACAGACCGGTACGGAGCCGGCGGAGGAAGGGGACGACGGCCGGGTCCAGCCGGCGGCGGCCGGAGGCGGCCCCCTCGACATCGGTCCAGCGGGCGAGCGGCAGCACCGGCAGCACCCCGTAGGGCTGGGCGCCGATCCGGAGGGCGGGCAGCGGCCCGCCGGGGCGCAGATGGCCGATGACATGCGCGCGGGCGCCCCGGATCTGCTCGTCGGTGAACCGGCCGGCGGTGAGCTGGCTGAGCAGATAACCCCAGGTGGCGCCCCACAGCGCGGTGTTCATGGCGCGGGCGGCACGCTCGTCCGTCCGGTCGGCGAAGCGGGCCCGGGCCAGGGCCCCGGGGCTGCCCGCGGCGGGCCGCCCCGGGCCGCCGGTGGCGGCGGGGGGCAGGCCGAGGGCGAGCCGCAAGCGCGGGAAGCCCGCGTCGGGGTCGGTGGGCGCGGTGTCACCGTGGCGGACCCGGAGCGGGGCGCGCTGGGCGGGATCGGTCCTGCTGTGTACGGAGGTGGCGGTCGCGGTGTTGTTGCTGGCGGCGCCCGGCGGGACGAAGCCGAGACCCCGGGTGTGGAACTGGGCCTCGAACAGCTCGTCCAGCTCGGCCGCCGCGCCGGCCGGCCCGCTGGTGGCGTCGGTGTGCCGTACCCCGTGGGCGACCAGCCGCCGGTAGCCGTCGAGGGCCCCGACGCGGCGGGGCAGCCGCACGGCCATGCCGACGGCCTCGGCGGCGGCGAAGTCCACCAGCCACTTCGTGGCGTCGTCGACGGGCGGGGACGCCGGATCGAGGGCCGTGAGGTCCGCAGCGGGGTCGGGGCCCACCGTCAGCGGCCGGGGGACGTCGGCCGCCGCGGTGACCCGTACCGGTTCCTGCGTGGCGTCGAGCGGAAAGCCGGTGACGGTCCACCGGGTGGGCAGGGCGCGGGCCACCGCGCGTCTGGTCCAGGATCCGCTGCGCGGGGCGCCCAGCACGGGGAACCGGGGGAGGGGGTCCGGCAGTCCGCGTTCCCCCGGGTTGAGCGGCTCCAGGACGCGGGCGATCCAGGCGGCGCGCTCATGGCCGTACCGCTCGGCGAGCGCGTCCCAGGCCGCGTGTTCGTCGGGCTCGTCGCCGCGCGCGGCCCAGACGGACGTCCAGTAGTGCCTGCCCCACAGCTCCTCGTCGGTGGTCAGCGGCGGCTCGTGGGAGTCGATGTGGAGTTCGTCGGGGTAGACACGGACGAGCAGGTGGGTCTCGGTGAAGCGGGTCTCCAGCCGGACCGGGAGGAGCAGCACCGGGTACTGGGCGGAGAGGTTCCAGGTCGTCTCAGGCATCGTCGTCCGTCGGGGTGGAAGCGGAAAGGGGCGGGGTGGCGGCGGCCTCGGCGTCGGCGTCGGCGGAGTCCGCCGCGCGCGCGGCGGCGGCCGTCGCGGTGTTGTGCGGGCCGTGCGCGGAGTACTGCGGCGGCAGGCCCGCGCCGGGCGGGATCGGGGGCAGTTCCAGCAGGTTGTCCGCCGTGTCGCCGTCGCCGCCGGTCCGCAGCCGCTTGACGCCGTGGGCGTCGTGCGCGACCCGCACGGCGACGCGGTGGCCCGGCGCGCCCTCCACGTAGAAGCTCTCGCGGTTCTCGATCGCCGCGATCACCTGCGCGGCGGTCAGCCGCCACCAGCCGCCGGCCGGGTCGGGTCCGGCCAGCTCCCGTACCAGCACCCGGTCGCTGCCGGGCGCGCGCTTGCGTACGTGGGTGATCCGGCGTCCGGCACCGAAGGACGGCAGCAGATCGGTGGCGTGGAAGGCGACCCTGGCCGGCTGCTGGAGGGTGATGTGCGCCATGTGGGCGGAGTTGTGGGCCCACGTCGCCAGGGCGGGCTCCGGTCCCGGGGCCGGTTCCGGGCTTCCCGGCGGTACGGGGCTCCGGCCCGGCGGGACCGGGGGCGGGCGCAGGGGAAGGGTCAGCTCGCCGAACGGCGGCAGCAGCGGGGCGTACCGCAGCGCGTCCAGTTCGGTCTTCCCCGCCGCGACGCTCGCCCAGCTGACGGCCCGCCAGTGCTCCGGGGCGCCGCCGTACGCGGCGTCGCGCTCCGGTACGGCGTCCAGGCCGAACCGGGCGACGCCGGGATGCTCCTCGAAGACGAAGAACCAGCCGGGGTCGCCGCCAGGGCCGCCGCCCCGTACCTCGGCGGCGGTGAGGGGGAAGCCGAAGTAGAGGACATCGGGTTCCAGGGCGCCGGAGAAGACCGGGTCCCTCCGCTGGGTGCCGAGCCGGGGCGGGCCGCCCGGGACCGTGGGCGCGAGCGCCCGGCGCGCGTGCAGACCGAGGGCCGGGTACCGGCGTACGACCTCGCCGCGGAGCAGCAGCACCACGGCCTCGCCCCCGGCGGGTCCGTGCGCGACGGTGCCCAGACGGGCGTGTCGCGGCCACTCGGCGAGCGGCGGGACGTCGGGCGGCTCGGCGCCGGGGTCCGTGGTGCCCCGGGCGTCCCAGAAGTGCCGGAAGGAGGTGGCGGACCGGTCGGTGGGGAAGCCCCGCCAGAGCAGTTCACGGCCCAGCTCGTGGTTGGCGCCGGTCAGGAACGACTCGACGAAGGAGGGGTTGGTGCGCAGCAGCGTGATCGTGTCGGGCGGCACGCGCTCGACACCGGGCAGCAGATGGTCCTGACCCAGCTCGGTCAGCAGTTCGGCCATGGGCTGCGGGAAGGACGGCGGGGCGAGCAGGGGGCCGAGCGGGTCGCGGAGTGCGGCGCCGTCGAGATCGAGGCCCTCCAGCCGGGCGGTGACGTGGGCGGTGACCGTCTTCTCGGGGTCGACCGCCGCGTGGACGGCGTCGGCGAGGCCGCTGAGGGCGAGCCGCGGCTCGTCGTGCTGGACGGCGTGGGCCTGGGCCGCGAGCAGCGCCGTCTGGTGGGCGGTGGCGGCCGTACGGAAGTTCGCGGCGATGGCGCGCTTGCGGGCCAGGGTGTTGCCCGGCAGGTCGGTGACGCAGACCGCCGCGCCGCGCCCCGAGGAGCCGAAGGAACCGCCGGGATGGGCGCCGAGGGGAGTGCTCCAGGCCGTGGCGGTGCCGTCCTTGACGTCGGTGCCGATCCGGTAGGAGGCGCGGTTCGCGCCGTCGGGGTCGTCCACCGTGAACACCAGCAGATCGGGCCGCTGGTTGCCGGAGAAGTCCGCGACGGCCAGGCCGGCCCCGGCGATCCTCGGTCCGAAGGAGCCGGGGATCGTACGGACGTTGCTCCACGGCGAACCGCCGCCGGCGGGGCCGACGATCCGGCCGCGGGCGTTGATGTTCCAGCCGATCCGGTAGGAGCCGGTGACGCCGGCCGAGCCGCCGCTGCCGGTCTGCTCCATCAGCAGGACGACGAGTTCGGGGCGGAGGTCGCCGTCGAGGTCCGCGACCGCCAGGCCCATGCCGAGGACCGCGGGCGCGGTGTCGGAGGGGCGGCCGGGCCAGGGGATCTCCTCGGAGTCCGTCCAGCCGCCGGTGGCCGTGCCGCTGACGGGGTCCAGGGCCCAGCCGATCCGCAGGAACAGCCGCCGGTTGCCGGGCGTCCCGGCGAGATAGACGACCAGCAGCTCCTGCTTGCCGTCGTTGTCGAGATCGGCGAGCGTGGCCGTGCCGCCGAGGACGGGGTTCTTCTGGACGAGGGCGCCCGTGGCGCCGTCCGTCGTGCTCATCGGGACGGGGAGTTGCTGCGTCGGCGACCAGGAGGCCGGTACGCCCTCGGAGTTGAGGGTCCGGCCCACGCTGTACATGCCGAAGTTGCCCAGCGGGTGGTCCTGGATCCAGAAGGCCACCAGGTCGGGGGAGGACTCCCGGCCGGCGGCCGGCGGGTCCAGGTCCGCGGCGGCGAGGGCGAAGCCCATGGCGGTGGTGGCGTTCACCGGCGCGGGCAGCGGCGACGGCCCGCCCCAGCTCTCGGTCCTCCCGTCGAAGTCGGTGTTCCGGCCGACCCGGTACCGCGCGCCGCTCTCGGAGACGTCGCCGAGCAACAGGTTGGAGCGGAAGCCGAGGCGCGGACGCCAGCGGATGTCACGGGGCGGGTACGCGGTGAGGGCACCGCGCCCGCAGAAGGCCGTCCGGTCCAGCTGCTGCCAGGCGGGCGTCGCCGCGTCGAGATCGAGCCGCAGCAGGAGGCCGTCGCGCACGGCCCAGACGACGGCGTTCTTGAGCACGGCGTTCAGGGGGGTGCCCGCGGCGCCCGGCGCCCGTCCGCCGGGTTCGCTCCAGTCGGTGCCACCGGTGCACACCGCGACACCGGGAGCGCTGGTGGTCGTCACGGCGCGGCTGTCGCCGATGGAGCCGAGGGTGTGGCCGGCCTCGTCGCGGACGGCGTACCACTCGTAGAGCATGAGGCCGCCGAACCGGCAGGCGTACATCTTGCCGTCCTTGCCCTTGGCCATGTAACCCACCAGGAAGGAAGCGGCGTGGCGTACGGGGATCTCGTACGGGTCGAAACCGGCGGCGGGACGGCCGACGCCCAGCCAGCTCCACACCCCGTCCTCGTTGGCGCTGTACATGTTCAGGGAGCCGTCGGTGGCGACGGCCGAGACACTCCAGGGGTGGAGCACGGCCGGGACCCCGGTCAGCGTCTTGCCCTGGGGTGTGCCCAGTCCTTCCCAGATCCACAGGGAGCCGGAGAACTTCAGTTCCCACAACTGCCCCGCCGCGAGGCCGTAGACGCTGTCATAGGTGCGGTTCTGCGTCCCGCCGGGCACCCGGCGCTCGTTCCGGGCGACCGATCCGAGGCGCGAGCCGGTGTCGAGCGGACCGCCGGGCGGCCGCCCGTGGTCGTACCAGAGATAGCGGTCGCCGTCCCATCCCAGCCGGTACAGGCTCCCGTTGGCGCCCACCACGAAGGCGTGCAGGTCGCGGACGGCGGTGGGCGGGCCGACGGCGGTGGTGCCGGGCGGGGTGCCGTGATCGGTCCAGCCGACGGTGCCCTGGGAGGAGGTGAAGCGGGAGAGCACCCGGCCGTCGTGGGTGGTGGCGAACAGCCGGGTCGTCATCACCGCGCCCAGGAAGCGGATGTCGGGGACGACGGAGGCGGGTGTCTCGGCCGGCCCGGGGAGGTCGTCCTCCCAGCCGCGCCGGGTCAGCCGGTCGGCGGAGATCCGGGCGAAGGTCTCGGAGCCGGACACGTCCTCCACGGACGCCCCGCCCGCCGGCGGGGGCAGCGGCGGTGTGGCCGCGGCCCGGCGGCCGGTGAGCTGGGCCGCGAGGCCGGCGCCGCCGGTGTCGGCCGCCGCGCCGGTGCGCGCGGCCAGCGGGCCGCCGGGGCGCAGCAGCCGCCGGAAGGCCGGAGTGAGCGCCGCGGCGGCCTCGCGGTTGCGGTCGACCTCGCCGGCGGCCGTCCCGGAGCCGTACCCCGCGAGGTCACGGGCGGTGGCGGTGATCTGGAGCAGCCGGGCGTCCGCGAGGTCGTCGCCCGGTGGCGGGGCGAGCCTGCGGTGCAGGCTGTCGGAGACGGTACGGGCCAACTGGCCCTGGCGCAGGGCGTCGTTGGCGCGGCGCAGGTCGGCGGCCTGGTCCCAGGCGGCCGCCACCAGATCCTCCTGGTGGTGGCGTACGACCTCGGCGCCCAGGGCGGCGGCGGCCCGGTGGCGGGGGTCCAGGTTGACCTGCCGCAGCCAGTACGGCCCGGCCTGCGGTGACGGCAGCCGGGTCCCGCCGCCGGGGGTCCGGGCGTGGGGGCCGCCGGCCTGGGCGGCGCCGTAGACGGGCGGGGCGAGTTCGGGTTCGCCGGCGGCGCCCGGGGGCCCGCCGTCCAGGACACGGCTATACGCGGCGCGGAACGCGGCGGCCGTGGGCTCGTGCCAGGGGAGCGGTTCGGTGCCCGCCGTACGCAGCGCGCCCTGGAGGTCTACCAGCCGCCCCGGGCCGCCGGGCGGCAGCGCGGGCAGTCCGTCGCCGGCCCGGCCGACGTCGAGCGGGCGGGTGCCGACGTCGCCGGGCAGGGCGCGCGGGGTGAGGGCCTGGACCAGGGACTCGAAGTCGCCGTCCAGGCCGGTGCCGAAGAACCAGTGGTGGTAGACGGGCAGCTGCCAGGGCTCCTCGGCGCCGGGCACCGGCGGCCAGGCCGGCCGCAGTTCCGTCCGGTCGGCGGGCGGCAGCGGCCGGCCGAGGCCGGTGAGCCGGCCCGCCTCGAAGGCGGGGACGACGGCGGCCAGGTACGCGGTCTCCGGCGTGAGCCGGCGCGGGCACAGCAGCCGCGACAGGGTGCGCTCGGGGGCGTGGGCCAGCAGGTCGTTCACCTCCTCCGGGTAGGCGGTACCGCCGGTGGGGGCGTTGGTGGTGACCTGGGCGTGCGCCCAAGCCCAGGAGTGCGCGAGGTCGGGGAGTTCGGCGGGGGAGCAGACCAGCCGGGGCAGCCCGCCGCCGGGGGCGGTGTCGAGGACGGCCCCGGCGGCCTCCACGACGACCAGGACCAGCCAGGGCCGCAGCCGTCCCCGCGCGGCGGCACCGGCCGGGGAGAACATCCACGGCAGGTCGGGACGGTCGAACTCGACGGCGGCGAAGAGCTGGGGCTCCGCGTCCCGGCTGTCGGGGGCGGGAAAGGTCCGCAGGATCTGCGCGGGGTCCAGGGCGGTGATGTCCCCCGGACCGTACAGGCGGGTCCGCACGGTCCGTTCGGGGCGCTCGTTGACCCGAGGGTGGAGCGTGAGGGTGGTACGGGCCGGCAGCGGGCCGGTCAGCGGGTCGTCGGCGACACCGGTCGCGGCCAGGCCCTCACGGACCCAGGACAGAAAGGTCAGGCCGCCGGTCATCCGGCACCTCCGGAGGTCGCGCCGGCGCGGGCACCGGCGAAGGGGCGGTGGGTGGTGGCGCGGATGCGCGGGGGCGCGGCGGGCGCGGATCGCCCTCCCGCGCCATCGGGTACGGCGGCCGGGCCGGCCGCCCGGCCGTTGGTGCGCCGGGCCGGGGAGGCGGGTGCCTGCTGCACGGAGTACGGGGCGGCCGGGGCCCGGCGGGCCAGGTCCCGGCGCAGCTGGGCCGCTTCGGTGAAGGTCAGCGGGGCGGCGCCCGCGGACCGCGCCGCATCGGCGGTACCGCCCGTACCGCCCGCGCCGGCCGGCGCTCCGACGACCGCGAAGGAGGTGTCCCGTACCCCCAGAGCACGGCCCGGGGCCGTGAAGCGCTGCTTGCCGGTACGGCGCGTGGCGGCGCGGGCCGCCGGGGAGACGGCGGTACGAGCGAGCAGCGCGGCGCCGTCCTGGGCCCGCGTGGCCGCGGCCGCCGGCACCCGGAGGTCCGCGCGGGAGGTGACCGTACGGGCCGGGGAGAACCCGGCGGCGGCCGCCGGGCCCACCACGGTCAGGTCGTAGTCGGGTTCCGCCTGCGGCAGGACGTCGAGGTCGCGGCCGAAGCGGGTGGCGGGCTCGGCCGCACACCCGGCCGGAAGCCGCTCGAAGGACGGGCGGTCGAGCTTCTCGTCGTCGCCGAGGTCGAGGAACTGCGCGGGCGCGAAGTACTCACGGGTCTCGGCGGTCCGCAGACCGACCGGTTCGGCGGCCGGCGAGCTGCGCACCCGGAGCGCGGTCAGCCGCAGGGTGCGATCGCCGGAGACCCGGGCCTGGCCGAAGCGGTCGAGCGTGACACCGAGCGGCGCGACCCGCTGCGTGACGGCCAGGGAACCCAGCGGATGGACCAGCAACCGGTCCTCGGCATCGGTGATCTGACGGAGCGTCACGACAGAGTTCCCGGCGCCGGGGAGCTGGGCCGTCCAGCTGCGCGGGTCGTCCAGCGCCTCTTCGAGACGCGCGGCGACATCCACCCCCTCGGGCCGGGCGGCCGGGACGGCGGACCCGAAGGTCTTGTCGAAGGAGATCTCGGCGCTGAAGAAGAGGATCTCGAATCGGGCCCGGCCCCGTGCGTGCCAGCGGCCGGGCCCCGACAGCATGACCTCCACCCGTACGCCCATCACCGTCCTGGACCCGCACTTGAGCGCGAGCGCCCCCACCATCTCGGCCAGGAATCCGAACGGCTCGAACTGCACCAGGGCGTCGAACGACAGCATGCCTTCGACACTGAAGCCCAGGGCGGAGGCGTACAGCTCCACCCGGGCCCCGAACTGCGCCGTGTTGGAGGTCAGCGCCAGGTACGACTCCAGGCGCAGCCGCGGGTTGTCGCCGCTGAGCAGCGACAGGGTGAGCCGTTTGAGCCGGGGGAAGTTGGGTGGCGGCTGGAAGCGCGGATGGAACCCCCCGGCGGCCAGCGCGAAGGAGGGCCGGTCTCCCCAGGAGGCGCGCATCGCGAGATCGCCGGTGAGGGTGAAGGCCGCGATGCGGGAGTCGCGGAGCGAGGCGTCCAGGGACGCCTCGGCGCGCTCGAAGTCGACGGTGCCGACGATGTCGACGTTGACGACGACGAGGGCCGCCTCCGGGGTCGGCAGCGCCATCCGCAGCCGCCCGAGCAGGGCGAGGCGCAGCGGGGCGGGCAGTTCCAGCAGCAGCCCGACATCGATGGTGAGCAGCGTGGGCGTACCCCAGCCGATCCGGGCCATCGGGCCGACGACATGCCGTCCGGGGGTCGCGGGGAAGACGGCGCCGAGGGTCGCGACCAGCTCGGGGGCCCGGCCGAGCGGGTCGTCGGGAAAGAGCAGCGAGTCCAGTGCCCCCGTCCGTACCCCGGTGCGCAGGGCTTCCAGGTCGACGGACCGGTTGACGCCGATCAGACCGCCGACTCCGTTGAGGGTGAAGCCGAATCCGAGCTGTACGGGAGTGAACTCGGCGCTGATCACGACCAGCAGCGAGAATCCTTCGGAGCCGTCCGGCATCCGCGTGGTGAGCAGGCCGACCGCCTTGAGAGAGATGCCCTTGAGGTCCAGGGCCAGTACCCCCGCGTACTGCTCCTTGTCGGTGTCGAAGGAGAGATACCCGCCGCCGGTGACGGGCCCGGCCTCGATCTTCAGAGCGGCGCCGGTGGGCGGGACGAACGCGGCGTCCAGGGAGAACGGTCCGAGATCGCCGTCGCCGTCCGGCGCGGGGCGCAACTCCAGCGCCAGCCCCATCCGTTCGACCGTGGCGGTGACCGGTCCGAGGGCGACCTTCACCGTGCCGGTGACACCGGCCCGGATCCCCTCGTCGTCCGCGGCGAGGGCGAGCCGTACTCCCTGGACCTCCAGCGGCCCCAGCGTGAGGTGCACGGGAAGGGCGGCCTCCAGCGCGGCCGCGCCCTCGAAGCGCAGGCCCTTGCGGCGCGACCAGACCAGGCCGAGGGCGAACTCGGCGCGCAGCCCGTCGGCGGGCAGCACCTGGGCCAGGAAGCCGTCGCCGTCACCGGGGGCGACGACCACCGCGGCCCGTTGCGCCGCGAGGCCGATCTCGACCTCGGTGGTGGCCTCGGCCCCGGTGGCGGCGTCGGCGGGGATCGCCTCGGCGGCCAGCCAGAACCGGGCCTCGCCGATCTCCAGCCGCGTACCGTCGGCGGAGCCGAGGCGCAGCGCGGGACCGCCGTCGGCGAGGCGGCGCAGTTCGGCGCTGAGCCGGGCGTGGGGCGGCGAGGACTCGCCCAGGGTCGCCCCGTGCGGCCCGACGGCCAGGCCCTCCCCGGCGGCCGAGAGGTCCACGCGCAGGCCCCAGTGCCCGAGCAGCTGCTCGATCACGACGGCGCCGCTGGGGACGACCACCACACCGAGCCCGCCGGTCTCCTCGGAGGCCAGGCCGAGGGTCAGGTCCAGCTCGGCGCCGAGTGCGGGGTCGCCAGCCCGGTGGGTGAGGCTGAGCATGCGGCGGCCCAGCCGGACGCTGTCCGCGTCGAAGCCCAGTCCGGCGAGGTCGGCGTCCTCGCCGAGTCCGATCAGGGCGTCCACGCCCAGCGCGCGCAGCAGCGCGCCCAGGCGCGGCAGCAGGGTGCCGGCCAGCGCGTCGGCGGCGGCCTCGGTGGCCAGGCCGCCGGGGAACGCGGCTTCGGGGAGGTACACCTCGCGCAGCGTGCCGAGCGGGTCGGTGACCAGGCCGACCAGCCGCTCGGGACGCACCCGGGCCCGCGCGAGCGGCCGGCGTACGACCGCCCCACCGACGACGATGCCCGGCTCCACGGCGGCGTCGGCGGCCGGGACGATCACGCCGAGCAGCACCAGGCAGTGGTGCAGGACCGGGTGGTGGCGCAGCAGATGACCGACCACCAGATGGTCGAGTACGTCCCTGGCCAGGGCGGCGGCGTCGAGCGCGGCGAGGGACGCGGGCAGGGCCCGTACGGCCGTGAAGGCGGCGGAGGTCGCCGAGAAGACCCGTACGAGATCGTCCAGCGAGTCCGGCGGGTCCTCGGCCAGATCCACGAGCCGGGTCACCGCTCCGGCGATGTCCGTGAGCCACACGGCGAGGTCCTTGTCGCCGGCGGGCAGCGCCGCGAGGTCCCAGCCGAGCGCGTCGAGCAGCGCGTCCCGGTGCCAGCCGTTGCCGGCCGCGCCGAGCAGCGGCGCGAGCAGCAGCCGCACCTCGCCGACGAGCAGGGCCTGGGCGTTGCCGTCACCGGGGTCGGGTATGCCCGGCAGGGCGGGCGGTTCGGTTGTCATGGTGCGGCCCCTCATTCGTCGGCCGGGAGGCCGGTGGTGTCGAGCTGGAAGGTGGGGGTGTTGAGCAGGGTTGCCTGGCCTGCCCCCAGTTCGCCGAGGGGGAGGGTGTACTGCCGTGGGTTGCGCGCTCTCTGCTCGGACGGTGTGCCGGTGGGGAAGTACCACTCCGGCCAGTCGCGGACCTGGCGCAGGGTGTTGTTCGGTTTGACGGTGAGGACGGTGTCGGCGAGCGCGGTCAACTCCGGCGCGCGCCAGTGGACCGGGTCCCAGGCATGGGGATCGTTGGCCGCCGGGTGCGGGTTGTCCGGCGGACCCCAGTCGAGTTCGGGGTTGGCGTTCACGGCGTCGATCACAACCCTGTGGAGGTACTCCGCCGCTTTGCCGTCCCTCAGGACGTTGCCCGGCGCCAGAACGTGCCAGCGCAGGATCAGAGCGACCGTGCGCTCGGAGCGGAACACATCACCGATGGTGGTGCCGGCCACCATGCGGCGCGGCTGTTTGATGTCGGTACGGTTCCACTGCGCGGTCAGCAGATCGCGCACCCGCATCCTGGCCATGTCCCACATGGCGTGCCGGAACCGCTCACTGGTACGGCCGGCCATGACGAACCGGTGGAACCAGTGCCAGGTCCGGAAGTACTCCAGTTCACCGACCTCGCCGTAACCGCGCACCGGACTTCCGGCCCGGGCGGTGAAGCCGTCCAGCGGCTGGGCGGCGCCGTTGCGGTCGGTGGCGGTCCCGTAGGCCACGAACTTGCGCTGACTCGATTGCCACAGCCCCCTCGGCGGCTTTCTGCCGTTGAAGTTCTGCGCCTTCCCGGTCCCGGTCCACTCCCGGTCCGGTGCGACGCCGCAGACGCCCAACAGCTGGTCGTAGGCCGGTCGGTCGTAGGTCTTGAGATAGGCGAAGAAGGCCCACAGCTCGCTTTCCTCGGTCTTCCAGTACTCCCTGTCCGCGGGTGTGTCGGTGTCCTCCGGGGGGAGGATCCTGCCCATGGTCCAGTGGCACAGGCCCAGTGACGCGAGCGCGTTGTCGTGGGCGTTGACGCCATCGAAGAAGCCCATCGCCTCGACCTCGGAAACTGCCCTGATCACCTTGAACGTCGAGGTCTCGGCGGGGGTCAGACGTGCGAAGGTGTGACCGGGTCCCATCAAACGTTCGGGGGTGATCTCCGCTTCGCTCCAGCACTCCTGCCGGGCGGCATTGGCGTTGGGGCCGGAGAACCTCGCGTTGAGATCGGCTGCCCCGCCGTTGTACGACTCATGGCTGCCGAGAACGGAGCTTCCGTGGGAGGTGCTGTCGTCCTGCGGCATCCCGGCGGGGCGGTTCCACCGGTCGGAGAAGTCGCGGGAACTGGCGCGATCGCTGTCCACCTCGGGGCTGTCGTCCCAATGCCAGACGTTGTCCGCGAGCCGGGCGGCGGGTCCGCCGGGTGTAACCGGGATGCACTTGAGTCCGCCGCGGACCCGGTTCGTGTTGTCGTAGTGCCACACCTCGACGACGACCGGGCAGCGCCAGCGGTTCGCCTTCCAGCGGGCGATGATCTCGCGGGTGCCCGCGTCCACCACCCCGCTGACATGACCGGTGTAGCGCCGCTCCTCCGGCACGGCGACGCTCTCCAGCGCGGAGGCGTATCCGTACCACTGCTCGCTTTCGTCCACGGAGGTGTCGTACGGCAGCCAGGTGACGCCTTCGCCCACCGGGTGCTCGGCGCCGGCGGTGCGGTGCTGGGCCCGCTGTACCGTCCATTCACTGCCGGCTACCTGGTTCACCAGGACGTTCTCGTAGCCGATCCGCACCACGAAGGGCGCGGCGGGGAACCCCTCGGAGCCGTCCACGAGCAGGGTGGTCCCCGCGCCGGTGGCGGCCGTGCGCAGCCGGGTGAAGGCGGAGGCAACCCGCGCCACCCGCCCGCCCTTCGCGTACGTCTGGAGTTCGCGCACCGCCCACCGCACGAACCGGCCGTACCCGCCGTCGCGCGTGCGGACGATCAGGAACCCCAACTCCTGGAGATCCTTCTGGAGTTCGGCGACGTCCCGCACCTCGCCCCTGTCCGCGTCGCCCTCCTCCAGGGTGCGGTCGTGGTAGAGGACGGGAAGGTCCTCCACCGGCAGCGACGGGGCCTGGCCGATGTCCAGCGGTACGGACAGCCGGGTCAGCGGGGCGCCGGTCGGCTCCTGGTCGAGGTGCCACCACAGGGACTGGACCACGGACTTGGCGTCGCCGTCGCGCCAAGTGAACTGCACCTCGCCGAGGTTGTTCCGGCCGACCAGCTGCTTCCCCTCGCCCCAGAGGTCCTTGTAGCCGCTGTGGTTCCTGGCCGCCCTGACATAGCCGGCCAGCACCTGCCTGCGGGTGGCCTCCTCGCGCGGCAGGCCGACCGGCTGCGGTGTGCCTTTGCGCGGGTTCAGCCGGTCGCGGTCCTCGTGCCGGTAGAAGTCGACCTGGTACGCCCACTCGGGCGTCCGGGTGAGCTGGTGGGCGCCGGTGACGGCGGCCACGGCCGGGGAGCCCTTCGGCCGCCAGGCGAGGAACGTACCCGGGTGCGCGGCGTCGGGCTCCTTGCCCGCGTCGACCGGTGCGCCGCCCGGGTTGGCCCACGCCACGCGCCGTACGGACGGCACGGCGCGCGCCTTCACGTCGAAGCCGTTGCGGTGCAGGAACAGGCTGTCGGCGTCCTCCCCCCGCGCGGCGCCGCCCGTCAGCTGGGCGACCACCCCGCGTACGGCGCCGGTGCCGGGCCGCTCGTAGGCGGCGGTGGCCTCGTACGAGAGGCGGGCCGCGTAGCCGAAGCCGACGTCGCCGGAGAGCGCCACGATCCGGCGGCGCCGCACGGCCGGCGGCGCCGGATCCGTTTCCGTACCACCCGGCACGGCATCGGCTCCGGTGAGGAGCCTGGCGATCAGCGCCTCGAAGCCCCGCGCCTGATGTCCCCAGCCCTCGGGTACGTCCACCAGGAAGGAGGCGTCCGCGCGGGCGCCGCGCACGGCCGGGGTGGCGAATCCGGAAAGGAAGGGATGGCCGACCACCGGAGCGGCCGAGATCAGCAGGGTGACGTGGGTGAGGTCGTTGTCGGGGACGCCGTCCACCATCGCCGCGAGCGTCCGATCCGTCATCAGCAGGGCGGCGGGGTCCTGGGGACCGCCCGGATAGACGCGGTGGGTGCGGGTGTCCAGCACCAGCGCCTGATGCGCGGTCCAGGTCACCCGGTAGTGCCAGGCCAGCGCGCCGTCGGTGCGTTTCACCTCGCCCGTCTCGGTGAGCCCTTGGGGCACCCCCGTGCGGCGCGCGATCACCGCCGCCGGGGCGGCGGCGGTGTGGTCGGGGGCGGCCAGCGCCTCCAGCAGCGCGCGCCCCGCCTCTCCGGCGGGGCCCTCCTCGAACTGCCCGGGAGTGTTGCCCCACGCCTGGCAGACCGCGTAGGCGGCCAGTCCGTTGCCCAGCAGCCGGCGGCCGTGCTCGCTCCCGGTGAGGGCGGTCACGGACTCGGCGGTCGCGAACCAGTTGTCGCTGACCTCGTGGTCGTCGAGCACGGTGTACGTGGGGACGTTGGCGAGCGCCCGCCGCACCGCGGGCAACCCGGCCCGGAACGACTCCAGTTGGGCGCACTCGTCGGTGAAGCGCTGCTGGACGGCGTTCAGATCGGTCCAGGACGCCTCCGCGCCGGCCCAGCGGTCGGCGTCGGCCGGTGGGGGCGGCGGCTTCTCCCCGACGGGGACGCCGAGTGCCGTGGCGACACCCGGGTGGACGTCCCGGAACAGCTGATCCGTGGAGAAGGGCTTCCTGACGGGCGCCGCGCCGGGCTTCGGGGCCTCCGGCGCGGTGACCGGCCACAGCACGTCCGACCAGGCCAGCAGATACATGGCGGCGAACTCGCCGAACCGCAGCAGATGGCTGCCGCCCCGGGTGGTGGAGAGCTTGAAGTCGTCACGGACGACGGGCTGCCGGAAGCCGGGCCGCAGCTGGTCGGGGCCGAGTCCCGGGAAGGTCTCGTCGCGGCCGAGTAATTGCCGGCCGCGCTCGGTGCACAGATGCAGCAGCGCGTCGGCGACGTCGTCCGCGTAGATCTGATCTCCCGTCAGGAAGAGCTGCTGGGGCCGCCGTTCGGCATTGGACGCGTCGGCCTTGAGGATCTGGTCCAGCAGGGTGAGAGCGTCCTTGCCCGCGCCGTGCGGTTTGCGGTCGGAGGTGTGGAACAGCCGCAGGCCGCTCACCTTCTCCGGCGGTGTGACAAAGCCGGGCAGGTCGGCGACGCCCGGGTAGAGCAGAGCCCCGCGTGCCGCGTCGGCGGTGGCGGCGATCACGCCGGGGGTCAGCAGACCCTGGGCGTCGGCGGGTACGTCGGCCCCCGGCGCGCCGGCCGCGCCGAAGCGCAGCGCGTAGCGGTGCAGGGTGCCGGGCCTGAGCCTCGCCGAGGTCGCCACAGGACCGTCGCCGTCGGGCGGGGCGGCCGGCCGCGCCCTGGCGGTGACGGCGACCAGGTGCAGGTGGGGGCCGAGCGGGGTGGTCACCCGGGTGCCGCTCATGACGGTGTCGGCCGGGGTACGGACCCCGTTGGCGCCCTCGAAGACATCGAGGGTGACCTTGCGCGCCTCCTTGAGCGCGAGCCAGACGGTGACACTGTCGGAGTCCACCCGGCGCAGCACGGGGCCCGCGAGGACGAGCGGCAGCGCGGCGAAGTCGAGGGGCTGGAGCGCGGTCATCCCGCTCCTCCGTACGCCGGTGGGCGGGCAGGCGTGGACAGCGGCTTCACAGGAACGACCCCCGTAGTGGTGTGTGTGTCGGCGGAAACCCGTTCCACGGGCTTCCGGGACTGCGTGTGCGGATGTGCGGATCTGCGGAACCGTGTGGGGGGAACGTTTCCGGCGCTGAACTCCCGGATCCCGGCGGACGGACCTGGGGTGGGGCTCCCGGTCGGACGTCCGGTCGGACTCGGTGCCGTACCGGGGCGGTCAGACCTTCGGGACCTGGAGCGCCGCCCAGGTCTTCGGTCCGGGGATGCCGTCCGCGTCGTCCCGCAACTCCGCGCGGGAGAGCTGGAAGTCGGCGACGTTCCGCTGGTCGGCGACGCCCCACTCCGGGCCCGGACCGCTGGTGTAGTGCTTGCCGAAGCCGAGCGCGACCAGCCGCCGGCCCAGGGCCGTGACGACCGGGCTGCGGCGTCCGGCGCGGAAGAAGTCCGTGCCGGGGAAGGGCTCGTAGACCGGTTGCGGCGCGTCGGTCCCGGGCAGCCTCAGCTTCTGGCCGACCCGGATCTCGTCCGGCTTCTTCAGGCCGTTGAACTGGGCCAGGACCTGCCAGGTCGTCCCGTACCGGCCGGCGATGGACGACAGGGTGTCGCCCGCCTTCACCGTGTACGTCGTGACGGAGCCCTGGGATCCGCCGCTCTGGGACCCGCCCCCGGTCGACGGCCGCGACGGTGTCGTGCCGGGCAACGGGCCGGGGACGACCGCGGTGTTGATGCCGCCCGGGTCCCAGTGGTCGTTGCCGGGCACCTGGGAGTGGCTGTAGTGACCGCCGCGGCTCTGCCAGATCTCGCGGGGGCGCCGCGCGGCACCCGCGCTGGCGGCGGGCTTCCCCGCGGGCCACACGTCGGGGACGCCGTGCTTGCGGGCCGCGGCGATGAGCCTGCGGTAGTTCGGGCGGTCGGCCGGGACGAAGCCCTTGGTCCACGGTGAGGCGGCCCGGCCCAGCACCTCGACCTGGATGTTCACGACGCCCTCGCGATTGGTGCGGCGGGAGCCGTCGTTGCGCAGGGCCCGGCCGGAGGAGGTGAGCGGCCCGAACTGGCCGAGGAGGTCGGACACCGGATCGTAGATTACCTGCGGCTCCGCGCCGACGCGGATGAGGTAGGCGGCGATCGAGTACAAGTACGCGCGCCCGGCGGGTGATTCGGTGCTGTGCCAGGTGACGCGGGCGCCGGAGTCCGGTCGGTCCGACGCACCGCCGACCGACTGTCCGCCGAAGCGCAGCGCGCCCTCGATGTAGGCGGGACCGGTCGGCTTGCGCCGGGTCAGGCCCGCGCGGCCCGGCCCGGGGTCCGGGTCCGGCTCGCGAATGACGTACGGCTCGGCGTCCACCGGGAAGTAGACGTCGAGACCACCGTCCTCACGGAGCACCATGAAGGCGCCCGGCTGTCGTGGATCCTCTTTGACGGCGCGTCCGGCGCCCCCGGCGCCGGCGAGGGCCCTGACCCGGTCCGTGTGGTCCTGGTCGACCGTTCCCAGATAGGAGGTCGTGACCTGGAGCGTCACCGGATCGAGACGGTCCGTCGCGACGTGGTACGTGTTCATCCTCGGTCCCCCTGAAAGCCGTGCCGAACGCCGTTCCCATGGCGGTGGTGCCGTGTACGGAGCGTGCGGGGCCACGGGATCGGCACGGGACCGGCGGCGACAGGACGTGCGTCGCCCCCGGGCGGTCCGGCAGCCGTGGGCCGGCGGCGGACGCCCCACACGTCCGCACCGGTATGTCACAGCTTCCTCCCCCGAGGTGTGCCTTGCGGATGTATAGCTATCAAGGGCGGTTGAACGACTGATAAATACGCCGGAGTGCGACGGCGCGCGTCCGGCGTCCGGACGAACTCGCCTGTAACTCGGCCCCCTTGGCCCCGTCCGCGCCACGGACGGGGTAAGGGCTCGCGGCACCGGAACACACCCCGGCCAGGTTCTCCCGGACGCGGTGGAGCATGGCGCGGACGGCGTCCGGATCACCGGCGAGCGCCGCCGGCCGCCCAGGTGAGCAGGAACAGCACATCGCCCCCCCAGGCCGGCGACGGACTCCGGCACCGTGTCCACCTGATGGGTACGGACGGGGACGACGGTCAGGTCGTACCCGCCGGCCGGGTGCGCGACCACCGGCACCGGCACCCGCACGACCGCCGGGCCGTCTCCTGCGGGCATCTCGCCGCGCGGCTCGTCAGGGGCCCGTGGACAGGTGCTGGGCGCCGATCACGGAGAGCAGCTGGAGCTTTTCGTGGCTCTCGCTGCCGGGTGTGGCGGTGAAGATGAGGAGGGCCTGGTCCTGGTCGAGGTCGAAGAGCATCTGGCAGTACACCTCGATCACCCCGAGTTCGGCGGTCCTGACGCGTTTGAGGTGGCCGCGCTCGACGGTGATCTCGTGCTCGCTCCACAGCCGGGCGAACTCGGGGCTGGTGTCGAGGAGCGTGCGCGCGAGGTCGGCGGCCCGGCTGCCGGGGCCGTGGCGGGCGGCGAGGGAGCGCAGGTCGGCGGTGAAGGCCCGGCTGTGCGTGTCGTGGTCCTCGCGCGGGTAGATCCGGCGGGTGTCGGCGCGGGTGAACCACCGGTGGAACATGCTGCGGTCGAGTCCGGTGTAGCCGGTCTCGTCACCGAGCAGCGCCACGGCCGGCGGGGTCTGGAGCAGGGTCTCGCCGAGACTGGTGACCACCTGCGCCGGGGTGTCCTGGAGCCGGTCCAGCACGCGCATGAGGCCGGTGTCGACGTGCTCCATGCGCAGCTCACGGGCCGGTGTCGGGTACCCGGCCAGGCGGAACAGGTGGTCGCGCTCGTCCAGCGAAAGGTGCAGGCCCCGGGCGATGGCGGCGAGCATGGGTTCGGAGGGGCGGCTGCCGCGGTGCTGCTCGATGCGGCTGTAGTAGTCGGCCGACATGCCGCACAGGGCCGCGACCTCCTCACGGCGCAGTCCGCCGGTACGGCGGCGTTTGCCCCGGGGCAGTCCCACGTCCTCGGGTTGCAGCGCTTCCCGGCGGGTGCGCAGGAAGTCGGCGAGCTGGTCGCGGTCCATGGTCAGCGGGCCGCCGGTACGGCCGGGAAGGCGACGTGGGTCAGGCGTTCGGCCTCGGCCCAGATCCGGGCCGCCGCGTCGCGGTCCTCGGCGCTCTTGTAGAGGGGTTCCTCGGCGGGTCCGCCGGTGAGGTGGGCGAAGCCGTCGGGGCCGTAGAAGGCGCCGCCGCGCGCGTCGGCGCTGGTCGCCGCGTACAGCGTGGGCAGGGCCCCGGTCTCGGGCCACTGGACCAGGAACGGCAGGATCCTCGGGGCCGCCCGGAAACTCTTCGTACGCATACTGATCCTGTTGGTGCCGAGGTTCCATCCGGAGGTCTGCAAGTTGGTCACCGTCAGGCCCGGGTGCGCGGTGTTGGACACGATGCCCCAGCCGGCGGCGCGGCTGCGCCGGTCCAGTTCGAGCGCGAAGAGCATCTGGGCCAGCTTGGACTGTCCGTACGCCTTCATCGCCTTGTACGTGCCCCGGTAGTGCAGGTCGTCCCACTGGAAGGACCCCGCACGGGCCGCGAGCGCGGACAGGGACGTCACCCGTGCGGATGCCTCGCGCAGGAGGGGGAAGACGCGGGCGGTGAGGGCGAAGTGGCCCAGGAAGTTCGTTCCGAGCTGCAACTCGAACCCGTCCTGGGTCTCGTGCCGGGTCGGCGGGGTCATGACCGCCGCGTTGTTGATCAGGATGTCGACCGGCCGCCCCTCCGCGAGCAGTGTGTCGCCCAGGACGCGCACCGACTCCAGGGACGCCAGGTCGAGGTCCCTCGTGGTGACCCTGGCCCCGGGGGCCGCACCCCGGATGCGCTCGACCGCCGCCGCGCCCTTGGCCCGGTTGCGGACCGGCAGCACCAGCTCCGCGCCGGCCGAGGCGAGCCGTACGGCGATCTGCAACCCCAGCCCGTCACTCGCACCGGTCACCACGGCCAGCTTCCCGGCCTGGTCGGGGATCTCGTAGGTGGTCCTGGCCATATCGATCGGCTCCTTCACACATCCCGCTGGGACACATCATGGGTTCCCCCTCAGCCTGCCGGATTCCCGCCACCGCATTCAGGGACAGCTTGTCCGTGGATAACGACGACCACCCCCTTGCCACGCCGCACCACCCCGACCGGAACAACGGGGCGCGGCGATCCGGTCGGGCCGGGTGCCCGGGGTGATCAGGACGACCAGCGGCCCGGGGTACGGCCCCGGGCGGTGCCGTGTGCCCGGGGGCGGCGGCGGCTCAGGTACGGCTCGGGGGAGTCGAGGACGAACTCCTCGGCGCCCTCACCCCCGAGGAGCGCACCACGCTCCACGAGCTGCCGGCGCGCGGTCGGCTCCCGGCGCGCCGCGTGCATCGCGGACGGGCCGGAGCACGCACCGCCCCCTCGGCGCGACTGAACTCCCCCACGGGGCGCGGCCGGTGGGACGCCGGCGGGGGCCGGGGACGAGGAACCGCGATTCCCCCGGACGCGGCCCGGAAGGGGGCTACGCTCGGCGGCATGGGCAACCACATGGTGGTGCGTGTACCGGATGATTTCTGGGAGTTGCTCGACAGAGCGGACTTCGACGAGGTGGACGCCGGATCCCGCTCGGGCGACCAGTGGGCCTCGGTGGCGCGGGCCGCGGTGTCCGTCGGGAGCGAGGGGCTGGCTCTCACGGCGAACGTGGTGGGCGTCTATCTCGCGCGTGACCGGATCAGGGAATTCGTCCAGGGAGCCGCCGTCTGGTTCGGGTTCCGCGCTCCCGGCGACGGGCCTCCGCCGCCGCTCGTGCTCACCCTCACCGGTGAGGGCGGGGCCGAGACCCGTATCGAGATCCGCTCCGCGCCCGGACCCGACGGACGGGCCGTACTCGATGCGGCTGCCCTCACCGCCGCCGTCGTGTCCGCGATGAACACCCCGCCCCGTACGGCTGGGTGATGGGGCTGTCCGCGTCGTCCCAGGAGGCCGAGTTCAACCGGATCCAGCAGGCCGTCAACGCCGTGCAGGAGCGGGGACGGCGCGACGGCTCCGCCGCCGTCGCGGACGACATCTGGCAGCTCATGCGGCACTCCATGGAGAAGATGGCCCAAGGCGACCCCGCGTTCGCCCGGCTCGTCTTCCGGACGGCCCGCATCTCTTTCGGTGTGCACGCCGAACTGGGCCGGTGGCTCCTCGCGTCCGTCTCCAGCCTGTCGTTCGTCAGCGCCGTGGCCGTCATCGACGCCGAGAACACCAAGAACGGCGTGGCGATCCCCGAGGAGGCGCTTCCCGACATCCAGATGATGGCGGACATGTCCGTGGAGGTGGCCCACCGAGCCGGCGTCCCGCTCGCCGGCTACCTGGTCGCGGAAGGTCTGACCGGACTCCGGATGAGCGACCGCACCATGGCGCGCGAGCTGACCACGTTTCTCGGTGGCAAGGACGCCGTACGACGGGTGCGCAGGCTCCGTCGCACGGTGCAGGCGGCCGTCGACCGGAGGCCGGCCCCACCCACCGGGGCGCACACCGTCGCGGCCCTCCGGGCCCACGCCGACACGATGATGGTCCAGGAACTGGACCTGACACTCGCGGAGTTGTCGAGCGGAGACGCTCTCTACTCGACCGCCCGTACCGTGTCCGCCGTGCTCGCCGCGGACAAGACGGCACGCTCGGTCCTCTACCTCGCGCCCGGCGTGCGGGGCGGTACGGCGATACGGCTGGAAGCGCCGCAGAGCGGCCGGGAGTTGTGCGAGAGCATCGCCCTGCCCGGTCTGGGACTGAAAGACGTCCAGGCCCATCTCGACACGTTACGCGGGTCCTTGGCGTCGGAACCGCCGCTGGTGAAGGCCCGGGACCGGGCGGTCCGCGCGGCGCAGGCCGCCGTCACGGACGCGGTGTGGACACCCGTACTCGAAGCCTGGCCGGACCTTTTGGGAGGCCGCGTCGCCCTCGTACCCCTGGGGCAGAGCGCCCTCCTGCCGCTGTACACCGCGCCGGTCGACGGCGTCCCCGTGTGCGGCCTCCTCGACCTCACCGTCGTCCCCTCCGGCAACGCCCTCATGTTCGCGGCGGCCTGGCCCCGGCCCACCCGTGTCGACCCCCTGATCGTGGCCGATCCCTGGTACCACGACGGGGCGGGCGGGGAACCGATCCCGTTCACCGTGCCGGAGGTCCGGAGAGTCGCCGCCGCCCACGGCGTGACACCCACGATCCTCCGGGACCAGAACTCACCCGCCGCCGACACCCAGGGATCCCGGCGCCTGCGGGGTCTCGGCCGGTCCTCCGGCGGCGTCGCCCGTCCCACGGGTCCGGCACCGCACGGCCTGGCCCGGCAGATGACGTCCGCCAACCTCATCCATCTCGCGGGCCACGGATCGCTCGACGCCCACCGCCCCCTGGAGTCCACCATCCTCCTGGGCCGGCCCCTGCCCCTGTCCTCGCTCCTCGGACACGACCTGCGGCGCGGAACCACCGTCGTCCTGTCCGCCTGCCACCTGGCCGGCATCGGCCTCCGGCTCCCCGGCGAACAACTCGGCTTCCCCGCCGCGCTGCTGGCCATGGGGGCGAGTTCCGTGATCGCCGCGCTGTGGGCCGTACCGGACTCCGAACAGACCGTCGAGCTGATGGCCACCCTGCACGAGGAACTCCGCCGGGGAGTCCTCCCCTCCGCCGCACTCGGCACCGCGGTGACCAACGCGGCGGCCGCCGGAACCCGTCCCACGGCCTGGGGTTCCTTCACCCACTTCGGCGCGTGAGGGCCCCCCGCCCGCGCCCGCCGGGACCGGAGAAGAAGGTCACCGCCACCGTTGTGTGGCCCGGTGCCTGGCGGTGAGGACCAGGGCCGTTGACGCCAGGCCGATGGCGGTTCCGGCGGCGATGTCCGTCGGGTAGTGGGCTCCGCTGTGGACCCGCCCCACCGCCACCGCCAGCGCGGGAGCCGCGCAGACGGCTCCGGCGGCCGGCCAGACGACGGTCACGGTCGTCGCGAAGGCGATGGCCGCCGCGGTGTGACCCGAGGGGAAGGAGGAACTGGTCGGCCGCTCCTCCACCTCCGCGTTCGGGATCCATTCCTTGGGCGGGCGGCGCCGCTCGACCAGCTGTTTGCCGACCGTGTTGGACAGCGCCTCCGCCAGTCCCATCGCGGCCAGCCCCGCCCCCGCGGCGTTACGGCCCCGCCGTCCGCCCGCCGACGCCAT
The DNA here is from genome assembly GCF_044740805.1 of Streptomyces sp. NPDC088261. Classification (NCBI taxonomy): domain Bacteria; kingdom Bacillati; phylum Actinomycetota; class Actinomycetes; order Kitasatosporales; family Streptomycetaceae; genus Streptomyces; species Streptomyces sp. NPDC088261. The sequence continues at coordinate 582,775 of NZ_JBIURL010000002.1, forward strand.
GACGACCGCCGCCGCCCACCACAGCGCGGTGTGTTCCGCCGCGTTCTGCGCCGTCGGCAGGACCGTCCGTATCCACGGGTGGTCCCAGGCCGCGATCCGCCGGGTCAGCCGGTGGTCGTGGTGCCGCAGCGCGGCGAGGATCCTGCTCATGTCCGTGTCCCTCCCCGCGATGAGGTGCCTGCCTGGATCGGTGAGATGCCTGCCTGGACCGGTCCCCGCCCTCGCGGGTCAGTGCGGTCCGTCCGCCAGGGCGAGACGCACCTTGATCCTCTTGCCGACGGGTTCGCGCCGCACGTCGAAACCCTCACACAGGGCCAGCACTATCTCGATGCCGTGCTGTCCGATACGCCCCGGCTCGGCCGCCCGCGCGATCGGCAGAGCGGATTCGCTGTCCCACACGGTGATCTCGACGGCGTCGGGAAGCAGCTGGAGGTCCAGCAGGCACGGGCCGGGCGCGTACTTGCGGGCGTTGGTGACCAGTTCGCTCACCACCAGCTGCGTGTCACCGAGCAGCCGCGTCGACACCGGAACGCCGAACTCGCCCTGGAGCTGGGTCAGGAAGTCGCGGGCGAACCGGCGCGCCTCCGCGATCATTCCCGGCTCCCCGTCGAAGGCGGCACCGCGCCGGGGCGCCCGCGTCACCTCTCTGTGGCTGTCTGCTGTGTCGTGCACCCCGTGAAACCCGTCCACCCCGCGCATGTGATCTCCCCCCGGGCCGGCCGGTCCGTACCGGCGCGTCGCTGTGATCTCCTGGGCCTGTACCCCCATTCGGCCGGGCCAGTCGGTCGCGCGGCACTCCGCTCCCGGACGGCCTTCAACGAGCGTCGCCGGAGCCCCGTCCCACTCGGCGCAGCACGCCGAGGAACTCACGGTTGGTGACACCTTTGAGGACGTACGCGGAGACACCGGCGCGCGTCATTCCCTCGACCGAGCTGGTGTCGCCGTACGCGGAGAACGCCACGACACGGCTGTCCGGCGAGCACCGCGCGATCTCCCGGGCGACGTTGTGACCGCCGCCGGGGAAGCGGACGTCCAGGACGACAACGTCCGGTTCATGACGGAGAGCGAGCCGCACCGCCTGCTCCGCGTCCGACGCCGTCCCCACGACGCGCAGATCGGGCTCCGCCTCCACGACCTCGCGCAGGACGTCCAGCAGCAGGTCGTTGTCGTCGCAGAGAAGCACGCTCAGCGGACCGCCGGCGGGGCGGACCGCCGTCACCGCGGCCCGTCCACAGGAGCGGGGGAGTGCGCGGGGTCCGCGAGCTCCGCCGGGTCCGCAGGGCCATCAGCGCCATCGGCGCCATCGGGACCGGCAGGCTCCAGCGACTCCGCCGGGCCGGCCGCCTCCGCCGCCGGCCCCGCGGAGTCGGCCGGCGGGCTCGGCACCCAGAACTCCACCGTCGTCCCGACCCCCGGCTCGCTGCGCATCGACCACCAGCCCCCGGCCGTCTCCGCCCTCTCCCGCATCTCGATGATCCCGAAATGATCGCGACCGGCGTCCCCCGCCATGGGCTCCCCGTTGCCGTCGTCGGCGACGCGGGTCAGGATGCCCCCGCCGGACGACTCGACCCGTACGGAGATGGTGCGCGCGTGCGCGTGTTTGTACACGTTCAGCAGCGCCTCCTGGGCGATACGGAAGATGGTGACGGCCGTCTCGGGCCCGGGATCCCGGTCGAGCCGGTGCTCGAACGAGGGGGTCATCTTCCAGGAGCCCGCCACCTCGGTCAGGTGGTTGGAGAGCGCTTCGACCAGCCCGCTGCGGTCGATCCCCGGCGGATGCAGACGGAAGGTCAGGTTACGGAGCCGGCTGATGGCTCCCCGTACCGACAGGTCGAGACGTTCGAGCTCCGGGACGTACGCCTCCGGCACCCGCTCCGTCAGCAACTGGAGCCGCATGCCCACCGCGACCATGGCCTGGATGGAGTCGTCGTGCACGTCCCAGGCGATGCGGCGGCGCTCCGTCTCCTGGGCCTGGACGAGGTGGTCGAACAACCGCCGCCGCTCGCTGAGCGCGTTCTGCGCGGCCCGCCGTTCCGACATGTCGCGGGTCACCTTGCCGAAACCGGCCAGCCGGCCCTTGTCGTCCCACAGCGCGGTGATGACCACGTTCGCCCAGAACCGGGAGCCGTCCTTGCGGATGCGCCAGCCCTCGTCCTCGAGTCTGCCCTCGGCGACGGCGGTCTCCAGCTCCCACCGCGGCTTGCCCGACGCCTTGTCCTCGGTCGGGTAGAAGACCGAGAAGTGGGTCCCCACGATCTCCGCGGCGGAGTACCCGTTGATCCGCTCCGCCCCCGCGTTCCAGCTGATCACGTAGCCCTGGGGATCGAGCATGAAGATGCCGTAGTCGAGCACCCCCTGCACGAGCAGCGAGAACGCCGCGTCCGCCAGCGGGGCCGCCTGCTTCCGGGGCAGCTCGGGCGGCGGCGGGTGCGGAGTCACGTGAGGAGTCCTTCGCGGCGCGCGATCGTGACGGCCTCCAGCTGGGACCGTGCCCCCAGCTTCTCCAGAACCCGCTGGACGTGATTGCGCCCCGTGTTGACGGCGACCCCCAGCCGGGCGCTGATGTCCGCGGTCGTGAACCCCTCGCCCAGCAGGTCGAGGGTCTCCCGCTCGCGCGGGGTCAGGGTGGCGCCGAGCACCGGCTTCCGTCCGCTGAACCGCGCCAGTACGGTGCCCAGCAGCTCCTGGCTGAACACCACCTCGCCGGACGCCACGCGTCGTACGGCGTCCTCCAGCTCGCCCAGACCGCTGCTCTTCAGCACCAGGCCGGCCGCGCCCGCCTCGGCCACCCGCGCCGCCACCGACGCGCTGCCCTCGCCCGTCAGAACGAGGACCCGTACGCCCGGAACGAGTGCCTCCAGACCGGCGATGGCGGAGAGGCCGTCGCCGTCGGGCAGCCGCCGGTCCAGCAGGACGACGTCCGGCTGGTGCCGCTCGGCATCGGCCAGCGCCGCCGCCAGCGACGCGGAACGCCCCACGATCTCCAGACCGGGGGAGCGCTCCAGGGCCAGCCCTATCGCCTCGGCCACCATGTCGTGGTCCTCGACCAGAAGGACGCGGACCGGTCGGCCTGGCGCTGTGGGCATGGGCGTGTCCTTGCTGGTGGAGGGCCGTACGATCATGACAGACGGGGCGGCGCCCCGACGGCCGGCGGTTCTCATTCGCTGCGGGCCAGGAGCGAGTCCGCCCTGACGCGCCCCTCCGCCAGGATGCCATCGGCCCCGATGAGCGAGATCAGCCGCGCCAACTGCGCGCCGATGCCCGTCACGACGAGATCCGCGCCGGCCAGCAGGACGCACAGCCGCGTCTCCAGCAGGACGCTGAGCCCGGAGCAGTCGCAGAAACCGACCCCGCTCAGGTCGAGGCGCAGGCTCGTCAGCCGCTCCGCCATGCAGGCCGCCACCGCCTCCCGTACCTGGGGAGCGGTGGTGTGATCGAGCTCGCCGGCGAGCGTGACGCGTGCGTCACCCGCTCGCGTGGCGGTGTGCGAGGCCACGAAGCCCGTCACCTGTCGCATCATGACCTCTGCTTAGTGCGTGGACACCAGTTGCCGACTAGTGAATCTGCACTAGATGAGGAAGTCAACCAAGCGTCGGCTCCTGCCCTGATCCCCTGCCCGGCGGCGCGGGGCGGGACAAGGGCGGGAGCCGACGTGGCGGACGGTGGCGGACGCGGGGCCCGCGTCCGGATCAGGACGCCAGGTCGCCGGTGCTTCCCCCGGACGGCGCGGAGGTCCGCTGATGTCCACCGGGGTACGGCGGCGCCGCCGCGTCCCGGATGCTGGCGTGCGCGGCCGCGACGACCGCGTCGGGCGTGATGCCGAACTCGCTGTACAGGCGCTCGTAGTCGGCCGACGCCCCGTAGTGCTCCAGGCTGACGATACGACCGGCGTCGCCGACCACGTCCCGCCAGCCCTGTCCCACCGCGGCCTCGACGCTCACGCGCGCCCGCACGGCCGGCGGCAGCACCTCGTCCTGGTACGCGTCGGGCTGGGCGGCGAACCACTCCCGGCACGGCATCGACACGACCCGTACGGACAGCCCTTCCCGGTGCAGCAGCGTCCGCGCGTCCAGGGCGATCTGCACCTCGGATCCGGTCGCGACCAGGATGACGTCGGGGACGTCCCCCGACCCGTCCGCCAGGACATAACCGCCGCGGGCCGCGCCCTCGGCCGGGGCGTACGGGCCGCTCTCCCCGTCCGCCGGCGCGTCGCCGTCCGACGTCCTCTCGACGACGGGCAGGTTCTGGCGGGTCAGGACGAGTCCGGCGGGCCGGTCGGTGTGCTCCAGGATCGTCCGCCAGCACACGATGGTCTCGTTGGCGTCCCCGGGCCGTACGACGTCCAGGCCGGGAATGGCGCGCAGCGCGGCCAGATGCTCGACCGGCTGGTGGGTGGGGCCGTCCTCGCCGAGCCCGATGGAGTCGTGGGTCCACACGTAGGTGGCGGGCAGCTTCATCAGCGCCGCGAGCCGGACCGCCGGACGCATGTAGTCACTGAACGTCAGGAACGTGCCGCCGTACGGCCTGGTCAGGCTCTGGAGCGCGATGCCGTTGAGGATCGAGCCCATGGCGTGCTCACGGATGCCGAAGTGCAGCGTCCGCCCGTAGGGGCCGCCGGGGAACTCCTCGGTCTGCCGCTCGGAGGGCACGAACGACGGCTCGCCCTCCATCGTGGTGTTGTTGCTGCCCGCCAGGTCGGCGGAACCGCCCCACAGTTCGGGCAGCACCGGGGCCAGCGCGGTGAGGACCTCCCCGGACGCCTTGCGGGTGGCCATGCCCTTGGCGTCGGCGGGGAACTCGGGCAGCGCCCGCGTCCAGCCGTCGGGCAGCCGCTGGTCCCGGAGCCGGTCCAGCAGCGCGGCACGGTCCGGGTGGGCCTCGCGCCACGCGTCGTAGCCGGACTGCCAGGCGGCGTGCTGCTCCCGGCCCCGCTCGCCCACCGCCCGCGTCCTGGCGAGGACGTCGTCCTCGACGGCGAACGTTCGGTCCGGGTCGAAGCCGAGGAGGGACTTGGTCGCGGCGACCTCCTCGTCGCCGAGCGCGGAGCCGTGCGCCTTGCCGGTGTTGCGCTTCGTGGGCGCGGGCCAGCCGATGATCGTGCGCAGCAGGATGAACGAGGGCCGGGAGGTCTCCGCCTTGGCGGCCTCCAGGGCGGCCAGGAGCGCGTCGACGTCCTCGACGTAGTCGCCCGTGCGGGTCCAGTCCACCGTCTGTACGTGCCAGCCGTAGGTTGCGTACCGCGCGGCCGTGTCCTCGCTGAAGGAGATGTCGGTGTCGTCCTCGATGGAGATGTGGTTCGAGTCGTAGACGACGACGAGGTTGCCCAGCTCCTGGTGTCCGGCGAGGGACGCGGCCTCGGAGGTGACGCCCTCCATCATGTCGCCGTCGGACGCGAACACGTAGACGTGATGGTCGAACGGGCTGCTGCCGGGGGCCGCGTCCGGGTCCAGCAGACCCCGTTCCCGCCGGGCTGCCATGGCCATCCCGACCGCGCTCGCGAAGCCCTGGCCCAGCGGGCCCGTGGTGATCTCGACCCCGCGTGTGTGCCGGTACTCCGGGTGGCCGGGTGTCGCCGAGCCCCACGTCCGCAGCCGGCGCAGGTCGTCCAGTTCGAGCCCGTAACCGGCTAGGTACAGCTGGATGTAGAGGGTCAGGCTCGAATGCCCGCACGACAGGACGAAGCGGTCCCGGCCCAGCCACTGGTCGTCGGCCGGGTCGTGCCGCATCACGTTCTGGAACAGGAGGTACGCGAGGGGCGCCAGGCTCATCGCTGTGCCGGGGTGGCCGTTGCCGACCTTCTGGACCGCGTCCGCCGCCAGCACCCGTACGGTGTCCACGGCCCGCACGTCCACGGTGTCCCACCCCGCCCGCTCGGCCACGGGCAGGGCCAGTTCGGGGGCGCGGCCCGCCGGGCCGTGGGACTGGGATCGCTCATTCGCCATGCCGTGCTCTCCTTGAATGCAGCTCCGTGCGGGATGGACACCGGGACGTCCGCCCGGTTCCTTGACGCGGTCGCACCCCGGCGCGGCGCGCGCGCCGGGGGACCACTCCTGCTCCTCCTGCCCGCCATGATGGCGGACATTTCCTGCTGTAACGGTCATTCTGCCGTCGAATCGCCCATCCCCGCATCACGTCTACGGCTGTGCGGTGTCCGCGGTGTCCGGTGTGGTGCCGGGATCCGGCCGGTCGCTCGCGGTGGCCGTCGCCGCGGGCGGCTCGGTGGCGCTGGGCGGGGGAGTGCCGGACGGGGTGGCCGCCGGCGACGACGGACGCGTGGTGGGGGGCGGGGGCTCCGACGGGCGGACGGTCGCGCCACCGGCCGTCTTCTGCGGAGTCCTCTCCTCGCGCGGAGTCTTCTCCGCCGGTACGGAGGGGGAGGCCGGCCGGTCGGGCGCCGCGCCGCCGGGCGCACCGGCCGGTGCCTTCGCCGGTGCCTGCGAGGAGACCGCCGCACCGCCCTTCGCCGGGCCCGTCGCGGGCCGGGCCTCCGGTGCCTCCCCCGCGGGGCGCGTGTCCTCGGCGGCCGACGTGCGGGGTATGGATACGGGACCCTCGTGCCGGCCGTCGGACGACGACGTGGCGGCCACGCCGACGACGATCGCGGAGAGCGCGGTGGCGGCCGCGCCGAGGAGCACCGAACGGCGGCGCTGTCCCGCGTGGCCGGGGCGCCGGCGCCGGTCGCGCCGCGTGCCCGTGTCCTCGCCGGGCATGCCAGCCGTCCCAGACACCCCGGCCGTCCCGGGTATGCCGGCCGTCCCGGAGAGAAGAGCCGTGTGAGCGGGCGGGGCGTCCTGGGAGAAGGCCATCGGCGCCCGTACGGTCCGCCGCCCGACCGGTATCCAGTCCTCCGGCGCGGAGAGGAAGCTGATGGTCTCCTCGGCGGTGGGCCGCCCCGCCGGGTCCTTCGTCAGCAGCCGCAGGACGAATTCGTCCAGCTCACCCGGGAGCGGGGGGCCCTGGTGGCTCGGCGGTTCGGGGATCGCCTCGACGTGCCGGTAGACCATGACCGCCGGGGTGTCCGCGTGAAAGGGCGGACGGGAGGTGAGCAACTCGTACAGCACACAGCCCAGTCCGTACATGTCCGCCGCCGGCCCGGCGGGACGCCCCAGGGCACGCTCCGGCGCCAGGTAGGCGCTGGTGCCGATGACCTGGCCGTTCATCGTCAGCTCCGTGGTGGAGTGATCGGCGAAGCGCGCGATCCCGAAGTCGCCGATCTTGACGGTGCCGTCGGACGCCAGCAGCAGGTTCGCCGGTTTGACGTCGCGGTGGACCACGCCTTCGTGGTGCGCGGCGGCCAGACCGGCGGCGACCTGGCTCCCGATCCGGGCCGCCGTCGCGGGAGGAGTCGGCCCGTTGACGCGCAGCTCCTCCGCCAGGCTGTGCCCCTCGACCAGCTCCATCACCAGGTAGCCGCGGTCGGCCTCGGTGCCGCTGTCGTACACCGTCACCACGTTGGGGTGGCTCAGCCGCGCCGCCGTCCGCCCCTCCAGCTCGAAGCGGGCGAGCGCGGCGGCGTCGGCGTCCCGCTGTCTGAGGAGCTTGACCGCCACGGGGCGGCCCAGCACCTCGTCCCGCGCTCGCCAGACCTCGCCCATTCCGCCGCGGCCGAGCTGATCGCTCGTCCGGTACCGCCCGGCCACCAACACAGGGAATGCCTCTTCTCGCGTCTCCGACACCTCGTGCTCGGACGCCGCCGTGTCCGGCGGCTCTGTTCAGCGGGCCCCCGGTCGGGGGCGGTTCGTCCGGCCGACGACGGCCGGACCGGTTCTCGCGGTCATGCCTCGTGGTCCTGCCGCATGCACGCCTCGTGGCGTACGGCCCCGTCCGGCGGGCGGAAACAGGCGATGACCGTCTTCCCGTGGGACTTCCCGTGGGACCGGGTCCGCGTCTCGTAGCTGTCGGCCAGGGCGTGCACGATGGCGAGGCCGCGGCCCGAGGGCTCGGAGTCACCGGCCTGGCGGACCACGGGCTGCCCGGCCCCGGAATCGTGCACGCTGACGTGCAGGCAGTGGCTGTCCCAGGTCAGCACCAGCTGCGCGGTGCTCCGGGCGTGGATGTGCGCGTTGGTGATCAGCTCGGAGATGGTGAGCAGCACCGAGTCCACCGTGTCCGGTGCCTCCGTGTCCCATCCGAGCGCGTCCAGATGCGCGCGCGCCCAGGTGCGCCCGGCCCGAACTCCACCCGACACGGGGAAGGACTGGGCCCACCCCACCGCTCTCAACGACATGTCGTCCGGCATGTGCGACCTCCCTTCGTCGTCGGCCATCGACTACCCCGCGAGACGAAGGTCACCGCTCTCGGCGCAAACGGAATCCGGCGCGCGGGCCCGCGCCCCCGGGGGCCGCTTGACCTGAAGTCCGGTTGAGTTTCTAGCGTGTGCGTCGGTCGACCGCCCGACGACAGGAGAAACACGCAGATGATCCTCGTGACCGGAGCCACCGGAAACATAGGCAGTGCGCTGCTGAAGGAGTTGCGCGCAGGGGGTCATGGGCCCGTGAGGGGCCTCACCCGTGACACCGCGAGGGCCGCGTTCCCCCAAGGGGTCGAGGCCGTGGCGGGCGACCTCGCCGAACCGGCGTCGTTGAAGTCCGCGCTGGCCGGGGCGCGTTCGCTGGTCCTGCTGGCGGGCGTGGGCTCGGACGCCGGCGTCCTCACGGCCGCCCGGCACGCGGGCGTCGAGCACGTCGTCCTGGTGTCGTCCATCACCGTCGAGACCCACCCGCACCTGGGCCCGGCCCGCGCGAACCTGGCGGTGGAGCGGCTGCTCAAGGAGAGCGGCATGGCCTGGACGGTCCTGCGTCCGACGCAGTTCGCCTCGAACGCCCTGATGTGGGCGGCTGTCATCCGCGAGAACGGAACCGTCCGCGCGCCGTACGCGGACGTCGCGCTGCCCACCGTCCACCCCGCCGACGTCGCCGCAGTGGCACGGGTGGCGCTGACGGAGCCCGGCCACCGCGCGCGCACGTACGCCGTGACCGGGCCGGAGCCGGTGAGCGCCCGGCAGCAGGTCGGGTCGATCGCGGCGGCGCTGGGCCGGGAGGTGCCCTTCACGGAGATCAGCCGCGAGCAGGCCTACGCACAGACGGTCGCGGTCTTCGGGGCCGAGGCCGCCGACGCGGTGCTCGACGTCACGGGCGGCGACGCCAACGACGCGCTGCTGGCGGTACGTCACACGGTCCCGGACGTCACAGGAACTGCGGCCCGGCCGTTCCGGCAGTGGGCCGCCGAGAACGTCACGGCCTTCCGCTGAGCCGCCGCCGCACCGGCCGGCCGGGCGGGAGCATCGGTGTGCGACCGTTCGCCGCTGTCCGATCATCCTAATGAGGTACCCCGGGCGCGGGGTACCCCGATCGTGGCCGCCCCCGCTCGACGATGACGGCGGAACGACGCTCTCTGCCGGCCACGTGCGTACCTTCCCGCAGGAGTGAGGAGTCGCCCGGCCGGCCGGACTCAGGAGAAGGCAGATGCCGACCACCACCCGCAGATTCGCCCGGACCCTCAAGGTCGCCGTGACCGTGGTCCTCTCGACCGCCGCGTTCGCCGTGCCCGCGACCGCGACGCCCGCCGTGTCCGGCCCCTCGGCCCACGACCACGGCCGGGCGGTGTTCGTCCAGAACGACCGTGTCGCGGGCAACCAGGTGATCGCCTACCGCCGCCACGACGACGGATCGCTGCACGAGCGGACGGTCTACGGCACCGGCGGGAAGGGCGGCGTCCTGGCGGGCTCCGTCGTCGACCACCTCGCCTCGCAGGGCTCGCTGACGTACGACCCCCACCACAAACTGCTGTACGCGGTCAACGCCGGCAGCAACACCGTCACCGTGTTCTCGGTCGAGGGCGACCGGCTCCACCGTGAGCAGGTCGTCACCTCCGGCGGGGTGTTCCCGGTCAGCGTCGCCGCGCACCAGGACCGCGTGTACGTACTCAACGGGCGCGACGGCGGCTCGATCCAGGGCTACCGGCTGAAGGACGGCAAGCTGCACCCGGTCGCGGCCTGGCACCGGGAGCTGGATCTGGACACCGCCACCGCGCCCGAGTTCACCCACACCCCGGGCCAGGTGGCGTTCACCCCCGACGGATCGCAGCTGGTCGTCACCACCAAACTGGGCGGCAACAGCATCGAGGTCTTCTCCCTCGATCCGTCGGGCGCGCCGTCCGCCGAACCCGTCGTGAACAGCAAGGAAGGATCCCAGCCGTTCGGGCTGACCTTCGACGCCCACCGGCGCCTCGTCGTCGCCGACGGCGCGGAGAACAGCGTGCTGACCTTCCGTCTGCGGGAGGACGGCGACGCCGTCCTCGTCGACGACACCCCGACCGGCCAGCAGGCGAGCTGCTGGGTCGTGCGCGCCGGTGACCACTTCTACGTCTCCAACGCGGGCAGCAACACGCTCTCGCGCTTCCGCCAGAACCGCCACGCCCACCTCGAACCCCTGGGGAACATCCCCACCGACGCCGGCACGGTCGACGCGTCCGTCACCCCCGACGGCCGCTACCTGTACGTACAGACCGGCGGCGCGGGCACCGTGGACGCCTTCCGCATCGGCCGGGACGGCGCCCTCACCAAGATCGGCAGCACCGAGGTACCGGACGGAGTCGGCGGCGAGGGCATCGTCGCGCTCTGACCGGGTCAGGAGCGTCGGCCGACCGGGCGGAGTTGCCCGGACGGTGCTCGGTCGGCCGACGCCCCGCCGCCGGCCGCCCTAGTTCTGCGCCGGATGCGGCGCGACGTCCCCGGCCCGGGACGGGCCGGGGAGAGCGCCCTGGGCCGGGGCGGTGCGCGGCGGTGCCGCGTCCGGGGTGTCCGCGAGGGTGAACACGATCCGCGTGCCGGGGCTGTGCGTGTGGTCGATGGCGATGGTCCCGCCGTGGTACTCCACGATCTTGCGGCACAGCGCCAGACCGATGCCGTTCCCGGAGTACTGCTCGCGTGTGTGGAGACGCTGGAACACGACGAAGACGCGCTCGGCGAACTCGGGCGCGATGCCGATGCCGTTGTCCGTGATGGCGAACTCCCACGCGCCGTCCACCGGCCGGACCCCGAGATGGATCACCGGCGGACGGTCGGCCGACCGGAACTTGACGGCGTTGCCGATGAGGTTCTGGAGGAGCATGCCCAGCTGGGTCTTCTCCCCGTGCAGGACCGGCAGGGGATCGTGCGTGACCACCGCGCCCGATTCCTCGATGGCCAGGCCGAGCGAGTCGACGGTCCGGTCGAAGAGGTCGTCCAGGCGGACGTCCACGTGCTCGGTCATCAGACGCCCGATGCGTGAGAAGCCCAGCAGGTCGTTGATGAGCCCCTGCATCCGGTTGGCGCCGTCCACCGCGAACGCGATGTACTGCCGCCCCCGGTCGTCCAGGTTCTCCGTGTAGCGGCGCTCCAGGAGCTGACAGAAACTCGCCACCTTCCGCAGCGGTTCCTGGAGGTCGTGCGAGGCGACGTACGCGAACTGCTCCAGCTCGGAGTTGGAGCGCCGCAGCTCCTCGGCCTGCGAGGCGAGGCTCGCCTGCGCGTTCTCGCTGAAGGACAGCTCGGCGGCGAGCCTGGTCCGCATGGATTCGACGTCCGCCGCCAGCAGCCGCAGGTCCGCCGGGCCCGATCCCGCCACCGCGTGACCGAAGTCCCCGCCCGCCACCTTCCGCACGTCGAGCGAGAGCCGGTCGAGGTGAGAGGTGACGCCCCGGCGCAGGCCGACGAAGACCAGGCCCGCGAGCACCAGGATGACCAGGGCCATCGCCGTGAAGGTCCAGTTCCGGAACGTCCTCGCGGCCTGGAGATCGGCCCGCGCCCCGGCCCGCGCCACCTGGAGGTGCTTCTGCTGGGCCGACATCGCCGTACGCAGGGAGTCGAAGAGCCGCCTTCCTTCCTCGGCGCGTTCCCGGGCCAGGGGCACGGGGGCGGAGGACTCGGCGATCGGCCGCGCGATCCGCGACTGCCACTGCCGGGCCCGGCCGTCCACCTCGGTGAGGTCGCGCGCGGCGACCTTGTCCTCGCCGGTGAGGAGCCGGAGCTGCCGTACGGACGACTTCTGGCGCGCCAGACCGTCCCGGTACGGGGCGAGGAAGTCGGCCTGACCGCTGATGCCGTACCCCCGTATGCCGGTCTCCTGGTTGATCAGCGCGCTTTCCAGCTGTACGGAGGCGATCAGGGCGGGACTGGAGCGGTCGACCAGCCGGTTGTTGATGGCGGTGGAGCGCGCGAAGACCCAGGCGCCGCAGAGCGAGAGCCCGAGCAGCACCACCAGGGCCAGCGAGGTGCCGGTGACCAGCCAGCGCCGTGTCGTCCAGCCCGACACCGCACGGCCCGTCGTGGCGTGGCCCTTGCCCGTCATCTTCATGTCCACGCTTTCCTCGCAGTCACCCCCGGCGTCCGACGCCGGCGCGGTCAGCGTACCGTTGCCTGACAACAACTGTTGTCGAGGGCGGCGCCTGGTTAAGGTTCTCCCATGGTCCCCCACGTTGTCCCCGTGTCCGACGACCATGTGTTGACCGGCCTCGCCGAAGAGGCGGTCAGGGCGTTGGCGCACCAGCTGGCGACACAGGCCCGAGGGACCCTGGAAGGACGGGTCCCGCGAGGAGACGGAGACAGCGACCTGACGCCGACGGCGACGCACGACCCCGGCCACGAAGCGCCGACGGAGCTGGACCGGCTGCGCGCCCTGTCGTACCTGAGCCGGGCCGTGGAGCGGTGCGCGCGCGAACAGGCGGCCGTGGCGGCGCGGGCCGGCGCGAACTATCCACAGCTCGGCGACGCCTGGGGCATCACCCGCCAGGGCGCCCGCCGGCGCTGGCCCGGTCTCCTCTTCACCGCTCAGCCCCCCTCACGCCCCCTCCCTTCCCCCCAGCACAGGAGCTCAGCCGTGAACGCTTTCTCGCTCGACCGCCCCTACAGCGTGCTCCTCGTAGAGGACGACCTCGCCGACGCGCTGCTCATCGAGGAGGCTCTCGTCGGGCGCGGCATGGCTCGTACGATCTCCCGGGTCCCCGACGGCCTCGCGGCCCTGGAGCACCTGCGCGACCCCCGCGAGGAACGGCCCGACCTGATCGTCCTCGACCTCAACATGCCGCGGATGAACGGCAGGGAACTCCTCGCGGTCCTCAAGGACGACCCGGCCCTGGGCACCATCCCGGTGGTGGTCCTCACCACGTCCGCCGCGCCCGACGACATCAAGGACGCCTACCGCCAGCACGCCAACGCGTACGTCGCCAAGCCCGTCAACCTGGACGAGTTCATCACCGCCGTCCAGGGCATCGACGCCTTCTTCCTGGACACCGCGACCCTGCCGCGCCCCTAGCCGGCGGTCCGGTCGCGCGTGAGGCGGCGCGGCGGGGGCGGAGGGTTCAGGGGGCGGGGCTCGGGGGCGTGACGAGTGGAGCGTTCATGTCGCGCAGCTTCTGGAGGTTCCCGCCGACCTTGGTACGGAGCTGTGCGAGCAGCTCCGGTTTGCCGCCGATGGCCCAGCGGGGTCCGACGAGGTAGGTGCCGCCGTACATGGCGGCCGCCTCCAGCCAGGTCCGCTTGAACTTCTCGGCGGGGAAGGTCGTCACCGTCCAGCTCCCCCGCGGGGTGACACAGACGCCTTCCCGGAGTTCGTCCGCGTCGGTACGGACGTCCGCCTCGCACCCGGTCAGCGCCGCGATCTTCTCGATGTTCGCGGGGGCGGCGGCCGGCGCCTCGCTCGTCCGCGCGGCGGCGGGCCGTGCGCCCTTCTCGTCGGCCGAGCAGGCAGTGGTCAGGGCCAGCGCGGTGAGAGCGAGCACGGCGACGAGCGGGGTGCTGCGGGCGGTATGCGGGCGGTGGGCGGTCACCGGGCGTCCCCTTCACAAGATCGGCGGAGTCGTAGCGCGTGAAGGGATACGGACGCCACCGGGCGCGTGTTCAGCGGCCCGGCCGCCCGTGCATGATGAGCGCGTCATGAACCCGTCCGGAGAACGCGCGCCCGGTCGGCCGCCGCGACTCGCGCCGGCCGGCCGATGGGTCAGAGCTGCCGTATTCACGCTGATCAGCGCCGTGCTGGCCGCCGTCGGGCACCATCTGGCGTCGGAGGAACCGGTCCCCTGGGCGCGGCTGGCCGCCCTGGCCGCCGTGATGGGGACGGTCTCCGCCGCCGGAACGGGCCGGGCCCGTTCGTGGGGGACCGTGATCATGGTCACGTGCGGGGCGCAGTTCGTCCTGCACACGGCGCTGTCCGCGTCCGCCGCGTCGGCCCACGACCACGCGGGGGCGCATCCGGGCGCGCGCCCGGGCTACGAGGCGCACTACGGCCCGATGGTCATGACGCTGGCGCACGCCACGGCGGCTGTCGCCGTGGCGCTGCTGATGCATCGCGCGGACAGGGCGTTGAGCGGGTTGCCCCGTACCGTCGGCCGCTGGGCGAGGACGGGGATCGCGCTCGTCGCTGCGGTGTGGGGACGATGGCCGGTTCCCGCACGGGTGGCGGAGTCCGTACGCCGGCGCCCGCCGGATGCCGCGGTGCGGCCGGCCACGGAGACGATGCTGTCGCACGTGGTCGAGCGGAGAGGCCCGCCACGGGGCCGGGCAGGAGACGTATTCCGCCCGACCCCGGCGGGCCGCCCGTACGCGGGACGAGTCCGCCCGTACTGAGAGAGTTCGATCTACGTGAACCCCACATCCATCGGTCGTGTCCCGCTGCGGTATGCGGTGGCCCTCGCCGCCGCCGCCGTCGTCGTGGCGGCCGGGGCGGGCCCCGCCGCCGCACACGCCGAGGTCACCGCTTCCGACGCGCGGGCCCTGGCCGAGAACGTCACGCTGACCTTCACCTCGGAGGCCGAGAGCGGCGACGCCGGAATCAAAAAGCTGAGGGTGGTCCTGCCCGAGGGAATCGCGCCGGACACGGTGGCGCTCAAGGACGCCCCCAAGGGATGGAGCCTGACCGCCACCGCCGACGGGTACACCGTCGGCGGCGCCGCGCTCGGCGTCGGCACGGACGCCGAACACAGCGTTACGGTGCGGCAGTTGCCGGACGCCGAGTCGCTGGCGTTCAAGACCGTCGAGACGTACGGGAACGGCGAGGTCTCCCGCTGGATCGAGGTGCCGAGCGGTGGCGAGGAGGTGGAGAACCCGGCGCCCGTACTGGAGTTGAAGGCCGCGGCGCCCGGGGCCACCCCCATCGCCCCGAGCCCGAGCCCCAGTCCGACGCCGGAGCCGAGCGACAGTTCTTCCTCCCCGGCCCCGGCTCCGTCCGCTCCTGCGGCCGCGTCGGCGGAGCCCGCCGAGGCGGCCGCGGCGGACGACTCCGACAGCGACACCACGGTGATCGTCGCGATCGTCGCGGTGGTGGTCGTCCTGGTCGCCGGCGCGGGAGTGTGGTGGTCACGACGGAGCCGTAACCAGGCATAGTCCGTCTCGCCCGGCAGGGTGTGACCGCCCCCGGCGGGCCGGGGCCTTCTCACGGCCCAGGCCCGCCGGGCCGGACGGGGCAGGGACGCCCCGCCGTCAGGCCCGTACCGCCGCCGTATCCGCCGGCACACCCAGGTTCCCCCTGCGGGACAGGGCCGCCACCGCGGTCGCGCATCCCGCCCCGAGCAGAGTCAGCACCAGCCAGGGCAGAGCCGCCGCACCGGCGTCGCGTCCCGCGTCCAGGACGGCGCCCGTGGCCAGATTGCCCGCGGTGATGCCCACGCCGCAGACGGTGTTGTAGAGGCCGTAGTGGGTGGCGACCCACCGGCCGCCGGACAGGGCGACGATGGTGTCCATCTCGAACGGGTACAGCACCGCCGTCGCCACCGCCAGCAGCCCGGCGCACACCAGAAGCGGCACCATGGCGAGCGCGGCGCTCCAACTCCCCGGTGCCGGAGCCGCGTTCGCCGTGAGGGCCGGGGGCAGGAACGCCGCCGCCATGAGGGTGAGCCCGGCGACCAGACAGCGATGAGGCGTCCACGTACGCCTGCACCAGGCGGTGATACGCAACTGTCCGGTGAGCGCGACCAGGCCCGACACGACGAACAGCGCACCGGTCGCCGCCGCGCCGTACGTGCCGTCGCCCACCAGGCGTGTCGTCTCCAGGGGCAGCGCGAGGTAGATCTGGAAGGACAGGACGTACGAGCCGGTCATCGCGGCGGCGAACAGCCAGAAGGGGCGGTTGCGCAGGACCGTACCGGCCTGCTCCCGCCACGTGGCGCCAGGCGTGCCCGACGCGCCCTTCCGCGCGGGCAGCCGCCGCAGTTGCAGCAGGGTCAGGAGGGCGAACAGCGCCGCCGCCACCCCGCAGGTGAGGGGGAACGCCACCGCCGTCAGGGCCAGCCCGACGAGCGGACCGAGCAGGATCCCGGCCTGGTAGTGGACGTTGAAGAGCGCGAACGCCTCCACCCGGCGCTCCCCGGCCTCGGCGGCGAGGCAGGCGCGCACGGCCGGGTTGAACAGCGCGCCCGCCAGGCCGGTGGCGGCCGACGCCGCGAGGAGGCCGGGCAGGGAGTCGACCACGGCGAGCGCGGCGAAGCCGACCGTACGCAGCGCACACCCCGCGACGATCAGCGGGCGGTGACCGAGCCGGTCGGCGAGCATGCCGCCGATCAGGAACATGCCCTGCTGGGAGAGATTGCGCATGCCCAGGACCAGACCGACCGCCCAGGCACCGAGAGCCAGCGTGGTGGACAGGTGGACGGCCAGGTAGGGCATGAGCATGTAGAAGCCGAGGTTGATGGTGAGCTGGTTGACCAGCAGCAGTCGCACGGTGGCGTCGAAGGAACGGGTCTGCTTCCAGACGGAGTTCACAGCCGACCCTCCGTCACATCGGCGTTCGTACCAGGCTTCTGGCCGGTGGGGGCGGAGAGCGGATCGGTGACCGTGGTGCAGCGCGTCCATCGCGACACCTCGGCCGCCCCGGAGGTGACCAGCGTCTCCGGGCCGGTGGGTCCCTCCGTGAGGAGGAGACCGTGGGCGCGGCAGTAGTCGTCGTTGAAGACGGTGTCGAAGTAGCGGTGCGGCCCGTCCGGGAAGACCGCGGCGATACGGGTCCCCTCCGGCTGCGTACGGGCCAGCCAGCCGGCCACCAGCGCGACGGCGCCCACACTCCAGCCCCCGGTGGCGAACTGCCGCGCGGCCAGACGCCGGGCGCACCAGACCGCCTCGGCCGGGGCGACCCAGTGGACCTCGCTGAAGGCTCCGTAGTCGACGTTACGGGGGTAGATGGACGAGCCGAGCCCGCGCATCAGCCGCGTCCTGGCCGGCTGTCCGAAGATCGTGGATCCGATGGTGTCGACCCCGACCAGCCGCAGCGCGGGCATGCGCGTACGCAGGCCACGGGCCACCCCGGCGGAGTGGCCGCCGGTGCCGACCGCGCACACCAGCACGTCGATGTGGTGCAGCTGGCGCGCGAGTTCACCGGCGAGTCCGGCGTACGCGGCCACGTTGTCGGGGTTGTGGTACTGGTCCGGGCACCACGCGCCGGGGTACGCGGCCAGGAGCGCGGCGACCTTGCGGCGGCGCGCCTCCTGCCATCCGCCGTCGGGGTGCGGCCGGTCGACGACGTACAGGCTGGCGCCGTGGGCGGTGAGCATCCGCTCCATGATCGGCTCCATGCCCGGGTCGGTGACCAGGTGCACCGGATGCCCGAGGAGGACCCCGGCCAGCGCCAGGCCGAGGCCGAGCGTCCCCGACGTCGACTCCACGATCGGGGCACCGGGGAGCAGATCCCCGCGCTCCCGGGCCCGGTTGACCATGTACAGGGCGGCGCGGTCCTTGATGCCGCCGGGGTTGAATCCTTCGAGCTTCGCCCAGAACCCGTGGGGGGCGGTCGCGAAGGGCTCGTCGACCCACAGCACCGGCGTGTTGCCGACGGCGCCCCCGACACTGAGGGGGTTCAGGGGCAGGGGCAGGGTCGGAGGCAGAGACAAGGGCAGGGACGGGGACAGTTCAGTCATCGTACGGACGTCTTTCGAGCGGGCCGGGGCACACCGCGGTGGCTCACCTGTTGCCGGAGGAGCGCACCGGGGGACCCGGAGAAGGGGCGGTCGGGATGGTCAGACCGCGCGCCGGGCGGCAGGAGGCCGCCGTACGACCGCGCGGTCCGGCCCGGTCACGTCCGAGACACGCACACCCGGCCGAGCACGTCACGTCCTCCGCCTGCGGGGGGCCCGCGCCGAGACGCGCCGCCGCACAGGGAGGTCCTTGTCCCGGCCCGCCGGCCGCCGACCGTCGCGGGGAGCGCCGGAGGGGGCGGGTCCTCGTCCAGTTGGGCGGCGAGATGGTGCTCCACCTCCGGCGCGCAGGACGGGTCCGGGTCGGCGCACCCTGACACGAGGTCAGCGGCGGACGCCGACACGGCTGTACGGCCGCCGGGCGCGTCGAGCAGCCGGTGATGCCCGCCGCTGTCGCACGCACCCAGCAGCAGGGCGGTCAGCGCCGCCAGCACGAGGGCGACCACCCAGCTGCCGTACTCCCGGAAATGCCCCGACCGACTTCGCACAGTGACGCTCACGTTACCTTGTGTCGCCGACCGGGCGGGCGACGGGCGGGCCCGTGACCCGCCCCGGGGGTAAAGCGCAGTTCAACGGCGCGCCAAGCGCGGACCGGGAGGTGTTGTTCTCGATCGTCGTGAGCGGTGTTCATGTTCCGTTCGGTTTGCCACCCGAGACTCCTCGTTGCCCCCCAGCGGTTGAACGAGAGGCTTCATCGTGAAGAACAAGAACAGCGAAGATCCGGAGTACTCAGCGATCTCGCGGCGCCGGTTGGTCAAGTACGCGGGCGTCGGGGCGACGCTGGCGGCCGCCGGCCCGCTGGCGGTGGCCGGCCCGGCCGCGGCCCACGACGATGACGACCGCGACCAGGGGAAGCACGGCGACTCGCGCAACCGGGCGTGGCGCGCCGGCGACCACCACGTGCACTCGGAGTACAGCGGCTCGTTCGACACGTCGACCAATCCGCCGAAGTTCATCAAGGGCGGCGACGCGGTCTACCCGATCGTGACCAACGCGATCATGGCGAAGCACTTCGGTCTCAGCTGGGTGATGTGCACCGACCACGGCGGCCCGACGCACTCGAAGGTCAACCTGGAGCAGGCGTACCCCGACCTGCTGCGCTCCCGCACCCTGGTGCCCGGCGTGCTCCAGTTCTGGGGCATGGAGTTCGACGCCCCCGCGCTGGACCACCACACGCTGATGATCCCTCACCACGCCGACGAGGCGAAGCAGCTCTTCGAGCTGGAGAGCCGCTTCGCGAAGAACGACCCCTTCCCCGCCGACCCGGGCCGCGACACCGAGGCCAAGATGGTCGAGTTCCTGAAGGCCGCGAAGGGCATGCCGCGCAAGCCGCTGGTGATCGCCCACCACGCCTCGCGGTCGGCGACGGGCCTCGGCGTGTACGGTCAGGACACGCCGCGCGAGTTCCGTAACGGCAACAACACGGCGCCGGACATCTACGTCGGCTTCGAGGGCGCCCCCGGCCACCAGGCGGGCCCGCTCATCGGCGGTGCGCGCGGCGGCTACAGCAACTACCCCACGCACGGCGGCTTCGACCAGATGACCGCGCGCGTCGGCGGCCTCTGGGACGCGCTGCTCGGCGAGGGCCGGCGCTGGTGGATCACCGCGACCTCCGACTCGCACGTCCACTGGACCCGCGGCGGCTCCGACTTCTGGCCGGGCGAGTACAGCAAGACGCACGTGCTGGCGCGGCAGGACTACGCCGACATCATGGACGGCCTGCGCAACGGGCGGATCTGGGTGGGCACCGGTGACCTGATCACCAGCCTCGACCTCAGCGCGAGCAACCGCGGCAACGAGGCGTCCGTGGGGGAGACCCTGACGGTGAGCCGTCGCAACCGTACCGACGTCGAGATCGAGATCAGGTTCCGGCCGCTGGAGGGCAAGAACGCCAACGGCGACCGCCCGGAGGTCCGGCGCGTCGACCTGATCACGGGCCGGATCACGGGCCCGAGCGCCAACCTCGACGCCGACACGAACCCGACCACCAAGGTGGTGGCCCGGTTCGGCCCGCGCGACTGGCGCCGGGAGGGCAAGGAGTACGTCGTCCGCCACACGCTGCGCGACGTGGAGGGCGACCTCTACGCCCGCGTGCGCGGCACGAGCACCGACGAGGCCGAGCCGCTCGCGGACGGCAAGGAGAGCCCGTGGGACGACCTGTGGTTCTACTCCAACCCGGTCTTCGTGAAGGTGCGCTAGTCGACTGACGTCCGACCGCACTATGGGGTGGGCCCGCCGCGACGCGCGGACGGGCCCACCCTGTTCCGTTCCGCCCCGCTCGGCCCCGGCGCGGGTCAGACGGCCAGCTCCGTCAAACCGCCCGGCGAAGGCGAAAGGCCGAGGCGGGTGTAGTACTCGGTGCCGAGGACCCGGTCCCGCACCTCCTGGCCGGCCCGGGACAGGAGGCCGGGCAGGGACCGTTCCCTCGCCGCCTCACTGCGATGCGCCAGGATCGCGCGCCACTTCCGGCCGGCCCACGCCGTCACGTCGACGGTCGCGGTGACGTACGCGTCCGGCACGCTGAGCACGGCCTTGCCGGCCCCGGCCAGGAGCGGCGCCAGATCGCCGACCCCGGAGTGCGGGTGGGTGGCCGAGTAGAGGGCGCCGGTCCGCCAGGGCGCCCCGGCCTCCGGGTAGAGGTGCGCGAATCCGGCGGCCTCCACCGCGAGCAGGGTCACCCGGTGCGTGTGCCGGTGGTCGGGGTGGCCGGTCAGCTGGCCGAGGGCGTCGTGCGTGACGACGACGTCGGGGCGGAACTCCCGTACCTCCGCGACCAGTCGGGCGACGACCTCGTCCAGCGGCGCGTCACGGAACCGAGGGCGGCCGGGAGCCGACGACTCGTCGCGCGCGTCACCGTACCCGAGCATGCGGGGCCTACCCGCGCCGAGGACACCCAGGGCGTCGCCGAGTTCGGCGGCCCGGTGGCCGGTGGGAGACCAGGTGGTGGTGACCACCGCCGTGCGCGCGCCGCCTGCCGCGTGCTGGGCGAGTACGCCCCCGGCGAGGAGGGACTCGTCGTCGGGATGCGCGAACACGCCGAGCAGGGACGGCGGAGGGGGCGCGGCCCGTCGGCCCGTCGACCTGGCGTCGCCGCTCATTCGTCCCCCCAGTCCCAGTTGTCGACGTACGCGGCGACGCCCGTACGGCGGGCCTCCGCCAGGGCGCTCAGGCGCGCGAAGTCCCGGCCGGGCATCAGCGCCTCCCACGCGGCCAGGGGCAGG
This sequence comes from Streptomyces sp. NPDC088261, assembly GCF_044740805.1. Lineage (NCBI taxonomy): Bacteria > Bacillati > Actinomycetota > Actinomycetes > Kitasatosporales > Streptomycetaceae > Streptomyces > Streptomyces sp. NPDC088261. The sequence goes on from NZ_JBIURL010000002.1 coordinate 603,933, forward strand.
ACGCGGACCTCGTCGTGCTCGTCCGGCTGCACGGCGATGCCACGGATCCGCGCCGCGGTGAGCCGGCCGCCGTCGAAGACGCAGCCGATCGTGCTGTACGGCCACGCGGCGCCCGGCAGCCCGTACACCGTCGCCAGGAGCCGGGGCGGCCCGGCCGGCGTGATGCCGGTCTCCTCCTGGCACTCCCGGACGGCGGTCTGCCACGGGCGCTCACCCGGGTCCATCGTGCCGCCGACCAGCTGCCAGGGGTGCGCGGGGGAGTAGACGGAGTGCAACTGGAGCGGTCGGTCGTCCTCGTCGGTGAAGTAGAAGCACGCGAAGGCGGTCGCCTTGAGGACGGTCTCGGCGTACTGCTCGGGCGGCAGCCACCCGGCCCGCCCTTCCCCGCTCTCGCGCGGGGCCGGTGCGGCCGGTCTTTCGAGACGCGTCATCCGCATCAGCGCGGGGGCGCCCGCGAACCCGAATTCCCGGTACAGCGGCGCCGCTTCGTCACTGGCGTGGAGCTCGAACAGCGTGACGTGCTCGGCGCGCAGACGGTCGAGCAGCGCGGACACCACGGCCCGCGCGTATCCGCGCCGCCGGGAGTCCGGCCGCGTGGCGACGACGTGCAGGCGGGCGGCCAGACCCCTGGGGTAGGCCGGCGCCGGGAGCACCGGATGGATCAGGCCGAGGGCGCAGGCGGCGATCGAACCGTCCGGACCGTCGATGACACAGGCCCGCGCGTCCCCCGCCGGCGCCAGCCGCGGCGCGAGTTCGCCGGTGCACCGCCGTACCCACTCCTCACTCAGGGGCTCGGAGAGGACGTACGAGGACCGCATCCGGACGATCCCCTCGGCATCGGAAGGCCCGGCCCCCCGAACGGCCGGCGGCCCGGCCGCGCCGTGCGGCCCGGGCGCCCGTACAGGGGGAGCGGACCCGATGTGCGGAGAGGTCACCGTCACCACCCCCTCTCGGAGTACGACCGGCCGGTGCGGAGATCGGATTTCTCGGTGGGCTCGGTCATGCGGCCGGGTGTCCTCCGTCTGGGCGTCGGTGTGGCACTGGTGCTCTGGAAACGCGCCGGATCCGGTCTCGTCACGGCCCGATCGTGGGCATGTTGTGAACGTCAGTTCGCCTGGGCGGGAGGGAGAGCGCGGCCCAGCGCCCGGTCGAAGACCGTCAGGAGGAGGTAGAGCACGGCCGCGCCGAGCATGATCCAGGCGAGGTGGTGCATGCCGCCGGTGCCCGCGCGCTGCCCGAAGGACGCGGCCGTCGTGGAGGAGGCGACCATCGAGCCGACGTACGCGAAGGTACGCAGCAGGCCCGCCGAGGAGGCGGTGCGCTCCGGGTCGGCCTGGAAGTAGACGGAGTTCTGGAGGGCCAGGTTGTTCAGCCCCTGGGGCAGGCCGAAGATCACGGCCACGAGTATCAGCATCCACACCGGGCCGGCCCCGGTGAGCGTCAGCATCACCAGGCAGGCGGCCACCTGCCCGAGGCCGCCGACGAGCAGTTTGGCGCGGACGCCCTCGCGCCGCCCCGAGACGATCGAGACGCCGATGGCCACCAGGAACATGGGGATCTGCACCAGCCCGGCGTGGAAGGGCGAGAGCCCGAAGCCCTCCTCCGTCCACTGCGTGAACCCGTAGAGGAACGAGTAGGACACGACGTACGCGACCAGCGCGCGCCCGTACGTGATCAGCAGGGGCGTGTTGCCGCCCAGCACCCGCAGATCGATGAACGGCGTGGCGGCCCGCAGCTCCCGGGCGCCGAACGCGGCGCTCGCGGCGGCGGCGATCGCCAGCAGGTACCAGTCGCGCAGGTGCAGGTTCATCAGGAACAGCAGCAGCGAGACGAGCATCGCGGCGAACAGCGCCATGCCGGGCAGGTCGAGCCGGGCGGCGAGGCGTCCGGCCCGGCCCGGGGGCAGCGTGGTGGTGGGCGCGGGGGAGCGTTCGGTGCCCGCCGCCGGGGAGTCCTCCGTACCGGCGTCGGGGAAGCCTCCCGTTCCGGTCTCCTTGGGCAGCCGGAGCAGCCCCAGCAGCACGGCCGCGGCGGCCAGCGGTACGTTCAGCGCGAAGGTGGCGCGCCAACCCCCCAGACCCACCAGCAGGCCGCCCAGCAGCGGGCCGATCACGGCGATGGTCTGGTTGGCGACGGCCAGCGCGGTCAGTACCCCGCCCGGACTGTCCCGCCCGGTGCGCCGGGACTCGCTGCGCAGCAGCGCCATCGCGGCGGGATACCCGGCGCAGGTGCCGAAGCCGAGCAGGACCCGCGAGGCGATCAGCACCCCGAGGTCCGGCGCCAGGGTGCCGATCACCCCGGCGATCCCGACCAGGCTCGTACTGACGAGGAAGAGCCTGCGCGGTCCGAAGATATCGATGAGCCGCCCCACGACGGGCTGTCCGAGGGCGGTGGCCAGGTAGAGGGCCGAGACCAGCCACGCGGTCCGCGCGGGCGGCGCGCCCAGGGCGTCGCCGATGGGGATGAGTGTGACGGCGATGATCGTCGAGTTGATCGGGTTGAGGACCGAGCCCAGCATCATCGGCGGCAGCAGCCGCCGGTCGAAGCCCGCCGGCGCGGTCCTGCCGCGGCCCGCCGTCTGCTGGTCAGCCATGGGTCAGCCGCTCCAGTACGGCCATGGCGCCGATCACCGCACGCCGTTCCTCCTCCGTGCACCTCTCCTGCAACTCCGTGGCGAGCCACTCCTGCCGGGCCTGCCGCCCCTCCGCCACCCGCCGGTGCCCCTCCGCGGTGAGCGCGATGAGCAGCCTGCGCCCGTCGTCCGGGTCGGGCCGCCGTACCACCAGCCCCAGAGCGGCCAGGGACGCGACCGTCGAGGTCATCGACTGGTGGCGTACGCCCTCGGCCGCGGCGAGCGCGCTGGCGGTGACGCCCTGCTCGTCGGAGAGACGGCTCAGGACGGACGCCTGCGCGAAGGTGATGTCCTCGGCCTCGGCGGCGTTGAGGATGCGGCGCCGCAGGCGGCCGATGACCGTACGGACCTCGCGCGAGGCCTGGACCGCCGAGGGGTACAGGCGCGGACTCTCATTCATGTACCCTACACTAGAATATGCAGGGTGAGGTGTACAGTCTTGCCTGCGCGGTTCGCGCAGAAGGGCCCGCCCGCTTTCGCGCCTGAATTCTGAACGCGGTCTTTTCTGTCGAACGCATTCCTGGCCAGGAACGACGACGGGGGCCGGCCGGAGCGAATTACGCTCCGGCCGGCCCCCGTCGGGAGCTGTCGTGGTCAGATGCGGCGGTGCTTTCCGTAGTGCCCGCCCACCTGCTCGTGGTAATCGGCATCGCCGAGGTGCTTGTCCTTGTCGAACTCGGGGGCGTCCTTGATCTCCGCCTTCGTCCGGTCGACGTAAATGGTCTCCTCCGCGGTGTCGACCCGCGTGACGGTGCTGGCCGGCAGCAGCACGTGCTTGCCAAAGATCCAGACACCGGTGTCGACCACCAGGTACGACGAGCCGACCTCGTCGGAGTGCTTGTCGACCTTCCCGATGCTTCCGTCGCTCGCCTCGACCTTGTAACCGGTCAGGGTGTTGCCCGCGGTGTGACCGGCCGTCGGCTGGTATCCCCACATGTTGTCGCTCATAAAAGGCTCCTCGTTCGACGGCGTATTCCTGCGAGAGCGTCATCATGTTCGGTGACCGCCTCTCAGAAATGCGGGTGCCCGGGTCTGTCGGTCCCACACCTGGGAACGCCTCGGAAAAGAGCAGGTTTTCCCGAGGGAAAGGCGGGCAGAATGCGGCCGGCATTGGCCCGTGTCAGGCCCCGGGGAGTCCCCTGTCAGCCCCCGGGGGAGTCCTGTGTCAGGCCCCCGGGAGTGCGGACGCCACACGCGGGAAGAGCGCGGCCGCCGTCTCCCGCTGCATCAGCGCCTGCTGCTCCGGCGTGAGGACGCCGCTGCCGGCGAGGGTGGCGGCCAGGCCCTCCGCCACCCAGCCGGGAGTGAAGGGGAAGTCGCTGCCGTAGAGGAGACGGTCGGCGTCCGCCAGGGTGAGCAGCGAGGGGAGCAACCGGGGGAGGGCGAAGCCCGCGACGTCGTAGTAGAACCCGCGCAGGGCTCCGAAGACGTCGGTCGACTCGGCTCCGACGCCCAGGGCGAAGACGGAGAGCCGGTCCGCGACCGACGGCAGTACGGCACCGGCGTGCGGGACGATGAACCGGATGGCGGGGAAACGGTCCCGTACGCCGCGCAGGATCAGGTGGGTCACGGCGCGCGTGGTCTCGAACGGGAACTCCAGCATCGGCCGGGGCCATCCCAGGCTCGTCGCCTCGGCGTGCGGCGGTGACGTCGGGTGCAGGAGGACGACGGCGGCCCGCCGGTCCAGTTCGGCCATCAGCGGGTCGTACCGGGCATCGCCGAGATAGCGGCCCGCGTAGTGGGTGTGCAGGACGACACCGTCGGCGTGCAGTGTGTCGAAGGCGTGATGCGTCTCCCGCAGCGCGTCGGAGACGTCCGGCAGCGGCAGGGAAGCCAGCAGCCCGAATCGGCCCGGGTACGTACGGACGACAACGGCGCCTTCCTCGTTGACGGTTCGCGCCAGCTCGCGGATCCCGGCGGGGTCGCCGAAGCCGATTCCCGGTGAGGAGACCGACAGGACGGCCGCCGCGACGCCGGTGCGGTCCATCAGGGCGAGCGCCGACTCGGGGTTCCAGTCCGGGATGGCGGGCATCCCGTCGGGCTGTCCGTGACCGGCCGCCTCCATCGCGGCCCTCAGCCGGGGGGTGATGAAGTGCGCGTGCACATCGATGGCGCCGTGCAGCGGCGGACGGGTGGGCGCGGCGTCAGGGGGCGGTGTCATCGGCCGTCCCCCGTTCCGGTGGTCCTGGCACGCGCGCGGTCGGCCCCCAACCGCGCGTAGAAAGCGATGAGTTCGGGGCGGTCCACGGCCGCCGGGCTGACCACGTCCCCGGCGGAAGCGCCCTGGAGCAGGCGCTTGACCGGCACTTCGAGCTTCTTGCCGGTGCGGGTGTGCGGGATCCCCGGGACGGCGAGGACCTCGTCGGGGACGTGGCGGGGCGACGCGCCCGTACGGATGGCGTCCCGGACGCGGTCGCGCAGGACGTCGTCGAGCACGGCACCCTCCGCGAGGACCACGAACAGCGGCATCCAGTACCCGCCGTCCGGCTCCTCCGCGCCGATCACCAGCGACTCGGCGATCTCGGGCAGTCGCTCGACCGCGTCGTGGATGTCGGCGCTGCCGAGCCGGACGCCGTTGCGGTTGAGGGTGGAGTCGGAGCGGCCGTGCACGATGACCGAGCCGCGGGAGGTGAGGGTGATCCAGTCGCCGTGCCGCCAGACGCCGGGGTACGTGGCGAAGTACGCGTCCCGGTAGCGGACGCCACCGGGGTCGTTCCAGAAGTACAGCGGCATGGACGGCATCGGGCGGGTCACCACCAGCTCCCCCACCTGGTCCACGACCGGCCTCCCGTCGGGGGAGTAGGCCGCCAGCGCGACACCGAGGTGCGGGGCGGACAGTTCGCCGGCCCAGACCGGTGTGGTGGCGGCGCTCCCCGCGAAGCCCGACACCACGTCGGTTCCGCCGCTGGTGGAGGCGAGTTGGACCCTCTTGCCGACATGCTCACCGACCCATGGGTAGGCCGAGGCCGGCAGGGTGGATCCCGTGCAGCCGACGGCACGGATCGCGGACAGGTCGTGCACCGACGGGTCGATGCCGAACTTGGCCATGCCGAGCAGGTATGGGGGACTGGTGCCGAAAATGGTCACGCGGTGGCGGGCGGCGAGGTCCCACAGGACGTCCGGGCGGGCGAAGGGGGCGGGGCTGCCGTCGTACGTACAGGCGGTCGCGCCGGTCAGCAGCGTCGAGACGACGAGGTTCCACATCATCCAGTGGGTGGTGGTGTACCAGAGGAGACGATCGGCCGGTCCCAGGTCGGAGTGGAGGCCCAGTGTCTTGAGGTGTTCGAGCAGGACGCCGCCGTGGCCGTGGACGATTCCCTTGGGAAGCCCCGTCGTTCCCGAGGAGAACACCACCCACAGGGGGTGGTCGAAGGGCACGGGCGTGCAGACCAGTTCCCCGGTGCGGGCGACCGCGTCGTCCCACCGCACCGTGCGGACGGAACGCCGGTCGTCGGACCACCCCGGACCCGCGTGGTCGACCAGCACCACGGCCGTGAGCGTGGGCAGGCGGCCGGCCAGCTCCAGGGCCGCGTCACGGCGGTCGTGGACCGTACCGTTGAAGAGGTAGCCGTCCGCGGCGAACAGCACGGTGGGCCGGAGTTGGGCGAAACGGTCGGCGGCGGCCTCGGGGGCGTAATCCTGACCGCAGACCGACCACACGGCCCCGAGGCTGGCCGCGGCGAGGAACGCGACGATGGCGTGCGGGGTGTGGGGCAGGTAGCCCGCCACCGTGTCCCCGGCGCCGACGCCCAGGTCCCGCAGGGTGGCAGCGATCGCGGCGACCTGGGCCCGGAGTTCACCCCCCAGGACGTCGTACCCCGCCCCGGTCTCGTCCAGCGCGAGGAGCGCGGGCTCGTCGTCCCGCAGGTGACGCAGCGCGTGGTGCGTGTAGTTCAGGGTCGCGCCGGGGAACCAGCGCGCGCCGGGCATCAGCTCCTCGGCCAGTACGGTCTCGTAGGGGGTCGGGGAGTCGACGTCGAAGTACTCCCACACGGCGCCCCAGAACTCTTCGAGTTCGGTGACGGACCAGCGGTGCAGCACGTCGTAGTCGGCGGGGTCGCCGGCCCGGTCGAGACCCGGGTAGCGGGCGGCGGCCCAGCGGCCGAAGTCGACGATGCGGCTGTCCGGGGTGTCCGCGGGGTCCGGGGTCCAGAACGGCTCCGGCGGTGGGGGAGTGTCGGGTTTTGTCATGCTGTCGTCTTTCTCATCGGGGGGGCGGAATCGCTCAAGGGGCCGGAATCAGCGGGATCAGTGGGGCGGACGCGGAGTCCTGGGCACCGGCGTGACGCGCCGACGGCTCGGGACGGCGGGTGGTGCACAACAGGCGGGCCCAGCGGCGGGAGTGGGCGAAGCCGTCTCCTCCGGCCGGCACGGTGTCCAGGACCACCCGGTCGGGGCGGACCAGCGCCGCGTCCGCCCCGCCGCCCCGCAGCCAGGCGGCGAGGACGGCCGCCGCGTCACCGGTGTCCTGCACGTGGACGACCCGGGCGCCCATGCCCCGCGCCACGGCGTGCGCGGCGGGGGACAACGGCGTGGCGGTCAGGACGGCCCAGGAGGTTCCGAGGACGTCGTCCAGGCGGACGCGCCGGCCCTTGAACCGGACCCACGGCTGGGGGCAGTGGGTGCCCGCCAGCTCGCGCCGGCGACCGGGCACCCGCGTACGCGGGTGGATCAGCGGCCCCGGGGCGAGGGCCGGGCTGAGGTCGCGGCCCGCGGCCTTGGCCAGGCCCGGGACACGGGCGGCGGCGCCGACCAGGGCGCGGCGTGCGGCGGCCGCCGCGTCCTGCCCTCCCGTCATCGCCCAGCCCGTGGCGACGGCGAGACGGATCACGTGTCTCGCGTGCGGTTTGCGTTCGAGCTGGTAGGTGTCCAACAGGGCGTCGTCCGCGCCCTCGTTGAGCACCCGCGCGAGCTTCCAGGCGAGGTTGTGGGCGTCGCGCAGTCCGGCGCAGAGGCCCTGGCCGACAAACGGAGGCGTCAGGTGCGCGGCGTCGCCGAGGACGAAGAGACGGCCCCGGCGCCAGCGGTCCGCGATCCGGGCCCGGAACGTGTAGCGCGCCTGTCGCCGGATCTCGAAGTCGCCGGCCGTGGCGAGGTCGATCCAGGGGGCGACCAGGCGCCGGAGCCGTTCCCGGCCCTGCTCGCCGTCCAGGCCCTCGTCCCGGCCCAGGCGGAACTCCCACCGGTAGCGGTCCTCGCCGATCCGCATGAAGGTGGCGGGCCGGTGCGGATCGCACACCTGGTCCACACCGCCCCAGGTGCGCACGGGTGCGCTGGTGCGCACGTCGATGGCCGTCCACTCCTCCTCGAAGCGCAGATCCTCCCAGCGTGCGCCTATGGCCCGGCGCACGAGACTGTTCGCGCCGTCGCAGCCGAGGACGGCGCTCGCCCGCAAGGAGTGGACCTCCCCGTCGCCCCCGGCCGCCCGGTAGGACACCCGGGCGGGGCCGTCGCCCTCCTGCGTCACGTCGAGCACCTCCACCCCCTCGCGCAGCTCGCACGCGGCGCTGCGGGCGAGGGCGGCACGCAACAGGCCCTCCAGCTCCGGCTGGTCGAACATGCTGGTCTCCGGGAATCCGTGCGACCCCTCCGCGGTACGGGGGAACTCCGCGATCACCCGATGGCGGGCGTCCAGGAGCCTGAGCCCGTGCGCCGGGCGGGCGATCGAGGCGAACTCGGCCTCCACACCGGCGGCTTGGAGGATACGGCGGACCTCGTCGTCCGTGGCGACGGCACGCGGCAGGGGATAGACGGCGGTGTGACGCTCCAGGAGGACGCTGCGGACTCCGTGCCGGGCGAGCAGCAGGGCGGCCGTGACACCCACGGGCCCGGCGCCGACGATCACCACGGGAACGCCGTCCGCCGACACAGGAACCTTGCTCGCCACGTCGTCCGTCGACTCGCCCGCCGTACGCGGCTCGTTGAGGCTCATCGCGCGTCGACCACCGAGGTGCGCTGCTCCCCGAGGTCGAGCCGCCCGTTCGCCGTCGCGATGCTCGCCGTGATCAGGTCTCCCTCGCGCAGATAGCGCGGATTGCGGGCCTGGCTCCTGAAGAAAGCCTTCCACTTCATGGCGGGCGGCAGCAGCGCACCGATCTTCTCGACCGCCTTGGGCGGGGCCTTGAGGGCCGTACCCCCGGGCGTGCCGGTCAGCAGCAGGTCGCCGGGGGCCAGCGTCTGGAAGCGCGCCAGCAGGGTCAGCGCCTCGGCGGGGCGGACGATCATGTCGGCCACCGTGCGGTCCTGCCGCAGGTCGCCGTTGACCGACAACCGCAGCCGCAGGTCGAGGAGATGGGCGAAGTCGTCCGGGTCGAGCAGCGTCAGGAACGGTCCGGTCGGGGTGAACGTCGGATACGACTTGCTCTCGTAGAACTGCGTCTTGCTCAGCTGCACATCACGCGCGCTGACGTCGTTGGTGACGACAACTCCCGCGACGTACGAGGGCAGATCCCCGTCGCCCACGACGGCGCCGACCGGCAGCCGTGCCCCCATGACCAGGCCGAGTTCGATCTCGTAGTCCAGCAGCCGCACGTGCGGGGGCCGTACGACGCTGTCGTGAGGGCCGCTGATGGAGCCCGACGCCTTGCGGAAGAAGGCGGGCGGGATGTCTCCGGTGAAGCCCGAATCGCGGGCGTGGCTGTGGTAGTTGACCATCTGTGCGACCACACGGCAGGGCACGGTGACGGGCGGCAGCACCGCCAGTTCGCCGATCGGCGTGCCCGCCCCGGGAGAGGCGGCGGCCTCCCGTACGGCCCCGGTGACGGCGTCGCGGTCCGCGATCAGCTCGGCCGTGGTGACGGCCCCGGTGGCGACGGGTACGGCGCGGTCGTCTCGTACCACCCACCAACCCTCGGCGGTGCGCAGGACGTTGGTGCTCATGAGTTCATCGCTTTCAGCAGACCCGCCAGGCGGGCGGGATCGATTTCGGTGTCGCCGCGCAGCGCGGCGCAGAGGTCGCGCAGCCGGGCCGGGGACGGGGCGGCTCCGAGGAAGTCCCGGGTGGCGGGCGGCCCCCACTGGGCCAGCCCGCTCGCCGACATCGGGGCCCAGCCCGGCTCGACGTCGTGGGAGAACAGGTCGCCGTCGGCGAAGTGTTCGAGCATGAAGTGGTCGGGGTCGCGCCAGTAGTCGAAGATCTGGCTGCCCTGGACGTGCCGCCCGATGCCCCAGCTGCGCCGGTAGCCGCGCTCGGCCAGGTACTCGCCCCCGGCCGCGAGCGTGTCCAGGTCGGTGACCTGGTAGGCGGAGTGCACGTACCCCGTACCGGGACCCAGGTGCATGGCGAGCGTGTGGTGGTCGGCCGGCTCGCTTCCCCGGTCGCAGCGGACGAACGCCATCGTCGGACCCCGCTCGCGCTGTCCGTCGAGGAAGAGGAAGTCGCTGACGATCATGCCGAGGGTGTCGAGATACCAGTTCAGGGCCCGGGCGAACACCCGCGTCTCCAGAACCACGTGCCCCAGGCGCTGGATGCGCGACGGCTCGCGCGGCGGGCGCTGGGTGGCGTTGACGCGGCGGTGGTCCGTACCGAAGTTGAGGGTGAGTGCCGGCCGGCCGGGCAGGCCCGCCAGCGTTTCGGCGGAGTGCGCCACCCGGACCGAGAAGCCGGAGGGGTCGAGCAGGTCGACACACTGCCCGCCGGTCGGCGCGTCGGAGTCACGTACGGCGGAGCCGGTGACGCGGGCGAGCCGGTCCAGGTCCGCGCGTTCCGCGGCGCGGAACACCGGGCCGATGAAGCGTGACGCGCGCCCGCGCCGGATCACCATGCACGGGGAGCCGGCGAAGGTGCCGCGCAGCCAGAGCGCCTGTTCCGTACGGGCCGCGGTCGCGAACCCGAAGTCGCGGGCGAAGACCTCGGCCCGGTCCAGATCCGGCTTCTGGAACTCCAGCCAGGCCAGGTCGGCGACCTTGATCACGGGGTTGCGGGCCCGCCCCTGGTGCTCGCCGCGCCGTGCGCCGTCCTCGCTGTGGAGGTCCTGGTGGGCGGTTCTGGGACCGTGGGTGGGCGTTCTGGACATCGCGACCTCCGAGCGGCATTGCCTTGATGATGAAACTATCAACTCTGAAGATTCCCACGTCAAGGGGTGTGGCTGGCGAATGTGATCGATTCATCAGAAGTGTGCCAGCGGCGCGGCCGCGGCAGGGTGACGTCAGCGTCCTGCCCCTGCGGACATCGCGTTTGGTGGGTTCAGGGGCGCCGCCATAGGGTCACCGGCATGTCTCTACGACTTCGTATGCGTCAAGCACTGCCGGAAGCGATGCGCGCCCGCGACAAGGCCGCGGTGAGTGCTCTTCGCGCGACGCTCGGCGCGCTGGACAACGCGGAGGCGGTGCCGGTGGGCGAGGCCCAGCTCCGGGGCGTCGCCCTTGAGGAGTCCCCGTCCGGCGCCGGTGCCACGGAGGCGGCGCGGCAGGAGCTGAGCGAGGACGGTGTGGTGGAGATCGTACGTGCGGAGGCGGCCGAACGGCTGGCGGCGGCAACGCAGTTGACCGCGCCCGCGCACGCCGACCGGGCGGCGCGGCTCCGTGCGGAGGCCGCGGTGCTGCTCCGTTTCCTCGACGGTCCCGACCCCGTGTAGGAGAGCCGCGACCGATTTCCGCGCCCTGGAGCGGATCACGCGCGGATCACCCGCGGATCACGTGTGGATCATCGACATCAGCAGCTCATGGGTCTCGTCGTCGGCGGCTGCCACCAGCCCGTGTCCCTCGCCCATCGGGGCGCCGTCGATCCCGCTGACGACACAGCCCGCGGCCCGGCACAACGCGATGCCGGCGGCGAAGTGCACGTTCTGCGAGAGGTCGCCTCCGTCGGTGACGTACGCGGCGCGCCGGCCGGCCGCGACCCAGGCCAGGGCCAGGGTCGTGGAGACAACGCGCGGCCGGAAGCGTTCGGCGAACTCGGGGCGGGCCAGGAGATCCACGGCCCGGAATCCCGGCGCGGCCGGAAACGGCGGATCCAGATTGACGTCCACCAGCCGGGTGTCGGGCGTGGGGGCCAGCCGTACGTCGCCGGCGCCTTCGTGCCGTACCCAGGCGGTCTCCCCGTCGGTGAAGAAGACCTCACCGCTGAACGGGTCGGCCACCGCCGCCGCCCCCGCGCGCAGCGCCACGTTGACGGCCACGAGCATCGAGCCGGCGGCGTAGTTGAGCGTGCCGCACAGGGGGTCCACCAGCCACTGGCGCTCGGCGTCGGCGGCGCCCCGGTGCCCGCCTTCCTCGCCAAGCACCGCGTCGCCGGGCCGCCCGGCGCGGATGACGCCGAGGATCGCCTCCTCGGCCTCGACGTCGGCGGTGGTGGCGAAGTCCCCGCCTCCCTTGTCGATACGGGCCGGCCGCAGGCCGTACAGGTCACGGACCACGGCCGCGCCGGCGCGTGCGCCCGCTATCGCGATGTCCGCGTCCCCGGACCGTGCGTACGAGTTGCTCACGCCGTGCAGCCTATCGAGCGGAGGGGGGCGGCCAAATCCCCAAAGGTGGTGGTGTCCTGACGAACAATCACCTCTTGGTCAACAATGGTCACCGTCGCTGTGCGTCATTTCCGCGCACGGCGCCCGCCCCGTCACTGGACAGTGACGGCAAGCCGATCGACCTGTACGGGTTCAACACGACGCCCGTCTTCCCCGTCGACTTCACGGTCTGCAACCAGTACATCTCGACCCACCCCCGGTCGCCCTTCACCGGCCGGCTCGTCGCACAGAGACCCGGGACGGGGCGTCGGCTCCAGCTCATCGGGGACGAGCTGACGACGGAGGAGCCGGATGGCCGGCACCGGAAGCGGCGCGTCGCGGCCGAGGAGGTGCCCGCGGTGCTGCGCACCGAATTCGGCATCGTCCTGGACGCGGCGGACGCGGAGCGGGTGGTCGAGTTCCAGCGTGTCGCCGCGCCGGGCGGCCGGTAGGCAGTCCGCCGGACCGTTGTCAGTGCTGGGTGGAACAATTCCGGCATGACCGATGCGACAGTCAAAGACGACCTTCTCCGTTATCTGCAAGCCGCGCGCGACGCCCTGCTGTGGAAGCTCGACGGGCTGTCCGAGTACGACGTCCGCCGCCCGCTGACTCCGACGGGAACGAACCTGCTGGGGCTCGTCAAGCACGTCGCCGCGGTGGAGCTGGGGTACTTCGGCGAGACGTTCGGCCGGCCGTTCTTCGACGAGCCGCCGTCCTGGTACGGGGAGGGAGCCGAGCCGGGCGCGGACATGTACGCCACCGCGGACGAGTCGCGCGAACAGATCGTGGGGCTGTACCGGGAGGCGTGGGGCCACGCGGACGCCACGATCGCCGCGCTGCCGCTCGACGCGATCGGGCATGTCCCGTGGTGGCCGGAGGAGCGCGCCCAGGTGACCCTGCACCGCGTCCTGGTGCACCTGATCGCCGAGACCCACCGGCACGCCGGCCATGCCGACATCGTCCGGGAACTCATCGACGGGGCCGTCGGGAGGGCGGAGGGGAACGACAACATGCCACCGGGCGACCAGGCGTGGTGGGAGGAGTACCGGGGCCGCCTGGAGCACGCGGCGCGGGAGGCCGCTGCCGGGGCTGCCGGTCAGAGCGCATAGAACGCGCGCCCGCGCCGCGACACGGCCGCAGTGTCGGCTGCGGTGTCGGCCGCGGCCGGCGGATCCACCTCTCCGTCGTGCTGCCTCACACCCCGCGGTTCAGGACGCGGCCCAGCCAGTCGGTGCGTGAGCCGCGGGCCGCCGTCGAGACGTGGGCCTGGGGGTACAGCGCGTCGAAGCCGTGGAAGCCGCCCGCCCAGACGTGGAGTTCCGCCTGGCCGCCCGCCGCCCAGATCCGGGTCGCGTAGTCGACGTCCTCGTCGCGGAAGACCTCGGCCGACCCCGCGTCGATGTACGTGGTCGGCAGGCCCGACAGGTGGTGGGCGCGGGCAGGGGAGACGTAACCCGGCACGTCCTCGTCGGGGAGGCCGCCGAGAACGGACCGCCACCCGAACTCGTTCATCTCACGGGTCCAGACGCCAGGCTCACCCGCGTACTGCCGGCTCGACGTCGTGACGTTGCGGTGGTCGAGCATCGGGTAGATCAGCATCTGGGCGGCGATCGCCGGGGCGCCCCGGTCACGGGCCATCAGCGTGAGCCCGGCCGCGAGGCCCCCGCCGGCGCTGGCGCCCGCGACGACGATCCTGGCGGGATCCACACCCAGCTCGTCGGCGTGCTCGGCGATCCAGAGCAGGCCCTGGTAACAGTCGTCGACGAGGGTCGCGCCGGTCGCCTCCGGCGCCAGCCGGTATTCCACGGAGACGACAACCGCGCCGAACAGGTCCAGCCACTCCAGCGGGATGTCGAGCTGCGAGAAGCGGTCTCCCATGACCATCCCGCCGCCGTGCACCCAGTAGACACACGGCGCCCCGGTCGAGGGGCCGGTCGCCGTGGAGTGGTCCGTCACAGCGGGGGAGAAGACCGACAGCGGAATGTGCGCGCCGTCCCCGCCGGAAACGGTGACCTCGCGTCGCTCGACCTTCCGCCCTTCCAGGAGTGCGTCGACCGGTGTCGGCGGGAACTGGCGCAGCTGCGCCAGCAGTTCCGGGGTGAGCTCGGACATGAGCGGCATGTCGGCCATCAGAGTGCGCAGTTCGGGATCGAAGCCGGGACGGGCGAGCGTCATGGTGGGTTCCTTGTCCAAGAGTCGGCAGAGGCGGACGGCGGGTTCAGAAAGCGGCTTTGCCACGTACCGGTACGTAGTCCGTGTACGCGGACTCCTCGGCCAGCATTCCCGCGATCCGCGCCACGATGGCCTGCGCGGCCTCCCCCGCGAAGACCCGGTGGTGGTCCTCCTCGCTCGTCCACCCCTCGGTGACGTGTACGACGTCGGGGTCGGCCGCCGAGCGGGAGACGAGGTAGACGACGCAGTGCTCGCTCGCGCCGGGGTTGCCCTCGTCCAGACCGGTCAGCAGTACGTCGACCAGCTCGTCGCTCATTCCGGGCCTGGCGGTCAGGGTGGCGTTGAATCCGTAGGTGGCGATCACAGGAGGGCCTTCTTTCGGGGAGAGGAGGAGCGGGGGAAGTTCGTGTCTCCATTGAATCGCCTTGACCTGCGCAAACGATAGAGCGATCCTCCCAGGCACTTGCACGATCCTCTCCTCCTCCGGAGCCCGTGACCGGTGGTGTGCTGCAATGGAGGCATGTACCTCGACCAGCTCCGTACCCTGCTGCTCCGGCACGCGCGGCCCGACTGGACCACGCCCGTCGACGGCGTACTCATCTCGAAGGTCGAGCGGTCGGACCCGCCCGCGCTGTCGATGTCCGGCACCGTTCTGGCGGTCGTCGCCCAGGGCGGGAAACGGCTCGCGCTGGGCGAGCGGGTCTACGACTACCGGGCGGGGCAGTACCTCGTCACCTCGGTCGACCTCCCGGTCACCGGTCACTTCGTCGGCGCGAGCCCGGAGCACCCGGCCGTGGGCTTCGGGCTCGCACTGGAGCCGGCCGCCGTCGCCGAGTTGCTGTTGCGGGCGGGGCCGGGGGACATCCCCCGCGGTGGCGGGAGCGCGCTGCCTGCCATCGCCGTCAGTGACGCTCCGGATCCGCTGCTCGATGCCGTGATCCGGCTGGTGCGCCTGATCGACGAGCCCCGCGACCGGGCGGTGCTCGCACCGCTCGTCAAACGCGAGATCCTGTGGCGGCTGATCACCGGCGAGCAGGGCGCCATCGTCCGGCAACTCGGCCTGGCCGACAGCAGCCTCAGCCATGTCGCGCGGGCGGTGCGGTGGATCCGGGAGCACTACGCGCAGCCGTTCCGCGTCGAGGACGTGGCACGGATGGCGGGGATGAGCGTCTCTGCCTTCTACCGCAACTTCCAGGTGGTGACCGCGATGAGCCCCATCCAGTTCCAGAAGCAGATCCGGCTTCAGGAGGCCCGTATCCTGCTGGCCACCCACCCCGGCGATGTCACCGGGGTGGGCCAGCGTGTCGGTTACGACAACTCCTCGCAGTTCAGCCGGGAATACCGGCGCCAGTTCGGCGCCCCGCCCGGCCAGGACGCCGCCCGCCTGCGCCGATCGGCCCGTACCGCCACGGCCGTGCTGCCCTGACCGGGCGTGATCGGAGCCGACGAATGCGGCGGCGCGTCAGACGGTGACCTCCACCAGTTCCAGCCCCGTCAGCCCGGCCAGGCACCGCAGCTCCGGGAGCAGTCCGCCGGTCGCCAGCGCCCAGTGGTGCCCGACCCCGCTCGCGCTCCACGCGTCGGTCCACTCGCCAGGGTCGCAGCCGAAGTCGACCCGCGACGTGGTGTTGCCGATCTCCAGCAGTGGTCCCGGCACCACCTCGCCCTCGGCCGCGACCAGCCGGTAGCGGCCGTCCCGCGTCTGCCCCAGACCCACCAGGGTGACCGGCCCGTGCCGTACGTCGAACTCGACCGAGACGCCCCAGCCGCGCTTCCCGTGGTACACCTCCAACCCGCGCAGCAGCGGCTTGTGTTCGCTGATCGCCAGATGCCCGGGGCCGTCGTGGCCCATCTCGACCACCCCCGACGTGAAGTCGAGCGCCTGGAGTTCGGTGAACGACCCGCCCGCCCCGAGCCGGTCGGCGATCAGCATGGCGAGCGAGGTGCGGAGTTCGTACTCGCCGCACGCCGGGACACCGCGCGCCGTCAGCAGCGACGAACCGAGGATCATCCCCGCGCCGAGCCGTTCGTGGACCTCGGCGTCCAGGCCCCGGTGGTAGTACGCCAGCGAGTCGAGGTCGAAGTCCGCGACCAGCCGGTCCAGTCCGACGGCTACCCTCGCGGCCCACCGCAGATCGTCCTCCACCACCGAGTCGGCCAGCTCGAACACCGCGCGGGTCTCGTCCAGCTTCTCGTCCAGCTCGCGGTCGCCGACCTGCTCCACCCGCACCCGCAGGTCGTCGAACTCCAGGACCTCCATGTGGCCCCCGAGGTTGCCGGTGACCATCGTGAGGTCGGTGGAGACGTCGTACATCCCCGGATACAGGTGGCCCATCAGACCGTGGCGCCCGTTGCGCAGGACGGACCGTACCCCCGCCGCCCGGATCCACCGGCCGATGCGCTGCCACGCCCGCTCGTCCTCCAGATACCCGGAGACCGAGCGGAACGGCACACCGACCCGTTCGAAGGCGTTGGCCATCTCGGGGAGCGGACAGGCACCGCAGTACGCCAGCCACTGACCGGTGTCGAAGGAGGCGTGGTCCATGGACGGGGTGGGCTGGAGGTTGATGAGCAGGACGGGCGCGTCGGCGCGCCGGGCGACGGGGACGAGCATGCTCGCCGTCATGTACGTCGTGAGGAAGCCGACGATCAGGTCGCAGCCGGCCGCCCGCAGTGTCTCCGCCGCCTCCGCCCCCTCCTGGGCGTCGGAGATGAAGCCGGCGTCGATCACCTCGGCGTCGAACTCCCGCATGCGCTCGGTGACCCGGGCGGCGGAGCGGCGCAGCTGGGGCAAGAGGTCGGGGAACTGCGGCCAGTACGCGCCGAGTCCTCCCGCGACGAGCCCGATGCGGGGGGTGCGGGCGACGGCGGGGGTACGGACGGTCATGACGGCTCCTTCGGCGTGACGGACCGGAAGGTCGACGATGGCAGGGACCGCACGTCGCACCGGCGGTACGACACGCCGTCGAGGCCCTGGCTTTCCACGGTCGCCGACTTTCAGAATCAGAAGTCGAACGTGTCGATGTTGTTCCTGTCGAAGACCGTCGGCTCGCCGAGGACGACCTCGCCGTCCTTGCCGACGGTGTACTCGCCGAGCCGGCCCGCCGTGAACCTCTCGCCCTCCGCGCCGGTGATCTGCCCGGAGGCCAGCGCGGCGGCCGCGTACGAGCCGAGGTAGCCCAGCTCCTCCGGGTTCCACAGCGAGAACTGCGCGACCGTCCCGTCCTTGACGTACGTCCGCATCTGGTTCGGGGTGCCCAGGCCGTTGAGGACCACCTTGCCCCGGTACGAGGAGTCGCTGAGGTAGCGCGCGGCCGCCGCGATGCCCACGGTGGTCGGCGAGATGATGCCCCTGAGGTCCGGGTAGGCCTGGAGAAGACCCTGCGTCTGCTGGAAGGACTTCTGGTCGTCGTCGTCCCCGTAGGCGACCTTGACGAGCTTCATGTCCCGGTACTCCGGCCGCTTCAACTCCTCCTTCATGAAGCTGATCCAGGTGTTCTGGTTCGTGGCGTTCTGGGTCGCGGAGAGGATGGCGATCTTCCCCCGGTTGTCCAGCTGCTTGCCCAGGTTCCGCA
This sequence comes from Streptomyces sp. NPDC088261, assembly GCF_044740805.1. Lineage (NCBI taxonomy): Bacteria > Bacillati > Actinomycetota > Actinomycetes > Kitasatosporales > Streptomycetaceae > Streptomyces > Streptomyces sp. NPDC088261. Next base: position 621,755 of record NZ_JBIURL010000002.1, read on the forward strand.
CCAGACCGCGGCCGATCTCCTCGGAGCCGGCCTGGTTGATGAACAGCTGCCGGCAGTCCTTCGCGGTGTCGGAGTCGTACGCGACGACCTTGATGCCCTTGGCCATGGCCTGCCGGAGGGGGCCGCACACCGCGTTGGGGTCGTTGGCCGCGATCAGGATCGCGTCCTGGCGCTGCTGGACGAGGGTGTTGATGTACGACACCTGGGAGGAGGCGCCGGCGTCCGAGGGGCCGACCTCCTTGCCGGTCCCGCCGTACTCCGCGGCCGCCGCGATCCCGGCCTCGTCGACGATCTTCTCGTACGGGTTGTTGACCTGCTTGGGCAGGAAGGCCAGCTTGAGGCCCTTCTTGAGGGGCGCGTCCGGGTCGGCCTTCGCGGTGGCGGCGCCTCGCGCCCTGCCGTTGTCCTTCGCCGCGCTGTCCTTGGTGGTGCCGGAACAGGCGGTGAGGGCCACGGCGAGCGTGCAGGCCGCCGCGACGGTGGCGGCCGTCCGGCGTCGGGCGGCGGCGGTACGGAGCATCATGGCGGAGGCCCTTTCGGAGGGTTCGGCGAGACCGGTGGGGTCATGTCCGGTGAGGTCAGGACCGGTCGGGTGAGGACGCGGAAGGGGGAGAGGACGCTTCGGACTCCCGCGATACGGTCCCCGCGCCGGCCGCACGCCGGTGCCGGCGCTCGACCGCGGCGGCCACCACCCGCGGGGTGAGGACGGACCCGACGAGCAGCAGGCCGGTCACGATGACCTGGACCTCGTTCGCCACGTCGTTGAGCGTGAGCAGGTTCTTGAGGACGCCGATGAGCAGCACCCCGGCGACCGCCCCGAAGAGGGTGCCCCTGCCGCCGTCGAAGTCGATCCCGCCGAGCAGCACCGCGGCGATCACGAGCATCTCGAACCCCAGCCCGTTGTCGGCGCGCGCGCTCCCGTACCGCAGGGTGAAGACGACGCCGGCGAAGGCCGAGAACAGCCCGGTGACGACGAAGAGGATCAGCTTGAGGCGCTTCACCCGGATCCCCGCGAAGTACGCGGCCTCCTCCTGCGCGCCGATCGCGAACAGGGCACGCCCGAAGGCGGTGGAGTGCAGCACCACGCCCGTGACGACGGCCAGCACCAGGAACAGCGCGACGGGGTACGTGACGAACGTGCCCGGGATCGTCGTGGTGTCCACGGCCCAACGGGCGTACGTGTGCGGGAAGTCGGTCACGGCGTCGCTGCCCAGCACGACGGAGGCGAGGCCCCGGTAGAGGGCGAGCGTCCCGATCGTGACGGCGAGCGAGGGCAGTCCGACGCGGGTGACGAGCCAGCCGTTGAGGAGACCGCCGGCGACTCCGGCCAGCAGCACCACGGGCACGATGGCTTCGAAGGCCCACCCCGCGTTCCACAGCGCCCCGGTCAGCGCGCTGCCCAGACCGAGCAGGGAGGCCACGGACAGATCGATCTGACCCGCCACCACGAGCAGGGTCATCGGCAGGGCGATCAGGGCCACTTCGGCGATGTCGTTGAACGCGAAGGCGAGATTGCCGCCGGACGCGAACCCGTCCGTACCGGCCAGGCCGACGGCGAACACCGCCACCAGCAGCACCCCGACCGCCGTGTCCCACCGCGCGCCGGCGGACCTGACCCACGCCCCGGCGGGGCCGCGTGCGGAGGAGGCGGGGGAGGTGCCGGTCTCAGGCGCCATGGCCATGGCGGGCGCTCCTCTTCCTCAGGGCCGCGGTCATCCGCAGGTTGACGATCCGGTCCACACTGATCGCCGCCAGCAGCAGCGCCCCGCTGATGGCGCCCTGCCAGAACGCGTCGACCCTCAGCACGACCAGGGCGCTCCCGATGGTGGTGAGGAGCAGCGCGCCCAGCGCGGCGCCCCACACCGTGCCGACCCCGCCGGTGATGGCGACCCCGCCGACGACCACCGCGCTGACCACGGTCAACTCCCAGCCGTGCGCGTCGTCCGCGACGACGGTGCCGAAGCGGGCGAGCCAGAGAGCGCCGGCGAAGCCCGCCACCGCTCCGGAGAAGGCGTACGCGGCGAGGATCCGGCGCCGGATCGGCACTCCGGCGAGCCGGGCGGCCTCGGGGCTGGAGCCGATGGCGTACAGCTCCCGGCCCGAGCGGTAGCTCCGCAGGTAGTACGCCGTGCCCGCGAGCAGCACCACGGTGATCAGCGGCAGGTACGGGACGCCGAGGACGCCGCCGCTGCCCAGGTCGAGGAGCGGCCGCGGCACGTCGGTGGCGCTGATCTGGTCGCCCTGCGCCCACCCGTAGTCGAGCCCCTGGATGATGTAGAGCATCCCGAGCGTCACCACGAGCGCCGGGACCCGGCCGAAGCCGACGAGCGCGCCGCTGACCAGCCCGCAGACCACGCCGATGGCGATGCCGAGCAGCATGACCACCAGCACGCCGTGACCGGTGCCGGAGACGAACGTGCCGCATGCGAAGGCGGAGAGCCCGACGACCGAGCCGACCGACAGGTCGATGTTGCGGGTGAGGACCACCACCGACTGGCCGACGGCGAGGAGGACCAGGATCGAGGCGTTGAGGAGGAGATCCTTCACCCCCTGGCCGTCGAGGAAGCGCGGGTTGGCCAGCCACGTGCCGAGGATCAGCAGCGCCAGGGCCCCGGCGATGCTGATCTCCCTGGCCCGGAAGACCGCGTCGGCCAGGGAACGGGCGGAGCGGTCCGCCGGGCGGGTCGTGGTGGGTCCGCCGGTCAGGGTGGTCATGCCGCCGCCTTCCCGGCACGCCCGGTCGCCGCGGCCATCACCCGTTCCTCGGTGGCCTCCGCGCGGGGGATCTCGGCGGCGAGCCGCCCCTCGTGCAGGACGAGCACCCGGTCGGCCATGCCCAGCACCTCGGGGAGGTCGGACGAGATCATCAGGACCGCGAGGCCCTCGCCCGCGAGGGCCGAGAGCAGCCGGTGCACCTCGGCCTTCGTACCGACGTCGATGCCCCGGGTGGGCTCGTCCACGATCAGCACGGAAGGGCGGGTGGCGAGCCACTTGGCGAGCACGGCCTTCTGCTGATTGCCGCCGGACAGGACGGCGGCGGGATCCGTGAGCCGGTGGTACGTGAGCCGGAGGCGTACGGCCCAGTCGGTGGCCCGGCCGCGTTCCAGGGCCCGGCGCACCATGCCGCCCCTGCCGAGGTCGCCGAGCCCGGTGAGGCCGATGTTGCGTTCGACGGACATCGCCATCACCAGACCGTGCTGCCGCCGGTCCTCCGGGACGAGGGCCAGGCCGGCGTCCATGGCGGCGGTCGGCGAGCCGGGCCCGAGGGCGACGCCGTTGACCTCGACCCGGCCCGCGTCGGCCCGGTCCACCCCGAAGACGGCCCGCGCCACCTCGCTGCGCCCCGCGCCGACCAGGCCGGCCAGCGCCACGATCTCGCCGCGCCGGACGTCGAACGAGATGTCCCGGAACACCCCCTCCCGGGTGAGCCGCCGTACCGACAGGGCGACCTCGCCGGCCCGCGCCGCGCGCGGGGGGTAGAGGTCCCCCAGGTCCCGGCCGACCATGCCTCTGACCAGGTCCTCCTCGGTGAGGCCGGCCAGCGGCGCCGAGGAGACCCGGCGGCCGTCGCGCAGGATGGTGACCCGGCCGCAGAGCTCGAAGATCTCCTCCAGGCGGTGCGAGACGAACAGCACCGCGGCCCCTTCGCGCAGGAGGGTCCGTACGACCGCGAACAGGCGCGCGGTCTCGGCGCCGGTGAGGGCCGCCGTGGGCTCGTCCATGACGAGGACCCGCGCGTCGAAGGAGAGCGCCTTGGCGATCTCGACGATCTGCTGGTCGGCGGGGGACAGCCCGCGGGCGGGCCGCCCGGGGTCGAGGCCGACGTCGAGCCGCCGCATCAGGGCCGCCGTCGACTCCCGTACGGCCTTGTGGTCGATCCGGGACAGGGACCGCTTCGGCTGACGGCCCATGAAGATGTTCTCGGCGATCGACAGGTCGGGGAACAGCGTCGGTTCCTGGTGGATGACGGCGATCCCGGCGTCCCGGGCGTCGGCGGGACCGTGGAACGTCACCGGTTCGCCGTCGAGGAGGACCGTGCCGCGGTGGGGCCGGTGCACCCCGGCGAGCGTCTTGATGAGGGTGGACTTGCCCGCGCCGTTCTCACCGGCGAGCGCGTGCGCCTCACCGGCGTACAGCCGCAAGGACACGTCCCGCAAGGCCCGTACGGCACCGAAGGACGTGCTGACGTCCCTGAGCGCCAGTACGGGGACGGCGGCGGGACCGGGGCCGGAGACGGGTGGGGGACCGGGGCCCTTGGCGGGCTCGTTCATGGGGGCTCCTCAGCGGTGGGGACCGGGTGCGCGCCGCCCTCCGTGAAAGGTTTCAACGAGGTTGCTGGGAAGCTAGACGGCGCGGGGGAGCGGCGTCAATGGGCGTGCGTACGGCAATTTCACGCCGCCTGACGGGCCGTCGCCCGGCGGCGCAACCCGCCGCGCGGAGGGTTGACACACCGTCACCCCTCCCATAGCTTCACCGCGATGAAACGATTCACGTCCGCACCACGGGAGCGCTGAGAGATGACGGGTCGATCCGCCGTGTCCGCCGTGAAGGCGGCGCTGAAGTCGCAGGCCGTCGAGACGCCGTCCTGGGCGTTCGGGAACTCCGGCACGCGGTTCAAGGTGTTCGCGCAGAAGGGCGTGCCGCGTACGCCCCGGGAGAAGCTCGCGGACGCCGCCCGGGTGCACGCGCACACGGGCGTGGCCCCGACGGTGGCGCTGCACATCCCGTGGGACCGGGTCGACGACTACGCGGCGCTCGGCGCGCACGCGCGGGACCTGGGCGTCCGGATCGGCGTGATCAACGCGAACGTCTTCCAGGACGACGACTACAAACTGGGATCCGTCACCCACCCGGACCCGGCGGTGCGCCGCAAGGCGCTGGCGCACCTGCTGGAGTGCGTGGACGTCATGGACGCCACCGGCTCGCGCGACCTCAAGCTCTGGTTCTCCGACGGCACCAACTACCCCGGCCAGGACGACATCGCGGCGCGCCAGGGGCGTCTTGCCGAGGCGTTGGCGGCGGTGTACGAGCGGCTCGGCGACCACCAGCGGATGCTGCTGGAGTACAAGCTGTTCGAGCCGTCCTTCTACACGATGGACGTCCCCGACTGGGGCACCGCGTACGCCCACTGCCTGCGGCTGGGCCCCCGGGCGCGGGTGGTGGTCGACACCGGCCACCACGCGCCCGGCACCAACATCGAGTTCATCGTCGCCGTCCTCCTGCGGGAGGAGAAGCTCGGCGGCTTCGACTTCAACTCCCGCTTCTACGCGGACGACGACCTGATGGCCGGGGCGGCCGACCCCTTCCAGCTGTTCCGGATCATGTACGAGGTCATCCGCGGCGGCGGATTCACCCCGGACACCGCCTTCATGCTCGACCAGTGCCACAACATCGAAGAGAAGATCCCCGCCGTCATCCGGTCGGTGATGAACGTCCAGGAGGCCACCGCGAAGGCGCTGTTGGTGGACGCGGAGGCCCTGGCGGCGGCCCAGCGCGCCGGTGACGTCCTGGCCGCGAACGCCGTGATCATGGACGCCTTCAACACCGACGTACGGCCGCTGGTGGCCGAGGTGCGCACGGAACTGGGCGCGGACGCCGACCCGGTGGCCGCCTACCACGCCTCCGGATACGGAGAGAAGATCGTCGCCGAGCGGGTCGGCGGCACGGCGGCCGGCTGGGGCGCCTGAGGATTCCGGCCGCACTCGACCGTCCGTACACCGCAGTGGCACACCCACCGAGGGACATGATGACCGACCAGCCTCAAATCCACCCCGTGGCAGCCGAGTTGATCGCCCGCTCGCACCGGCTCGGGGCCGATCCGCGGAACACCAACTACGCGGGCGGCAACACCTCGGCCAAGGGCTCCGCCCCCGACCCCGTGACGGGCGACGCCGTCGAGCTGATGTGGGTCAAGGGCTCCGGCGGCGACCTGGGCACCCTCACCGCTAGCGGACTCGCCGCGCTGCGGGTCGACCGCCTGCGCCAACTGGCCGGAGCCTACCCGGGGGTGGAGCGCGAGGACGAGATGGTCGCCGCCTTCGACCACTGCCTGTACGGAAAGGTCGGGGCCGCCCCGTCCATCGACACCGCCATGCACGGCCTGGTCCGCGCCGCCCACGTGGACCACCTCCACCCGGACTCCGGGATCGCCCTCGCCTGCGCGGCCGACGGTGAGAAGCTGACCGCCGCCTGTTTCGGCGACACCGTCGCCTGGGTCCCCTGGCGGCGCCCCGGCTTCCAGCTCGGGCTCGACATCGCGGCGGTCAAGGAGGCCAACCCACAGGCGATCGGCTGCGTCCTCGGCGGCCACGGCATCACGGCCTGGGGCGACACCTCCGAGGAGTGCGAGAGCAACTCCCTCCACCTCATCCGTACCGCCGAGGCCTTCCTCGAAGCGCAGGGCAGGGCCGAGCCCTTCGGACCCGTACGGGAGGGGTACGGGCCGCTGCCCGAGGAGGCGCGGCGCGCGCGGGCGGCGGAACTCGCCCCGTACCTGCGCGGACTGGCCTCCACCGACCGGCCGCAGGTCGCCCATTACACGGCGACGGACACCGTCCTCGACTTCCTCGCCCGCGCCGAACACCCGAGGCTGGCGGCCCTGGGCACTTCCTGCCCCGACCACTTCCTGCGGACCAAGATCCGCCCGCTCGTCCTCGACCTCCCCGCCGCGACACCGCTGGAACAGGTCAAGGAGCGGCTGACCGCCCTGCACACCGCCTACCGCGAGGAGTACCGGGCGTACTACGAACGGCACGCCACCCCCGCCTCACCGCCCCTGCGCGGCGCCGACCCGGCGATCGTCCTGGTGCCCGGCGTCGGCATGTTCTCCTTCGGCAAGGACAAGCAGACCGCCCGGGTCGCCGGGGAGTTCTACGTCAACGCCATCAACGTGATGCGCGGCGCCGAGTCCGTGTCCTCGTACGCGCCCATCGAGGAGGCCGAGAAGTTCCGCATCGAGTACTGGGAGCTGGAGGAGGCCAAACTGCGCCGGATGCCCCCGCCGAAGCCGCTGGCCGCGCGGGTCGCCCTGGTCACCGGCGCGGGGTCGGGGATCGGCCGGGCCATCGCCCACCGGCTGGTCGCGGAAGGCGCCTGTGTGGTGGTCGCCGACCTGAACGCGGAGGGAGCCGCGACGGTCGCCGGGGAACTGGGCGGCCCCGACCGGGCCGTCGCCGTCACGGTCGACGTCACCGACGAGGAGCAGATCAAGGCGGCCTTCGCCGCCACCGCGCTCGCCTTCGGCGGAGCCGACCTCGTCGTCAACAACGCCGGCATCTCCCTCTCCAAACCACTGCTGGAGACGACCGCGGGGGACTGGGACATCCAGCACGCCATCATGGCGCGCGGCTCCTTCCTCGTCTCCCGCGAAGCGGCGCGGATGATGACGGAACAGGGCCTCGGCGGTGACATCGTCTACATCACCTCCAAGAACGCGGTGTTCGCGGGACCCGACAACATCGCCTACTCCGCGACCAAGGCCGACCAGGCCCACCAGGTCCGGCTGCTCGCCGCCGAACTGGGCGGGCTGGGCATCCGCGTCAACGGCGTCAACCCCGACGGGGTGGTGCGCGGTTCCGGCATCTTCGCGGGCGGCTGGGGGGCCCAGCGCGCGGCGGTCTACGGCGTGCCGGAGGACGAGCTCGGCGAGTTCTACGCCCAGCGCACCCTGCTCAAGCGGGAAGTCCTGCCCGAGCACGTGGCCAACGCGGTCTTCGCGCTGACCGGGGGCGACCTGAGCCACACCACGGGGCTGCACATCCCGGTCGACGCCGGGGTCGCGGCGGCCTTCCTGCGCTGACGTACCAGGAGAGGCCGGCCCGTGCCCGCACCAGAACCGCCCACCTTCGCGGCCGTCGACCTCGGCGCCTCCAGCGGCCGGGTCATGGCCGCCCAGGTCTCCGACCGGGGCGCGGGCACCCTGCGCCTCCACGAGGTCCACCGCTTCCCCAACCGCCCGGTGCGGACGGGGGACACGCTGCACTGGGACATCCTGTCCCTGTACGGCGGTGTGCTGGACGGGCTCCGGTCGGTGGGCGCCCGGACATCGGGCCCCCTCGCGAGTGTCGGCGTCGACTCCTGGGCCGTCGACTACGGCCTCCTCGACGCGTCCGGCGCGCTGCTCGGCAATCCCGTCCACTACCGCGACCCCCGGACCGAAGGCGAGGCGGCGAAGCTCGCGGCCGTCCTCCCGCCCCGCGACCTGTACGAGGCGACCGGCCTGCAACACCTCCCCTTCAACACCGTCTACCAACTCACCGCCGCCCGTGGCAGTTCCGCCCTCGCAGCCGCGCACCGGCTGCTCCTGATCCCGGACCTCGTCGCCTACTGGCTCACCGGTCTGGCCGGCACCGAGATCACCAACGCCTCCACCACCCAGCTCATCGACCCTCGCACCCGCGACTGGTCCCGGCGGGTCGCCGACGCGGCGGGGATCGACCTGGCGCTCTTCGCGCCCCTGCGCGAACCCGGCGACCCGGCGGGGGAGTTGGCGCCCCACGTCCTGGCCGGGACCGGTCTGGCGGGGCCCGTACCGGTGACCGCCGTCGGCTCGCACGACACCGCCTCCGCCGTCGTCGCCGTCCCCGCGTCCGGCGAACGGTTCGCCTACCTCGCCACCGGCACCTGGTCGCTCGCGGGCCTGGAACTGCGTGCCCCGGTGCTCACCGAGGAGAGCCGACAAGCCAACTTCACCAACGAGTTGGGCGTCGACGGCACGGTCCGCTACCTCCGCAACATCATGGGGCTGTGGCTGCTCCAGGAGTGTCTTCGTACGTGGGAGGCCCAGGGAACACCGCAGCGGTTGGACCGCCTTCTGGCCGAGGCGGCCGAAGTCCCCGGGCTGCGCACGCTCGTGGACGCCGGCGACCCGGCGTTCCTCGCCCCCGGTGACATGCCCCGCCGTATCGCCGACGCCTGCCGCCGCGCGGGCGCGCCCGTGCCGGTGACCCCCGCCGAGACCACCCGCTGCGTGCTCGACTCCCTCGCCTACGCCCACCGGCGCGCCCTTGACGACGCCCAGCGGCTCTCGGGCCGTACGGTGGACACGGCGCACCTCGTCGGCGGCGGCGCGCACAACACCCTGCTGTGCCAACTCACCGCGGACGCCTGTGGGTTGCCCGTCGTCGCGGGGCCGGCCGAAGCCGCCGCCCTCGGCAACGTCCTCGTCCAGGCCCGTGCCGCCGGTGCCGTACGGGGCGACCTCACCGACCTGCGGGCCCTGCTGCGCGGGACCCTGGAACCGCGCCGGTACGAGCCGTCCGGCGACCGGGCTGCCTGGGACGACGCCGCACGGCGCTTCCTCGCCGGAGTGCCGCATCTCCCCGCCCCATAGGATGCGAGGCCCCGCCGAGGTTTTGACGAGGTTCCGACGAGACATCCAGGACAGGACACGTGGCCCAGACCGTAGGTATCAAGGACGTGGCCCGCCGGGCCGGGGTCTCGGTGGGTACGGTGTCGAACGTCCTCAACCGCCCCGAGAAGGTGGCGGAGCCGACGCGCGTACGGGTACGGGCCGTCATCGACGAACTCGGCTTCGTCCGCAGCGAGTCCGCCCGGCAGCTCAGGGTCGGCACCAGCCGGATACTGGCGGTCCTGGTCCTCGACATGACCAACCCGTTCTTCGTCGCCATGGCCAGGGGCGCGGAGCGCGCCGCGCGCGAGGCGGGCCTCGGGGTGATGCTCTGCAACAGCGCCGGCAGCGCCTCCGAGGAGGCGGAGTACCTGTCGCTCTTCGCCGAGCAGCGGGTGCGCGGCGTACTGCTGACCCCCGCCGACGCCACCGGGCGCAACGTGCGCGAGTTCGCCCGCCGGCACATCCCCTACGTGCACGTCGACCGTGCCGTGCCCACGGCGGAGGGCTGCTCCGTCTCGGTAGACGACGTGACCGGCGGGGCGCTCGCGGTCCGCCATCTGCTCGCGGCGGGCCACCGCTCGGTGACGTACGTCAGCGGACCCATGGACCTCCCGCAGTGCCGGGACCGCCGCACCGGCGCGCTGGCCGCCCTGCGCGAGGCGGGCCTCCCCGGCGACGCCCTGGGCCATCTGGAGACGGCCCGGCTCGACGTGGCGTCGGGGATCGACGCGGGGGCCCGGCTGCTGGGGCTCGCGGTGCGGCCGACCGCCGTGTTCTGCGCCAACGACCTGCTGGCGCTGGGGGTGCTCCAGGCGATGTACGGGGCCGGGGTGAACGTCCCCGGCGACATGTCGATCGTGGGGTACGACGACATCGAGTTCGCGGCGGCGGCGGTCGTCCCGCTCACGTCCGTACGGCAGCCGGCCGAGCGGATGGGCCGTACGGCGGCGGAGATGCTGCTGGACGAGACCGAGCCGGACCGGGAACACCACACCCACCGGTCGGTCGTGCTCCAGCCGGAACTGGTGGTACGGGGCTCGACGCGACCGCTCGCCCGCTGACGGCCCCGGGACCGGCGGGGTGAGGGCGGCAGGGGGGTGGTTCGCCGGCCCGGTCAGTCGGGCGGCAGGGTCTGCTCCGCCCAGATGGTCTTGCCGCCGCCCGTCTGCCGGCTGCCCCAGCGCCGCGTCAGCTGCGCGACGAGCAGCAGTCCCCGGCCACCCTCGTCGTAGGCGTGGGCGCGCCGCAGGTGGGGCGAGGTGGAACTGGCGTCGGACACCTCGCAGATGAGGGCGTGGTCGCGGATGAGGCGGAGCCGGATGGGGGCCTCGCCGTAGCGGATGGCGTTGGTGACCAGTTCGCTGACGACCAGTTCGGTGATGAAGGAGACCGCGGTCAGGTCCCACGCGGCCAGTTGGTCGGTCGCCGCCTGCCGGGCGGTCGCCACGCTGGCCGGGTCGGCGGGGACCTCCCAGGTGGCGACCCGGTCGGTGCCGAGCACCTGCGTCCTGGCGAGGAGCAGGACCACGTCGTCGCCGGGCTGCTCGGGAAGCACGTCGCGCAGGACGGTGTCGCAGAGGGTGTCCAGGTCGCCGGCCGGGGCCGACAGGGCCGCGCTGAGCTGCGCGGTCGCTTCGTCCAGGTCCCGGTCGGGGCCCTCGATGAGCCCGTTCGTGTACAGGGCGAGGAGCGAGTCCTCGGGGAGGAGGACCTCGGCCGATTCGAAGGGCAGGCCGCCGATGCCGAGGGGCGGCCCGGTCGTGACCTGGACGAGGCGGCCGGCGCGGCCCGGCCGTACGAGCACGGGTGGCGGATGCCCGGCCGAGGCCAGGGTCAGACGCCGGGCCACCGGGTCGTAGACGGCGTACAGGCAGGTCGCGCCGAGTTCGGCGATCTCGGCGCTGTGTTCGTCGGCGGCCAGATGGGTGACGAGGTCGTCGAGGTGGGTGAGCAGTTCGTCCGGCGGCAGATCGACGTCCGCGAGGGTCCGTACGGCGGTCCGCAGCCGCCCCATGGTGGCCGAGGACTGGATGCCGTGGCCCACGACGTCACCGACCACGAGGGCGACGCGGCTGCCGGAGAGCGGGATGACGTCGAACCAGTCGCCGCCGATGCCGGCCGCCGACCGGGAGGGCAGATAGCGGTGCGCGACCGTGACCGCCGCCTGGTCGCCGGAGGCCTTGGGGAGCAGGCTCTGCTGGAGGGTCAGCGCGGTCGAGCGCTCACGCGAGTACCGGCGGGCGTTGTCCACGCACACCGCCGCCCGGCTCGCCAGCTCCTCCGCCAGGTCCATGTCGTCGGCGGTGTACGCGTCCGGGCGGGTGAGGCGGGAGAAGATCGCGACGCCCAGCGTCGTGCCGCGGGCCCGCAGGGGCACGACCAGCAGGGAGCGGATCCTGTCGCGGAGGGCGCGCCCGGCCGGATGGCGCGTGTTGGTGTACTCCATCCACTGGGCGAAGCCCGGATCCCCCGCGTTCACCAGCATCCCCCGCCCCTCGGCGAGCGCCCTGGCCGTCGGGGAGAAGGGCGGATGGACGCTCGTCGCACCCAGCTTGAGGCCCGGCGGGGGTGCCTCCTTCATGCTGGAGGTGTACGCGGCCCGGCGCAGGGTGACACCCTCGGCCGTCGGGGCGGACGGTTCGCCCGGTCCCAGCACCCAGTCGAGCAGGTCGACGCTGGCGAAGTCCGCGAACCGGGGCACCACCAGCGCGGTCAGCTCCTCGGCGGTGCGCACCACGTCCAGGGTGGTGCCGATCCGGGTCGCCGCCTCGTTCAGCAGGGCCAGCCGGCGGCGGAGGCCGCGCTGCTCGGTGCGGTCGAACGCCACCATGGCCACCGCCGACACGTCACCGGCCGGATCCAGGACCGGCCACATGTCGACGCTCCAGGCCCGGTCCCTGCCGTCGGACGGGGCGGGGGCGTCCACGTCGTATCGGAGGGAGACTCCGGTACGAGTGACCTTGACGAGGTTGTCCCGCAGGTTCTTGCCGCCCTCGTCGTCCGGCACGACGTCCGCCGAGAGGCGCCCGCGCACCTCGCTCTCGGTGACGCCCAGCACCTCGCCGGCGGCCCCGTTCACCAGGAGGAAGCGCTGGTCCGTGTCGAACACGCACATCGCGACCGACGCCTGCCGGAAGGCGCGCGCGGCCAGCGCGGACTCGGGGGCGCCCGTCGGCACGCCCCCGACCAGATATCCCAGCGGCTCCCCGGCGGCGCCCGTCACGGGCGACGCGGTGAGGGTCAGCCGCAGCGCGTGCCCGTCCCGGTGCCGGAGGAGGACCTGGCCGGTCAGCGCGGCCACCGCGGCGGCCGGGGCGTCCTCGGCGAGCAGCTCCCGGGCGGGCCGGCCCACGACCTCCCCGGCGGTGTGGCCCGTGAGCAGCCGCGCCCCCTCGCTCCACCCGGTCAAGGTGCCCTGGGGATCGATGATCGCAGCGGCGCCGGCATGGTCCATACGCCCAGGGTGCTGCCTCGGCGTCCCGCCCTCAACTCCGGAACCGCCGGTGACGGGCCTTCTCGCGGTCCCGTGTCCACCGCTGTGCGTCCACCGGCCCGGGCGGCCGTGGCGCGGCGCACTCGATTCGTACGCTAATATTGATCATGTGCTCGCGACCGGAACTCCGGTGGTGGGGCCTCGCGTTGGTGGTCCAAGGAAAGACGCCCCGCTTCCTGCGGGGAAATGCAGGTGCAAGGCCTGCCCAGCGCTCCACGGGAAAGCCCCGGACTCGTTCGCCGAGTCCGGGGCTTTCCGCTGTACGGAGTGTCGGACGCCGGTACGGAGGACACCGGCTCCGGCTCTGGGCCGCCGGCCCTCCCGCTCACCACCCCTCCCAGTGGAGGACTTCCTCGCGAGGGATCCGGCGGGCGGGCCTGAAGTCCGTGCCGACGGTGAAGGCGAGCGGCAGGAACGCGGCGAGCATGACCTCGTCGTACGGCACACCCAGCACACCGGCCAGCTCGCGTTCGAGGGGTCCCTGGGCCGTGGTCCACACCGTTCCCAGCCCGCGGGCGCGGGCGGCGAGCATGAAGCTCCACACGGCGGGCAGGATCGACCCCCAGGTCATGGACTGATCGAGCACGGAGGCCCCGTCCGTACGCCCCTCGACCGCCGGGACGACGAAGGCGGGCACGCGGTCGATGTTCTCGTACAGGTACCGGAAGCCGTCGGAAACGCGTTCCATGGAGCCCGCGTGGGCGTACATGCGCCGCAGGTCCCGCTCGGTGGGTTCCCGGCCGCCCCCGGTCGTCACCGCCCGGCGGTAGACGTCGGCCACCGTCCGCCTCAGCTCCGGCTCGGTGACGACGAGGAAGTGCCAGCGCTGCCGGTTGCGGCCGGTCGGCGCCTGCGTGGCCAGGTCCACGCACTCCTCGATCAGGGCGCGGGGGACGGGGCGGGTCAGGTCGAGGCGTTTGCGTACCGCCCGGGTCGTGGACAGCAACTCGTCGGGGGTCGAGGGAAGGGTCACAGGGCCGTCCTCGGGATCACGGGCTCTCCTTGTGGATGGGGGTCCGAAGATAATCTGTGAACAGATTATCGGCGAGCGTACGATGAGCTGCTGTTTGCGGTCAAACAATCTGGGCGAAGACGATTCTGTTACGGTCGTGCCGAGACGAAGGAGGCCCCATGACGGCCAGGAGCACCACGAGCCGGCGCGGCGCGGCCTACTTCCCGCGGCTCGCGGCGGAACGTCCCGACATCGCGCTGTGCCGGGCGTCGGCGGCCGTCGCGCGGGCCGCGGACGCCCGCGCGGCCGGGCTGGGAACCGGGGTCGGCCAGCACCTGGTGCTCAAGATGCTGGCGGCCGTCGGCCCCAGCTCGCAGCGGCTCCTCGGTGAGGAGCTGCGCATCGACCGCTCCGTGATGGTCGGCATCTGCGACAGCCTGGAGCGCGCCGGGCACGTGCGCCGTGAGCCCGCCCCCGGCGACCGGCGCGCCTACGCCGTCACCCTCACCGACTCCGGGCGGGCGCTCCTCGCCCGGGCCGAGGAGGCGACCCCCGCGTTCCTGGACGAGGTGTTCGACGGCCTCACCGCCGAGGAGCGCGACCAACTCTCCTTCCTCCTCGGAAAGTTGCTGGACGGCGGCGCGCGCCGCCCGGGTGAGGACGTACAGCCGTAAATCCGCACAGGTGGTCCGTGAGGAACCACCGACGTGCGAAGTCGCCCGCTCCGGGCCGCTCTCCGATTGAACTCGCCGCCGCCTAAATCCGTATGGGCTGGCACGTGGGCGAATCGAGGAGCATTCCCTTGGCGATGATGCACAACGGCCGGGCCGCGCGACGGCAGACCATGCGCGCGATCCGTCCTCAACGGTCGGGCGCGCGAACCCTGTTGGCGGCGTGCTGGGCCGGCGCCGTGGCCGTCATGGCGCTGTGGTGGCAGAACACCCCGGTCGTCCACGTGGACCTGGCCGAGTGGCTGATCGGAGGGGGCCGCCTCACCGGACTGCTCGGCGGCTACACGATCGCGATCGTCGTCCTGCTGATGGCCCGGGTGCCCGCGCTGGAACGGCGGGTGGGCTCCGACCGGGTGACCCGCTGGCACGCCATGAGCGGCCGGTACGCGGTCAGTCTCGTCCTCGCCCACCTCCTGCTGACCATCGGCGGATACTCCGTCCAGGCCAACACCGGCTTCGTGGAACAGACCGTCATCCTCGTCGCCGACTTCCCGCGCATGATCGAGGCGACGATCGGCACCGCCGTCCTCCTGCTGATCGGCTTCGTCTCGGCGCGGGCGGTACGGCGCAGGATGCGCTACGAGACCTGGTACTACCTGCACCTCCTCACCTATGTCGCGGTCTACCTGACCTTCTGGCACCAACTGGCCGCCGGAGCCGAGTTCGTGGCCAACCCGATGGCCCGCACCGCCTGGTACGCGCTGTACGGCGCGGCCGGGCTCCTGCTGCTCTGGTACCGCGTCCTCGCTCCGATCCGGCTCAACCGGCGCCACCGGATGCGGGTCGAGAAGACCGTGTACGAGTCACCCGGCGTGGTCTCCGTCCTGATCACCGGGCGCCGGCTGCACCGGCTCGGCGCGCAGCCGGGACAGTTCTTCCGCTGGCGGTTCCTCACGGACGGACTGCGCTGGAGCTCCAATCCGTACTCCCTGTCCGCGCCGCCGCGCCCCGACCTCCTCCGCATCACCGTCAAGGCGAACGGCGAGCACAGCGAGGCCGTGGCCGGGCTGCGGCCCGGCACCCGGGTCTGGGCCGAGGGTCCTTACGGGGCGATGACGGCGGCCCGGCGCAGCCAGGAGAAGGTCCTGATGATCGCGGGCGGCGCCGGAATCACCCCGATGCGGGCGCTGTTCGAGACGCTGCCCGGCGAACCCGGCGACCTGACCCTGCTCTACCGGGCCAGCAAGACCGAAGACCTGGCGCTCTGGGGCGAGTTGCGGCGGATCGCGTCCGCGCGCGGCGCGCGGCTCCTGTACGCGGTCAACGGTCCCGACGGCGTCAGGCCGGAGATCACGCCGCAGCGGTTGCGCGAACTGCTGCCGGACATCGACGACCACGACGTCTACGTCTGCGGTCCCACCGGGCTGGCCCGCCAGTCCTACGAGGCCCTGCGCGCGGCGGGCGTGCCCGCCCGCCGCATCCACCACGAATCCTTCGAGATGTGAGGCACCCCCTGTGAAGAGGAGACATCCGCTGCGGCGGATCATGATCGGTGTCGCCGCGACCGCGTCGGGCGTGGTCCTGCTGCTCGCGCTCAAGCAGCCCGGCGGATCGTCGGTGGCGGTGGCGACCGTGCCGCCCGGCGGCGTGGCCCCGCCCCCGGCGGGGGCCCCGCGGGCGACGGGCGACCCGGCCGCCGACGCGCCCGCCGCCGATGCCCCGGCCGCCGGTGCTCCTTCGGCCGGTGCGCGGGACGCCGGTGCCGAGGACGCGGGCGCGCAGGACGCCGCCGTACCGGCTCCGAAGGCCCCTGCCGCGAGCCGCCCGGCCCGGCCCGCTGCGCCGCGTGTGCGGACGGTGCTCGGTGACGCGGTCGACACCCAGTACGGACCCGTACAGGTGCAGTTGACCCTCAGCGGCACCAAGATCGTCAAGGCGGCGGCGGTCCAGGCGCCCGGTTCCGACGCGCAGAGCAAGTCGGTCACGGCCAACGCCGTACCGCAGCTCAACCAGGCAGCCGTCACGGCGCAGAGTGCGGGCATCGACGCCGTCTCGGGCGCCAGTTACACCAGCAAGGGCTACCGGGACTCGCTCCAGAGCGCCCTCGACAAGGCCGGGGTCTGATGGAGGCGGACGGCGAACGCCTGCGCCACGTCGAGGAGTCGATGGGGACGGTCTTCTCGTTCGACGTCCGGGGCGTGCGCGACGGGACCCGCGTCCGCGCCGCGCTGCGCGCCGCCGTCGCCTCGCTCCACCGCGCCGACGAGATCTTCTCGACGTACCGCCGGGACAGCGAGATCACCCGTCTCGCCCGGGGCGACCTGGCGGAGTCCGACTGCGATCCCGACGTCCCCGAGGTGCTGGCGCTGTGCGCGGCGGCCGAGCGGGAGAGCGGGGGATGGTTCACGACCGGTTACGCGGGCGGGCTCGATCCGACCGGGCTGGTGAAGGGCTGGGCGGTGGAGCGCGCGGCCAGAACGGTCGCCGGGGCCGGGGCGGACGCGGTCTGCCTCAACGGCGGCGGCGACGTCCAACTGCTGGGCGGGCCCTGGCGGGTGGGCGTCGCCGACCCGCTGCGGCCGGGCGCGCTCGCCGTGGTCGTCGAGGCTGGGGACGACCTGGGGGTGGCCACCTCGGGGCCCGCCGAGCGCGGCTGCCACATCATCGACCCCCGTACGGGCGAGGCCCCGGCCGGCGGCCTCGCGTCGCTCACGGTGGTGTGCCGGGCGGGGCTGACGACCGCGGACGTACGGGCGACCGCCGCGTACGCCATGGGCGGCCTGGCCCGCGACTGGCTGGAGGCCCTGCCGGACACGGAGGGGTTCGCGGTCGCCGCCGACGGCACCACCTGGACGACCAGCGGGTTCCACCACCACGTCGCCGGGCGGCCGCCGGAGGTCATGTCCGTCGGCGCATGACCGCACGGGGCTTACGACGGCACGGGGTTCACGACCGTACGAGGCTCATGACCGTACGGGGCTGTGGAAGGAGGCCCGGTAGGCCTGCGGTGTGGTGCCCGCGACCCGTTTGAAGCGCTCACGGAACGCCGTGGGGGAGCCGAACCCGGCCTGTTCCGCGACCCGTTCGACGGAGTGCCCGGTGGTCTCCAGCAGGTACTGTGCCCGGCGGACGCGGGCCCGCAGCAGCCATTGCAGGGGAGTGGTCCCGGTCTGCTCGCGGAAGCGCCGGCTGAACGTCCGCTCGCTCATCCCGCACCGGGCGGCCATCGTGTCCAGCGTGAGGTCGTGGCCGAGGTTGTCCTCGATCCAGGACAGGACCGGTTCGAGCACCGACCCGCGCGGCACCGGCGGCTGCTCGTGCACGATGAACTGCGCCTGCCCGCCCTCCCGTTCCAGCGGCATCACCGACAGCCGCGCGGCGTCGGCCGCCACGGCGGAGCCGAGGTCGCGGCGGACCAGGTGCAGGCACAGGTCGAGCCCGGCCGCCGCCCCGGCGGAGGTCAGCAGCTGCCCGTTGTCGACGTAGAGCACATCGGGGCGCACGTCCACCGCCGGGTGCAGGCGCGCCAGCGCGTCGGTGGCGACCCAGTGGGTGGTCGCGCTCAGGCCGTCGAGGAGTCCGGCCGCGGCGAGGATGAACGTACCGGTGCAGATCGAGGCGATACGGGTACCCCGCGCGGCCGCCGTCCGCAGTGCCTCCAGGGCCTCCTCCGGAGGCGGCCCCGCGTGCTCGGAACAGCCCGGCACGATGATCGTGTCGGCGTCGGCCAGCGCCTCCGGGCCCCACGGCACGCGGAGCGAGAACGCGTCGCCCGCCACCTCCGGGGTCACCCCGCACACCCGCACCCGGTACGGGCGGCGGCCGTCGGGCAGGCGGACGCGCCCGAAGACGTCGATCGGGACGGCCATGTCGAAGGCCACCACATGGTCCAGGGCCAGCACCGCAACCGTATGCACGGAACCGACGATAGACGGATTCCCGCCGGGCCGGGTACCTGGGGTGTTCCTCACGAACCGCTGATCGCCCCAGCCCGGTACGGGTGGCGAGAATCCGTTGGCATCTGTCGTTCCAGCCCATGGAGGGAGGTGACCGGCCGGCCCTAGCGTGAGCGCGGTGGCCCTGACGATCACGGACCACACCACAGAAAGAGACGTTCTCCCGATGACCAAGTTCCTGCTCACCGTCCATGTGCTGGTCGCCATCGTCGCCATCGGTCCCGTGACCGTCGCGGCCAGCATGTTCCCCGCCGCGGCCCGGCGCGCGGCCGCCTCCCCGGACGCGGAGGGCCTGGCCACGGTGCGGGTGCTGCACCGCGTGTCCTACGTCTACGCGGGGGTGGGGCTGGCCGTGCCGCTGGCCGGGTTCGCGACGGCCCGTTCCATGCACGTCCTGGGCAGTCCGTGGCTGATCACGTCGATCGTGCTCACCGCCGCGGCCGCGATCATCCTCGGTCTGCTGATCCTGCCCTCCCAGGAGGCCGTCCTCGACACCCTCGCGGGCACGGGCACGGACACAGACACGGAGACGCGCACCGGGCGGGTGGCGGTCGACCGTGCCACGACCGCCCGGCTGGCGATGCTGACCGGCGTCTTCAACCTGCTCTGGGCGACGGTCACGGTCCTGATGATCGTCCGCCCCGGCTCGACCACGGGGGCATGACCACCGGGGCGTGACCCTCGTGACCAGGTGCGGGTGACCGGTCGTCAGGTGAGTGCCGCCGCCACGAACGCGGCTGTCCTGGCGACCAGTTGGTCGTCCGCCGGGGCGTCGGGGTCCCGCTTGGTGGACAGAATCGACAGGATGACGGGCCCCCGGCCGGGTGGCCAGGCGACGCCCACGTCGTTCGTGGTGCCGTAGTCGCCCGTTCCGGTCTTCTCGGCGACGGTCCAGTCGCCGGGGAGGCCCGCGCGCAGCCGCGCCCCGCCCGTGGTGCTGGCCAGCAGCCAGCCGGTCAGCCGCTCGCGGTCCGCGGGATCGAGGGCGTGGCCCAGGACCAGCCGCGCGTAGGTCCGGCCCACGGCGTACGGGGCGGTCGTGTCGGTCACCCGGTCCGGTTCCGCCGAGTTCAGCTCGGGCTCCCACCGGTCGAGCCGGGTCACGGTGTCCCCGACGGAGCGGCAGAAGCGGGTGACCGCCGCCGGTCCGCCGAGCTTCCCGAGCAGGAGGTTCGCGGCGGTGTTGTCGCTGTGGGTGATGCTCGCGGCGCACAGGGCCTCGACCGTCATGCCCTGGGCGAGGTGGGCCGGCAGGCCGGTGACCGGGGCGTACCCGGACCGTACGACATCCTGCTCGGTGTACCGCACCCGCCGGGACAGGAATTCACCGTCCCTGTCCAGGTCCCGCAGCACGGCCGCGACGGCGAGCGTCTTGAACACCGAGCAGACCGGGAAGCGTTCGTGTCCCCGGTGCAGGACGGTCCGGCCCGTCGCCACGTCGTGGGCGAACACCCCCAGCCGGGCGGACCGTTCCTCCTCAAGGGCGCGCAACTGCCGGGTGAGGGCGCTGTCCTGCCGACCGGAGGCGTACGCCGTCGTCCCCAGGGGCACGATGCCCGCCAGCGCGGTCCCGGTGGCGGCCGCCAGCATCACGCGGCGGGGCACGGCTGTTAAGTCGTTCGGCTCCACGATCCTTCTTCCCTTCCAGTCCTTCGGTCAGTCCTTGTCCGGCTGGTCCTTCTCCGCCGCCCGCCAGCCCAGCGCCGGGCCCAGCTTCGTGGCGATGTCGGTGAGGATCTGTACGTAGTCCTCGTGCCCGAAGGTGAAGGGCAGCGCGAACGCCACCTCATCGATCTCCCGGAACGCGACGTCGGCGTACAGCTGTTCGGCGATCTCCGCCGACGTGCCGACGAGGTCGCGCGCGAACAACATGCGCGCGGGACCCTGCGGCGAGGTCGTGCGCGGCGTCCTCTTCGCGACGAACTCCTCGTACCGCGCCCGCTGTTCGGACGTCGCGCTGTCCGTGGGGATCACGACGAGCCCCTGCGAGACGCGGGCCCGGTCTCCGTCCGGGTGGTGGGCGCGGAAGGCCCGGACGTGCGACAGCTGGATCTCGGCGAAGTCCTCCGACTCCTCCGCCTTCACGACGCTGCTGGTCAGGTAGTTCATCCCGTGCTCGCCGGCCCAGCGGGCGGACCGCAGGCTCCCCCCGCCGTACCACATGCGGCTGCCCAGCCCGGCGGCGTGCGGCTGGACGCGGTCGGAGAACACCTCGAAGCCCTCCGTACCGCTGAAGTCCGTGGCCGGTTCGCCCCGTACGAAACTCAGGAGCCGTTCCACCCGGGCGTAGCTGAAGTCCTCGGCCTCGGCGGTGTCCGGGTAGAGGGCCTCCTTCACCCGGTCGTAGTGCATCGGCGGACCGACGCTGATCCCGGGGTTGAGGCGGCCCCCCGACAGGATGTCGACCGTCGCCAGGTCCTCGGCCAGACGCAGCGGGTTCTCCCAGCCCAGGGGGATGACGGCGGTGCCCAGTTCGATACGGCTGGTGCGCTGCGAGGCGGCCGCGAGGACCGCGACGGGGGAGGAGATGCCGTACTGGAGGTGGCGGTGCCGCATCCACGCGCTGTCGAAACCGAGCCGCTCACCCAGTTCGATGATCTCCAGGGTCGATTCGTGGCCCCGGCGGGGGTCGGCGTCGTCGAAGAGCCCGATGGTCAGGAAGCCCAGCTTCCGCAGCGGCTCCGAAGTCAGCGGCACAGGATCCTCCGTGGTCCGCGGCATGCTCTGTCACACACCAGCGCTGCGCCAATTGTCGCAGGTGGCCCCTGTGCGGACCGGTGGGGAGCGGAGTTGAGGCTACGTCCACCGCAGCGTCGAGCGCCGGCTCCAGTACGTCTCCGGGTCGACCGCGAGCCCGGTGTGGCGGTCCGGGTCGGGGGCCGGGGCGGTGGCCGCCGTCAGGTTCGAACGCAGCTGGGCGACCGTCGTGGCACCGCAGAGGACGACGTCGGCCCACGGCTGGGCCAGGGCGGCGGCCAGCGCGGTGACGTCGGGGTGGTCCCCGAGCGCCTGTGTCGCGGGCCCCGGCACCGCGAGCAGCCCGTTGGCCAGCGGCTCCTTGACGATCACGGTCCACCCCGCCGCCCTGGCCTCGCCGAGCGCGGCGCCGGCGGAGGGCTCCAGCAGGTTCCAGGTGGCCTGTACGGCGGAGAACAGGGGCGCTCCGTCGACCCGGACCGTCAGGGCGCGGCGCAGGGTGTCGGCCTGGCCGGGACCGCTGAGGCTGAGGCCCACGGGTACGCCCAGCGCGGCGAGGTCCCGCAGCACGGCCCCGTCGTCGAGGATTCCCGACTCCAGCGTCGCCGAGTGGACCTGGTAGAGGCGCAGCCAGGGCCCGAGCAGCGCATCGGTCTGCGGCCACTGGCGGGCCAGTGCGGCGGCGGAGTGGTCCTTGACCTCCTGGACCTCGGCGTGCGGCCGCCAGTCGGCGGTGTACGTGTAACCCCACTTGGACGACACGGTGACGTCCTCGGCGGCCACGTCACGCCCGGTCAGCCACCCGGACAGGAACCGCTCGGCCAGGCCGTACGAGCGGGCGGCGTCGAACCACCGGATGCCGCCCGCCCACGCCGCGTCGCAGACCTGCTCGCAGCGCGCCCGGAGCGCGTCGACCGAGCGGTCGGCGCCGAGGGAGGCGCCATGACCGACCGTCAGGTACTCCGGGCGGCCCAGCGCCGCCAAACCCAGTCCGAGGACAGCCATGGCCGCATCGTAACCGCGTCTCCCGCCTGCGCCCGGCGGCCCGCCGCCGCTCGGTCGCGACGCTCACTCCGGATCCCGGCGCGGGATCCGTACCGAACAGGTGAACGGGTGGTGCGGGACCGTGGGCCGGGGCACACTCGGGAGCATGTCCCCACCGCCCCAGGCCGGTCCCCTGTGTACGCGCGGCTCGCTCACCGCCGCCCTGCGTGACCTGGGCCTGCGCCCCGGCGAGACCGTCCTCGTCCACTCCTCCCTCAGCTCGCTGGGCTGGGTCTGCGGCGGCGCGGAGACGGTCGTCCGGTCGCTGCTGGACACCCTGGGCGACGACGGGACCCTGGTGGTGCCGGCGCACTCCGGCGGCAACTCGGAACCGGCCGACTGGCACAACCCCCCGGTGCCCGAGGCCTGGTGGCCGGCGATCCGCGCGTGCATGCCCCCGTACGACCCCCGCGTCACGCCCGCGCGGGGCGTCGGTGTGATCCCGGAGACCGTACGGAACTGGCCCGGCGCCCTCCGCAGCGCCCACCCGCAGACCTCGTTCGCGGCCCTCGGCCCGCGCGCCGCCGGGATCGTGGACGGCCACGCCCTGGACTGCCAGCTGGGCGAGCGCAGCCCGCTCGCGCGGCTGGAGGAGGCCGGGGCGCGGATCCTTCTGCTGGGCACGGGCTTCGACACCTGTACGGCGTTCCACCTGGCCGAATACCGCGTCCCCGCGCCACGGGTCGTCGACAACTCCTTCGCGGTCATGACCCCGGGGGGCCGCCGCTGGAGCACCGTGCGCGACGTCGCGATCACCAGTGACGGCTTCGCGGAGCTGGGAGCGGCCTTCGAGAAGGAACACCCAGTGGTACGGGGCCGGGTGGGCGCGGCGCAGGCGCGGCTGTTCCCGCTGGCGGACGCGGTCGCCCACGCCGTGACCTGGCTGCGCGAGCACCGCCCGCTGTCCGTACCGGGGTGACGGCGCGGTGCGTCCCGGGGTGACGGCGCGCGGCGTCCCCGGGGTGACGGCGTGTACGGCGGCCCGCGGTGACGCGGTGACGGGGGCGCGGCGCCTGCGCGGCCCGCGTATTCCGGTTGTCCCGGCCCGGGCGTCGTTGACAGGATCCCCGCCATGCCCACCTTCTCCGCGCCCGACGGAACCCGCCTCGCCTACCGCACGACCGGAGACGGCGACCCGGTCATCTGCGTCCCGGGAGGCCCCGCCGACTCCGCCTACCTCGGCGACCTCGGCGGCCTGTCCGCCCACCGCCGGCTGATCTTCCTGGACCTCCGGGGCACCGGCGGGTCCGCGATTCCGGCGGACCCCTCCTCGTACCGCTGCGACCGTCTCGTGGACGACGTCGAAGCCCTGCGCGACCACCTCGGACTCGTCAGGCCCGACCTCCTCGGCCACTCCGGGGGCGCGAACATCGCGGTGCGGTATGCGGCCCGCCACCCGGAGAACATCGGCCGGCTGGCCCTGATCACCCCCGGCCCCGCCGCTGTCGGCATCACCGTCACGGGTGAGACGCGGCGCGCGCTCGCGCGGCTCCGCCAGGACGAACCGTGGTTCCCGGCGGCGTTCGCCGCCCTGGAGGCGATCACCGAAGGCACCGGCGGCGACTGGGACGCCATCGCCCCCTTCTTCAGCGGCCGGTGGGACGACGAGGCGCGCCGGCACCAGGCCGCGAGCCGGCCGGTCAACCAGGAGGCCGTCGCCCTCTTCGGGGCGGACGGCGCGTTCACCCCGGCGGCCACGCGTGCGGCGCTCGCCGTCCACAAGGGCCGAGTCCTGCTCCTCGCCGGGGAGTTCGACCTGAACACGCCCCCGTCGGCGGTGGCGGAGTACGCCGGACTGTTCCCCGCCGCCACCTGCGTCGTGCAGCCGGGGGCGGGCCACTACCCGTGGCTCGACGACGCCGAGGGGTTTGTCGCGACGACGGCCGCGTTCCTGCGCTGAGCGCGCGCCGGCCGCCCGCCCCGGCGCGGATCGCGCGCCGGCGTACCCGAGGTCGTTCATTGAGATTGCTTTAAGCCCCCGCCCGGTGGATCGTGCGCGCAACATTCGCGTGTTACGAAGGAGGGGGGACCCACGGCCCGCACACGCCCGGTCCGCCGCCCGCCGGAGCAACACGCCCCGGCGGGACGAGCCATGGGATGGGGAGAGGTGGGTACGCGCGGATGATGAGAGTCCTTCGCCCCCGGCCGGGACTGTGGTGGCGCTGGAGACGCAATCCGCTCCGGCGCCGCAGTGACGCCGTGGAGGCGTGGATGCTGCCGGCCGTGTGGGCGCTGGCCCTGACCGTGGCGGTGGTGGCCGGGCTGCTGGCCGCGCAGGGGGTACGGTCCGCGGCCGACGGGCACCGGGCGCTGCGGCACCACCTCCCGGCCGTCCTCCTCGCCGACACCCCCGTCTCACCCGCGTCGCCGGGCCGGCCGAACGGCGCGGTGCTGGCTCCCGTCCGGTGGAAGGGCCCCGAGGGCACGGTCCGTACGGGCCGGATCTCCGTGCCCGGCGGGCGGCCGGCCGGAAGCACGGTCCGGATCTGGACCGACGCCGCCGGCAGCCCTGCCCCGCCGCCCGCCACGCGCGACGAGGCGGCCTTCCACGGGGTGATCCTCGGCGGTCTGGCCGGCCTCGCGAGCGGCGGTACGGTCCTGGGCCTCGGGGCCCTGGCCCGGCACCGGCTGTACCGGCGGCGCATGCTGCGGTGGTCGCGGGAGTGGGACCGTATCGCCCCCGAGTGGAGCCGCGGGACGCTCTGACGGTCACGGGCGGGACGCTCCGACGGTCGCGGGGCGCTCTGTTGCGCGACGCTCCGACGGTTGTCCGTCCGCCTGTTGGGTAAGAAGCGTGGACCGGCACGCCCCGTCTCCCGGCGGTGCGAACGCCATCAGGCTTCCCCGGACGAGGAGACGACCGATGACGCGGATCAGAATCACCCCCCGTGCGCCGCGCCCTCAGCAGCCCCCGCCCCTCGACCTGCGGACTCCGTCCGGCCGCCCGCTGCCCTACTGAGCGGGTTCCGGCCCGGTACCTGTTACCGCTGGGGCCGGCTACCGCTCGGGTCGCGCGCCCGCCCGCGTGGCCAGGAGGAGGGCGACGTCGTCCTCCTGGCCCTGCCGGTCCTCGATGCTCGCGACGATGTGCTCCGCCATGGCGTCCAGGTCGAGGGGCCCGGTGTCCAGAAGTGCCTGGATCTGGCGCTCCCCCGACTCCATGTCGGTGTCGTGGAACTCCAGCAGCCCGTCGGTGCAGAGCAGAAGCGTCTCCTCGGGACCGAGGCGGAACCGGCCGGTGGGGTACGGCCCGTCGCTCAGGTCCGACAGCCCGAGGGGCAGGCCGCCCGCCAGATCCAGGAGCGCGCTCTCCCCCGCGGTCCTGAGATGGGGGGACGGGTGTCCGGCACGGACGGCCTCCGCCTCCCCGGTCGCCGGGTCAAGGCTGACGTACAGGCACGTGGCAAGGCGCTCGGTGTCGAGGTCGTGCAGGAACGCGGACGTCCGGGACATCAGCGCCGACGGCGCGTGCCCCTCGGCGGCGTAGGCGCGGAACACCGTCCGCAGCTGCCCCATGACGGCGGCGGCCTGGATGTCGTGCCCCTGCACGTCCCCCACCACCAGCCCGACCTTTCCGCCGGGGAGCGGCAGGACGTCGTACCAGTCGCCCCCCACCTGGTGGCCGGCGCGCGCCGGGCGGTAGCGCGCCGCGACCCGCAGCCCCGGCACGTCCTCGATCCTGGCGGGCAGCATCGCCTCCTGGAGGCCGACCGCCATCGCGTGCTCCTCGTCGTAGAGGAGGGCCCGCTGGAGCGACTGGGCGACGGTCGCCGAGAGAGCCAGCAGAAGATAGCGCTCCTCGGGGGAGAAATCGTCCTTCTCCTCGTAGAGAATCGCCAGTACGCCGGTGAGTCGGGCCTGTGCCATGAGAGGGAGGACCGCGGAGGCGGTGAAATCCGTGGTCTTGATGTACGGCCACAGCATCGGGTACGAGGCCTCGATCTCGGCCCGTGTGATGAACAGCGGATTCTTGTCCTGGAACACCGCGGCGATGGGCCGCTCGTCGTCGAGGCGGCCGAATTCCAGATCGCGGATGTAATCGGGCGGCATTCCGGCGGCGGCGAGCCGGCGCAGCCTGTTCTGTTCGAGAACCGTGAGCGAGATCCCCACGGCGCCCACCGGACCCAGGATCTCGTTGCTCGTCAGCGCCCGCAGGACGTCCTGCACGCTGAGCGCCTGGGACAGCGCGGTCGTCGTCGCCCGGACGACCCCGGCCTGGTGCCGCCGGTCGGACTCCAGGATGGCCTTGCGCTCCGCGTATTGCAGTTCGGTGCGGATCACACCGACCGCGCGGACGGCCTTCCCGGCGTCGTCCCGGCGGATGGCGGCCTGCGTGTGGACCCACCGGACGGTGCCGTCCGGGTGGCGGACGCGAAAGTAGCTGCCGTAACTCATGGAATACCGTGAGTCCGCGAAGACCTCGGCCGCCCGCTCCCTTATCTCGTCCAGTTCCTCCGGCATGATCCGTTCGTAGAGCGTGGTCATGAGTCCGTCGAACTCATTTTCCTTCAGGCCGAATATGGAGAGCGCACTGGAATCGAGAAGGATACGGCCGGACTCGAGGTCCCACGCGAATCCGCCGATGCCGTTCAGTTCCAGCGCCATCGACAATTCCGCCCGCAGGTCGGCTTCGAGTTCGCCGGACGACGCATGGCCCGGCGTCGGGTTCTTGTCGTGTTCCATGTGACCTCCGGTTGGTCCAGTGTAGTCCGGAGGCCAAAAGGGTCCCGCTGTGCCGGCGTACGGCTCTGACCAGCGGAAAGGCGGTCGGCAGCGGCCGTCCGGCCGCGTGGGGGAGCGGCGCGACCGTTCGGGGGAGATCGCCGCGGCGCGCGTGTGGACGCCCGGGGGCGTGTCGAGGGTAGGGCCATGACCCTGCCCCGATTCGCCCCCATGCTCGCGACGCCGGGCGGCCTGCCCCCGGCGGCCGAGGAACGCCTGTGGTCCGCGGAGACCAAGCACGACGGTCAGCGCGCGCTGATCTACCTGCCGGGCGACGGTTCCGTGGTGCTGCGGTCCCGGTCGGGCGCCGACATCACGCCCGCCTACCCCGAGCTGCGGGTGCTGGGCACCGCCCTCCCCACCGGTGTGGCGGCGGTGCTGGACGGGGAGATCGTGGCGCTGGACGACCAGGGGCGCCCGGACTTCGAACGCCTCCAGGCCCGGATGGGACTGGCCGGATCGCCCGCGAAGGCCGCGAGCCTGGCCCGTACCGTCCCCGCCCATCTCATGCTCTTCGACGCGCTCCACCTCGGCGGGCGTCCGCTCCTCCGCGTCCCGTACGCCGACCGGCGCCAGGAGTTGGAAGGGCTACGGCTCCTCGGGCCCTCCTGGTCGACGCCGGGTGCGATCGTCGGGCACAGCGCCCAGGCGCTGGAGACGACGCGCGAACACGGCCTGGAGGGCATCATCCGCAAGCGGCTCACCTCCGTGTACGAGCCCGGCGTGCGCTCCCGCGCGTGGATCAAGATCCGTAACGTACGGACGGTGGACGCGATCGTCGGCGGCTGGGTCCCCGGCCGCGGCCAGCTCGGCGGGCTCCCGGGAGCGGTCCTCGTGGGACGCAGGGAAGAGGGAGCCCTGCGGTACATGGGGAGCGTCGGCACCGGGTGGAGCGACCGCGAACGGACCACGCTCGCCCAGCTGTTGCACGCCGCGGAGATCGACCACTGCCCCTTCGACCGGGTGCCCCGCGTCGCGGGCGCCCGCTGGGTCCTGCCGCGCCTCGTCGGCGAGGTCACGTACAGCGTCCGCACCCGGGCCGGCCTCCTGCGCCAGCCGTCGTGGCACCGGCTGCGCCCCGACCTCGCGCCGGAGGACACCTCCGGCTGACGCGCCCGCCCGCCGCCCGCCCCCTCCCGTCGGCGTGCGGACGGCCGGAGGCCGCCTCCCTGTCGCTGTTGAGACATGTCGCAACAGCGACACCGGGAAGCCGTGACAGCCCTTTCCGCTCTACCGGATTCTGTCGTTCAGCGCGTGACAGCGGCGTCGGGCGAGCTGGAACGACCGGAACGAAAGGGCCCTGATGATGAGATGGATCCGCCTGTCGGCGGCTGTGTCGACCGCTCTGCTGGTGACCGGGGGGATCGTGACGCCGGTCTCGGCCCGGTCGGGACCCGCGGACGCGGCGGCGCCGGCCGCCGCCGGCCACCCCGCGCCATCTGCCGCCACCGTCCGTCTCGTCACCGGCGACCGGGTGACCGTCGGCGCGGGCACGGACGGCAAGCGCGTCGCGTCGGTGACACCCGGCCCCGGTCGCCGGGGCCTCCTCTTCCGCACGGTGGAGCAGGACGGCGGGCTGAGCGTGATCCCCTCCGACGCGGAGGCGGCACTCGCCGCCGGGCGGCTCGACCGCCGGCTGTTCGACGTGACGGCCCTCCTCGCGCAGGGATACGACGACGCGCGCACCGACGCGCTCCCCCTGATCGTCGCCGGCGCGCCCGGCGCGCGGGTCTCCTCCCTCGACGCGCTCACCGCCTTCCACGACACCAGCGCGCCCACCCACCGGCTGGGCAGCATCAACGCCCGGTCACTGCGCGTCGCCGACGCCGACCTCGGCCGCTTCTGGCAGCAACTCGCCCCCGCCGGGGACGGTTTCACCACCTCCGCCGCCGCCCCCACCGTGTGGCTCGACGGGCGGGTCAGCCCCGCCCTCGACCGCAGTACGGCCCAGATCAACGCCCCGGCCGCCTGGCAGGCGGGCTACCAGGGCCAGGGCGTCAAGGTCGCCGTCCTGGACACCGGCGCCGACCTCACCCACCCCGACCTGGCGGGACGGGCCACCGAGACCAAGGACTTCTCGGGCAGCGGCGGGACGAACGACGTCTTCGGCCACGGCACCCACGTCGCCTCCACCGTCGGCGGTACGGGAGCGGCCTCCGCCGGTCTCCGCAAAGGCGTCGCCCCCCGGTCCGACCTGCTGATCGGCAAGGTGCTCGGCGACGACGGCTACGGCAGCGAGTCCGCCGTCATCGAGGGCATGGAGTGGGCCACCGCCGAGGGCGCCCGCGTCGTCAGCATGAGCCTCGGGTCCGACGCGCCCAGCGACGGCACCGACCCGATGAGCCTCGCGGTCAACCGCCTCACCCGGGACAGCGGCGCGCTGTTCGTGGTCGCCGCGGGCAACGCGGGCGAGCAGGGCGACCAGACGATCGGTTCCCCCGGGGCGGCCGACGCCGCCCTCACCGTGGGCGCCGTGGACCGCGACGACTCCCTCGCCCCCTTCTCCAGCCGGGGCCCCCGACCCGGCGACAAGACCGTCAAACCCGACGTCACCGCGCCCGGCGTCGGCATCGTCGCCGCCCGCGCGGCCGGGACGGCCATGGGCGACATCGTCGACCCGTACTACGTCGCCGCGTCCGGCACCTCCATGGCCACCCCGCACGTCGCGGGCGCCGCCGCGCTCCTCGCCCAGGAACACCCCGACTGGGACGCGGGCCGCCTCAAGGACGCCCTGATCAGCACCGCCCGTACCGTTTCGGGCCAGGAAGCCACCGAGCAGGGCGGCGGCCGCGTCGACATCGCCGCCGCCGCGCTCGGCACGCTCACCGCGACCGGCACCCTCGCGCTCGGTCCCTTCCGGGCGGGCGACCCCTCGGGCCCCTCCCAGGACGCCACCATCCGCTACACCAACACCGGCCGTACGGACGCCACCCTCACGCTCGCGGCCCGGCTCGCCACCTCCGGCGGCCGCGAACTGCCCGCCGGCGCCCTGCGGTTGGGCTCGGGATCCGTGCGCGTCCCCGCCGGTGCCACCGCCGAGGTCCCGCTCCACGCGGAACCGTCCGCCGCCGCACGCGGCGACTACTACGGCTACGTCACCGCCACCACCGCCGACGGCAGAACGGTCGCGCACACCACGCTGAGCATGGGCGTGCACGGCCCGGTCCACCGCCTCACCGTCGTCAGCGTCGACCGCGACGGAAAGTGCGTCCCCGGCGCGCCGGCCATCTGGGGCCCCGACGGATTTGTCGGCTACGACAGCTACGAACCCGCCGTCGCCCAGGTCGAGGAGGGCACGTACCAGATCAGCTCGGCGTCGGTGAACGGCGCCGCCGACGGCGAGGAACTGCGCCAACTCGTCCTGCCCGAGGTGAAGGTCACCAAGGACACGACCGTCACCCTCGACGCCCGCAGGACCACCCGGGTCCAGATCCGCACCCCGCGACCCGCCGAACAGCGCGGCGTCATCAGCTTCCAGACGTACCGTCAGATCGACGGCCACGGGCTGATCCAGGGAATGATGTACTTCGACATCGCCAAGCGCCTCTACGTCAGCCCCACCGCGCGGGTCACCGACGGCGCGTTCGAGTTCGCCTCACGCTGGCAGCTCGTGGCGCCGCTCCTCACGGCGAAGGTCCCGGGCACCCCGCTGGACCTCGACCCCTCCTACACCCACGTGTCGGCGCTGTTCGACCCCAAGGGCGCCAGGCTCACGGCGGTGGACGCGGGCAGTACCGCCGCGCCCGACTTCCGCAAGGCGCGGGGGAAACTCGCGGTCGTACGGGACGACGCGTCGGGTGAACTGGACCTCCCCGCCAGAGCCGCGAAGGCCGGAGCCGCCGGACTCCTGCTCGTCTTCCCCTCCGACCTGTACGCCTGGACCCGCTGGACCCCCAACGGTGACCGCACGGCCGTCCCCACCCTGCGGGTCGACGCGGCCCAGGGAGCCGCCCTGTTGGAGCGGTTGAAGCGGCACACCGTGGCGGTCGAATTCTCCGGCACGGCGAACAGCCCCTACCTCTACGACGTCATGCAGGTGTCGGAACAGCAGGTCCCGGCCCTGGTGGTCCACACCGTCTCGGACCGCAACAGCGCGCGGATACACACCACGTACGCCGACAACGGCGGCCGGGCGTGGGCGGGCGAGCAGCGCTTCGGCCGGCGCCCCTACCAGGACACCTCCTGGAACCAGTACACCCGCGACGTGCCCACCGGCACCGAGCGCACCGAGTACGTCAGTTCGGGAACGACGTCGTGGCAGCACGTCGTGAACCACGCGCCCGTCCTCGACATCGACGTCCCCCTGAACGTCGGCATGCGGGACACGGCCCGTACGTACACCCCGGGGCAGCGCCTGGACGAGACGTGGTTCGGCGCTGTCGTACGGCCCTCGATCCCGCGCGGCACGGACACGCCGTCCGTCCGCACCGGTGACGTACTCGCCCTGCGCGTACCGGAGTTCACCGACTCCTCGGGCCACTGGTCCCGCCGGTCCGCCGGCGGGGAGGACGGCGGTATCGGTACGCGGACCCCCGCGCCCCCGGGGGACTCGGCGGCCGCCACCCTCTACCGCGACGGCGAGAAGGTCGCCGAACGGGCCGACGCCTGGGGCGACATCGAGGTGGCGCCGGGGAGGGCCGGCTACCGGCTCGACCTGACGACCTCCCGCGTCTCCGGCGAGTGGGCCTTCGGCACGCGCACCCGTACGTCCTGGGAGTTCCGCTCGGACACCACCGCCGCGAGGACCGCGCTCCCCCTCCTCCAACTCGACTACGACGTGCCCGTCGACGCGCACAACGTGGTCGGCGCGGGACGTACGCATGACATTGGCCTGACGGTCCGCGCCCAGGACGGCCTGCCGGCGCCGCGCGGGGTGTCGGCGACGGCCGACGTCTCCTACGACGACGGCCGGACCTGGACGAAGGCGTCCCGGGTCAGGGACCGGGGCGGCAACCGCTTCACCGTCACCGTCGAACGCCCCGACCGGATGCGGGCGGACACGTTCGTGACCCTGCGGGTGACGGCCGCCGACCGCGCGGGCGACACGGTCACCCAGACCGTGCACCGGGCGTACCTGCTGGACCAGTAGCGGCGGACCGGGTTCACGGCGGGTGCGGAGGGGTTCGACGCCTCCGCACCCGCCGCGTTTTCCCGCCGGAGAACCGGCCGTGACCTGGGCGTAGAGTGCGCTTGCCCAGAGTCGGCCCCGTTCTTCGGGAGGAACATGATGCTGGAGGCAGCGGGTCTCACCACCGGTGAGGAAACCGTCTACCGGCTGCTCGTCACAAGGTCCGCCGCGTCGGCGGACGAGCTGGCGGGGCCCGCGGGACTGACCCCGGGAGAGGCGGAGCGGGTACTGACGGCCCTCGCGGCCAAGGGGCTCGCCAGCGGAACGGACCGGGCCGCGCACGACCGCGCGCCGCGCAGCTTCGCCGCCACTCCTCCCGATGTCGCCCTGCTGCCGCACCTCCAGCGGCAGTCCGACTCCCTGGAGCAGGCCCGCGCGGCCGTCACCGATCTCCTGGAGACGTACCGCAGCACCCGGCGCCGCAGCGACCCCGACCAGCTCATCGAAGTGATCACCGGGGCGGAGGCGCTGCGCCAGCACCTGCGGCAGATCCAGGACAGCACCCGGCACGAGATGCTGTGGTTCTGCCGGGCGGGGCACGTGGCCATGCCGTCGGGCAGCAACAGCGCCGAGTTCGACGCGCTCGCGCGCGGGGTGCGCTACCGCGTCCTGTACGAGCAGGCGTTCTTCGACGACTCGGGCGCCGTCGACAACGTGGTCGAGGGGGTGCGCGCGGGGGAGATGGCCCGGGCCGTGCCGCACCTCCCGCTGCGGCTGGCGGTCGCCGACCGGGCCATCGCGATCTTCCCGCTGGTCCCCGGCGGCCCCAGCGGGAGTTCCGAGGAACCCACCACGGCGCTGGTACGGGGCAGCAGCCTCCTCGACGCCCTGGTCGCCCTGTTCGAGCGCTACTGGGAGGACGCCGTACCACTGCACGTCAGCGCGTCGGGCACGGTCAGCGGTACGGACGCGGCGGCCGGCGGAGGCGTACTGCCCCCGACGGACCGCCAGTTGCTGTCCCTGCTCGTCGCGGGCGTCGCCGACAAGGCGATAGCCAGTCAGCTGGGTCTGAGCAGGCGTACCGTACAGCGCCGGATCCAGTCGATGATGGCCCTCGCGGGGGCGACGACCCGGATGCAGCTGGCCTGGCAGGCGGCGCGCCGGGGATGGATGTGACGCGCTCTCACCCCGCGAGCGGGACCAGGGCGGGGTCGTCGTTCCCGGAGCGGGAGAAGAAGGGCTGCTCGGTCCAGATCGTCTTCCCGCTCCTGCCGTACCGACTGCCCCACCGTGTGGTGCAGTTGGCGACGATGAACAGGCCCCGGCCCCCTTCGTCCAGGTCGGTGGCGCGCAGGAGGCGCGGCTGGGTGTTGCTGGGGTCGGTCACCTCGCAGATCAGGACGTTCTCCCGGATGAGCCGCAGGCCCACCGGGCCGCCCGCGTGCCGGACGGCGTTGGTCACCAGCTCGCTGACGACCAGCTCGGTCGTGAGCGAGAGATCGTCCAGCCCCCACGCGGCCAGCTGCCGCATCGCCGCGGCCCGCGCGACGGCGACCGACGCGGGTCCGGCCGGGAACTCCCAGCTGGCGACGGAGCGGGCGGACAGCGTCCTGGTCCGGGCGAGCAGCACGGCGAGATCGTCCTGGGGAGGCTCGTCGCCGAAGTCCGCCAGCAGGGACCGGCCGACCTCTTCGAGCGAGGACCCCGGCCGGCACGTGCTGTCCAGACGGTGTCCGATCCGCGCCAGCGCGCGCTCCACGTCGAAGCCCTCCAGGCCGAACAGGCCGTCGGTGTAGAGCGCCAGGACGCTGTCCGGCTCCAGCCGTACGGTGACGGACTCGAAGGGCACCCCGCCCACCCCCAGCGGGGGACCGGGCGGCACGTCCAGGAACTCCGCCCCGCCGCCCGGCCGGACCAGGGCGGGCGGGGGCTGGCCCGCGCTGGCGAAGGTGCACAGGCCCGACACCGGGTCGTAGAGGGCGTACAGGCAGGTGGCACCGACCACGTCCCGCCGCCCCGCCGGCGCCTCGGCGGCCAGCCGCTGGACGAGGTCGTCCACCTGGGTGAGGACCTCCTCGGGAGGCAGCTCCATCCCGCCGAACGCCTGGATCGCGGTACGGAGCCGGCCCATCGTCGCCGTCGCGGGGAGGCCGTGGCCGATGACGTCACCGATGACCAGCGCCACCCGTGACGACGGCAGTGGAATGACGTCGAACCAGTCGCCGCTGATGCTCATCTCCCCCTCCGCCGGACGGTAGGTGCCCGCCGTCTCCACGGCCGGCAGATCGGTCACGGGCTGCGGGAGCAGCTGCTCCTGGAGGGCGACCGCCGCGCGGTGCTCGTGCGTGTAGCGGCGGGCGTTGTCGACGCCCAGGGCGGCCCGCGAGGCGATCTCCGCCAGGAGGAGCCGGTCGGACTCCTCGAATGCCTCCCGCCGCCGTTCCGTACGCCACACCGAGACCGTCCCGAGGCTGCGCCCCCGCGCCCGCAGGACGGCCACCAGGACCGAGTGCGCCCCGTCGGGGACGAGCAGCCCGGCCAGGTGGCCGTCGCCGCCCAGCGCGCCGAGCACCGTGTCGCGGGACGCCAGCAGGGTGGCCCCTTCCTGGATCCCGCGCAGTTCGTCACTGTCCGGCAGCGGGGGGTACGACTCTCCCGGCCCGAGCAGACCGGCCTGCCACCCGCCCCCGGCCGACGCGACCGCCACCCGCGCCAGGTGCTGGCGCCCGCCGCCGAGGACGAGCGGCGGTTCCTCCCCGGCGAGCACGGACTCGGAGAGGTCCACGGACACCAGGTCGCCGAGTGCCGGAACGACCACGTCGGCCAGGTCCTGCGCGGTCTCGACGACGTCGAGCGAGGAACCGATCCGGGCGGCGGACGTGTGGAGCAGCCCGATCTGCCGGCGGAGCGTCTCCTCGGCGGTGGTGTCGTTCACCGCCACGGCGACCCCGTCCGGGCGTCCGGACCGGTCCAGGAGCCGCAGCGCCGTCAGGGACATGACCCACTGCCGTCCCGACGGCTGCGGGGCCCGGATCAGGTGCGTGCTGCGGACGGCCGGCACGCCCGTCTCCAGCACCTCGCGCAGCACGCTCTCCACGGCCTCCGCGTCCTCGGCGTCCATCACGTCCCCCAGCCGGCTGCCGACCGGCAGGGGTGGGCCGTCGAACATCTCGGGGGTGATGTTGGTCCGTACGACGTTCAGATCCGTGTCGTGGATGCCGATGCCCAGGCGGGCCTGGGAGAACAGGGCACGCAGGAGGGCCAGCGCCTGCTCGGACTCCGCCGCGTCGGCCATGGGGACGGCCGTGAGCAGGTACTCGTCGGCGCCCTCCAGCGGGACCACGTGGTAGGCGACCTCGACGGTCCTCCCCGAGGAGTGGCGCAGCGCGGCCGCGCCGCCGCCGGAGCCGTACCGCCCTCTCTCGCGCGCCGCCCGGAGCGGCCGGACGAGCAGTTTCCGGACGGACCGGCCGCAGACGTCCTCCGCGCCCCGGCCGAGCAGGGACTCCGCGTCGGACGACCAGCGGATCACGGTGCCTTTCCGGTCCACGACCGCCGCCGCCACGGCGTCAAGGGGGATCCCTGACCTCGCGGGGGATTCCTCATCCGGGTGCATACCGCCTCCTGAACCGGGCACCGGCGGTGTCGCGCGCCTTCCGCACACCGTGTGACCTGGCCGTACAGCCGGTTGCGGCTTTCCGCCGACACCTACAGTCTGCTCGCGGAGAGGCCTTCCCACTCACCCACGGCGCGACTTCCCCGCCGGGAGACCGATGGGAGCGGTGTGACTCGCGGTGTGATCAGCCGGTGTAGGCGGCCGGCGCCCTGGTGAAGTCGAGCGCGCTCTGGCCGGCACCGCTGCCATCAGACCCGGCGTCCGTGGTGGAGCCACCGCAGGCGCGGTCCCGGTCGACGGCCCAGAAGCTCACGCGTCAGCGGCGGTAAGCGCCGGTCAGCGGCGGTGCCTGCGGGGCGGGCGTCCGGCGACGGCCGTACGGCGGCGGCGCAGAAGGAAGGCGCCCGTCGCCGCCACGGCCAGCGCGGCGGCCCCGGCGAGGGAGGCGGTGGTCGGGGTGAGCGGGGAGCCCGTGTCCGCCACGGGGGAGGCGTTCGCGGGATCGGCCGCCGTGGACGCCGGCACGGGGGACGGGGACGACGGCGTCGGGGTGGGGGCCGGGGAGGCGACGGCGGCGGGCTCCGGGGTCCGCTTCGGGGCGGGGGTCGAGGCCCGGGGTGACGGTGAGGCGGTACGGGTGGCCGGCGTGGCCGCCGCCCTGGCCTGCCCCGCGCTCCTGCCGGGGAAGACGACGTCGGAGCACGAGTAGTAGGTGTCCGGCGTGCTGGAGTTGCGCCAGACCGTGTACAACACGTGCCGGCCGGTCCGGCCGCCCGGAAGGCGGGCCGGGATGCGGTAGGCCCCGTTCTCCAGCGCCGGGTCCTTCGCGGTGAGGAAGGGCTCGGGGTCCAGGTCGTCCCACGTCAGCGGGGCGTCGGGGGAGTAGCCCTGCCGGGTGAGATAGAGGCTGAACGTCCCCTCGTGCGGGATGGAGGACCGGTACGTGAGGGTGAACCGGGCCCCCGGGACCAGCGTGGTGGCCGGCCAGTCGGAGCGCGGCAGGTCGAGTCCGGCGTACGCGGCGAGGCCCGCGCTGCACAGCTTCCCGTCCGGAATCACCTGCCGGTCCCTGCCTCCGACGTCCGCGACCCGCAGGTTGTCCCAACTGCCGAGCTGCTGGCCGCCGTTGGCGGCGACGGCCGCCCGGCACGCGGGCGAGCCGGCCAGCCCCTCCGACGCCAGGCCGCACGCCGCGACCCGGCTCACCGGATCGGTCGGCGCGCCGTGCGCGTACGCGGGACCCGCGGCCAGCAGCGCCGAACCCGCCAGCAGGAACGTGACGGCGCCGGCGAAGGCGGCCGGTGCGGAGGTGCGGTGACGGATCATCAGGTCAGGCTCCCTCGGCGGGCCCGGGGGCCCTGCGCGTAACAGTGTGCTGTCCATTACGGCCGGGGCGGCCGGGCCGTTCACCGGAGCCGTCGGCCGAGGGTCGCCGTTTCCCGGGGCGCGGAGGGAATCCGTCCTCGGCATCGGGGTGAATCTGCTCATGATCGCCGGTGAGCGGGGTACGTGTCGGTCACGCGATGGCAGCGGAATCGGGCCTGTACACGACGAGGCCCGGACACGACGAGGGGCGAGAAGGACATGGACAACATCTGGGAGTACGCGGCGGACTGCGGCTACGGGGAGGACCGGTCCCTGGTGGGCTACGAGGTGGAGGCGACCGACGGGGTCGTCGGCCAGGTGGAACGGCAGACGGACGTCGACGGCATGCGGCACCTGGTCGTCGACACCGGCATGTGGGTGTTCGGCACCAGCCTCCTGATCCCCGCGGGCCTCATCACCGGCATCGACTCAGAGACCCAGCGGGTCATCGTCGGCCGGGCCCGGGAGGAGATCAAGGGAGCGCCGCGCTTCGCCAGGGACAGCGAGACGACGGACGTGGCGTACCTGTCGGAGGTGGGCGCCTACTACCAGGCACTCGGCCCGGTCCCCGTCTCCTGACGCTCTCCTGACGGCCCGCCACGGGGCGACCTACGCCGTGCCGGGCCGGAACCCGGGCGGTGGCCCGTCGTGCCGGTGTCCCGGACCGGCCCGCGCCTTCCGCCGGGCCGGGCTACTCTGGAGTGACAGAAGGTCAGGTCACGCTCACCAGGATCGGGGAAGCCCCCGGGAGGCCGGCATGCGGTGGTCGGCGGTCCTCGGATACGGCCTGGGTCACGGTCTGGCGCTCAGCGTGCTGTTCACCGTGGGGGTGTTCGCCGGGGCGGCCGTGAGCAGGGACTTTCTGCTGAACGACTACCCGCCCGCGATCCAGCGCCGTTACGGCCGGCCCAAGAGCCGTCGCGGCCACCAAGTGGCGCTGCTCTTCAGCATGTTCGTCTGGGCCGTCTGCGGCCTTCCCCTCGTGGTCGGGGCAATGATCGGCCTGGACGGGGCACTGCCCGAGGGGCTGGACTTCCTGTCCGCCGCCGTGTGCGCGGCTCTCGTCTTCGCCACCCTGACCGTCTGGGACCTCGTCGTCCTCGACTGGATCGTGCTCGCCGGGCTGCGCCCCCGCCTGCTGGTCCTCCCCGGCACGGAGGACATGCCCGAGTACCGCGACCTCCGGTTCCACCTCGCCGCCGCGCTCAAAGGCAGCCCGCTGATCGTCGTGGTGGGACTGCTCACCGGAGGCATCGCCACCCTGATCGCCTGAGCCCGGAGCGGGGAGAGGACCTGGCCCCGCGATCCGGCCTCACGCGGCGATCCCGCCTCACCCGGCGCGACCGCCTCAGGCCCGGATCTCGCCCGAGCCGCGGGCGATGAGCGTGGGCGGGATCGTGATCGTGCGGACCGGCTGGGACGGGTCCGACAGGCGGGTGCGGAACAGCTCGATCGCCGTACGCCCTATCTCCTCGTCCCCCTGGGCGATCACCGTCAGCCCCGGACGCAGGAGGTCGGCCAGGGAGAAGTTGTCGAACCCCACCAGGGCCACCGTGCCCAGGTCCGCGCCGAGCGCGCGGATGACCCCGAGGGTGGTCGAGTAGTTGCCGGTGATGAGCGCCGTCGCGGGCGCCGTACCGCCGAGCAGGCGCGCCAGGGCCGCCGCGATACGGTCCTGCTCGACCGGGCCCGGATGCACCAGGCCGTCCAGGGGCTCGCCGATCCCGCGCAGGCAGTCGCGGAACGCCGCGGCCCGTTCGTGGCCCGTGTACACCCGCTCGTCGTCGCCGATGTAGCCGATCCTGCGGTGGCCGTGGCGGACGAGGTGCTCGAAGGCCATCCGGATGCCCGCGCGGTTGTCCGTGAGGACGGTGTCGACCGAGACGCCCGTCGCGGGCCGGTCGAACGCCACGACGGCGAGGCCGGAGTCGATCTCGGGCTGGAGGTACTGGTGGCCGTCGGCGATCGGCTCCAGGATGATGCCGTCCATGCGGCGCCCGCACATGGAGAGCACGGCCTCCCGCTCCCGTACCTCGTCGTCGTCCGTGGACATCGCGACGACGTTCAGACCCACACCGCGCGCGGTCGCCTCGATGGCCCGCAGGACGGGGTGTGCCTCCGCGATGTGCCGTACGGCCGCCCCGATCGTGCCCGTACGACCGCTGCGCAACTGCCGTGCCCGCTCGTCCGGTTGGTAGCCGAGCGTCTCGATCGCCCGGCGTACGCGCAGAGCCAGCGCCTCACCCACCGTCGCGTCGCCGTTCACCACCCGTGACACGGTGCGCAGCGCGACCTCCGCCTCCCGGGCGACGTCGACCATGGTCGGTCTGCGGGGGCGGGACGGGCCACGCTTTCCCGTGGCATCAGGACGAGGCACTGCGCTTCCTTTCGCTCAGGTCCGAGCATGATCGCATCGAAGCGCCGGCCGGAGGAGCGACCGACGCTCCGAGATCCGTCCGTGACGCTGGAGGGGTTGACTTGACGTCGCGGAAACATACTGTACTTCCAAGACAACGTTATCTCGCTGTCGGGTGCACGATCCATCCCTGACGAGGGGTGCAAAGACCCCCCGTTCCACCGAACGGTTCCGGGCCCGGTCGCGCCAACTGCCCACTCGTCAAGGAGAAGAAGAAGAAAGAATGAAACGCGCACGCACGCTGTTCGCGACCGCGGTGGGGCTCGCCGCCGCGCTGTCGCTCACGGCCTGTTCCACCAGCGCGGGCACCGGGTCCGGGGCCACCGCCCTGACGTTCATGACGTTCGAGACCCCCGCCCTCACCGCCGGCTTCTGGGACACGTCCATATCCGACGCGCGGAAGCAGGTCCCCGGCGTCTCCGTGAAGAAGATCGTCTCTCCGGACGCCGACCGGGACAAGTACGCCAAGCAGCTCCAGGCCTCGGGGCAGTTCCCCGACATCCTCTCCTCGATCACGCCCAAGGACTTCCTCGGCGCGGGCCTCCTCCAGCCGTACGACCAGAAGTGGCTGGACGACCACTTCACGGACCCCGACGGCAACGCGATCCAGGGCAAGAGCTACATCCCGCCCACCAACTCGCAGATCGTCCCCATGATCTTCTACAACAAGAAGATCTTCGCGGCCCACCACCTGGAGGTCCCGACGACCTGGGACCAGTTCATGACCGTCGTGAAGACGCTCAGGAAGGCCGGCATCACCCCGCTCCAGATGGCCGGCGCCGAGCCCTGGGCGGCGGCCTACCCGCTGTCGGGGCTCATCACCGCCGATGTGCTCGGCAAGAACCCCGACTGGGTTCAGGACCGGTACGCGGGAAAGGTGAGGTTCACGGACGCGAACGTGGTGGCCGCGGTGGGCAAATACCGTGCACTCGTCACCGCGGGCGGCTTTGACAAGGGCGCGCTCGGCGTGAACTACAACGACGCCAACACCCAGTTCCTCGCCGGGAAGTCGGCGATGTACCCGATGGGCAGCTGGCTCATCGGCCTCATCCCGCCGGCCGACGCGGCGGACTTCGGCACGTTCCTGCTGCCGAGTGCCGGGGGCGGCACGGTCGTTCCGTTCAACACCGGCGGTACGACGTCCGTCAGCGCCAAGTCCGCCGACGTCCCCAAGGCGATGGACTTCGCGAAGGCCTGGTCGCTGTCCCGGACCAATCTGAAGACACTGATCGAGACCGACGGCGCCTTCCCCATGCTGAAGGACGTGCCCTTCGACTCCTTCGGCGCGAAGGTCACCCCGGTCTACACCGAGGCCTACGCGTACGTGACGGGCGACGCCCGCAAGGTCAGCGCGTTCGGCGAGGTCAACAACGACGACGCGCTTCCCGCCGGTCTGGTCGACCAGTTCAACGCCCTGGCGCAGAAGCTGTTCACCGACTCGGACGTCAAGGGACTGCTGGCCGCCTTCGACACGGCCTGGGACAAAGCCGCCAAGTGACCGGCGGTGTGAGTGTGAGGAACCAGGAAAGGATCTCCCGCAGTGCCAAGTCGCACGCCCCGCGGCGGCCGGAGTCTCGGTCTCGCGCCCCTCGCGTGGATAGCCGTCGCTCTCTACGCCATGTTTCTGCTGTTCCCGCTCTTCCAGAGTCTGTTCTGGAGTTTCACGGACAAGAGCCCGCTCCAGGGCAGGAGTGACTTCGTCGGCCTCGCCAACTACACCGACCTCTTCTCCGACGACCTGTTCCTGCACAGCCTGCTCTTCACCGGCATCGTCGTCGTCTCCGTCACCGTCGTCGCCAACACGGTCGGTCTGCTGCTCGCGATGCTCCTCAACAAGTCGACCGCCAACTACCGGGTGATGCGCACCCTCATCTTCATCCCACAGGTTCTCTCCGGGGTCATCGTCGCCTTCATCTGGCGCAGCATCCTCACGCAGAACGGCCTGCTCAACGTCTTCCTGGTCAAGGTGGGCCTGGTCGAGGAACCGGTCGCCTGGCTGGGCAGCTCGGGGCTCGCCACGTTCTCGATCTGCGTCGTCGTCAGCTGGATCACCATCGCCTTCGCCACCGTCGTGTACACCGCCTCCCTCCAGTCGGTGCCCGCCGAGCTGTACGAGGCGGCCCGCGTCGACGGCGCCGGGTTCCTCGGCCGCTTCCGGCACGTCACCCTCCCCATGATCGCGCCCGGCATGACGATCAGTGTGGTCCTCTGCCTGATCACCACACTGAAGCTGTACGACGTCATCGCCGTCCTGACCGGCGGCGGGCCGGCCAACGCCACCCAGTCGACCGCGTACTACCTGGTGACCGCGGCCTTCACGGACAACCGGTTCGGCTACGCCTCGTCCATCGCCATGGTCCTGCTCGTCCTGACCGCCCTGGTCTCCTACTCGGCCACCCACGTCCTGCGGAAGAGGGAAGCGGACCTGTGACTCTCCCCGGATTCCTCCGCCTGTCCCGCCTGGCCGGGCGCGCCACCGCCGCGTGGCTCGTCACCCTGGCGTTCATCCTGCCCGTGTACATCGCGTTCGTCAGCGCGTTCAAGCACCAGGACCAGATCCTGTCCAACCCGGCCGCGCCGCCGTCGCCGTTCACCTTCGACAACATCCTCAACGCGCTGCGCCGCCCGGACCACCTGGTGCAGGCCGGCCTGCTCAACTCGGTCCTGGTGACCGTGGTGAGCGTGGTGGTCCTCGTCCCGCTCGGCTCGGTGGTCGGCTTCTACGTCTCCGAGCGGTCCCCGCGGATCAAGTCCCTCCTGCTCGCCCTCTTCGCGCTGGGCCTGATGGTCCCGCCGCAGGTCGTCCTGCTGCCGGTCGTCATCATGCTCCAGTGGATCGGCCTGGCGCACAGCTACCCGGGCCTCATCCTCTCCAACGTCGGCGGCGGCTACCTCTCCTTCGCGGTCTTCGTGTACGTGGGATTCCTCCGCACGATCCCCCGCGAGATCATCGAGGCCGCCCGCGTCGACGGGGCGGGTGACCTGCGGATCTGGTGGAAGATCATCTTCCCGGTCGTCAGGCCGGCCACCGCCACCGTCGCGATCTTCCTGGGGCTGTGGGTGTGGAACGACTTCCTCAACCCGCAGTTCATCCTCGGCCCGCTCCAGGGCCAGACCATCACCACCGGAATCTACGTGTCCCTCGGTGCCTATTCGACGGACTACAGCCAGCTGTTCGGGATCATGTTCCTCGCGGCGATCATCCCCCTGGTGGGATACCTGGTCAGCCAGCGGGAGTTCATCCACGGCCTGATGTCGGGAGCCTCCAAATGACCAGCCGCCACGCGACCCCCACGACCGACGGCGTCCCGGCCCTCGACACGCTCGCCGGACCCTGGACGGACCGGGCGGACCTGGCCCACCTCCCCTCGCTGCGCAACCAGGCGGGCCAGGGGCATGTGAACGGGGACCTGACCTCCCTGTCCTGGCTCGCCTTCCCGCCGTACAGCGGCGGCTACCACACCGGCGTCCTGCGGATCGACGGGACGCCGCTGCCCGCCCGGCGGCTGCGCTGGTCCCCGTGGGGGGTGGAGCGGGAGGGTGGCGGGGACGGGCTGACCGTGCACACCGACGTACGG
Source organism: Streptomyces sp. NPDC088261 (assembly GCF_044740805.1). Lineage (NCBI taxonomy): Bacteria > Bacillati > Actinomycetota > Actinomycetes > Kitasatosporales > Streptomycetaceae > Streptomyces > Streptomyces sp. NPDC088261. The sequence continues at coordinate 664,685 of NZ_JBIURL010000002.1, forward strand.
ATGGGTTACGAACGCAGCCGCGTCCTCTGGCGGTTGACCCTGCGCAACTCCTCCACGGAGACCCGGACCGTGACCGTCGAGCAGGAACTGCTCGCCATGTTCGCCCGGTCGGACGTGGACTGGGGCTGGCTGTACGGGTGCCCCTGGAACGCCGGGCACCACCACGACTTCTACGCCACCGAGCGACTGCGCTCCGAGGTCACCGCGCCCCGCCCCCGTCAGGTGCAGCTGCTGCCGGTGGGCGCGCGCCGGATCCGTCTCGGCAGCCCCCGGATCCCCGGCATCCAGCGGGACGAGGACTCCGCGCCGATGCTGCTGGAGTCCGAACTCCCCGACCACAGCACACCGGACTCCGGCCGGGTCCGGGCCCCCGGGGTCGCCTGCGCGCTGCGGGAGGTCGCGTTGACACGGGCCGGCGGGACGCCGGTGCCGCTGGGGGAGCCGGGCGCCCGCCACGACATCCGGCCCGACACCGACCGGTACCTCGGCGCGGTGGAGATCGGGGAGGGGGACACACTCCACTTCGAGGTACGGCTGGACGGCCCCGCGGGCACGGACCGTACCGGAGTGATCCTCACCCACGGCAACCACCCCGACTCGCTGCAAGTCGCGCTGGACGACGGGCGGTTGTCCCTGACCATCGGTGGCGAGCGGGTGACGGCGGCGGTACCCCTGCTGCCGGACACCTGGCACACGGTGGCGGTACGGGTCGACGCCGAGGCCGCCGAACTGTCCCTGGACGGCGGGGTGGTGGCCCGCACCGGCCCGTGGTGGGGCGGCCAGCGGTGGACCGCGCGGGTACGGCACGGCGGGGTGACCGTCGAGGACTCGGGCAGCCCGGCGGTGTCGTCGTACGCCTTCTCCGTTCCGCCCACCACCCTGGAGGCGGACGGGGCGCGGGGCCTGGCCCGGTGGGACGTCACACTCGACCCGGGGGACAACGTTGTCATCGGCTGGGTGCTCGACGTCGGCGAGTCGGCCGACGGGACGCGGGAGGCCGCCGCGTCCGCCGCCGCGTCGTTCGACCCGTCCTTCGACGCGGTCGCGGACCGCTGGCGCCGCACGTGGCGGAGCGCCTTCGAACCGGGCAACGACGAATTCTCCGGCCACCTGCCGACGCTGTCCGGGGCGGACCCGGACCTGGCCAGGACGTACTACACGGGCGCCCTTCTCGCGGTCTACCTGCGCAACACCCGCTCCGGCCGCCCCGGGCCGGTGTTCCTGACGGGCGGGCCCCGGCTGGGGCCGACCACGACGTTCTTCTGGGACCAGTCCGAGTGGGGGAGGACCGCCGCCCTGCTGGAGCCGGCGGGCGTACGGGCCTGGCTGCTGGCCGCGCTCGGCCAGCCGTACGACAGCTGCCACTCCTTCGACACCCGGAACCTGCTTCCGGTCGGAAATCACTACGCCGCCAACGACCACGCGCTGTTCCGGTCCGTCCAGTCCTATGTGGGGGTCACCGGCGATCTCACGCTGCTCGGCGAAGTCACCGGCGGGCGCACGGTGTTGGACCACCTGCGGGCCATGGCCTACCGGCCGAGAGGGCGGCGGGCCTCCTTCGGCTCCGGGGTGCTGGTCGACTTCGGCGACGACGCCTGGGAGTTGCTGGAATGCGTGCCCAACTACCGGCACGCCGTGGTGTCGTTGAACGCCGGGTATGTCGGCATGATGCGGTCGCTCGCCACCCTCCTGCGGTTCATGGGGGAGCGGGAAGAGGCCGAGGCGGCGGAGGCCGAGGCGGGACAGCTGTCGGCGGCGGTGCTGAAGCAGTACGCCGGGGACGGGCGGTGGGCGGTCTCGCACCCGGACGGGAGCGAACCCATCGGCCACTGCCTCGACTTCGCGCTGGTGGCGGGCGACATGTCCGAGGACCTCACGGCGGAACAGCGCGAGGAGATGGTCCGGTTCGTCACCGGCCACCTGGTCGACGGTGACTGGATGCGCGCCCTCGATCCCGGCGACCCGATCGCGCCCCTCTCCGACCGGCCGGACCACGGCGCGGCCGGCGCCTTCGCGGCGTGGCCCGGGGCGACCGCGTACGGGCTGTGCCGCCTGGGCCGCCCGGAGACGGCGGCGGCCATGCTGCGGCGGGCCCATCGCACCACGTCGGGGGGCCTGTGGGGGCAGGCCATGGAGGTGACCCCCGACGGGAGCTACCGCGTGGCGGAACGGGGGGTGTCCAACCGGGAGAGCAACGCGGCGGTCGCCGTCACGGAGGCGGTCCTCGCGGGGCTGTTCGGCATCCGGAGCGGATTCACCAGCCTCACCCGCGACCAGGGTGCGGCGCGGAGCCCGTACGGCCGGCTGGAGAACATCCGGGCGCTGGGCTTCGACCTCCGGCGGGACCACCAGGACACGGTGTAGGACGGCGGTGGGTGGGCGGCGGCGTACCGTCGCCCTCCCGGCCGGGTCAGGAGTTCTCCGCCAGCCACGGTCTGACCTGGCGGCGGGCGTGGTGCAGCCGGGACTTCACCGTGCCCAGCGGGATGCCCATCCGCTCCACGATCTCCGCGTACTCCATCTGACAGATGTCGCGGTAGACCAGCGGCTCCACCAGGTGCGGGCTGTCCCGTTCGAGCCGTTCCAGCGCCTCCAGCAGGTCCACGCGGGACCCGGCGATCACACTGGTCGTCCGGGGATCCGCGCGGCCCGTCACCTCGGAGGACAGGGGCGTCTCGCCGGCCCGGCGCTTCAGCTCGCGGTACTTCTGCCGGGCGCAGTTGGCCACCACCGTGTAGAGCCACGTGCTGAACCGGCTGCGGCCCTCGAAGCGGTGGATGTGGCGCGAGACCTGGAGCAGGACGTCCTGCGCGGCCTCCTCGGCGTCCTCCCGGAAGAGCAGGAACCGGCCGCAGCGCCGGACCGTCTCGGGCCAGATCTCCCGCAGGAGCTGGTCCAGCGCCGCCGGGTCCCCGGCCGCGGCGCGGGCCGCCAGGGCCTCGGTGTCGGGTGTCCAGCTCATGGGGTATGCGTGCAGAGTGAAATCACCCAGGCATGATAATCACATGTCTTCACCTCAGTGGATCGGTCGCTACCGCGTCGAGCGACGCCTGGGCACGGGCGCCTTCGGTGTCGTGTGGCTGGCCCACGACGACCGGCTCCAGGCGCCCGTCGCCATCAAGGTCATGGCGGAGAACTGGGCGTACCGGCTCGACATCCGGGAGCGGTTCCTGTCGGAGGCACGGCTGCTGCGCCGCGCCGCCTCCGACGGACTCGTCCAGGTCTTCGACATCGGCGAGCACTCCGAGGACCGGCCCTACTTCGTCATGGAGTACGCGGACCGGGGCACCCTGGAGGACCGCCTCGCGGCCGGGCCGCTGCCGGTGGCGGAGGCGCTGCGGCTCACCGCCGCGGCCACCAGGGGAGCGGCCGCGCTGCACCGCGCCGGGGCCGTACACCGGGACATCAAACCGTCGAACGTGCTGGTCGCGACCGCCCCGGACGGCGGGGAGCGGGTACTGGTCGCGGACCTCGGCCTCGCCAAGAGCCTGGCGCAGGCCTCCGGGCTGACCCTGACCGTCGGGTCCGCGGGCTACGCCGCGCCGGAACAGCTCGACCAGAGCGACGGCATCGACGCGCGCGCCGACGTCTACAGCCTGGGGGCGCTGCTCCACCACCTGCTGACCGGTGTGGTCCCGGGCCCGCCGGGGAAGATCGTGCCGCCGGACCGGCTGCGGCCCGGGCTGCCTCCGGCGGTCCGGCGGGCCGTCCTCCGGGCCCTGGAGAGCGACCGCGAGCGGCGCTGGCCGACGGCCGAGGCGTTCGCGCGCGAACTGGAACGGCTGGCCGCACCGGCCGACGGCCACCCGGCCGGCCGGAGACCGCGCCGGGCCCGCCCGGGGCGGCTGCTCGCCGCCGTGGCCACCCTGGCCGTCGTCGCGCTCGGCGCGGTCGCCGCCGTACGGTGGCAGACCGATCCCCCGACGCCCGCCGTGCAGCGCGTGAGCGACGCCACCGGCCGTATCCAGGTGGACGTGCCCGCCGCCTGGGCCGGGCAGCTGGCCGGTTCCGGCTGGACGCCCGAGGCGCTCGGACTGCCGGACCACCACGCCCCCGGGCTGACCGTCGCCGGGGATGTGCGACGCTGGCCCGACCTCGGCGCGGAGGTCAGCGGGGTGTTCGTGGGGCTCGGCGCCGACCGTGACCTGGCGGACCGGGTCGACGCGATCAGCCACCGCGCCTGCCGGTACGACGGCAGCCGTACGTTCTCGGACGCCTCCTGGCACGGTCGCATACGGACCTGGTCCTCCTGCGGCACGGCCGGGCGGTCGCTGGAGGAGGTCGCGCTCACACCGGTACGGGACGGCGCCCCGCAGGCGTACGTCCAGATCAGACGGGGTGCGGGCGACGACCCGACCGACCGGATCCTGCGCAGCCTGCGGGTCTCGGGCTGAGACCCCGCGCGGGGCCGCCGGAAGTTTTCGGGAACGGGCGTGAACTTTCGCGCCGGGCCCGTCATCGAACCGGGGTGGAGCGCACCGCGGCGCCGGGCCGCACCGGCCCGAACGCCGGGTGGTGCGGGAATGACGGTCCGGAAGGACCTCGTACGGAGAAGGAGTGACGGCAGACATGACCGAGAACGAGGAGACGTTCCCCGTACGACCCCGGTCCCCGCTCGCACGGCGGCGGGCCATCCGGCTCGCGGCGGGCGGCGCCCTGGTGGTCGCGGCCGCCGCGCTGCTGACGGGCTGCGGGGGCAAGGACGATCCCGCGGCCTCGGCCCCGCACACCGTCGGCGGACCCGCCGTCCCGGTGGGCGGCGACCCGTCCGGTACGGCGACGCCCGACCCGGACCCCACGGCGTCCGGCACCACCTCCGCCCCTACTTCTTCCCCGTCCACCGGCTCCGCCGGCTCGGGCACGAAGAGCGGCGGGACGTCCGGCTCGTCCACGCACAGCGGTGGCACGAGCACGTCCGCGGGCGGCGAACGCTGCCACACGCCGGACGTCAAGGCGTCCGTCGGCCCCAACCGCCCGGGAGCCGGCCAGGAGAACTTCGCCCTCGTCCTGACCAACACGTCCGGCCACACCTGCACCGTCGACGGCTTTCCCGGGCTCGCGTTCCTGAACAAGGCCGGACAGCAGGTCTCGGTGGACCCCGAGCGCGCCAAGGTGACCGGCACCCTTGTCAAGCTCGCCCCCGGCCGCAGCGCGTGGGCGCCCATGACCTTCGGCAACCCCGAGATCACCGGGGTCACGACGGTCACCCCGGCGTCGGTGCTCATCACCCCGCCCGACGAGAAGGACGCGCTGAAGGTCGCCTGGACCGGGGGCAGTGTGACCAACACCGGCAAGGCGTCGGTGCCGACGATCGGTGTGTTCACCGCGGGCACGGGAGCCTGACACCCGGAGCCCGAACGCGGGTGCCGCGGCCGGCACCCGCGCGCGGCATCCGAACCGAAAGCGAGGGCCGGGGGGCGGCACTGCCCCCCGGCCCTCGCGGCATGGTCAGGGGTCAGGCGCGCGCCACCGACCGCGCCGCGTTGTACCCCTCGGTCCGCAGGGCGGGCCGCCCCGACGGCAGTGCCTCGGCGGGCCAGGAGAGCGTGACGCTCCGCGACTCACCGGGCAGCAGCCACACGTAGTTCTCGCTGTACAGCGTGGGCAGCACCCGCTCGCCGCTGGTGGCGTCGAGCAGCGAGAGCCGTACCATCGCGGCCACCGCGGAACCGCGGTTGTGGACGGTCGCCGTCAGCTCGCGGCGCGCCCCCGCCTTCGTCACCCGGCCGAGGTCGGCGGAGACCTTGACGGCCTTCGCGCGGTTGAGCGCCTTCATGTCGGCGGCCTCGCGGTAGCGCCAGTACGTGTTCTCCGACAGCGTCCTGCCCCGGCTGTCCTCCAGGCGCAGCCGCAGGAGGTGGAAGTCCGGCTGGTCCTTCGTCCAGCCGGCGGTGAACGCGTCCGCCGTGGTCGACGGGGCGACGTCCACCCGCGCCGTGCGGGTCGCGCCGAGCTGCCGTCCCGACAGGTCGAAGTACCGCGCGGAGACCGTCGCGCCCTTCAGTGCGTCGGGCGTGTGGTTGACCGCGATGACCTGCCAGCTCTGCGGATCGGCCTGGACGTGCACGGCCTCGCACGCCGCCCGCGCCCCGTAGTAGGTGCCGTTGACGTCGAAGTCGTAGTCGTACGTCTGCCACACCGTGCTGTGCCACGCCGGGTGGGACATCCACAGCATGAGTCCGCTGGCGTCCTTCCACAGGTGGGCGTTCCACGCCTCGAACATGGCGCGGGTGTTCTCGTAGTTGACGAACTGCGCCTTGCGCGCGAAGTCGTCCAGGTCGTGGGCCTTGTCGAGACGCGTCTCGATGGCGGCCTGGTAGTTCTGCGGCGCCTGGTTCCCCCGCGTGCTCCAGTCGTGGTAGTACCACGCACCGCCGATCGGCCACTCCGGCTCGTCGCCGACGAGGCTGCGCGTGCTCTCCGCCGTCGACACCACGGGCATGCCGATCTCGGTGTGGAAGCCGAAGCTGCCGCTGCCGTACGTGGACGGCGAGAAGTAGCGCTCGTGCTCGACCCAGCCGTACGGGCCGCCGCCGGTGACGATGCCGCCCGCCGAGTTGTTCTGGTAGAAGATGCCCGGCGCCGTGGACTCGACCGCGTCCCGCATCCCGTTGTCGATCGCCGCCGGCGGGTTGCCCTCGTTGGCGCCGCACCAGACCACCACGCTGGGGTGGATGCGGTAGCGCAGGACGGTGTCCCGCGCCAGGCCGTTGAACGCGTCGTGGTCCGGCGGGTCCATCGCCCAGGCGTTGGGGAAGTCGTTCCAGACGAGTATCCCGTGCTCGTCGCAACTGGCGAAGAACTCCTCGCGGTTGACCGACCCCACCCAGTTGCGGATCATCGTGAAGTTCATGTCGCGGTGCATCCGGACCGCCGCGTCCATCCGGGCGGCGGGCATCCGGCGCAGCAGCTCGTCCCAGCCCCAGTTGCCGCCCCGGCAGAAGACCCGTACCCCGTTCACACTGATCTTCAGCGGGTCCGGTGTGTTGTCGACGGACGTGATGTCCGTCCACGAGTCGCCGTTGTCGGAGACCTGGATCGTGTACGTCTTGGGGTAGGCCGCCTCCCACACGATGACCACGCGGTCGAAGGAGACGGAGGAGCCCAGGTCGACCTGGATCCACTGGTTGTCCTCGTAGGACGAGGACCAGCGGGAGCCGGGGTTGCCGTCGGTGGCGTTGGCGGCCTTGTTGGAGCCGTCCTCCGAGGACGCGGTCGCCGTCCTGTGCAGCGCGAGGTCCGTGCCCGGCGCGGCGGTGTCGATCACCGACAGCGTCCAGAGCGAGGAACCCCAGCTGGTCGCGCGGGCGCCGCCGTTGATCCGGACGTAACGGCCGGTCCTGGCGGCGAAGTCCACCGTCTGGAGGCTCGCGTTGCCGCTCTGGAACGGCAGCGGTACGGCGGAGTTGTCGACGGACTTCGCGTCCGTCCACGTGTCCCCGTCGGCGGAGATCTGCACGACGTACGTCTTCGCGTACGCCTGCTCCCAGGTGAGGTCCACCCGGTCGAAGGAGACGGACGCGCCCAGGTCGACCTGGATCCACTGGTCGTCCTCGAACGAGGAGGACCAGCGGGTCGCCGGGTCGCCGTCGGTGACGTGGGAGGCCGGGTTGCCCGACTCGTCCACGGAGGAGGCGGTGGCCGTCTTCCCCTTGGCGAGGTCCGTGCCGGGCACACCGCTGTCGAAGACCGACAGGGTCCACAGCGACGAGCCCCAACTCGTCGCGCGCGTCAGACACTTGATCCGTACGTACCGCGCCGTGCGGCTGCCCAGGTCCACGGACTGCGTGTACGCGTCGCTGCCGCCGGTGAAGGGCAGCTTCACGTCGAACTCGTAGCCGAACTGGCGGATGCCGAAACGGGTGGTGCGCCGGTCGCTCTCCGCGCCGCCGACGGACGCGACCAGGGTCAGGTCGTGCAGGTTCGGCTCGCCGTAGCCGTTGGGCCACCACAACTTGGGCTTGCGGAGGCGCAGCTGGCTGTAGTCGGCCGGGGCGAAGGTGACCTCGGCCGTGGCGCCGGCGGCCACCGTGACGCTCCGGGAGACCTTGACGCCGTCGAACGAGGCGGTGACGGTCACCTGCCGGTCGGCGGAGTCGGCGTTGCGGACCGGGACGACGATCGTCACCTCGGCGCTGCTCGTGTCGGGCAGGTCCGGCAGCTTGGTGTCCACCCGGGGGTCGCCGATGACGGCGTGGCCGGTCGAGCGCAGCCGTACGTGGTTCCAGATGCCGGAGACGCGGTCACGGACCGCCGGCATCCAGTCCCAGCCCGAGGAGGCCAGATACGTGGGGGAGTTGCGGTTCATCATGTTGGCGCCGGCGTCCACCCAGGATTCGCCGGCCGGGCCCTTGTCACCGGGGCTGCCGGGGAAGGGCATCGGCGAGATCTTCACGGCCAGCGCCTGCTCGCCCCGTACCAGCAGGTCCGTCACGTCGTGCGCGGAGCGGGCGAAGGGGAACGTCAGCCCGCCGACCTGCTTGCCGTTGAGCCACACGTCCGCCTTGTGGTTGACGCCGTCGAACTCCAGCCACACGTGCCGCCCCGCGCCGGTGCGCAGCCCCTTCGGCAGGCTGAAGCCGCGCCGGTACCACCAGGAGTGGCGGGACAGGGCCTCCGGGACGTGGAGGTTGTTCAGGCCGGCCACCGGGTCGGGCAGATGGCCCTGGTCGACCAGCGTCGCCAGGACGGTGCCGGGAACCGTCGCGGGCAGCCAGCGGCTCGTGTCCACCGCGGTACGGGACAGGTCGGCGCCCTCGCCGCCGGCCCAGTCGTCCATGGTCAGGGTCCACCCCGACTCCAGCGGTACGGTGCCGTCGTCGGCCACGTCGAGCGCGGGGGCCTTGTGGGTGTGGGTGCCCCAGTCGGTCCAGCCGGTGGCGGCGGGGCGGTGGCCCTTGGCCGTGCCGTACACCTCGAAGCCGTTGAGGCCCAGCGGGTTGGCGTTGGAGCGCTTGTTCACGGTGAGCCGTACCCACCGGGCGGCCACCGGCTTGGCCGGCTTGATCTCCACGAGCCCGCCCTGGCCCGAGGTCGTGCGGTGGACGGCGGTCCAGGTGCGGTGGTCCCGGGACGTCTCGACCACGAAGTCGACCGCGTAACTGGACAGGATCTCCTGACCGGTGGTGTCGGTGCGCGGGTTGCCGCTCGTGGGGGGCACGAACACCGGGTCGTTGGACGCCGCCTCGAAGGTGAGGGAGATGGAGTCCACGGTGCAGTCGGCCTGGAGGTCGACGGATATCCACTGCGGGTCGCCCGCCGCCGCGCGCCAGCCGGTGCCCCGTACACCGCCGGAGTTGAGCTTGTCCACGACGAACTCGGCCGGGGTGGGCGCGTAGTCGGTGGAGGAGACCGCGACGGGGCGGTAGGCGGCGAGTTCACCGCGCGCGGTGGCCGTACCCCCGGCGGTGGCGGTGGCGGCGCGGCTGGTGCCGGGCAGCGCGAGGCCGAGGCCGAGACCGGCGAGCAGGGTCGATCCCGTGGTGACGACAGTCCGACGGGAGGGGTGTGGCGACTGATTCGACATGTGCAAGACGTCCATTCCAGGTGGGCCCGCAGGAGCAGGCGACCTGGCTCAGCTCGCCTGACAACGTTGCCATAGGCTGTAATCCGCCGCCGTTTCTGTCAAGAGTCGGGGCGATTCCGACTCGGTGAACGGAGGTGGGGACCCGGAAGCCCCGGAGAAACCCGCGGCGAAAAACGGCTGTCCGCGTGACGGAGATCGCGGCGCCCGGCAGACTGCTGCCCAGGTGACGGCTGACCGCGTCGCCGCGGTGGGTGGGGGAAGGACGTGGACGGGTGCCGCTGAGCGCGGTGGATCCGGAGTCGATCGGCGGCTACCGGCTGCTGGACCGGCTCGGCTCCGGGGGCATGGGCGTGGTCTATCTGGCGAGTTCGGCGTCCGGCATGCGGGTGGCGGTGAAGGTGGTGCATGCCCAACTGGCCGGGGACGACGAGTTCAGGACCCGGTTCCGGCAGGAAGTGGCCGCCGCCCGACGGGTCAGCGGCGCGTTCACCGCGTCGGTGGTGGACGCCGATCCCGACGCCGTCCAGCCCTGGATGGCCACGCTCTACATGCCGGGGCCCACCCTGTCGCACCGGGTGGGCGGGGAAGGCCCGCTGCCGCCCGCCGAGTTACGGCGGCTCGCCCTGGGGCTGGTGGAGGCGCTCGACGACATCCACCGCGCCGACGTGGTGCACCGCGACCTCAAACCGGCGAACGTGCTGATGGCGCGGGACGGGCCGCGCGTCATCGACTTCGGCATCTCCCGCGCGGCCGACCACCAGTCGTACACCACCACCGGACGGGTCCTGGGCACACCGCCGTTCATGTCGCCGGAACAGCTGAACCGCCCCCGCGAGGTGACCGCCGCCTCGGACGTCTTCTCGCTCGGCGCGCTGCTCATGTACGCGGCCACCGGGCGGGGGCCCTTCGACGACGAGAATCCGTACCTCACGATGTACCGGGTGGTGCACGAACAGCCCGTCCTGGACGGCGTGGCGGCGCCGCTGCGCCGGATCGTCGAACGGTGCCTGGCGAAGGAGCCGGCGGAGCGGCCGGGGCTGGGTGAACTGGCCAAGATGCTGGAGGAGTTGCCCGAGGACGGCGCGTGGGAGGTGCCGGCCGATCCGGCCCCGGGGGCGGGGGCCGTCGCCCCGGTCACGACCGACCCGACGCCCGCCGCCGTCCCCTCGCCGGCGGCCGCTCCGGCCTCCACGGCCGACCCCGCGGCCCCGGCCTCCACGGCCGACCCCACGCCCGCGGCCGGCACGGCGCCCGCGGCCGGCCCGACATCCATGACCGCCTCCACCGGGACGGCCGGCTCCACCCCGACGGCAGACTCCACGCCCGGTCCGGCCCCCACGGCCGGCGCCGGGGAGCGGCCGGGCCGGTCCTTCCTGCGCCGTGTCTCGCTCGCCGCGGCGGCCGCGTTCACCGTGGCGGGCCTCGGCGCCGGAGCGGCGCTGCTGACCAACGGCTCCGGGGACGAGCGGGGTCCGGCCGGTGGCAGCCAGGCGCCCGCCGGGACCGCCTCCGCCCGCCCGCCCCTGCTGGAGGCGGCTCTGCCCACGGGGTGGAGACCCTGGTACCTGACGCTGCCGAGCTCGAACGGGAACGGCCCCTTCGCCGCCGTCGAGGGCTGCCGGCCGTACGAACTCGCCCTCTACTGCTGGGGGGACGGCTTCTCCGCCGCCCGCGTCGACGCGGCCTCGGGCAAGGTCGTCTGGCGGGTTCCGTACACGGACGTGGGGACCCCGAGCGCGATCGACGTACGGTCCGGTCAGGTGCTCGTGGTCGGCCCGGCTTCGGGGGACGGACTGCGGGCCGATCTGATCGTCCTGGACCGGGAGTCGGGGAAACCGCTCTGGACGAAGCGCGTCGCCAACCGACCTGCGGTGTTCTTCGGCAGCGCGGTGCTGTCCAGCGACACCTACTCCGGCGGTGCGCTGGTCGCGCGCGACGCCGCGACCGGCGAACGGCTCTGGTCGGCGTCGGTGCCCGAGGGGGCGGACTGCGTACCGCTCGTGTCCGGCGCCGTGCCGTACGCCGTCTGCACGCCGGATTCCGAGGACCGCACGACGACGCTGCTGCGGCTCGACCCGGAGAAGGGCACGCCCGGGGAGGTGGCCCGGGTGAAGGGGGCCGACCACTCGATCGGGATCGTGGACGGCGCACTCCACCTCCTCGTACCGGACGACGGTCCCGAGATGTCGTACGCCTCGCTCGTGAAGGTCGATGTCCGTACGGGCGCCCGGCGGACGGTCGCGCTGGCCTCGCACCCGGAGGGCAGGCCGGCGTCGGCGGGCGGCCTCCTGGTGTTCGTCCAGCAGACCGGACGGGTCACGGCGGTCGATCCGGACACCGGTGACCGGGTGTGGAGCCGGGAGACCGGCGTGGACCTGCTGGGGCCGCCGACCGCCTCGGAGCGGGAGGGGGCGCTCTATCTGTCCAGCTACAGCGGGCGGTTGGTCGCCCTCGACCTGCGGACGGGCGCCAAGCGGTGGCAGACGGCCGCGATGGGGACGAGCACCTCGGGGATGCAGGAGGGGGTGGCCCCGATGCGGACGGGCGGCGCGATCGTCACGCTGGCGAACGGGTCCCTGCGCTCGGTCGACCCGCTGCGCCCGCACGCCGGGGAGTGAGCGGACCGGAGGGGGCGGAGCGGGGGAGTCCGGCGATTGGCATGGACCTGCCCATGAACCTCCGTTAGGCTCCGGCTGGCACGCCTGAGAGCGCTCTCAGGTGCCTGCTGTTCCACCCCCACGTCACTGGAACACAGAAGGGCCACTTCCCTTGAGACACAGCACTGTCATACGTACCGGCCTGTCCGCCCTCCTCCTGGTCGGCGCCTGGTCGACGGCCGGGTTCGCCCCGGCCACCGCCGCCCCCGCCGCTCCGTCCGCTCCGTCCGCCGAGGCTCCGGCCTCCGGGGGTCTGCTCACCGCCCTCCAGAAGGACCTCGGGCTGACGAAGGAACAGGCCACGGCCCGCCTCGCCGCCGAGAAGACGGCGACGGCGGTCGACACGAAGGCACAGCGCGTGGCGGGATCCTCCTACGCGGGTTCCTGGTTCGACCCCGCAGGCGGCACCCTGACCGTCGCGCTCGCCGGTGACGAGAAGGCCGCCGCCGTACGGGCCACCGGTGCGGCCGTCCGGCTGGTCCGCCACAGCGAGCGGCAGCTCGACGCGGCGAAGAAGCGGATCGACAAGCTCACCGCGCCGGCCGGCGTCAGCAGCTGGCAGGTCGACCCCAGGACCAACCAGGTCGTGGTCAACGTGGTCGCGGAGCGCAAGGACGACAACGATGTCCGCGCCTTCGTCGCCAAGGCCCTCAAGACCGGGCCGGTCACGGTCGCCGAGACCGCCGAGGCGCCGCGTACCACCGCCGCGGGCACGGTCGGCGGCGACCCGTACTACACGGGCAACGTGCGCTGTTCCATCGGCTTCTCCGTGTACGGCGGGTTCGTGACCGCCGGTCACTGCGGGGGCACGGGCGCCGCGGTCTACGGCTGGGACCGCTCGTACATCGGCAACTTCCAGGGCTCGACCTTCCCCGGCAACGACTACGCGTGGGTGAACGTCGGCAGCGGCTGGTGGACCGTCCCGGTCGTCCTCGGCTGGGGCACGGTCTCCGACCAGCTGGTCCGCGGCTCCAACGAGGCGCCCGTCGGTGCGTCGATCTGCCGCTCGGGCTCCACGACGCACTGGCGCTGCGGTGTCATCCAGGGCAAGAACATCACTGTCAACTACAGCCAGGGCGCGGTGTACGCGATGACCGGGACGAGCGTCTGCGTCGAGGGCGGTGACTCGGGAGGCTCGTACATCAGCGGCGACCAGGCCCAGGGCATCACCTCGGGCGGCTCGGGCAACTGCACCTCCGGTGGCCAGTCGTTCTACCAGCCGATCAATCCGGTGCTGAGCCGGTACGGCCTGACGCTGCACACGGCCTGACGGTCGGGGCCCGCTCGCCCCGCCCCGCCGGTTCGCCGGCGGGGCGGGGCGAGTGCAGGCTTGTGGGCGGCCGGGTCTGGATGCGGGCGGGCAGGCGCCGGTGGACAATGGTGATCATGACGGAAGCAGTGCCGAACCAGCCCCGAATGATCACACCGGCCGGCCACGTCGAGCCGGTGCCCCGCCGCATCCGCGGCTTTCTCGGCGGGCGCGCGGTGGTGGACACCCTGCGGGCGCGGTACGTGTGGGAGTGGCCCGGCTATCCGCAGTACACGGTCCCGGTCGGCGACCTGGTCGACTGCGAGCTGGTGGACGAGGACCGCGTCCTCAAGCTGGCGCCCGGACCCGCGCGGCGGCAGGCTCTGAAGGCGGGGGACCGGGTCGTCCCCGACGCCGGGTGGCTGTGGGCCGAGGGGGCGTCCGAGGGCCTGGAGGGGACGGTCAGGTTCCGCTGGGAGACGCTCGACGCGTGGTACGAGGAGGACGAGCAGGTCTTTGTCCACCCGAGGAGCCCGTACACCCGCGTGGACGCCCTGCGCTCCGGCCGTGAGATCCGGGTCGAACTCGACGGGGTCGTCCTGGCGGAGGCGGACACCTCGGTCATGGTGTTCGAGACGGGCCTGCCCACGCGGTACTACCTCGACCGTCTGAACGTCGACTTCACGCTCCTGCTGCCCACGGACACGGTGACCGCCTGCCCGTACAAGGGACGGACCAGCGGCTACTGGTCGGTCGAGACGCCCGCCGGTGTCCACGACGACCTGGTGTGGGCGTACGACTTCCCGACCCGTCAGCTCGCGCCGATCGCCGGACTGGTCGCCTTCTACAACGAGCGGGTCGACCTGTACCTGGACGGCGAACTCCAGCCCCGGCCGCCCACGGTGACGCGCGTGACGCACTAGGGCGTGTCCGCGAAGTGGGGTCGTCCGCCCGGAGGGCGGGGCTCGCGGTGTCTGGTGCGTGCGATCGCAAGGCGGAGGACCCACCCCGTACTGGACGTACGGGGTGGGTCCGACAACGCCGCGAGCGCGCGTGCCAGACGCCGCGAGCCAGACCCCACTTTGCGGACACGCCCTAGGGGTAGCGGCGCGGAAGTCCCGCCGCCCGGGGGCCGGGCGGCGGGACTCGCGGTGGTACGGGGACGTGTGGTGCGGGGACGTTACGGGACGAGCTTGAGGAGCTTGTTCGGCGAGCCGGTGCCTATGCCGGTCAGGACGTTGGACGTCGCGCCGTTCACCAGCGCGGCGGCCACGGTCGCCGGGGAGGCGCCGGGGTGGTTCGTCAGGTAGACCGCGGCGGCGCCCGCGACGTGCGGGGCGGCGAACGAGGTGCCGTCGCCGGTGTAGGTCGCGGTGTCGGAGCTGTTCCAGCCCGCCGTGATGGCCGAGCCGGGGGCGAAGAGGTCCACGGACGCGCCGTAGTTGGAGTACGAGGCCCTCGCGTCCGTCCTGGTGGTGGCGCCGACCGTGAGCGCGGTGGGCACGCGGGCGGGGGAGTAGTTGGCCGCCGGGGCACCGGCGTTGCCCGCCGCGATGGAGTACGTGACGCCGGAGGCGATCGAGTTCTTCACCGCGTTGTCGAGCGTGGTGCTGGCGCCGCCGCCGAGCGAGACGTTCGCGACGGAGGACGCCACGTGGTTGGCGGTGATCCAGTCCACGCCCGCGATGACGCCGGCCGTGGTGCCGGAGCCGTCGTTGCCGAGGACCCGGACCGCGACGATCTTCGCCTTCTTGGCGACGCCGTAGGTGGTGCCCGCGACGGTGGTGGCGACGTGCGTGCCGTGGCCGTAACCGTCCTGCGCGGTGGCGTCGTTGTCGACGAAGTCGTAGCCGTAGGAGGCGCGGCCCGCGATCTGCTGGTGGGTGATGCGCACCCCGGTGTCCAGGACGTAGACGGTCGTGTTGCCGCCCGCCGAGTCCGGGTAGGTGTACGTGCCGTTCAGCGGGAGGTTCGCCTGGTCGATGCGGTCCAGGCCCCAGGGGGCGTTGGTCTGGGTGGCCGTCGCGTACACCTTCTGGTCCTGCTCGACCGACTCGACGGCCGGGTCGGCGGCGAGCCGCGCGGCCTCGGTGCCGCTGAGGGAGGCCGCGTAGCCGTTGAGCGCGGAGGTGTACGTACGCGTCACCTTGCCGCCGTACCCGGCGATGAGCTGCTTGCCCTCGGTGGCCCTGGCCGAGAAGCCGGCCGTCTTCTTGAGCGTGACGATGTAGCTGCCGCTGACGGCGTCGGCGGAGCCGGCGTGCAGGACTCTGCCTTCGGCCGGGGCGGCCTGGGCCGGCAGGGCGGTGCCCGCTCCGAGGATCGCGGCCACGGTCGCCGCGGTGGCGATCGCGGTGGCGATACGCCGTTTGTTCGTACGCACTGCTGCCATGGGGGGTGTCCTTCGTGTCGGTGGCGCGGGGTGGTGCGCGCGCCTCAACCGGGGTACGGCGTACGGGAGTCGGACGCCGCCCAGTGACGATGCACCGGCCCGTTCCGGCGGGACAACCGTTTCCGGGAGATGTCATGGCCCCGACACGAGACGTTACGTACTGTCCGCACGCCGTCACAATCCGGCAATCCGGCGCAGCGTTTTGATGATCGTCCCGTTACAAATCCCCCGGGGCGCAGGGGGGTTGGCGGCGCCGGCCGGACGGAACGGCGGACACCGACCGGGACCGACCGCGCCCGCGCGCCGGTCACGCCCGGGCCGGTGCGGGCCCGGGGGCCGGTCCGTGGGCATCGAGGGTCATCGGGTGGGGATTGTGCCGGACACCGATGCGGAGTTACCGTTCACGCAGGTTATGAGTGTCAGCGACAAGCCCTGGTTGGCTGACCGGCAACCCTCCAGACGCGGCGGGGTGCTCCAGGTGACGACCCGGCGGCGCCGAAGACGGCAGCGCAAGCGCGAGAGCTCGGACCGGTACGAACGGTCGAGGCGGGAGGTGACGGCAGTGCGAGGACGGTACGGCACGCGCACGGCCTTCGCCGTCAGGAGCCACCCCCGCGCCGTCGGCATGTTCTCCCGGCGTCACATCGATCTCCAGCGTGTCGCCGGCGCCCTGTGTCCGGCGTACGTGAACGCCGCGCCGCGGCCCACCCCGTAGCGGCACCTTCTCCGCCGCACGGCCCCGACGTACAGCGCCCTCCGACGCACGTCCGCCGACCTCCGCCCGGGACAGACAGCCCCGGAGACGGAAGGCACCCGGCATGTCCAGGAGTTCCCCCGGTCCGGGTGAGCTCCGCGACCCCGTGACGTTCGGATCCACCTTTTCGAGTCCACGAGATTTCCGAGCGGGAAGCGATACCGCCATGCCTTCAGCACCCTCACCCCTCCATCTGGCCGTCGCCCTCGACGCCGCGGGCTGGCATCCCGCCGCCTGGCGCGAGCCGGGGGCCCGGCCCCGCGACCTGTTCACCGCGCGGTACTGGACCGACCTGGTGACCGAGGCCGAGCGGGGCCTGCTGGACTTCGTGACCATCGAGGACTCCCTGAGCCTCCAGTCGTCGTCCTCCGCCGGGCCCGACGGCCGTACCGATCAGGTACGGGGCCGGCTCGACGCGGTACTGGTCGCCGCCCGGGTCGCCCCGCTGACCCGGCACATCGGGCTGATCCCGACCGCCGTCGTCACGCACACCGAGCCGTTCCACGTCTCCAAGGCCATCGCCACCCTGGACCACGTCAGCGCCGGCCGGGCCGGCGTCCAGGTCAAGGTGTCCGGACGCGCCGACGAGGCCCCGCACTTCGGGCGCAGGCCGGCCGTCCGGCTGCGCGCCGACGAGCTGGACTCGCCC
Organism: Streptomyces sp. NPDC088261; assembly: GCF_044740805.1. Taxonomy (NCBI): domain Bacteria; kingdom Bacillati; phylum Actinomycetota; class Actinomycetes; order Kitasatosporales; family Streptomycetaceae; genus Streptomyces; species Streptomyces sp. NPDC088261. The sequence continues at coordinate 681,912 of NZ_JBIURL010000002.1, forward strand.
GCGGGCCTGGCCCTCCTCAAGGAGCTGTTCGACGAGGCGGGCGACTACGTCGAAGTGCTGCGCAGGCTGTGGGACAGCTGGGAGGACGACGCGGAGATCCGCGACGCCGCCACCGGCCGCTTCATCGACCGCGACAAGCTCCACTACATCGACTTCACGGGGGAGCGGTTCAGCGTCAAGGGCCCCTCCATCACCCCGCGCCCGCCGCAGGGACAGCCGGTCGTCGCCGCCCTCGCCCACCGTGCGGAACCGTTCCGCCTCGTCGCCACCTCGGCCGACGTCGGCTTCATCACGCCGCGCGACACCGGGGACATCCGGGCGATCCTCACCGAGATCCGCGCCGCGCAGGCGACCGCCGGCCGCGACCGTGAGACCGTCCACGTCTTCGGCGACCTGGTCGTCTTCCTCGACGACGACCCGGCGGCCGCCGCCGACCGCCGGGCGCGCCTGGAGGAGCGCGCGGGCGCCCCGTACACCAGTGACGCCCGGATCTTCACCGGTACGCCCGCCGAGCTGGCCGACCTGCTCCTCGAAGGCCAGGAGGCCGGCCTGACCGGGTTCCGCCTGCGGCCCGCCGTCCTGCCCCACGACCTGGAGCGGATCACCCGGGGCCTGGTGCCGGAACTCCAGCGGCGCGGTGCGTTCCGTACCGCCTACGAGGCGGCCACCCTGCGGGGCCTGCTCGGCCTGCCCCGCCCCGCGAACCGGTACGCCGCGCTCTGAGCGCGCCCCGGCCTCGCCCGCTCGGAAGAGAGCTCCGAAGACACGTAAGGACGCACCCCGCATGAGCAAGCCCGTCAAGCAGATCCACCTCGCCGCCCACTTCCCCGGCGTGAACAACAGCACGGTGTGGAGCGACCCCGCCGCCGGCAGCCAGATCGACTTCAGCTCCTTCGCGCACCTCGCCAGGACGGCGGAGCGCGCCAAGTTCGACTTTCTCTTCCTGGCCGAGGGGCTGCGGCTGCGCGAGCAGAACGGGGAGATTTACGACCTCGACGTCGTCGGCCGCCCCGACACCTTCACCGTCCTGACCGCCCTGGCCGCCGTCACCGACAAGCTCGGCCTCGCCGGGACGATCAACTCCACGTTCAACGAACCGTACGAAGTGGCCCGGCAGTTCGCCACACTCGACCACCTGTCCGCGGGCCGGGCCGCCTGGAACGTCGTCACCTCCTGGGACGAGTTCACCGGGCAGAACTTCCGGCGCGGCGGCTTCCTGGCCCAGGAGGACCGCTACCTGCGCGCCCGGCAGTTCCTCGCCGCGACCTGGGAGCTGTTCGACTCCTGGCGCGGGGACGAGATAGCCGCCGACCAGGACGCCGGGGTCTTCCTCACCGATCCGGCGCCCGGCCGGTTCGACCACCACGTCGACCAGTTCGGCATCAGCGGCCACTTCAACGTGCCCCGCAGCCCGCAGGGCCGTCCCGTCATCTTCCAGGCGGGCGACTCCGAGGAGGGCAGGGAGTTCGCGGCCTCGGGCGCGGACGCCATCTTCACCCGGCACGGCACCCTGGAGGACGGCCAGGCCTTCTACACCGACGTCAAGCGGCGCCTCGCCCGGTACGGCCGCGCCCACGACGACCTGAAGATCCTGCCCGGCGTCACCTTCGTGCTCGGGGACACCGACGCCGACGCCAGGGAGAAGGCGGACGTCATCCGCCACCAGCAGGTCAGCGGCCCCACCGCGATCAAACTGCTCGAACAGCTCTGGAACCGCGACCTCGGTTCGTACGACCCCGACGGGCCGCTGCCCACCGTCGACCCGCTCGTCGGCGAGAACACGGTCGCCCGCGGCCGGGCCTCCGTACGGATGCACCGCGATCCGCTGGCCACCGCCGCCCGGTGGCGCGCCCTCGCCGAGGAGAAGGACCTCTCGATCCGCGAGCTGATCATCGCGGTGACCGGGCGGCAGTCCTTCATCGGCTCCCCGGCGACCGTCGCGGACGCGCTCGACCACTTCGTCCAGTCGGACGCGAGCGACGGATTCATCCTCACCCCGCACCTGACCCCCGGCGGCCTGGACGAATTCGCCGACACCGTCGTACCGCTGCTCCAGGAGAGGGGCGTCTTCCGGACCGAGTACGAAGGCGACACCCTGCGCGAGCACTTGGGGCTCGGCGCGGCCGGCGCGGTGCGGTCCGACCGGGCCGGAGCCGCCAACCGGAAGGCCGCGTCGTGAAGTTCCTCGCCATCACCCTGATCGTGCACGCGCCCGACCCGGTCACCCGCGTCCGGAAATCGACCCACGACCGCTTCCGGGAGGTGATCGACAACGCCCTGCTCGCCGAGGAGTTGGGCTTCGACGGCTTCGGGGTGGGCGAGCGCCACGAGCGCCCCTTCATCTCCTCGTCGCCGCCGGTCGTGCTGAGCCATCTCGCCGCGCTCACCAGCAGGATCCGGCTGTTCACGGCGGTGACCACCCTGAGCCTGCTCGACCCGGTCCGCGCCTACGAGGACTACGCGACGCTCGACCACCTGTCCGAGGGCCGTCTGGAACTGATCATCGGCAAGGGCAACGGAGCCGCCCAGCGCGAGCTGTACCACGTCACCGCCGAGGACCAGTGGGAGCGCAACGCAGAGTCGTACGAACTGTTCCGGCAGATCTGGCGCAACGACAAGGTCACCGCCTCGCCCGCGTTCCGGGGGGAGTTGAAGGACGCCGAGGTCTGGCCCCGGCCGTACCAGCGGCCCGTCCGCGTCTGGCACGGCAGCGCGACCAGCAGGGAGTCGGTGGACCTGGCGGCCCGTTACGGCGACCCGCTGTTCTCCGCCAACGTGACCAACCCGATCGAGCCGTACGCGGAACTGGTCCGCCACTACCGCGAACGGTGGGAGCACTACGGCCACGACCCTGCCCTCGCCACCGTCGGCGCGGGGTCCGCCGGGTTCTGCACCGCCCGCACGTCGCAGGAGGCGGTGGCGGCCTACCGGCCCGTCTTCGAAGGGCAGTTGGCGTTCCAGAAGCGGCTCGGACTTGAGCCGGTCTTCCCCACCCTGGAGGACTTCGTCGCCCGCAGCTCCGCCCTCATCGGCAGCCCGCAGCAGGTGATCGAGAAGGTGCACCGCTACCACGAACAGTTCGGGCACAGCGTGCTGCACCTGCACGCCGACGCCTCGGGGCTGACCCCGGCCCGGCACCGGGCGAGCCTGGAGCTGTTCCAGGCCGAGATCGCCCCCACCCTGCGCCGGGACCTCCCCGACCCGCCCTGGACGTGGGGACCGGTCGCGCCCGCCGACGGGACGACGGACGACGCCGGCGCCCCCGCCCGTACGGACCCCTCCGCCTCCGGTACGGCCTCCGGTACGGACGACACCGCCGCGCCCGCACCCACCCCGCGCTGACAAGGAGCGATCATCATGGCCCCCCGTCGCACCCCGCTGGCGGTCCTGGACCTCGTCCCGATCTCCTCCGGGTCCACCGCGGCCCAGGCGCTGCGCAACAGCGTCGACCTCGCCCGGCACGCCGAACGCCTCGGCTACGCCCGGTACTGGTTCGCCGAGCACCATCTCAACCCCGGGGTCGCGGGCACCTCCCCGGCCGTCGTCCTCGCCCTCACCGCCGCCGCGACCTCCACCATCCGGCTCGGGTCCGGCGCCGTCCAGCTGGGACACCGCACCGCCCTGTCCACCGTCGAGGAGTTCGGCCTCCTCGACACGGTGTACCCGGGCCGGTTCGACCTCGGCCTCGGCCGCTCCGGCGGCAGCGCCCTCCCCGCCAAGGACGCTCCGCCGGTCGCGTCGACCCCCGTCGTCGACGGCCGCACGCCGAACGGGCTGCGGATCCCCGCCCCGTTCTCCTTCGAACACCTCCTGCGTTCCCCGCTCTTCGCCCTGCACAAGCAGCTGCTCCAGCAGCCGGGCGCCGAATCCCAGCCGTACGACGAGCAGATCGCCGACATCCTCGCCCTGCTCGGCGGCACGTACGCCACCGGCGGGGGCGTCGAGGCCCACATTGTGCCCGGCGAGGGGGCCGACCTCCAGGTCTGGATCCTCGGTACGAGCGCGGGCATCAGCGCCCAGGTCGCGGGCGCCAACGGCCTGCGGTTCGCGGCGAATTACCACGTCAGCCCGTCCAGTGTGCTGGAGGCCGCCGCCGGGTACCGCGCGGCGTTCAAGCCCTCCGCCGACCTGGACCGGCCCTACCTCAGCGTCTCCGCCGACGTCGTCGTCGCCGAGGACGAGGCCACCACGCGCGAACGGGCCGCCGGCTACGGCCTGTGGGTGCGCGGCATCCGGAGAGGGGAGGGTGCCATCCCGTTCCCGACACCCGAGGAGGCCAGGGCCCACGTCTGGTCCGACGCGGACCGGACCCTGGTCGCCGACCGTCTGGAAACGCAGTTCGTCGGCTCGCCGGAACAGGTCGCCGACCAGCTGGAGATCCTCCGCGACGCCACGGGCGCCGACGAACTGATCGTCACCACCATCACCCACGACCACGCGGACCGGGTCCGCAGCTACGAGCTGCTGGCCGGCGAATGGAACCGACGATGAGCACCAGCCGTACGCAATGCCTCGAAAAGACGCCCGCACGCCACGGCCTGCGCCCGACCGATCTGCGGAAGGTCTTCGGGACCTTCCCCACCGGGGTCACGGCCGTCGCGGCGCTCGTGGACGGGCGGCCGGTGGGCCTCGCCGCCAGCTCCTTCACGTCCGTGTCCCTCGACCCGCCGCTGATCTCGGTGTGCGTCGCCCACAGCTCGACCACCTGGCCCGTGCTGCGCGACCGGCCGCGGCTCGGGGTCTCCGTGCTCGGCGCCCACCAGGAACGGGCCTGCCGGCGGCTCGCCGCCCGCGAGGGCGACCGGTTCGCCGGCCTCGACTGGCGCGCCACACGCGACGGGGCGGTGCTGATCGAGGCCACGAGCGCGTGGTTCGACTGCACCGTGGAGCGGCACGTCGAAGCCGGTGACCACGACATCGTCCTGCTGCGGATCCACGAGCTGGACGCCGACCACGGGGTGCCCCCGCTGGTCTTCCATGCCGGAGGTTTCCGGCGCCTCGAAGAGAACGTGAGGGAATCACTGTGACGGTCCAGGACATCGACCGGGTCGACCGGGCGGCCTTCGCCGAGGAGTGGCGGCGGTGGCGTGACGCGCATGAGCGGGTGCTCGCGGGTCCGCACGGCTTTCTCGCGGTCACCAGCCTGCGCTGGCTGGACGCCGAGCCGGCCCGGTTCCCCGACGCGCCGGGCGCGTGGTCCAGTACGGCGGACGGCGTACGGGTGGAGCTGGACGAGGGCGAGGAGCTGACCGTCGACGGCGCGGCCGTGCACGGCACGTACAGCTTCGGGATCCTCGCCGAACGCTCCAGCGTGTACGCCGGGGCGGGCGACGCGGTGATCGAGGTCGCCAAGCGCGGCGGGCACGACATCGTGCGCCCGCGCCACCCGGACAACGCACTGCTCACCGCCCACGTCCCCGCCCCCGCGTACGAGCCCGACCCGCGCTGGGTCCGTACGGGCCGCTTCGTGCCGTACGGGACACCGCGCGCGGTGACGGTGGGCGCGGCGGTGGAAGGACTCCAGCACGTGTACGACTCCCCGGGCCAGGTCGAGTTCGAGCTGGACGGCGGGACGCACCGGCTGACCGCGTTCGACGGCCGTGAGCCCGGCAGCCTGTTGGTGCTCTTCACGGACGCCACGTCCGGCGTCACGACCTACGCGGCGAACCGTACGGTCTCCGTCGCGGCACCCGACGCCGGGGGCGGGGTGCGCGTCGACTTCAACCGGGCGGTCAACCTGCCCTGCGCGTACACCGATCTGGCCACGTGCCCGCTCCCCCCGGCGGAGAACCGCCTGCCGTTCGCGGTCGAGGCCGGCGAGAAGATCCCCCACGAACGGCTCGGGGGACAGTAGGCCGCCGGCGCGCGGATGCCTCCTGGACGGCCTCACTCCTCACCCCTCACGCCGGGGCGACGAGTGGGGCCGTCGTCCATGACCGGCGAGAAGCGGCCGGGCCCGTCGTATACAAGTCCCCGCGCATGGACCGGTCCTGAGCGGAACCGGCCAGTCCTGTCAGACCCCTGGCGTGGTAGCGGCGACCGGGGGCATCCTCCCCGTATGCGTCTCCTTCTGGCCCGGTGCCTGCGGTCCGCGGTTAACGCGCTGGTCGCTTTCGGGCACCTCTGGGTCTACATCCCCCCGCTGCCCGCCTCCCCGACCGCACAGACGCTGCCGAGTCCCCCCGCCCCGCCCGGACCGCGGGAGCTGACGGGCCCGGCGCCGGGACATCCCGAGCGGCTGTGCCCCGAAGTCCCGCTCAGCGAGACCGAGATGATGCTGCGCCGCCAGCTGCTCGGGGCCCATGGGGCGGAACTGTCCGGGGACTGACGGCTCACCCGCCGCCCGATCACCCGCCGCCGATCGCCCGCCCCCGATCACCTGTCGCCTGGTCATCCGCTGCCCGAGGAAATCAATAGCCATGGCGATAGTAGCCATGTACGCTAAATCCATGAGCAGTGAGGCACCGCACGGACCCACGCCCGGCTATCTGGTCTGGCGGCTTTCCACCAAGTGGCGCGTCGCCGTCGACCGGGCGCTCGCGCCGCTGGGACTCACGCACGCCCAGTACGCCCTGCTGTCCTCGTTGTACGGGATGCGGCGCGCCGGACTGCACCCCAGCCAGCGCGAGTTGGCCGACCACACGGGCCTGGAGGCCCTGTACGTCTCCAAGCTGGCCCGCGCCCTGGAGGCCGACGGGCTCGTCGGGCGGGTCCGTGACGCCAGGGACTCCCGCGCGGTGCGGCTCACCCTCACCGAGAGCGGGCAGGAGGCCGTGCGCCCCGCCATGGCCACCGTCCAGGACCTGATGGACCGTCTCCTGGCCCCCCTGGGCGGCCGGGACGACTCCCGTACGGCCGCGCTGGTGCGCGACCTCACCGCCCTCCTCGACGCCCCGCTCGAACCTCCGTACTGACCCTCGGCGGAAGGACCAACGACCATGCCCTCGATACCCGTGCTCGACTCGACCCTCCACTACGAGGACTCCGGCAGCGGAACGCCCTTCGTGTTCCTCCACGGCAACCCCGGCTCCTCCCACGTCTGGCGCCACGTCCTGCCCCGCGCCGGCCGGGGACGGCTCCTCGCGCCCGACCTCATCGGGATGGGCCGCTCCGGCAAACCCGACCTCCCCTACCTCTTCGCCGACCACGCCCGCTACCTCGACGCCTGGTTCGACGCCCTCGGGCTCGACCGTGTCGTCCTGATCGGCCACGACTGGGGCGGGGCACTCGCCTTCGACTGGGCCGCCAGACACCCCGAGCGGGTCGCGGGCATCGCGTTCCTGGAGGCCGTCGTCAAGCCGCTGGCCCTGGAGGACCTGACGCCGCAGGCGCGCGAGCGCGTCGAGCGGCTCCGTACCCCCGGCCTCGGCGAGGAACTGGCGCTTGACCAGGACCTCCTGGTCCGGCAGGCGTTCACCGGGGGAGTGCTCACCCCGGTGGCCGAGAAGGACCTCGCCGCGTACCTCGCCCCGTACCCCACACGTGAGAGCCGCCGCCCCCTGCTCGCCTGGGCGCGCCAGATGCCGGTCGGCGGCCGGCCGCCCGAACTGGTCGCCCGTATCGAGGCGTTCGACTCCTGGCTCGCGACCAGCACGCACGTGCCGAAGCTCCTCATGACCTTCGAGGGCTCGCCCACCCTGCTCATCGGCAAGGAACTGGCCGACTGGTGCGCGGACCACATCGCCGCGCTCGAATCCGTCGCCTGCGGCGAGGCGGGACACCACGCCCCGGAGGACCGCCCGGAGGAGATCGCCGCCGCCCTCTCCGCGTGGGCGGACCGGCACGGGCTGCGCCACGCGGCCTGACGGGGGCGGCGGGAACCCGTACCGCCCCCCTACGCGCCCCGCCGCCTGATCCTGCTCCCCAGCCACACCAACGGGTCGTACTTCCGGTCCACCGCCCTCTCCTTGAGCGGGATCAGGGCGTTGTCCGTGATTCTGATGTGCTCGGGGCAGACCTCCGTACAGCACTTGGTGATGTTGCAGTAGCCGAGACCGTGCTCGTCCTGCGCCGTCACACTCCGCTCGACACCCGACTCCCCGGCCGCGTCCAGCGGATGCATGTCCAGCTCCGCCACCCGCATCAGGAACCGCGGGCCCGCGAACGCGGTCTTGTTCTCCTCGTGGTCCCGCACCACATGGCAGGTGTCCTGGCAGAGGAAACACTCGATGCACTTGCGGAACTCCTGCGAGCGGTTCACGTCCACCTGCCGCATCCGGTACTCACCGGCCGCCACCCCCGGCGGCGGCACGAACGACGCGACCTCCCTCGCCTTCGTGTAGTTGAAGGACACGTCCGTCACCAGGTCGCGGATCACCGGGAACGCCCGCAGCGGGGTGATCGTGATCGTCTCCTCGCGCGAGAAGACGGACATCCGCGTCATGCACAGCAGCCGCGGGCGTCCGTTGATCTCGGCGCTGCACGAACCGCACTTGCCCGCCTTGCAGTTCCAGCGCACCGCCAGATCCGTGGCCTGCGTGGCCTGGATACGGTGGACGATGTCGAGGACCACCTCCCCGTCGTGCACCTCGACGGCGAAGTCCGTCAGCTCCCCGCCCGCCGCGTCACCCCGCCAGACCCGGAACCTCGCCTCGTACACCGTCGACACATCAGCGTCCGCCTCGCGGCTCACGTCCGGGCTCATTCGTGCAGCTCCTCTTCGGCCAGGTACTTGACCAGCTCTTCCTTGTCGAACAGGGCGAGCAGATCGGGACGTATGGGCTCGGTCGTGTGCCGCGTGAGCGTGATCTCCCCCGCCGGGGGCCCGGCGGCCGGATCGCCCGCCGGGCCGGTCAGCCGGCAGTGCAGGTTGATCCGGCGCCAGGCGGGATCCATCGCCGGCCAGTCGTCCCGGGTGTGCCCGCCCCGGCTCTCCGTACGCTCCAGGGCCGCCCGCGCGACACACTCGCTGACCAGCAGCATGTTGCGGAGGTCCAGCGCGAGGTGCCAGCCGGGGTTGAACTGCCGGTGCCCCTCGACCCCGGCCCGCCGCGCCCGCACGCGCAGCGCGGCCAGCTTCTCCAGCGCGTCCTCCATCTCGTCCTGGCGCCGGATGATGCCGACCAGGTCGTTCATCGCCTGCTGGAGTTCCTGGTGGAGTGTGTACGGGTTCTCCGGGGGCAGGCCCGCCCCCGCGTCCTCCGCGCTGAACGGGCGCAGCGCCTCGGCCGCCGCCGCGTCGATCTCCCCCTCGTCCACGGCCGGACGCGCGCCGAGCCCGGCGGCGTACTCCGCCGCGTGCAGTCCCGCCCGGCGGCCGAACACCAGCAGGTCGGAGAGGGAGTTGCCGCCGAGCCGGTTGGAGCCGTGCATCCCGCCCGCGACCTCACCGGCGGCGTACAGCCCGGTCACCCCGGGGGCGGCCGCCGTCTCCGAGTCGACGGCGATCCCGCCCATCACGTAGTGGCAGGTCGGGCCGACCTCCATCGCCTCCGTCGTGATGTCCACGTCCGCCAGCTCCTTGAACTGGTGGTACATCGACGGCAGGCGGCGCTTGATCGCCTCCGCGGGCATCCGCGTCGACACGTCGAGGAACACCCCGCCGTGCGGCGAGCCGCGCCCCGCCTTCACCTCGGCGTTGATGGCCCTGGCCACCTCGTCGCGGGGAAGCAGCTCGGGCGGCCGCAGGTTGTGGTCCGGATCGTGGTACCAACGGTCGCCCTCGTCCTCCGAGTTGGCGTACTTCTCCTTGAACACGTCGGGGATGTAGTCGAACATGAACCGCTTGCCCTCGGCGTTGCGCAGCACCCCGCCGTCGCCGCGGACCGACTCGGTGACGAGCAGCCCCTTGACCGACGGCGGCCAGATCATCCCGGTCGGATGGAACTGCACGAACTCCATGTTCAGCAGCGGCGCCCCCGCGAGCAGCGCCAGCGCGTGGCCGTCGCCGGTGTACTCCCAGGAGTTCGAGGTGACCTTGAACGACTTCCCGATGCCTCCCGTGGCGAGCACCACCGCCGGCGCCTCCAGCACGAAGAAGCGCCCGGTCTCCCGGTCGTAGCAGAAGGTGCCCGCGACCCGCTCGCCGTCCTTGAGGATCCGGGTGACCGTGCACTCCTGATAGACCTTCAGCCGCGACTCGTAGTCGCCGGTCTCCCGGAAGTCCTCCTGCTGGAGCGCGACGATCTTCTGCTGGAGGGTACGGATCAGCTCCAGGCCCGTCCGGTCGCCGACGTGCGCGAGGCGGGGGTACTCGTGCCCGCCGAAGTTGCGCTGGGAGATCCTTCCGTCGGGCGTACGGTCGAACAGGGCGCCCCAGGTCTCCAACTCCCAGACCCGGTCCGGTGCTTCCCGGGCGTGCAGCTCGGCCATGCGCCACTGGTTGAGGAACTTGCCGCCGCGCAGTGTGTCGCGGAAGTGCACCTGCCAGTTGTCGCCCGCGTTCACGTTGCCCAGGGAGGCGGCGATCCCGCCCTCGGCCATCACCGTATGGGCCTTGCCGAACAGGGACTTGCAGATGACAGCGGTCCTCGCGCCCCGCTCGCGCGCCTCGACGGCGGCCCGCAGCCCCGCTCCTCCCGCGCCGACCACGACGACGTCCCACTGCCGGCGTTCGAGTTGCGTCATGGGTGAAGGCTCTCCCTGGTCCCTAGAAGAAACGCGGATCGTCGAAGGCTCCGGACGCGAGCAGATAGACGTAGAAATCGGCCGCGGCGACACTGATCAACGAGGCCCAGGCGAGCTGCATATGACGGTGATTCAGCCTGCCGACCCATCCCCACAGCCGATACCGCACGGGATGTTTCGAGAAATTCCGCAGCCGGCCGCCGATGACGTGCCGGCACGAATGGCAGGAGAGGGTGTACGCCCAGATCAGCGCCACATTGACGACAAAGATCACACTTCCGAGCCCCATGTGGCCCCAGGCGTATTCCTCGTCCCGGAAGGAGAGAACGGCGTCGTACGTGAGAATGCCCGCGACCAGCAGGGCGGCGTAGAAGAAGTAGCGGTGGAGGTTCTGGAGGATCAGGGGAAAGCGCGTCTCGCCGCTGTACTTCGCGTGCGGTTCGGCGACCGCGCAGGCCGGGGGAGAGGCCCAGAAACTCCGGTAGTAGGCCTTGCGGTAGTAGTAGCAGGTCATCCGGAAGCCGAGCGGGAAGACCAGGATCAGCAGTGCCGGTGAAAGGCCCCACCAGCTTCCGAACACATCCCAGTTGGGACCCTGACGCATCGACAGGCAGTTGTCCGCGAGGCACGGCGAGTAGAACGGCGAGACGTAAGGAGCCGCGTAGTAGTGGGAATCGGCGAAGGCCCGCCAGGTCGAGTACACGACGAAGAGGAACAGGCCGGCCGCCGTCGCGGCGGGCGCGAGCCACCAGCGGTCCGTGCGCAGGTGCCGCGCGGCGATGGCGGCACGTCCCGCGCCGCGCACGCCCGTACTGAGCGGGGGAGGTTCCGTACCGGTGGCCAACAAGATCTCCTCGGGAGAAGGACGCCGCCGACAACAGGTCCGTGCGCCCCCCTCAGGGGGCCCGGCGGTTGCGTGCGCCCAGTCCCTCGTCGTCCGAATCCGTCCAGAGCGCGCTGTCGTACGGCGTGTCGGGAATCGGGATGAGGTCGGGCACGCGGCCGGGCGCGGGGGGAGGGGAGCGTTGTTCGCGCAGCTCGGCGAGACCGCGCTCCAACCGTTCTACCGTGCGAATGAGGTCGTCCAGACGTTTCCTGACAGCTGCCAACTCGTCCTGCGATGACATCTCACCCTTCCGTCGCACGGCCTGGGGTGGCATGGGATGTACGGTCCCAGCAGTTGAGTATGCGCTTCGCATTGCGGATCGTCACGACCTCGCGCACGCCCTTTTCCGCCGCGGACAGCGGATGGGCGGTGAATCGGACACCGGGTCGGACACCGGATCGGCAGACATTCGGCACCGCACCGGCACTGCCCTGGGCGCACACTTCCCAGGTGACTGCGTACCCGCCCTCCGGTGTGAAACGGACCGTCCCCGCCCACGAGCGGAATTCCGCGATCAGTGATCCGCTGCTCGCGATCCACTTCCTGGGAGGATTCGAGATGCGCCCGCCCGAGATCGAAACGGATCTGTTGCCCGTCGAGGCCGGGGCCGACCGTCATCTCGTCGGTGAACTCACCGCGTTGATCAATGACGTCCACGCGGTGGAGGAAAGCGGTTTGTGGGAGGAGGGCACCGTACGGACGACCACCGGGGAAGTGGCCGGAATGATCGCGGCGGGAGAGATCGCCGTCGCGCGGGTGGACGGCCGGGTCGCCGGATGTGTCCGCGTGCGGCGGATCTCCGGGGAAACAGGTGAATTCGGGATGCTCGCCGCCTCGGCCGACCACCGGGGGATCGGGGTGGGGCGCGCTCTGGTCGCGTTCGCGGAGGATCTGGGCCGGCGCAGCGGCCTCACCGAGATGGGGGTCGAACTGCTCGTCCCCTGGGCGTGGTCCCATCCGTCCAAGGACTTCCTGTTCGACTGGTACACCCGGCGGGGCTACCGCGAGGTCGGCTCCCGCGAGATCGCCACGGACACCCCCGTCGCGTCCCGGTCGCGTCCGGCCTCGCTGCTCGCGACTCCCTGCGACGTCCTGATCCTGCGGAAGGACCTCGGGAAGCACCGGGATCTCACGGGGCGGCCGGATCCCGGGGAGCGGCGGGATCCGGGGGAGCGGCGGGATCCTGGGCGCGCCCGCGCCTGACCGCCCAGGGGCGCGGCCATCCGCCCGCGAGGCCCGGCCGAGCCCCGGGCGGCCCGTCCCCGGCGCCCCGCGCCGGACGGTGGAGGTGGTGGCGGGCGACCAGCTCGATCGTCACCGTGACCGCGAGGGACTGCACGACCATCAGCGCGATCAGGACGAACAGCTGGACCGCCCCGGCGACCAGCGGGCTGGCACCCCCCAGGAGCACGCCGACGAACGCGCCGGGGAGCGTCACGAGACCGACCGTACGGGTCTGGTCGAGCCCCGGCAGCAGCGCGTCCGAGGCCGCCGGGCGGACGACCTCCAGCCGCGCGTCCCGGTCGGGGAGACCCAGCGCCATCGCCGCCTCCACCTCACCGTGGCGCAGGGCCAGCTCGTCCAGCGACCGGCGTCCGGCGAGCACGGTCACGGTGAGCGCGCCCCCGATGAGGATCCCCGTGACCGGGATCAGCGCGATGCCCTTGAGCGGCACGAGCCCCGTCAGCAGGAGAGCCGCGACCACGGGCACCACCCCGGCGGCGAGGGGCGCGGCCGTCAGCCACCACGTGTGGTTGCTGGTGATACGCCGCCCCGCGGTCCGTACGGCCACCGCGAACATGACGGCCAGGAACGCCAGCAGCGCCGGGAGCGACTTCACCACCCAGACGATCACGAACGAGACGGCGGCGAGCTGGACCGTGGCACGCACCCCGGCGACCAGGATCTCCCGGGACCGGCTCCGGCCCGCCTCGGGGGTGAGGTGCGCGACGGCCGCGACACCGGCCGCCACCAGGAGCAGGACGGCGAGCAGGATGCCGAGGGTGAGGTTGACCGGGACGAGGGAGGAAGCCGCGCTCGAAGTCACGTGCTCACCTTAGGAGCGGGCCCGGCACGGGCGGCGGGACCGCCCCCGGGAGCCGGCTCCCGGAGCCGAGCCGGGGGTCCGGCGCTCTGGTCCGGCTCCCGGGGTCCGGCGCCCGTCGCCCGAGATCCGGCGCCCCTGGTCCGGCGCCCGGGGCACGGCCGGAAAATCAGCGCCCGGCCGTCGACAGCGCCGCGTGCCCGGGCGACGCCAGGTCGAAGAGCTGGTCCATGCCCTGGGCGGACAGCGCCAGGCTGACGCAGCAGACCAGCATCAGCACCGCGTGCGCCACCACCAGGTGGTGACGGAGCCGGGGCGGCGGGGCCAGCAGGGCCCGTACCCGCTGGGGCACAGGACCGCCGGTCACCGCCAGCGCGTGCCGGGGCGCGTGTCGCGCCGCGAGCGCGGCCCGCGCCACCGCCCGCGCCACCAGCGGCCGGTCCGCCACCTCCGTGGCGGCGTCCTCGTCGGCCCACCGCTCCAGCGCGAAGGCGCCCGCTCCCGCGACCGGCCGCAGCAGCGGGTTCACGACCGCCGCCAACTGCATGACCAGCAGGAACACATGATGGTGATGGCGCAGATGCGCCCGCTCATGGGCCAGCAGGGCGCTCCTCTCCCGGGCGTCGAGGGCACGCAGCATGCCGGAGGAGACCACGATCCGCCCGGGGGAGCCGGGCACGGTGAACGCGGTGGGCACGGGATCGTCCACGACGGCCAGTTCGCCCCCCGACGGCAGCGCGCGGCTCTCCCGCCGCGCGTCGAGGAGCGTACGGGTCCTGCGGTACGCGGACACCGCGAAGGCCACCGCGCACCCGGCGAGGACCACCCCGCAGGCCAGGGCCACCGACCGGGCGACCGGGGTGTGCGCGGCCACGACACCGGGGGACCACTGCCCCTCGGCGGCCACCACCGGGATCTGTCCGACGAGGGTGAAGGCGAGCATCGCCAGCGCCGCCGCCCAGCCGCCGCCCGCCACCACCGAGGCCGACGTCAGCAGCCAGGCCGCCATCCTCGGGGGCAGCCTGCGCCCGGCCCACGGCGCCGCAGCCCCCAGCACGGCGCTGACGGCGAAAGGCGTGAAGAGAGTGATCCGCACCGCTCGGCCCTTCGTGTGTCACGCGGCCGCTCCGTGAGCGACCGCTTTTCCTCGAACCGCCGTACCGTCAGGCGGTCAGATGCCCCGGCAGCCAGTCCAGCTGGACGGCCTCCTGGAACGGGCCGCCTCCCTCATGGTCGTTGAAGTCGTACTCCTCGATCGTCTTGTCCGCGCCCGCGTAGGCGTTGAACGCACCGAAGACCGTCGAGGGCGGGCACGTACGGTCCTCCAGGGCCACCGAGAACAGCGCCGGCGCCCGTCCGCGCGACGCGAAGTGCACGCCGTCGAAGTAGGCGAGCGTCCGCCCCACCCGTTCGGTCCTGCCCCGATACGTCTTGAGGTAGTTGCCCACCTCACGGTACGGGTCGCGGTCGGTGAGCGTCGTCGCCCGGGGGAAGTCGCAGAGGAACGGCACGTCCGCCGCCACGGCCGCCAGGTCGGGCACCAGCCCGCCGACCGCGAGCGTGATCCCGCCGCCCTGGCTGGTGCCGACCGCCGCCGTGCGCGAGGCGTCCACCAGCGGATGCGAGCGGGCCGCCTCCACGGCGCGCACCGCGTCCGTGTACACGCGACGGTAGTAGAAGGCGTACGGATCCTCGATCCCCCGGGTGAGGAAGCCGGGATACGAGGAAGCGCTGCCCACGGGGTCGGGGGTGTCGCCGCCGTTCCAGCCGCTGCCCTGCCCCCGGGTGTCCATCACGAAGTGCGCGTAGCCGGCCGACGCCCAGAGCAGGTGGACGTGCGGGAGGCCGCGCCCGCCGCCGTACCCGAGGAACTGCACCACGACGGGCAGCGGCTCACGCGTCCCGGCGGGCAGTACGAGCCACCCCTTGACCGGGTGTCCGCCGAAGCCGGCGAAGGTCACGTCGAAGACGTCGAGGGTCCTGAGCGCCGTCGGTACGGGCTCGAAGCGGGCGTCGAGCGCGTGGCCACGCGCCTCGGCGAGGGTCTTCGCCCAGAACGCGTCGAAGTCCTCGGGCTCCGTGGACGCGCTGCGGTAGGCGCGCAGCTCGTCGAGGGGCAGGTCGAACAGGGACATACGGACCACCTTGGTCGGGAAAACCGGTGATCACACCGTACGGCCGCCCGAGCGGCGGTTGAAGACCGGCCACCGATCCGTCCGGCAGCGCGCGGGAGGACGCCGGTACGCGCGGGGACCCGGGCGGTACGCGTACGACCCCGGGCCCGGTACTGTCCCGGGCGTGAGCGTCCCGGCGGGGGCGATCGAGAAACAGGAGCGTCCGTGACCAGCTACACCCAGCCCGGAGTTGTCCTCACCGACCACCGCTTCACGGTCCCGCTGGATCACGGCGACCCGTCGGGCGAGCGGATCGAGCTCTTCGCCCGCGAGGTCGTCGCCGGGGCGAAGGCCGGCGAGAACCTGCCCTGGCTGGTCTACCTGGAGGGCGGCCCCGGCTTCGGCGTCCGCCGGTTCGTGGGCCGGCAGGCGTGGCTCGGCCGGGCGCTCCAGGAGTTCCGGGTGCTCCTCCTCGACCAGCGCGGCACCGGACTCTCCACCCCCGCCAACCGCCAGACCCTTCCCCTGCGCGGCGGCCCCCGCGAACAGGCGGACTATCTGGCCCACTTCCGGGCCGACGCGATCGTCCGTGACTGCGAGGCCATCCGCCCCCGGCTGACCGGCGACGCGCCCTGGACCGTCCTCGGCCAGAGCTTCGGCGGATTCTGCGCCACCCACTACCTCTCCGCGGCGCCCGAGGGCCTGCGCACCGTCCTGATCACCGGCGGCCTGCCCTCCCTGGACGCGACGGCGGACGAGGTCTACCGCGCCGCGTACCCCCGTATCGCGCGCAAGGTCGAGGCCCACTACACCCGCTACCCCCAGGACATCGGCCGGGCCCGCCGGATCGCCGAGCACCTCGCCGAACACAGCCCCGTCGTCCTGCCCACCGGCTACACGCTCACCCCCGAGGCCTTCCAGTCCCTCGGCCACCAGCTCGGCGGCGCGGACGGCAGCCACCAGCTGCACTACCTGCTGGAGAACGCCTTCGTACGGGCGCCGGGCGGCCAGGTGCTCTCCGACGCCTTCCAGGAAGGCGCCGCCTCGGCCCTCTCGTACGCCGCGCACCCGCTGTACGCGCTGATCCACGAGGCCGTCTACGCCCAGGGCGGTGAGCCCACCGGCTGGGCCGCCGAACGGACCCGCGGCGAGTTCGCGCGCTTCGACGCCGCCACCACCCTGGCCGGCGACGGGCCGCTGTACTTCACCGGCGAGAGCGTCCACCCGTGGAACTTCGCGAACGACCCCGCGCTGCGCCCGCTGCGGGAGACCGCCGACCTGCTCGCCGCCCGCACCGACTGGGCGCCGCTGTACGACACCGACCGCCTCGCCGCCAACGAGGTCCCGGTCGCCGCCGCCGTCTACCACGACGACATGTACGTCGACACCGAACACTCGCTGCGGACGGCGCGCTCGATCCGGGGGCTGCGGACCTGGGTCACCGACGAGTACGAGCACGACGGCCTCCGCACCAGCGGCCCGCGTGTGCTCGACCGCCTGCTGGCCCTCACCCGGAACGAGATCTGAGCACGCGCGCCCGCGGTGCCCGTACCTCCGTGATCAGCTGCCCGGCCGCTTCGCCGCGTCCAGGGCCACCTTCAGCCCCGCCACGTCGAACGGCGCGCCCGGGTCGTCCCCGGAGGAGCCGAGCCCCAGCGGGTTCTTCGCGTACGGGATGACATAGGCCGGGGTGTCGCGCTGGAAGCGCCAGCTGTCGGCGAGCACCCCCGTGTCGAACGTGTCGTACCCGAGCTGATCGATCAGCCGCGCCGCCGTCGCCTTGGCGTCGGCGTGGTCACCGGCGATCGGCAGGACCGACCGGTCCGGTGCGCCGGAGGGCCGGGCGAGGGACGCCAGGTGCGTGTACATGATGTTGTTGAACGCCTTGACCACGTACGACTGCGGAAGGTGCCGCTGGAGCAGTTCGCTCGTGGTCGTCCGCTCCTCGTCCAGCTCCGGGATCGCCCCGTCGCGCTGGGGATAGTAGTTGTTGGTGTCGATGACGACCTTCCCGGCCAAGGGCTTCACCGGTACCTGGTCGTAGTGCTTCAACGGGACCGTCACCACCACCCAGTCACCCGCCTCGGCCGCCTCCTTCGCGGTCGCGGCGCGTGCGCGCGGTCCCAGCTCGGCCACCAGATCCGTGAGGGTTTCCGGGCCTCGGGAGTTGCTCAGGACCACATCGAGACCCGCCGCCACGCCGAGCCGGGCGAGGGTGCCTCCGATGTGTCCACTGCCGATCAGTCCAAGAGTGCTCATACAGGTGCGAGCGGACGGGACCCGGGCCGTATTCCCGGAACCGCCTCCCCGGCCGCACCCTCCGCCGTCGCCGAGCGGAAGTGCGGCGGCGGAGGGAGAATGGAGGGCCGGGGCGCGAGATCCCCTGTGCGGAGGCAGGCCCCGCCCACCTCACCACTCCGACTCATTGCCCCACCGGATTCCGCTGCTGGAGGTGGTCGACATGCTGCTGCCGGACAGGCATCTGGTCGCCGATCTGTTGAGCCGTTACCGGGCCTGGGAACGGCTGGTCCTGGCCGACCCGCTGGACACGACCACACGCGGCCGGTTCGAGGACGTCGCGTACACCCTGTGCGTGCTGATGGGCCAGCGCACGGCGCGCGAGGCGATCATCAAGGCGGAGGCGTACCTGCGCCGGATCAAGCCCGTCCCGATCTTCCCGGAGGGCGCGGAGAGCGTCACGCCGGGCGTCCGCGACTGACGGGCGCGCGCCCCTTCGCGCAAGGGCGGAATTGACAAACGCGCTTGCCGTTTCTGCAATGGGGGCATGGACGACGACGCGGGCCTTGAAGCCGTACTGAACGAAGTCGGACCCCGGCTGCGCCGGATCAGGCGCGAGCGCGGGGCCACGCTCAACACCCTCTCCACCGCGACGGGAATCTCCGTGAGCACCCTGTCGCGGCTGGAGTCCGGCCTGCGCCGCCCCAGCCTCGAACTGCTGCTTCCCCTGGCCCGCGCCCACCAGGTCCCGCTGGACGAACTGGTCGGCGCGCCGCGCGTCGGCGACCCCCGGATCCGGGCGGAGGCGATCGTGCGCGGCGGCCGGACGATGCTTCCCCTCACCCGGCGGCCCGGTGGCCTCCAGGCGTACAAGGTGGTGCACCGGCCCGACGGTGAGGTGCCCGAGGCGCGCATCCACGAGGGGTACGAGTGGCTCTACGTCCTCGCGGGCCGGCTGCGGCTGATGCTCGGCGAGCACGACGTGGTGCTGGGGGCGGGGGAGGCGGCCGAGTTCGACACGCGCGTACCGCACTGGTTCGGGCCCGCGGCGGACGAACCGGTCGAATTCCTGAGCCTGTTCGGGCCGCAGGGCGAGCGGATGCACGTACGGGCCAAGCCGAAGGTGTCGTGAGGGAGGGGCGGGGAGAAGGCCGGGGAGAGACGGTTCCCAGGTGGGCAAGCGACCGCTTAGTATGCGGAACGTAGTGCTACTGCCCATCGTGTGGAGGCCCTGGTATGCAGGCATGGCGAGTGCACCGGAACGGTGAGCCGCGCGAGGTGATGCGGCTCGACGAGGTGGAGCGGCCGGTGCCCGGGGAGGGGCAGGTCCTGCTGCGGGTCCTCGCGGCCAACATCAACTTCCCCGACGCGCTGCTCTGCCGGGGCCACTACCAGGTGCGTCCGCCGCTGCCCTTCACCCCCGGCGTCGAGATCTGCGGCGAGACGCAGGACGGCCGCCGGGTGATCGCGACCCCGAGCCCCGGACTGTCGGACGGCGGTTTCGCGGAGTACGTGGCCGTGGACGCGGGGAGCGTCCTGCCCGCGCCCGGGGCGCTGGACGACGCCGAGACCGCCGCCCTCCACATCGGGTACCAGACGGGCTGGTTCGCCCTGCACCGCCGCGCGCGGCTCCAGCCGGGCGAGACCCTGCTGGTCCACGCGGCGGCCGGCGGGGTCGGCAGCGCCGCCGTCCAGCTCGGCAAGGCGGCGGGCGCCACCGTCATCGGCGTCGTCGGCGGCCCCGACAAGGCGCGCGTCGCCCGCGAGCTGGGCTGCGACGTCGTCGTCGACCGCCGTACGGAGGACATCGTCGCCGCCGTCAAGGAAGCCACCGGGGGCCGGGGCGCGGACGTCGTCTTCGACCCGGTGGGGGGTGACGCCTACGCCAAGTCCGTGAAGTGCGTGGCCTTCGAGGGCCGGATCGTCGTGGTGGGCTTCGCGGGCGGGGAGGTCCCCGCTCCCGCCCTCAACCACGCGCTGGTGAAGAACTACGCGATCCTCGGCCTGCACTGGGGCCTCTACACCAGCAAGGACCCGGCCGCGGTCCTGCGCTGCCACGAGGAGCTGACCGCGCTCGCCGCGCGGGGCGCGATCAAGCCGCTCGTCAGCGAGCGGGTGCCGATGAAGGACGCGGCGGACGCCGTCCAGCGGGTCGCCGACGGCGTCACCACCGGACGGCTCGTCGTGATCCCGGAAGGCGGCACCCGATGACCGACGCCGCCGGACTCCTCTCCCGTACCCGCGCGTTGCTCGCCGCGCATCCCCCGGCCACCACGGACAGGACCGACTTCCTCAAGGCCCGCTTCGACGCGGGACTCGCCTGGGTGCACTACCCCGCCGGGCTCGGCGGCGTCGGCGCGCCCCGCTCCCTCCAGGCCGTCGTGGACGCCGAGTTGGCCGCCGCCGGAGCGCCCGACAACGATCCCAGGCGCATCGGCATCGGCCTCGGCATGGCCGCTCCGACGATCCTCCGGTACGGCACCGACGAGCAGAAGCGGCGCTTCCTGCGGCCCCTGTGGGTCGGCGAGGAGGTGTGGTGCCAGCTGTTCAGCGAACCGGGCGCGGGCTCGGACCTCGCGGCGCTCGCCACCCGCGCGGTCCGCGCGGACGACGGCGGGTGGGTGGTCGACGGGCAGAAGGTGTGGACCTCCGGCGCCCACCTCGCCCGTTGGGCCATCCTCATCGCCCGCACCGACCCCGACCTGCCCAAGCACCTGGGCATCACCTACTTCCTCTGCGACATGACCGACCCCGGTGTCGAGGTACGGCCGCTGCGCCAGATCACCGGCGAGGCCGAGTTCAACGAGGTCTTCCTCACGGGCGTACGGATCCCCGACGCGCACCGCCTCGGCGGCGTCGGCGAGGGCTGGGAGGTCGCCAGGACGACCCTGATGAACGAGCGGGTCTCCATCGGCGGCGCCCGGCTGCCCCGCGAGGGCGGCATGATCGGCCCCGTCGCCCGTGCCTGGCGCGAGCGGCCGGAGGCGCGCACCCACGACCTGCACCAGCGCCTCCTGACCCTCTGGGTGGAGGCCGAGGTGGCCCGGCTGACCGGCGAGCGGCTGCGCCAGCGACTCGTCGCGGGCGAACCGGGACCCGAGGGCGCCGGCATGAAGCTCGCCTTCGCCCGGCTCAACCAGGAGATCAGCGGCCTGGAGGTCGAACTCCTCGGCGACGAGGGCCTGTTGTACTCGGACTGGACTCTGCGCAGGCCCGAGCTGGTCGACTTCACCGGGCGCGACGCCGGATACCGCTACCTGCGCTCGAAGGGCAACTCCATCGAGGGCGGCACGAGCGAGGTACTGCTCAACATCGTCGCCGAGCGTGTCCTCGGCCTGCCCGTCGAGCCGCGCAACGACAAGGACGTCGCCTGGAAGGACCTCGCCCGATGACTTCTCCGACTCCTGCTGCTCCGACGACGCCGACGTCACCGACTTCACCGGCCGGGGCGCCCGGCGCCGCACCCGACCTGCTCTACTCCGAGGCCGAGGACGACCTGCGCGCCGCCGTACGGTCCCTGCTCACCGACCGGGCCGACGTCCCGGCGGCGCTCGTACGCGCGGAGGGGGGCGACCCGTACGACAGCGGGCTGTGGACAGCCCTCGCCGGCGGGATCGGCGCGGCCGGCCTGCTGATCCCCGAGAAGCTCGGCGGCCAGGGGGCGAGCCACCGGGAGGCCGCCGTCGTCCTGGAGGAACTGGGCCGGTACGTCACCGCCGCGCCCTTCCTGACCGGTGCGGTGGTGGCCACGGAGACCCTGCTCGCCTGCGACACCGGCAGCCCGGCCGTCGCCGGCCTGCTGGAGTCCCTCGCCACCGGCGGCCGGGTCGCGGTGCTCGCCGTACCCCTCGCCACCGCGCCGGACGCTCCCCTCCCGACCGGCACCGGACCGGTCGCCGGTGTCGCGGAGGCCGCGCGCGCCGACGTTCTGCTGGTCCTGCGGGACGACGGCCTGTACGCGGTCGGTACGGACGAGCCGGGCGTCGCGGTCGCTCCCCTGACGCCCCTCGACCTGACCCGCCCGCTCGCCACCGTCACCGCCGACCCCGGGGCGGGGACACGGATCGCCGACGCGGCGACGGCCGGGGCCGCCGTACGCCGGGGGCTGCTGGCCGGGGCCGGACTGCTCGCCTCCGAACAGCTCGGCATCGCCGAGTGGTGCCTGGAGGAAACCGTCAGGCACACGCGGGAGCGCCACCAGTTCAACCGCCCCATCGGCTCGTTCCAGGCGCTCAAGCACCGGATGGCGCAGCTGTGGCTCCAGGTCGTCTCGGCCCGCGCCGCCGCCCGCAACGCGGCCGACGCCCTCGCCACCGGCAGCCCCGACGCACCGCTCGCCGTGGCCGTCGCGCAGGCGTACGCCGGGCGGGTCGCGGTCCACGCGGCCGAGGAGTGCGTGCAGTTGCACGGCGGTACGGGCATGACGTGGGAGCACCCCGCCCACCTCTCCCTCAAGCGGGCGAAGGCCGACGAGATCGCGCTGGGCACCCCGGGCCACCACAAGCAGACCCTGGCGCGGCTGACGAACCTCCCGGCGCCTCGCTGACCCGCCGGCCCGGAGCGCGGAACCGGCCCCTTCCGGCCCCGCGCTCCGGCGGCGCGCGTCCCTCCACCGCCCGCCACCCAACGGGCAGTTGTCGAGCGGCCGAACACTTCACGCTCCGTGTTTTCCGCCCCGCCGCAGGAGCCGATACTCACCGGGACCGCCCCACCGCGTCCCCACGGAGCCCCCATGCCCCTCACCACGCGCCGCAGAGCCGTCACCACGTTCGCCGCCGCACTCACGGCGGTGGTCGCGGCCCCCGCGTACGCCCACGCCGCGCCCGAAGCAGCAGCCGCCACCGAGAAGGACATCCCCCGGACCGGCGCCGGAGCACGGCCGTTGGCCCACGCCCACGCCCACAACGACTACCTCCACCCCCGTCCCCTCCACGACGCGCTGGACCACGGCTTCACCAGCGTCGAGGCCGACATCTTCCTCGTCGACGGCGAGCTGCTGGTCGCCCACGAGGCGACGGACCTCGACCCGGCCCGTACGCTGCGCTCGCTCTACCTCGACCCGCTGCGCTCCCGGGTCCGCGCCCACCACGGTTCCGTGTACCGGGGCTACCACCGGCCCGTGCAGCTGCTCATCGACATCAAGAACGACGGCGCCGCCGCCTACACCGAACTGCACCGCCAACTCACCGCGTACCGCTCCCTGTTGAGCACCTACGCATACGGTGTGGTGCGCCCCGGCGCCGTCACCCCCGTCATCTCCGGCGACCGGGCCGCCCGGGTGCCGATGGAGGCGCAGCGCGTGCGCCACGCCTTCTACGACGGCCGCCTGGACGACCTCGGGACGGCGGCGGGCGCCGACTTCGTCCCGCTCATCAGCGCCAACTGGACCCAGACGTTCAGCTGGTCGGGCACCGGCCCGATCCCCACCGCCGAACGCGCCACGCTCCGCACCCTCGTGGACACCGCGCACCGGCGCGGCCAGCGGGTCCGCTTCTGGAGCACGCCCGACCTGCCGGGTCCCGCCCGGGACGCCGTATGGACCGAACTGCTGTCCGCCGGCGTCGACCACCTCAACACGGACGACCTGGCGGGCCTTGAACAGTTCCTCAGGAACCACCGTAAGTAATCACGGTCACCCCAGGTCAATCACCCGTTCGGCGGGCACGCCGGTCGGCCGCCGGGACCGTCTCCTCCGCCACACTGGCGGCCGAATGCCGCAATCGCGCTGCGGCGGAGGAGGTTGGCCATGGCTATTTCGATCTCACTGGTGCTGCTGCTGGTGGTCCTCGCGGTGATCTTCGTCCGTACCGGCGGACTGAAGATGTCACACGCCGTGACCTGTATCCTGCTCGGATTCTTCCTGGCGGGCACGAGCATGGCGCCGAGCATCACGGAGGGAATCTCCGCCACCGCGAACGTGGTGGGCGACCTGCGGCCCTGATCGGGCCTGGTCCGGCCCGATCAGGACGCGCGCCCCGCGCGGCGGCGGGTGCCGGGCCACGGCCTTCGCCGCCGTCACGCGGTGGGCAGCACCGCCGCCGTCTCGCGCAGGTGGCGGTGCAGGCCGCGGTGCGGGTCACCCGCGGGCAGCCACTCCTTGCGGATCTTCGCCACGCACGTGTAGTTCGTGTCGCACACGTTGGCCAGCGGCGCCTCACCGGCCTGCGTCACCAGCTGGTACGCGTCCAGCTCGGAGAAGCCGTAGTCGCGGGCCAGCCAACGCACCAGATCCAGCTGGGAGATGCGGAACGCGTCCTCCAACGGGCGCGCCGAGCCGGTCGAGATGAGGTGGGTGTCGGACTCGATACGCGGCCAGGGCGTCGACACGCCCTTGAGCAGCTCCACGATCACCACGGTGTTCATGGCGCACTCGACGGCCACCCCGCACGTCTCGCCCTCCCCCTGCCGGGCGTGCCCGTCGCCGAGGCTCAGCAGCGCGCCCTCCACGTTCACCCCGAGATAGCAGGTCACACCGGCGCGCATCTCGGGCGTGTCCATGTTGCCGCCGTGCGCGTCGGGGACCAGCGCGGACCGTACCTCCAGGTTGGCCGGCGCCACCCCGACCGTGCCGTGCATCGGATCCATCGGCAGCTCGATCCGGATGTCGCTGTCGCGCGCGCTGAACAGACAGGTGCCGCGCTCCCGGTCGAGCTGCCACATCCACACGACCTCCGGCAGCGGCGGCTGGAGCGTCGCCGTCGTGGTGGTGGAGGTCAGCGCGCCGAAGAGCGGCACGGTGGAGGACGCCGCCCAGTCCCGCGCGGGCCGGATCGACACGAAATGCACCGCCAGCGTGTCACCGGGCTCCGCGCCCTCGACGTAGAACGGGCCCGTCTGCGGATTGAGGAACGGGAACTCGCACACCTGGGAGACCAGATCGTCGACGGACCGTACGCGCCCGGCGAAGCAGTCCTCGGTGAACAGGTCCAGGACCGTGCCCGGAGTGATGCGCGCGACGGGCGCGACGCCGCCGAACGTCCAGGCGTACTCGCCGATCTCCGGGCGTACGGTCAGGATCCTCGGGTCACTCATGGGGCGCGCCTCTTCCTCTGTCGGTCGTCTGACGTGCGGACGTGCGGACATGCGTCGGTACGGATGTGCCGGTGCGGCTCCACGGTCGCACCGGCGATCACCGTACGGCGCCGCCCCGGCGGGGCGGAAGACGTGGCCGGGCGGACCACGCGGCCCGGTGGACAACGCGGCCGGGTGTGATGCCGGGCGGAAGGCGCGCCCCGGTCACACCTCGCCCAGCGCACCCGCCAGCGCCGCGGCGGGGTCGTGGTCCCCCGGCCCCGCCGGGGCCCACCGGCCGCGCTCTTTACGGAAGGGCCACCACCGCCCGTCGGGCCCCAGGCGCAGCTGCGCCCCGCCGCCCTCCACCGTCCAGCGCGCGGGCCCGCCGGACCGCAGCCGGGGCCGGTCGCCGTCCTCCCACGCCCCGTCGAGCACCGCCCCGGCGCGGGCGAGCGTCCCGGGCTCCGGTGTCCACTCCTCCTCCAGGGCGGCGAGCGCGGGCGCGCCGCCGTACCGCCACGCCCGTACCGCGAGGTCCAGCTCGGCGCGCCGCCGGCCGGAGCCCTCGGCGAGCCGCGCCAGAAGCGTCTCGTCCCCGGCCGACACCGCCAGCCGTACGGCGTCCTGCCCCAGCGTCAACTCCGCCTCCGGCGGCCGCTGTTCATGACCGGGCGCCAGCGCCTCGGACAGCAGCCGCAGGGCCCGCGCCGCCGCCTCGGCGGCCAGGAACTCCACCGCGCGGGCGTCGGTCCCGGAGGGCGGCGGTGCGTCGGTGTCGAGCGCCGGCGGCTGTCCCGCCCCGGGCGGCGGCGGTGGGGGAGCCGGCAGCGGCGGCAGGATGTCCCGCGCGGCGAAGGCCTCGGCCGCGGACACCCCCTCCGGCGCCCCCGGCCCCGCGGGGGTGCCCTCGGCGGACTCCCCGGCCGCGCCGCCCGGCTCGTCCGCACGAACCGCGCGGGCCGCACTCCGTACCTGCAACTCGTCCAGCAGCCGCCGCTCGCCCCGGCCCCGCATCAGCAGCAGCACGAACGGGTCCTGGTCCAGCAGCCGCGCCATCTGGTAGCAGAGCGCCGCCGTGTGCGGGCAGTGGTCCCACGCCTCGCAGCCGCACCGCGGCTCCAGATCGCCGATGCCGGGGAGCAGTTCGACCCCCGCGCCCGCCGCGTCCTCCACCAGATGCGGCGGCATCTCCCGGTCCAGCAGCGCGGCGATGTGCCCCGCCCGGTCCACCGCCATGTCGAGGAAGCGGTCCCACTCCTCCTCGCTCAACCGCCGCCACAGCACGTCACTGCGCTGCGCCGTGCCGTCCCGGTCCCGTACCACGGCGGTGATCCGGCCCGGCCCGACGGACACCGCCCCGACGGCCCCCTCGCGGGCCTGCCGCCGCCCCTTCTTCAGCTGCCGGCCGTCCAGCGCGGAGTCCTCCAGCGCCTTCAGCCAGGCCAGGCCCCACCAGGACCGGGCGAAGCCACGGCCCTGGGCGGGCGGCAGAGCCGCGAAGACCCGCGCGTCCCCGTCCGTGCCGCCGCCGCCGTCACCATCGCCGCCGTCGTGCGCGCTCGCGTTCCCGGTCATCGGGCACTCCCTCGCAGCTCCACCAGATCCGCCAGTTCGGCGTCGGTCAGTTCGGTCAGCGCGGCCTCGCCCGCGCCGAGCACCGAGTCCGCCAGCTTCCGCTTGCGCGCCAGCATCCCGGCGATGCGGTCCTCGATCGTTCCCTCGGTGATCATCCGGTGCACCTGCACGGGACGGTGCTGCCCGATGCGGTACGCGCGGTCCGTGGCCTGCGCCTCGACGGCGGGGTTCCACCAGCGGTCGTAGTGCACGACGTGTTCCGCCCGGGTGAGGTTGAGCCCGGTGCCCGCCGCCTTCAACGACAGCAGGAACACCGGCACTTCACCGTTCTGGAAGCGGTCGACCATCGCCTCGCGCTCCGGGACCGGTGTGCCGCCGTGCAGGAACTGCGTCGGTGTGCCGCGCGCCGCCAGATGGGCCTCCAGCAACCGCGCCATCCGCACGTACTGCGTGAAGACCAGCACACTCGCGCCCTCCGCGAGGATGGTGTCGAGCAGTTCGTCGAGCAGTTCCAGCTTCCCCGACCGGCCCGCGAGGCGCGGTGTCGTCTCCTTGAGGTACTGCGCCGGGTGGTTGCAGATCTGCTTGAGCCCGGTCAGCAACTTCACCACCAGGCCCCGGCGTTCCATGCCCTGGGCCCCGGCGATCGCCGCGAGGGTCTCCCGTACGACCGCCTCGTACAGTCCCGCCTGCTCCGTGGTGAGGGAGACGGCCCGGTCGGTCTCGGTCTTCGGCGGCAGCTCCGGAGCGATGCCCGGATCGGACTTGCGGCGGCGCAGCAGGAACGGGCGGACCAGCGCGGCGAGCCGGTCGGCCGCCGCCGGGTCGCCCCCGCTCTCGACGGCCCGCGCGTAGCGGGTACGGAACGTCCCGAGGCGGCCGAGCAGGCCCGGGGTGGTCCAGTCCAGAATCGCCCACAGCTCGGAGAGGTTGTTCTCCACGGGCGTGCCGGAGAGCGCCACCCGCGCTTTGGTGCCGATGGTCCGCAGCTGCCGGGCGGTCGCGGAATACGGGTTCTTGACGTGCTGCGCCTCGTCGGCGACCACCAGGCCCCAGCCGGCGCCGGCGAGCCGCGGCGCGTCGAGCCGCATCGTGCCGTAGGTGGTGAGGACGAACTCCCCTGCCCGCAGGCCCTCCAGGGTGCGGGAGGCGCCGTGGAAGCGGCGGACCGGAGTGCCGGGCGCGAACCGCTCCACCTCGCGCTGCCAGTTGCCCATCAGCGAGGCGGGGCAGACCACCAGGGTCGGTCCCGCCGCCGAGGTGTCGGTCTGCCGGTGCAGATGCAGGGCGATGAGGGTGATGGTCTTGCCGAGCCCCATGTCGTCGGCGAGACAGGCGCCGAGACCGAGGGACGTCATGCGGTGCAGCCAGTTGAGGCCGCGCAGTTGGTAGTCCCTGAGCGTCGCGTCGAGCGCGGCGGGCTGGGGGATCCCCCGGCCGTCACCGGTGTCGGCGGTGGATTCGGGGTCCGCGAGCCGGTCGCGCAGTTCGGCGAGCCGGCCCGACGCCGTGACGTCGACCCGGCGCCCGTCGACCTCGGTGGAGCCGGTCAGTACGGCGCCGAGCGCGTCGAGCGGGGTGACGTGGCGGTCCTGGCTCTCCCGGGCGCGCCGCGCCTCGGCGGGGTCGATGAGCACCCACCGGTCGCGCAGCCGGACCACCGGCCGTCCCGCTTCGGCGAGTTGGTCGAGTTCGGCGCGGGTGAGCGGCTGATCCCCCACCGCGAAGCGCCAGTTGAAGGCGAGGAGCGCGTCGGCCGAGAGGAAGGACGGCAGATCGCTCCCGGTCCGCCCCGGGGCGCCGCCGGCGGGGTCCGTACCGCCGGGGCCGTCCTCGTGCGCACCGGAAGCGTGAGACCCGCCCCCCGCCGGCGGCGGGCCGATCACCGCACGGGCGGTGAGCGTCCGCGCCAACTCCTTGGGCCAGTGCACCTGGACACCGGTCGCGGCGAGCGCCCCGGACGCCTCGCCGAGCAACTCGCCGATCTCGTCGTCGTCCAGCTCCACGGCGTCCGGCACGGCGGCCGCGAGCAGCGGCGCCAGCGGCGGCCAGGCCCGGGCCGCCCGGCGCAGCGCGAGCAGGGCGTCCATCCGCGCACGCGGTCCGAAGGCGGCCGCCGAGCCCCCTGCGCCGGCGGGAGCCGCCCAGAACTCCGCCGCGTCGGCGACGACCGCCGGGTCGCCGACACTGTGCATCTGGACCACGGCCCGGAAGACAGGACCCGGCCCCGCGACGCCGCCTCCGTCCACGACGTCCGCGGCGGGCAGGCCCGTCACCTCGACGCGGAGGGAGAGCCGTACCCCCGCGTCATGGCCCGCCGCCACGTCGCCCGCCCAGCCCCGGAGTTCGGGGAAGCGCCGGGCGGGCACGGCGGCGAAGGCGTCGCCACCGGCGGCGAGCGGCGCGGCGGGGGTGCGCGGCAGGGTGTCGGCCACCGCGTCGAGGAAGTCCCTCAACAGCCCTTCCTGCTCGGGCAGAAGAACAGTTCCGGCCAAACCGCCTCCGCCGAGCGGAACCGCGTGCGCGGTGGGAGGCATGGAGGCGGCGAGCGTACGGACCCGCTCCACGTCCTCGGCCGTCAGCGGTCCGGCCCGCCACGCGTCGTGCCCGGTTCCGGTGAGACCGGGCAACATCCGTCCGCAGGCGGCCAGTTGCAGGGCGAGCAGCGCCGCCGCACCCCAGAAGGCCCCGGACGGTGACACATTCTCCGCCACACGGGCCCTGGTCAGCGACGGAAGAGCGTCCCGCAGGGGCACCAGCAACGCCCTGACCATGAGAGGGTGGGCCTCGGTGTCGACGACGGCCAGCTCCTCCACGGAGCCCGGCGCGGACGGCGGTTCCGCGCCGTCGGGATGCCAGTAGGCGATCCGGCCGGTGCGAGCCGGGTCCCCCGGGAGAAAGACCGTGGAACAGCGGGCGAGTTCGGAGACCCGGGAGAGCGTTGCCGCGGGGAGCGTGTGCACAGCGAAGACGCATTCCTCAACTTTGACTACTGCGGGTGAGCCGCCGATGGTACCCGACCGCGAAGCCACGCGGTCCCGGAGCCGCCGTGACTCGACTCATACCGACGCGGCGGGGTGTAGCCAGCACCACTGCCGACCCCCGGGGAGCCTCCCCCGTTTCCGGGGGGGTGGCGTCATGGTCGCCGGCATCGCCGGGCCCGTACGTTTTTTCCCAGGTCAGCGCAGACGGCGCGACCCCCTTTCCCGCACATCGGCCGACAGACCGGAGACCGACATGCCCCAGGCCACCACCGCACCCCCCGCTGTGGAGTCCATACCCGAACCGGCCACCGGCCGCGGCACCGGCAGCGACTTCGCGCCCTTGCTGCGGGTGGTCAGGGAACAGGGACTCCTCGAGCGCCGGGTCGCCTGGTACGCCCGGGGCATCACGGTCAACCTGCTGCTCGTCGCCGCCGTCGTCACCGGCATGGCGCTCCTCGGCCCCTCCTGGTGGGCGATGCTCCTCGCACCCCCGCTGGCGGTCCTGTCGGCCCGGATCGCGTTCATCGGCCACGACGCGGGACACGCCCAGATCACCGGCGACCGCGGCAAGGGCCGCGTCATCCAGCTCGTCCACGCCAACCTGCTGCTCGGGATGAGCCAGGAGTGGTGGAACGACAAGCACAACCGGCACCACGCCAACCCCAATCACATCGACAAGGACCCGGACGTCGCCGCCGACATCTTCGTCTTCAGCCCGGAGCAGACGGCCGGCCGGACCGGATTCCGCGGCTGGCTCACCCGCCACCAGGCGTGGATGTTCTTCCCGCTGACCACCCTGGAGGGCATCGCCCTCAAGGTGTACGGCTTCCAGGCCGTCTTCTCCCGTCAGAAGGACACCCGCATGCCCGGCCGCCGCCGCGCGGTGGAGGGACTGCTGCTGGGCGCGCACGTCGCCGCGTACGTCACCCTGCTGCTCACCACGCTGACCGTCGGCCAGGCCGTCGTCTTCGCGGTGATCCACCAGATGCTCCTCGGCCTGCACCTGGGCATGGCCTTCGCGCCGAACCACAAGGGCATGGAAATGCCCGACCCCGAGAACAGCGCGGGCTGGGGGCACCTGCGCCGCCAGGTCCTGACCTCGCGCAACATCCGCGGCGGTGTGCTCACCGACTGGTTCCTCGGCGGGCTGAACTACCAGATCGAGCACCACCTCTTCCCCAGCATGCCCCGCCCCCACCTGCGGCTCGCCCAGCCCCTGGTGCGCGCGCACTGCCAGGCGCTGGGCGTCTCGTACACCGAGACCGGACTGGTCGACTCGTACCGCCAGGCCCTCGGACACCTCCACGACGTCGGCGAACCGCTCCGTACAGGCGCATAGTGGAACTGGCGGACGCTCCTACGCGTTCACCGAGCAGTGAGCGGCCCTGGGCCGCGAAGGAGGCGTCGGGATGTCGACACAAGCAAAGATCGCTGTCGGGGGAGTGGCCGTCGGCCTGATCCTCTGGGCGTTCGTACCGTTCTGGGTGGCTCTGCTGATCGTGGTGGGTGTGCCGGCGGCCACCTACCTGATGCTGGACCCGTCGCAGCGCCGCAGGCTGCGCCGGATCAACCGCAAGCAGATCGGCCGCTGACCGGGCCGGACAGCTGACCGGAGGGACCACCGGGTCCCGCCGGTCAGCTCTGCCGTGCGCGGGGGCCTGGCGCTGTCACGTGCAGGCCGGGCTCGGTGGTCCGGCGGCTCACGCCGGACGTACGGCCATGGCGTCGAGGGCCGCGAGAAGCGCCGGGAGCTCCGGGCCGCGGGCGATCGGAAGCACTTCGTCGGGCTCGTCGTCCATCAGGACGAAGGCCATGTCGTCGGTCCTGGCGACGAAGGACCAGCCGGGGCCGTCCGCGCGCAGGGTCCGCGCGTCACCGGGGGCGAAGCTGGAGCGAACCCGGCCCGGGGGCGGGGCCGTCTCCACATAGCCGCGCAGCTCGGCGAGGACGCGCAGCAGCTCCGGAGGGGGCGGCTCGGTCCCGGCGGGGCTCGCGGAGGCCTCCGCCGTACCACCGCTCCGCGCGCCCGACCCGCCGTGCGGCTCCTCCGCCGGGGGCGAGTCCTTCACCGCGGCGTCGTACTGCTCCCGCCACGCCGTCCAGTGCGCGGCGACCTCGTCCGCGCCCAGGCGCCGCTGCGCCGGGCCCCAGACCGTGGTGTCCGGCGGCGCGAGCGGCGTCCGCGCGATCCCGCCGGGCTCCCCGTCCTCCGGTACGAGGTCCGGATCCGGGTCGTGCGGGGCGGGCACGCCGGGAGCCGACACGGCCAGGTCGAGCGGCCAGCCGGGCAGCGCGCACACCACGGACCGCTCCTCCGGCGAGAGGTCGTACTCCATGCCGCAGTCCCAGGACGCGATCGCGACGGCCACCAGCGACACGTCGTCCACCGCCACGGTCCAGCGCGCACCGTCGCCGTCCTGGCCCAGGACCAGCCCGTAACCCCGGGTCCACGGTTCCAGCCCGAGGGCGGCGCACGCCTCCGGGTAGTCGTCCCCGAGGACGCCGGGGAACTGCGCCGGGGTCAGCAGAGCGGCAGTGAGCACGTACAGGGTGTCATCATCGATGGAATCGTCCGCTACGGACACGACACCTCCCGATTCGAGCGGTTGTCGGCGCACCCTAGCCAGTGGACCACCCGGACGTCGAGAGTCTGCTACGGCCCGCCCGCCGCGCGGCCGCCACCGGCACCGCCCCTGGCCTGCGGCGTTCTCACGCGGCGGGCAGCCCGAGGAGGCTGCGGGCCACCGTCTGCGGTGACTCGTCCCGCTCCCGCGCCAGCGCGATCACGGCGCGGCACGCCAGCTCGCTGACGCCGAACGAGAGCGCCTCCGGCGAGACCCACCCGGCGGCCTCGTCCCCGCGCTGCTGATCGTCCTCCGCGCACGCCGCCACGTAGGTGGCCGCCGCTTCGAAGAGGTTGTGCTGTCGTGCCCGGGGCTGTGATCCGGACGGTGCGGCGGGGCGGTCCGAGACAAGGATCCTGCGCAGTCGGTCGAACACCGGGTCCACCTTCCCCTGCTGACGGGCGCTGCCTGGCCCTCCAACGTACGGTCCGGGGCGTCCGGGCAGAAGAGGACCTACGCGCTCAGCGGCGGGTTCGGGAGGATTCGGTCCTGACGGGCCGCCAGCGCGAGGAAGCGGGTCTCCTCGTCCACGTACGACTCCAGCCGCCACCCCGAACCGGCCAGCAACCGGCGGAGGTTGGGCTCGGCGCGCAGGTCGTCGTCGGTGAGGTTCCGGCCCTGCCGGGCGGCCAGTGCCGCGCGGCCGATGGGGTGGAACAGCGCCAGCCGCCCGCCGGGCCGCACGACGCGCGCCAACTCCGCCAGACCTTCCGCCGGTTGCGGCAGGTGCGCGATCAGTCCCGCGGCGAACACCGCGTCCAGCGCCCCGTCCCGGACCGGCAGTACGGCGACGTCGGCGCGCACCAGCAGGCCACTGCGGTGACGGCCCGCCCGTACGGCCGCGTCGAGCATCGCGGCCGTCAGGTCGACGCCCAGCACCGTACCCGCAGGTCCCACCGCGTCGCGCAGCGCGGGCAGGGCGCGGCCCGTCCCGCACCCGGCGTCCAGCACCGCGTCCCCGGGGCGTGGCCCGAGGTCCGCCACGGCGGCCGCGTAGGCGGGGCCGTCGTCGGGGAAGCGGCGGTCCCACTCCGCCGCCCTCGCGCCGAAGAACTGCTGCACGTGCGTGTGGTCGTGGGCCATGCCCCCATGATCCCCCAAGGGCCGCTCCGAGGCGCATGGGTGTACGGGACGGTGTACGGGCCGGACGCCGGACGCGCGACCGGGTGTTCGCCCGATGCGGTTACGCTGGTCGTTCCACCGATCCGCACGTCCCGGGAGACCGCCCTGTCCGAGATCCAGCGCCGCGAAGCCCCGCCCGCGGGGCCGCTCGGCGCCCCGCGCCCGGGAGTGGTGGACCTCTGGCTGCTGGACATCTCGCGGCAGGCCGAGGAGACCCTCGACCTCTCCGTACTGAACGCGGAGGAACGCAGGCGGGCGGGGGCCTTCGTGCACGGCCGTGACCGGATCCGGTACGGCGTCGCGCACGCCGCGCTCCGGCGCGTACTCGGGGCGTGTGTGGGGCTCGCGCCGGAGGCGATCGTGCTGGGCAGGGACACCTGCCCGTGCTGCGGAGGCCCGCACGGCAGGCCCGTACTGACCGATCCGCCGTTCCCGGTGCACTTCTCGCTCTCCCACGGCGGCGACGCGGTCATGATCGGTGTCGCGTCCGAGGCCATCGGCGTCGATGTCGAGCCGGTCGCCCTGCGGCGGGCGGTCGGCGATCTCGCCGCCGCGCTGCACCCGGCCGAGCAGGCCGAGCTGGCGGCGCTTCCCGCCGAGGAGCGGCCGGCCGGATTCACCCGCGTGTGGACGCGCAAGGAGGCCTACCTGAAGGGCATCGGTACGGGCCTGGGGCGCGACCTGGCCGCCGACTACCTCGGGACGACGGAGCGGGCGGCGCCGCCCGCCGGCTGGACCGTCGTCGACGTGCCCACGCTCCCGGGCCACGCGGCGGCCTGTGCCGTACGGGGCCCCGCGTTCACGACCCGGACGCGGCAGCTGCCGACGACGGTCCAGCCGGCCGGGGGCGTGTCCTCGCCGCGCCGGGGACGGAACGAGGACACCGCCGGTCCGCTCGTGTGAGTGGTCCTCAGGTCAGCCCGCGATGTCCGCCACGTTCACGACCTTGTCGACCCGTACCCGTACCAGCACTTCCCCGGGCCCGGAGTTGCGCTCACCGACGGCCTGCGCCTGCTCCTCGCCCATGTACCGCGCGCCGAGCCTGACCGCCCACTCCAGCACCTCCCCGGGGTCCTCGCTGAGTTCGGCCCGGCCCTCGATGAGGACGAAGGAGAACGGCGGCCGCTCGTCGTCCACGCACAGCGCGACCCGGTTGTCGCGGCGCAGGTTGCGGCCCTTCACCGTCTCCTTCCCGGTGTTGAAGATCAGGTCGTCGCCGTCCAGGAGGAACCAGACGGGCGCGATGTGCGGCCTGCCGTCCGCCCGTACCGTGGACAGCTTCGCGGTCCGGGTGCCCTCGCTGACGAACGCGTGCCATTGGTCCTTGCTCATGTGTGATGCCATGACGGCATTTTCGGCCTCCGGGGCGGCGGGAGCGCGGCGACGCCCCGGAGGTGTGCCGATCGCTTGCCCACGTGCGGTGGGTGAGGAAGGCTACGGGCGTAGCGGGGCATCGGGGATCACAGGAACGCGGAGGACCGGCAATGCCGCTGGACGAGGGACTCGACGGACTGCTGAGCGAGCTGACCGAGCGGGTGGACCACATACGGCATGCGCTGGTGTTGTCCAACGACGGTCTGGTGACAGGCGTCAGTTCAGGTCTGGCGCGTGAGGACGCGGAGCACCTGGCCGCGGTCTCCTCGGGTTTGCAGAGCCTGGCGAGGGGATCGGGGCGTCACTTCGGCGCGGGCGGGGCCCGGCAGACGATGGTCGAGTTCGACGAGGCGCTGATGGTGGTCTCGGCGGCCGGCGAGGGCAGCTGTCTGTGCGTGCTGGCCACCGCCGACGCGGATGTCGGCCAGGTCGCGTACGAGATGACGCTGCTCGTCAACCGGGTCGGGGACCGCCTCGGCGTCGCCGCCAGGCAGCCGGGTACCGCCACGCTGAGCGGTCTCTGAGCCCCCCTCACCGAGAGTTATCCACAGGCTGAGCGGGAGGGGCGCGGATCGCGCTACGGTCGTCACCGAGAGTAATGAACGCTCACGGGGGAGACCGTCATGGACATCAGGATGTTCGCGAAGCAGGAAGCGGCAGCGGGGGCGGTGGTGACCGCCGCGCCGGCAGCGGTGGCAGAGGAGGGGGCGCGGGGGAGCGGGCCGGACACCGCGCCGGAGACCGTGGCCGTCGCGCGGGCCGCGCGGGAGCTGGAATTGAAGCGGGGCGAGTTCGAACTGGCCGCCCAGCTGGGACACGTCCGCACCACGGTCGTGTCGGGCGCGGGGCGGCGGGTGCCCGGCCGGCGCGAGGTCGAGTGGCGGGAGATCGAGCGGCTGCGGTCCGCCGAGGGGTTCCCGGACGTATTGCGTGAGCGGGTACGGACGGTGGGGACGGCCGAGGGCGCGGGGCTCATGGCCATCAGCACCGGGCGCTTCACCCGGCTCGCGAAGGCCGGATACCTCACGCCGGTGAAGTTCTATCTGAACCGCTACCGCGCGGTGGTGTGGCTGTACCTGGCCGACGAGCTGACGGCGTTCGCCGCCCGGGAGGAGGCCCTCCTGGTCGGCCGGTTCCCGAGGACGCTCACCGCGGGACGGGACCCGGACGACGACGTACGACCGCGCAACTGGCGCGGCCGGCGCATCGGCCACCTCCTGCACCTGAGCGAGGACCCCTGGGAGCGGGCGGCGATCACCGGGTCGGTGCTGGACCCGGTGCAGCGGGCCGAGCTGGTGGCCGATCCGTACGAGCGGGCGTATCTGAGCAGCCTTCAGCCCGACCTCGCCCACGGCCGCTCCGACTCGGAGGCGGCGCTGGCGGCGGTGCGTCCGCTGCTGCTGGCCGACCATCCGGACGAGATCAGCTGGCACCGCGCCAGCCTCACCGCGCTGCTCGACGAGGCCCGACGCACCCGTCCCGCCCCTCGTCCGGACCGGCACGGTGACGTCCCGTCCCGGCCCCTTCCCGAGGCCGTGCGCGACCCCGAGCCCGAACCCGATGCTGGCTTCGGCTTGTTGGCCCCGGGGAGTGACGGCGACCGGGTGTTCCGGCCGGCGGCTGTTCACGAGCCGCTGCGGCGGGGCTCCGGGAAAGGGCTGCTGACACGGCTGCGCCTCAGGAAGGAGAAGGAGAGAGACCCGGGGCGGCCGGCCGGCCGGGAGCGGCCGTGAAGCGCGGTGAACGGCTCGGGGACGGCCGCCGGCCGCCGGCCGGCGGTGGGGCCGCCGTCTCAGGAGGTGACGT
This sequence comes from Streptomyces sp. NPDC088261, assembly GCF_044740805.1. Classification (NCBI taxonomy): domain Bacteria; kingdom Bacillati; phylum Actinomycetota; class Actinomycetes; order Kitasatosporales; family Streptomycetaceae; genus Streptomyces; species Streptomyces sp. NPDC088261. The sequence goes on from NZ_JBIURL010000002.1 coordinate 718,259, forward strand.
GCAGGACCAGCTTGCCGCGGGTTTCGCCGGCCTCGCCCCGGCGGTGCGCCTCGGCCGCCTGTTCCAGGGGGAGGACGTCGTCGAGTCCCACCGTGACCGCTCCGCCGTCGATGAGCCCGGCGATCCGGCTCAGGGTGTGGCCGTCCGGCTCGACCAGGAAGTCGCTGACACGCACCCCTTGCTCGTGTGCCGCCCCGGCGAGGTCGGGGGAGACGCCCGACGGGACGACGACGAGGTGACCGCCGGGGCGCAGGGTCCGGAGCGAGCGGCTGCTGGTGGAGTCGTGTCCGTCCCCGACGAGGTCGATCACGGCGTCCACGTCCTGGACGACGTCCTCGAACCTGACCGTGCGGTAGTCGACGACCTCGTCGGCGCCGAGCGTGCGCAGCCATTCGTGCTTGGCCGCGCTCGCGGTGCCGATGACATACGCGCCGAGGTGCTTGGCGATCTGCACGGCGAAATGGCCCACGCCCCCGGCGGCGGCGTGGACGAGGACCCGCTGTCCCGCCTCGACCTCCGCCGTGTCCACGAGCGACTGCCAGGCGGTGAGACCGGCCAGCGGGACCGCGGCGGCCCGATCGTGGTCGATCGTCGCGGGCTTGCGGGCGAACTGCCGGGAGGGGGCGGTCACATATTCGGCGTAGGCCCCGGCCTGGCGGGGGAACCACGGCATGCCGTACACCGCGTCGCCCACCTGGACGGTGGTGACACCGCCCCCGATCTCCGACACCACCCCGGAGACGTCCCAGCCCAGTACGAAGGGAGGCTCGCCCAGGACGCCGCTCATCCCGCCGCCCGCGCGGGTCTTCCAGTCCACGGGGTTCACCCCGGCGGCGTGGACACGGACCTGGATCTCGGTCGGCAGCGGCCGGGGCCTTGCCACCTCGCCGAGCCGGAGAACCCCGGGGCCGCCGAGGCTGTCCTGGGTGATCGCGCGCATCGTGTCGTCGCTGCTCATGGCTGGTCGCTCCTGTGGGTGCGTGCCGGGGCCCGGGCCGCTGCCCCGCCGGTGGTCGGTCGACACCAAGAAGCTAACTCCGAGGCGCGCTGTCGCCGCCGCGACGTGCGGGATCCGCGCACCGGCAAACGGTCCGGCACCCGCGCCGGTCGCCCGACCGGGTCAGGGGGCCTCGCGGGTGACGACGGGGCGCTCCTCCGAGAACCGGCCCCACGTGCCGTCGGGCAGCTTGGCGCGGAGCTTCACCCGGTAGGCGTCGCCCGCCCGCTTGCCCACGTACACGCTGTACGTGGCCCGGCCCTTCGGGGTTTCGCCGCCCCAGATGAGGGTGGTGGCGAACTTCCCGTCGAGATAGATCTCGTACGTGGTGACCTCGGCCCCCGTCTTCGGGGCCACCCACGACAGGTCGACGTAGTAGGCGCCGTCTGCGGCGTGGCTCGCGGCGCGGAACGCCGTCGGGGCGGTGTCGGGGTCGTCGCCGGGCCCCTTCGGCGTGGTGATCTCGACGGCGCGGCTGACGGGCGAGGTGTTGTCCGCCGCGTCGCGGGCGGCGAGCGTGAAGGAGTAGTGGGTGCCCGGCCGCAGCCAGGTGATCCGCGCGGAGGTCGCGCCCCCGGCGACACTGTGGATCTTCGAGCCGCCCTGGTAGATGTCGTAGGACGTGATGCCCTCGTCCTTGGCGGACCTGGTCCAGTTCAGCTGGGCGCCGCGCGGGCCGGCGCTCTTGCCGGTCAGCCCGGCCGGGCGGGCGGGCGCCTTCTTGTCCTCCGCGACGGCGGCCGGGGTGGTGGCGGACTTCTCGGCGCTGTACGGCGAGTACGTGCCGTCGCCGTCCTTGGCCCGGACGGTGAAGGTGTACGGCGTGGAGGGGGTGAGGCCGGTGATGTCGACCATGCTCTGGTTCGCCGGGACGTCCTTGACCTTGGTCCCGCCCCGGTAGACCTCGTAGCCGGTGATGCCGGAACGCTCCGGCGCCGGCCGCCACATGACATGGACGGAGGTGGCGGTACCCGCCTGGACGGTCACCCCGGCCGGGGCGGCGGGCGGGGCCTCGTCGGAGCCGCACGCGGTGAGCCCGAGGGCGGCCACGGACGCGAGCGCGGCAAGGGGGAAGATCCTTCTCAAGGCCGTGTCCTGCATGCCGTGTCCTCCATCCGGGGGGCAATGGTCTAGACATATATGACACAGGTGTCGGGTTCACATCAAGAGGCAGACGCATACCGGTGGCGGGCTGCCCGGTTCCTCCCCTCGTCGGCCGCGACACACCGCCGGTAATCCTCCCGCCCGGCGGGGGCAGGAGCCTGACGCACAATGACGTGCTCACAGCGGGCGCGAGGAAGGGCGTGGAGCGTGCGGATCGACCTGTCGGGAAAGACAGCTCTGGTGACGGGGTCCACCCAGGGAATCGGCGCGGCCATTGCGGCCGGGCTCGCCGCCTCCGGGGCGCGGGTCGCCGTCAACGGACGCGGTGCGGAGTCCGTGGACCGGGCGCTGGAAGGACTGCGCGCGCGGGTGCCCGGCGCCGAGTTCGTCGCCGCGCCCGGTGACCTCGCCTCCGAGGACGGCGCGGCGCGGGTGCTCGGCGTCCTGCCCTCGGTGGACATCCTCGTCAACAACCTGGGCGTCTACGGGTCGCGGCCCGCGCTGGACATCGGCGACGCCGAATGGCGGAGGTACTTCGAGGTCAACGTCCTGGCCGCGATCCGGCTGACCCGCGCGTACCTGGGCGGCATGATGGAGCGGTCCTGGGGCCGGATCCAGTACATCGGCAGCGACTCCGCGATCGTCACCCCCGCCGAGATGATCCACTACGGAGTCTCGAAGACCTCGCTGCTCGGGGTCTCCCGGGGCTTCGCCAAGGCGGCGGCCGGCAGCGGGGTGACCGTCAACTCCGTGCTGGCGGGGCCGACCCACACGGGTGGCGTCGAGGACTTCGTCTACGAGCTGGTCGATTCCTCGCTGCCCTGGGACGAGGCCCAGCGGGTCTTCATGCGGGAACACCGCCCGCAGTCCCTGCTCCAGCGCCTGATCGAGCCCGAGGAGATCGCGCACATGGTCGTCTACCTCAGCTCGCCGTTCGCGTCGGCGACCACCGGCGCGGCGGTCCGGGTCGACGGCGGGTACATCGACTCGATCGTCCCCTGATCCCCCCCCCGGCCCGGAACGGCACCCGGCCACGGCTGCGACGCCGTGGCCGGTGCGGACGAGGGGTCAGATCTGGTGGACGAGCTGGGTGGTGAGTTCGTAACGGGCACCGACGATGGCCAGCGAGCCGTCGGCTATCTTGGCCGCCAGGTCGGGATCGGCGGCGAGGCGCCCGCGGATGAGCGAGACGTTCGCGTTGATGGTGGAGTCCTTGCGCGCGGCGCCCGTCTTGGTGTGGTCGATCGCGGGCTTGATCTCGTCCGCCAGGTACTGGATGTGGGCGGGGAGCAGCGATCCGGACTCGTCCGCGTCGACGGCCGCGGAGACGGCGCCGCAGGACTGGTGCCCGAGCACGACGACGAGCGGTATGCCCAGCTCCAGTACGCCGTACGCGATGCTTCCGCGGACGGCCTCGTCCAGGACCTGGCCGGCGGTCCGTACGGTCATCAGGTCGCCGAGGCCCTGGTCGAAGACCAGTTCCGGCGCGACCCGCGAGTCGATGCACCCGAGGACGATGGCGAAGGGGTGCTGGCCGTCGACGAGCGTCCGGCGGACGACCTCCGTCTCGTGCGGGTGCTGCTCCCGGAAGGTGCGCCAGCGGCGGTTGCCCGCGTTGAGCGCGAGAAGGGCCTGGGCCGGAGTGGACGGACGGGGCTCCTCGGGACGGGGCCTCGCGCCCGCGGCCGGAGTGGCGCCCGCGACCGGAGCGGCCAGGGCCACCGCGGTGGTGGCCGCGGTGCCCGCGACGGCCGCGCGCAGGACGGAGCGACGCGTGGCGGCGCTGTGAAGGGAAGGGGGTGTTTTTGCAAGTCTGGTGAACATCACGGCCGGAGACTATCCGTGACATCGTTGGCCATTGGTTGGCATTGGTGTTTTGTTGACCTGCTCTTTAATCAGCCATGCCTTTTCGGCCGCGCGGGCGCCCGCCAACTCCCCACCTTGGTCTAGACCTTGACAGGGCGCACGCCCTTCCGCTTTGGTTCCCTCACCCCCCATGACGGCCGGACGGCCTCCGCCGCCCGGCCGTGGACAGGAGTCACTCCCTTGAAACAACGCGTCTTGGCACTGCTCACGGCGATGGTCTCGGCCCTCGCCCTCGCGATATTCCTCCCCGCCACCTCCGCCTCCGCCGCGGCCTGCGCCGCCGGGTGGAACGCCTCCACCGTCTACGTCGGAGGCAACGCCGCCTCGTACAACGGCCACAACTGGTCGGCGAAGTGGTGGACCCAGGGCGAGATCCCCGGTACCACCGATGTCTGGGCCGACCAGGGCACCTGTGGTGGCAACACGACCCCGCCGCCGACCAACCCGTCGGGATTCGTGGTCTCCGAGGCCCAGTTCAACCAGATGTTCCCGAGCCGGAACTCCTTCTACACCTACAGCGGCCTGACCGCCGCGCTGAGCGCCTACCCGGGCTTCGCGAAGACCGGCTCCGACACGGTCAAGCGCCAGGAAGCGGCCGCCTTCCTCGCCAACGTCAGCCACGAGACCGGCGGCCTCGTCTACATCGTGGAACAGAACACCGCGAACTACCCGCACTACTGCGACACCAGCCAGTCCTACGGCTGCCCGGCCGGCACGGCCGCGTACTACGGCCGTGGTCCGATCCAGCTGAGCTGGAACTTCAACTACAAGGCCGCGGGCGACGCCCTCGGCATCGACCTGCTCCGTAACCCCAACCTGGTGCAGACCGACGCGGCCGTGGCCTGGAAGACCGGTCTCTGGTACTGGAACACCCAGAACGGCCCCGGCACGATGACCCCCCACAACGCGATGGTCAACAGCCGCGGCTTCGGCGAGACCATCCGCAGCATCAACGGCAGCATCGAGTGCAACGGCGGCAACCCCGCCCAGGTGCAGAGCCGGATCAACCTCTACCAGCGCTTCGTCGGCATCCTCGGGACCACCGCGGGATCCAACCTGAGCTGCTGAACCCCCGACAGTGCGGGCCGGGTGTCCGCACCCGGTGAACCGGGCCGGTCCGACGAGGTCGTCGGACCGGCCTTCGCACGTGGCCCGGCACCGCCCCGGGCCAGCTCCGCGTTGAACTGCGCCCCCGCCAGGAGCGAGAGGTTGGTGACCCACAGCCAGACGAGGAACACGATGACCCCGGCGAGCGAGCCGTAGAGCCGGTTATACGTCCCCGCGTGGGCCGTGTAGAGCGCGAAGCCCGCCGACGTCAGCAGCCAGAGCACCACCGCCAGGATCCCGCCGGGCAGCGAGCGCCGCAGCCGGCGGGTGCCGGGCGGGCCGGTGCGGAACACCAGCAGCACCAGGACGGCGGCCAGCGCCAGCAGCAGCGGCCACTTCAACCCGCCCCACACCGCGTCCACCGCGCCCTTCATCCCCAGGATCCGGCCGAGCGCGGCCGCGGCCTCCCCGGTCAGCACCAGACTGAAGGCACTGGTCACCAGCAGCGCCAGCAGGGCGCAGGCGGTGAGGGCGATCCGGGGCGCGGTCCGCCACGGCGGCCGGTGGTCCACCGCCCCGTGCATGGCGTGCAGGGCCCGCCGGAACACCCCCAGGTAGCTGGACGCCGACCACAGCGCGCCGACCGTCCCGAAGGACGCGAGCAGCCAGGCCGCGGACCGCTGCCCCGCCATCTCCCGCAGCGCGTCGCTCACCAGGACACGCGACTGCGCGGGTACGAGCGCGGTCACCTGGGCGGCGAGCGTGCCCCCCGCGTCCGGCCCCGCGAGGCCGATCGAACAGACCGTCACGAGCAGGGCGGGGAAGATGGCCAGCACCGCGTAGTAGGTGAGGGCGGCGGCCACGTCCGTCGCGTCGCCGTGCCACATCGCGAGCGGCGTCCGCCGCAGGGCACGGCCGAACCGGCGTGCCGTCGGTGCGGATTCCTCGGCGGACACGCTGCCTCCTGCGTTCGTACGGTACGACCGTCGTCTGCCGGCCCCCGGCCCATCCTGCCCTGTCACCGGACCCGGCTCCGACCGTCGCGACGGTGCGTCGCCCGACCGGGCTCCGTTCCCCTCGTGTACCCCGTTCCGGCGCCCGCAGGGCCCCGTGGGCGGGACACCTGCCGGGGTGACCGCGCAGGGGGCCGAACGGCCGTACGGGCGCGGGGCCAACCCCCGTGCGCGGCAGGGGAGTTCGTCAGGCCCGGGCGACGCCGGATAACTGTTTTGTCCCCGTCTCGTTGTCCGGTCGGGGCCGTGGCCCGTCTTCTGCCGCGCCCTCACCGACGAGCGGAGGTCCTTCATGCCACGTGGAACCCAGGCCGGACGCGGCGCCTTACGGCAGACGGCGCCACCGGACGGGGCCGGCCCGCGCGGCCGCACCCGCCGGAACTTCCTGCGGTCGCTCTTCACGCTGGGAGTGGCCGGCGGCACGGCCACGGTCCTGGCCCCCGTCGTCCGCGCGGGCCGCCGCACGGATGCCCCGGCGACCCCCGGGGCCGAGTCGGCCCGCGCCGTGCGGGACGCGGCGGGCCGGGCCTTCGAGGAGATGTACCAGGGGCGCCGGATCGAACTCGGCGCGGGCACCGGCGCGATGGGCGCGGGCCCCATGGGGGGCGGCGCCGTCACCGCCGCCGCCCCCGGCGGCTCCGCCTTCGACATCCGGATCGACGGCCGCCCCCTGCACGTCATGCGCCGCGCCGACGGCAGCTATCTGAGCGCGGTCAACCACTACGAGTCGTTCCCGACCCTGCTCGACGCCGCCCGCGCGGCCGTCGACGACCTGCGGGGTGCCCAGCTGTCGCTCTCCGGGCCGGTCCACCACGTCTGACGGTCCGGTCCACCACGTCCGACACCACCAGCGACCTCGGGAGGGCCCTCACCGGTGTACACCAGAAAGAACCAGCGGAATCTCAGCGGCGCCGAGAAGAAGAGGTTCGTCGGCGCCGTCCTGGAGCTCAAACGACGCGGGACGTACGAGGAGTTCGTACGGCTGCACACCCGGTACTACGTCTCCGACGCCGAGGGCGGGGTGCGCGCCGGGCACATGGCCCCCTCGTTCCTGCCCTGGCACCGGCGCTACCTGCTGGACTTCGAGCGCGCGCTCCGCCAGATCGACCCCGCGGTGACGATTCCGTACTGGGACTGGACGACCGACAACACCCCCGCCGCCGCCCTCTGGCGCGACGACTTCCTCGGCGGCACGGGACGGGGGAGGGACCAGCAGGTCATGACCGGCCCCTTCGCCTACAGCGCGGGGAACTGGACCATCAAGGGCGGGGTGACCGACGACCGGTTCCTCACCCGGGACCTGGGCCGTCCCTCCGCCCCGATCGCCCTGCCCAGCAAGGCGGAGCTGGCCGCGGCGATGAACGAGAAGGTCTACGACGCGGCGCCCTGGGACTCGACCGTCACCTCCGGTTTCCGCAACCGCCTCGAAGGCTGGACGTCCGGCGGCAGAGAGCGCTGGCGCAACCACAACCGGGTGCACCGCTGGATCGGGGGAGCCATGCTGGGCGCGGCCTCGCCGAACGACCCGGTCTTCTGGCTGCACCACGCCTTCGTCGACCTGCTGTGGGACCGCTGGCAGCAGAAGCACCCGAAGGCGACCTACCTGCCGAAGAAGAAGCTGCCCTCCGGGGACCCCCAGCGCGGCCGGGCGATCAGCCTGGAGGAGCCGCTGCCGCCGTGGAACGTCAAGCCGTCCACGCTGCTCGACCACCGCAAGATCTACCGGTACGAGACCTGAGACGGCGGCCCGGAAGGGCGGCCCGACGCGGCGCCCCGACGGACGACGGCCCCCCGCGCCGAAGCGCGGGGGGCCGTCATTATTCAACGGGAACGTGCGGCCCGGGGGCCGGACACGTCAGTCCGTGTTCAGCCGCCGTAGCCGCCGGTGTGGGGGGCCGAGACGTTGGCGCACGTGTTGCCGAACGCCGGGTTGAGCAGGCCGACCACGTCGATGGTGTTGCCGCAGACGTTGAGCGGGATGTGCACGGGCACCTGGAGCACATTGCCGGACAGGACACCGGGCGAGCCGACGGCCGCGGCCTCGGCACCGGCGTCGGCAGCGGCCATTCCGGCGCCACCGGCCAGCACGGCGCCCGTGCCGGCGAGAACAGCAGCTGCCTTCGCGATACGCGACATCAAGTTTCTCCTTGAACGTTTTGAGCACAGCCGCACGTTGTGCGGCCTTCACGCACGTTCAACGCCGCGCATCACGCCGGGTAACGGATATCGGCCCAATCGATGTGGAATCCACCGGATCACCCCCCGGTCAGCGCAGCAGAGCCAGCCCGCCGACCAGTTTGTCCACCCGGTTCCGGGGCCCGACGAGGCTCACGGCGCAGTAACCGAGGGTGTCCTGCCCGGTCGCGGCGAGCACTCCGAGGTAGTCGTCGTACACCCGTGCGGTCTGGGCCGGTTCGGGCATGTCCACGATCAGGATGTCCTCCTTCGCGGCGGCCCTGGCCCGCAGCGCGCGCAGCGCGTCCGCGTCCGTGGCCAGGACGGTGCAGCCCGCCCACGGCAGGCCCGCGTGGGCGACGCCCGACGCGTCCTCGCCGCCGGGGCCGAGGAGATCGGGCAGGGCCTTGCCGACGGCGGCGGCCATGCAGGCGGCGGCGTTGGCCGCCCGGCCCGCCGGGAGGCTCTCGTCCACGACGACGACCCATTTGAGCCTGGCCTGCCGCGTGGGCCGGTCGGTGGTCACGTCGTCGCCGGTCAGCTGGGGGAGGGACATGGTGCTCCTGCTACTCGTTCGTGTACGGACACCCCGATACGCTAGGCACACGTTCCGAATCTGTCGCCGGGTGCCGTACGTCATGCGGTCCGAGAGGTGTTCCATGAAATTTGATGCGGTCGACCTGGCCCTGCTGCGGGAGTTGCAGAACGACGCACGGCAGACCAACCGCGATCTCGCGGCCAAGACCGGCGTCTCCCCGTCCACCTCGCTGGAGCGCGTGAGGCTGCTCCGCGAGCGCGGAGTGGTCACCGGCTACCACGCGGCCGTCGACCTCGACGCGATCGGCCGCCCCGTCCAGGCACTGATCTCGGTCCGCATCCGGCCGCCGGCCCGTCCGGTCATCGAGGGGTTCCGGGAGTGGGCGGCGCGGCTGCCCGAGGTGATCGGCCTGTTCGTGACCTCCGGCGCCCACGACTTCCTGCTGCACATCGCCGTCCCGGACGTGAACGGCGTCTACGCCTTCGTCATCGACCGGCTCACCGAGCGTCGTGAGGTCGCCGACGTCCAGACGACGATGGCGTACGAACACGTCAGGCCGCGCCGGATCGACCCGGCTGCCGGTGGCGACGGCCAGGGGCCGCGCTGAGAGCCACCGTGTTAGCGTGAAGTGAGAGATGGTCTATCGCTTATCGCTTATCGCTTATCGCTTATCGCTCATCGAGGAGCCGACATGTCACAGACCTGGCTCATCACCGGAAGTTCCCGCGGATTCGGGCGGGAGCTGGCCCTGGCCGCTCTGGAGTCCGGGGACCACGTCGTCGCGACGGCCCGCCGCCCCGAGCAGCTGGACGACCTCGTCCGCACGTACGGGGACCGGGTGCGGGCGACCGCGCTCGACGTCACCGACCCGGTGGCGGCCCGCGCGGCCGTACAACTGGCGCTCGACGTCTTCGGCCGGCTCGACGTGGTCGTGAACAACGCCGGGTACGCCAATTCCGCGCCGATCGAGGAGACGTCCGAGGCGGAGTTCCGCGCCCAGATCGAGACGAACCTGTTCGGCGTCATCAACGTGACGAAGGCGGCGCTGCCCGTGCTGCGGCGGCAGCGGTCCGGCCGCTTCGTCCAGTTCTCGTCCGTCGGCGGCCGTGTCGGCGGTTCCCCCGGGCTGGGCCCGTACCAGACCGCCAAATTCGGCGTCGAAGGCTTCTCCGAGGTGCTCGACAAGGAGGTCAGGCCCTTCGGCGTGCGGGTGATCATCGTCGAGCCGGGCGCCTTCCGCACCGACTGGCAGACCACGACCATGCGGCGCGCCGAGGTCGGCCCGGACTACGAGGCCAGCGTGGGCGCGATCCACCGCTACCGCGACCACACCGACGGGGTGCAGGAGGGCGATCCGGCGCGTGGCGCGCGGGTCATCCTGGACGCCGTACGGCGGGACGAGCCGCCGCTGCGGCTGCTGCTCGGGGCGGACGCGGTGGACGCGGTGGAGAAGTCGACCGAGGCCCGGATCCGCGAGACCCGGGAGTGGGCCGAGGCCAGCAGGTCGACGGCGTTCCCGGCGGAGTCCGGACAGCCGGAATGACGCGCGACCCGGGGACGGGCGCGCCCCACCACGACACAAGCGACACCGTAGAGACCGCAGAGGCAGGCGACACCGCCGAGACCGCCGACACCGCCGAGACAGGCGACAGCCCCGACACCCGAGGCCCCCGAGACCCCACCTCCCCGTCCAAACCGCGCCGCCCGGCGCTGCGCCGCGACGCCGCCGAGAACCGCGCCCGGATCATCGACGCGGCCGGCCGCGCCTTCGCCGCGCGCGGCCCCGCCGCCGGCATGGAGGACATCGCCCGCCTCGCCGGAGTGGGCCCCGCGACGCTCTACCGCCGCTTCCCCACCAAGGAGGCCCTGGTCACGGAACTGGTCGAGGTCTTCTACGACAAGCTGGTCACCCTCGCCGAAGAGGCCGCACGGCAGCCGCCCGGCGACGGCCTCGACCGGTTCCTCCGTACCGTCGGCCGGCTCATCGCCGGCAGCCGGGGCTACCTCCCGGCCGCCTGGGGCGAACTGGCCCGCCCCGCGCAGGTGGCGCACCTGCGCGGGATCACCGACCGCCTGCTGGCCGAGGCGCGGCGGGCCGGCGTGGTCAACGACCAGGTCACCGTCACCGACATCGCGATGGTCGTGTGGGGGATACGCGGGGTGGTGGAGACGACGGGCGCCGCCGCCCCCGACGCCTGGCAGCGCCACCTCGACGTCGTCATGGCCGGGCTCCGCACCCCGCGCATCGCCTTCAGCCGGCCGCCCCTGGACACCGGCCAGGTGGACCGGATGACGTCGGAGCCGCACGACTCCCCCTGAACCCGTACGACTCCCCCTGAACCCGCACGGCGTCACCCGGGGCCGCACGACTGCCCAGGGAGCGAACTCACCCCGACCGCCGGGGCTGGAGCGTCGTCGCGTACGACCCGCCCCGCGCCAGCAACTCGTGGTGGCTGCCCATCTCCACGATCCGGCCGTGCTCCATCACCACGATCCGGTCCGCGTTCTGGATCGTGGACAGCCGGTGCGCCACGACGAACACCGTCCGGCCCGCCACCAGCCGCGCCAGCGCGTCCTGGATCAGCGCCTCCGACCGGTTGTCCAGCGCGGACGTCGCCTCGTCCAGGACCAGGATCCGCGGATCCCTGATCAGCGCCCTGGCGATCGCGAGCCGCTGCTTCTGGCCGCCCGACAGCCGGGCGCCGCGCTGCCCCACCACCGTGTCCAGGCCGTCCGGCAGCCGGTCCACGAACTCCGACGCGTTCGCCGCGTCCAGCGCGTGCCGCAGCGCGCTCTCGTCCTCGCCGCCCGCCAGGCCGTACGTCACGTTCTCCCGGATCGTCCCCTCGAAGAGGATCGACTCCTGCGGTACGACCGACAGGAAACGCCGGTACGTCCGCAGATCGAGCGACGCCATGTCCGCGCCGTCCAGCAGGATCCGCCCCTCGGTCGGCCTGATGAACCCGATCAGCAGGTTCAGCAGGGTCGACTTGCCCGCCCCCGACGCGCCGACCAGGGCTATCGTCTCGCCGGGCCGCACCGACAGGTCGAAGCCGCGCACCGACGGCTCCGCCGCCTCCGGGTAGCGGTATCCCGTCCCCTCGAAGTCGATCCGCCCCTCGACGCGCTCGACGGACGTCTTGCCCTCGTTGCTCTCCAGGTCCGGCGCCTGGAGCACCTCGCCGACCGAGCGCACCGACTCCAGCCCCTTCGCGATGATCGGCGTCAGGTTCATCAGGGTCATCAGGGAGGCGGTCAGCGCGGTGAAGAACGTACTGATCATGACGACGTCGCCCGCCGATATCCCCATCCAGCCGTAGTACGCGACCACCGCCGAGCCCGTCAGACAGCCGACCGCCAGCGTGTTCAGCAGGATCCAGGACAGCGAGCCGAAGCGCCCGTTGAGCACGTCCAGCCGGAACCCGGCGGTCAGTACCCGCTCCAGCGTGTTGTCGACGCGGTGCAGCGCCGTACGCTCCAGGCCGTGGGCGCGGGTGATCGGGATCAGCGTGGTCATCTCGCCGACGCGCGAGGACAGCCGCTCGATCTCCAGCCGGAACTCCTCGTTGTTCGTACGGATCCGCGAGCGCAGCCGCCGTACCAGCAGCGCCGCCAGCGGCACGACCACGAGGAACACCGGCAGCACCACCGGCGTACGGAACCCGATCACCACCAGTCCGCCGAGCAGCGTCATGATGGCGCCCAGCCCCAGGTCACCGCTCTGCTGGGTCATCTGCTCGACGGCCTCGACGTCCCGTACCACCTTGGTCTGGAGGACCCCCGCGCTGACCCGCGCGTGGTAGCCGAGGGACAGGTACTGCATCCGGCGGCAGAGCGCGGACCGCAGCTCACGCCCCATCCGGCGGATGCTGGCGCTCATCAGGCGCGCGTAGAGCAGCGCCATCGGAAAATTGAGGGCGAGGACGAAGACGAGGGCCCCCGCGTTGTACCAGAGCTCGGAGACGGGCCGGTGCTCCACGACCACGTCGATGATGTTGGCCGTGATCAGCGGGAGCAGCCAGACCGGGATGTGCTTGACGGTGAACACCGCGACGACGAGGAGCAGCCTGCCGCGGTCGGGACGGAAGAGGTAGGCGAGGGTACGGAGCGGATGCTCCCCCGAGTAGTGGTGGTCCAGCGGACCGGGACGGTGAGCGGCTTCGGGTTTCTGCATGGAGAGCGGAGTCCTTTTCGGCAGCGGTCGCACGCGCTCGACGTGCGGCCGCAGTCTCCTCCGACCGGCCCCCGGACCGGAAGCGCTTTCCGGAGCGTGGACGGGGGGCCGGGGAAGCGGCGGTCCCCGGCCCCGGAGGCGGACCGCGGACACCGGTCCGTACCGGCCGCTCGGCGCGTGCGGAACGGCGATCGGTGAGAGGGTGGCTGCATGGCTGATCAGGGCGCTCGGCCGGGCGCCGGGTCGCTGCCGGACGACTGGCCCGCCGATCCGGGACTGGGACTCGCCCTCAACCGCATGGGCGGTTTCGACTGGAACCTCGTCAGCGGAGCACTCCATCTGGACGGCCCCGCCCTCGAGGTGTTCGACCTGCGCGAGGACGAGTACGACGGCAGGGGCGAGTCGCTGCTGTCCCGCATCCCGCAGGACGAGGCGGCGCGGGTGAACGCCGTCGTGGGACAGGCCGTGGAGCAGGGCACGGACCGCTACGCCACGTACTTCCAGATCCGCTGCCGCGACGGGTCCATGCGCTGGACCCACACCCAGGCGCGGATCCTGCGCGACGAGCGGACGAACGCCGTCCGGGTCATCGGCATCGTCCGGATCGCCCACCACGACCTCGCCGACGCGGCCGCCAGGAACGAGCTGGACGCGGGCCGGCGGCGGCTGACGGAGATGGTGGAGCGCACGACCACCCTGCTGTCCCACGCCGAGACCGTGCACGACGTCATCAAGGTCCTGGAGGACGAGGAGGCGCTCGGCCACCTCCGGGCGGAGAGCGTGTCGCTGGGGGTGGTCGAGGGGACGCGGATCAGGCTGGTCGCGCAGGGGCGCAACGGCCCCTTCGCGACGGAGCTCCAGTACACCCGGATCGACGAGCCCTACCCGATGAGCGAGGCGGTACGGACCGAGCGGCCGCGCTTTGTCACCTCGCGCGAGGAGTTCCGTAACGCCTACCCGCTGCTCTGGCCGCACATCGAGCCGCTGGTCGTCTCCTCGGGGGCGTATCTGCCGCTGATCGCCCAGGCCAGGCCCATCGGCGTGCTCGCGATGCTCTATCCCCGGCACGGCGACTTCAGCGACTCGGAGCGCGCCCTGCTGGTCGCGCTCGGCAGCAGCATCGCGCAGAGCCTTCAGCGGGCGATGCTCTACGACCAGGAGCACGACCTCGCCGAAGGTCTCCAGCAGGCGATGCTCCCGCGCCACATCCCCGACATCCCGGGCGCGCTGACGGCCGTCCGCTACCGCCCCGCGCGGATCGGGCGGAGCGTCGGCGGTGACTGGTACGACGTGCTCCAGCTGCCCGGCGGCCGGGTGGGCCTCACCATCGGCGACGTCCAGGGCCACGACACGGACGCCGCCGTGGTCATGGGCCAGCTCCGGATGGTGCTCTGGGCGTACGCGGCCGAGGGCCACCCGCCCGCCACCGCCATGGCGCGCGCCGCCGCCTTCCTGCACGAGCTGGACACCGACCGCTTCGCGACCTGCACGTATGTGGAGGTCGACCTGGCGACGGGAGGCTTGCAGATCGTACGGGCCGGGCATCTGGACCCGATGGTGCGGGTCGCCGACGGCACCTGTGGCTGGATCACGACGACCGGCGGGCTGCCGCTCGGCCTCGCCGCCGAGTTCGCCGGCGACGGCGGGATCGACTACCCGGTCACCACCGGGACGCTGGGCCCCGGCGACACGCTGCTGCTCTGCACGGACGGCCTGGTGGAGGAGCCGGGCACGGACCTCGGGGACCGGATGAAGGTGCTGGCGGAGGCGGTCAGGACGGGCCCGGAGGAGCTGCCGGACCTGGCCGACATGCTGTTCGACCGGCTGGGCACCCAAGGCGGCGGTGACGACATGGCGCTGCTGCTCCTGCGCAGGGACGCCCGGGCCGGGGCGTCGCCCCGGTCCCGTACGCGGCCCGGCGCCATCTCGTAGGAGCGGCGCGCGGGGACGAAGCGGGGCGCGGACAGGACGGCGCGTGGTCCTGTCCGCGCGGCCGGTCCGGTCAGCCCTCGGCGATCTCGCGGACCTCGGCCGTGATGCTCCAGTGGGCCGGGTGGATCTCCAGGAAGCGCCTGGCCCACTCCAGCGCCTCGGCCTTGTCCCTGGCCTGGATCAGCGAGTAGCCGCCGATGACCTCCTTGGTCTCGGTGAAGGGGCCGTCCGTGTACCGGACCGCGCCGTCGGCCCAGGTGAGCCGGGTGCCGTCGGAGGTCGGCGTCAGACCGGCCGTGTCGAGCATGACCCCCGCCTTGGTGATCTCCTCCAGCAGCGCGCCCATGCGCGCGTCGAACTCGGGGCCGGGGGGCTCGGTCGGGGGGTTCTGCTCATCGACGCGGATCATCGTCAGGAAGCGCGGCATGGTGACTCCGTACGTGGGTGGGCGGACCGGAGCGGGGTGGTCCCCGCCTCTCATCCTTACGTCGAACGGGAGGCGCCCGGATCGACACCTCCCAGGAAGTTTTTCCGGGATACGTCATGATCGCCGCCCGAGGGCCACGACGAGAGGGGCCGGCCGGTGGCCTTCGGGGCTGTCATCGCGTGTTCTTCCCGGCGTTTCCCCGAACCCCTGGTTCATTGGTGTGCGCACGGCAATGCTGGCGGCAGACAGTCCTCACCCATGCGAATTCACCGTCTTCCAGGAGAAGTTGTGGGCCCAGGCAACGCCTGGCGGTCCGTCGTGCTGTTCACGGCGGCGACCGCCCTGACGGCGGGGGCGGTCTCCCCGTCCTTGGCCGACTCCACCTCCGACCCCGGCCCGCTGACCGCCGCCGAGATCCTGCGGCCGGTCGCGCCCCCGCCGGCGAGCGCGGCCGGCGGGACACCGGGGACGGTGACCGCCGGGGGAGCGGGTGACGGCCTGAGAGGCGAGGCTCCGGACGGCGGAGGACTGGAAACGGCCCGTGCCTCCCGGCCCGTCGCCCCCGGGGTCACCCTCACCTCGTACGACCGGCTCGAAGCCGCCGCGTGGCTGCGGGTCGACGCGCTCTCCGTGGACCTCGACGGTGGTGCCCGCGCCGACTACCTGTCCTCCGGCCAGGTCTCCGACCGGCGTACGGTCTCCGAACTCGCCGCGCTCCACGACCCGGGCGCGGGGCGCCGTACCGTCGCCGCCATCAACGCGGACTTCTTCGACATCAACGAGACGGGCGCGCCGCAGGGCCCCGGTCTCAGGGACGGCCAGGTCGACCACTCCCCGGCGGCCGGCGCCGAACGGGCCGTCGGGATCGGCCCCGGGAACGCGGGCCGGATCCTGCGGCTCTACTTCGAGGGGACGGTGACCCTGCCCTCGGGACCGCGCCCCCTGGCCGCGTACAACGCCGCGAACGTGCCGGCCGGTTCCCTCGGCGTCTACACGGCGGGGTGGGGCCGCGCCGACCGTGCCCTGACCGTGGACCGGGCGACCCCCGTCGCGGAAGCGGTCGTCCGGGACGGCGCGGTCGTCTCCGTGACGGACCGGCCAGGCACCGGGCCCATCGCACCGGGCACCACCGTCCTGGTCGGCCGGGAGGCGGGGGCCGAGGCCCTCGGGGCGCTGCGCCCCGGTGACCCGGTGACGGTCGCGTACCGTCCGCGCACCGACAGCGGGCCGGTGCCCCGTACCGCCGTCGGGGGGCGGGAGTTGCTCGTGGTGGACGGGGTGGCGCAGAACCACGACGGCGAGGGCAACAACACCGCGGCCCCGCGCACCGCCGTCGGTTTCTCGCGCGACGGCTCGACGATGCAGATCGTCACCGTGGACGGGCGGCAGGCCGACAGCGGCGGGGTGACCCTCACCGAACTCGGCGGGATGATGCGGCGCGCCGGGTCGTACAGCGCCCTCAACCTCGACGGCGGCGGTTCCTCGACCCTGCTCGCCCGCGCCCCCGGCAGTGACACGCTGACGGTGGAGAACAGCCCCTCCGACGGCAGCGAACGCGCCGTCCCCAACGGCCTCGCCCTCACCGCCCCGGACGGCAGCGGACGGCTCGACGGCTTCTGGGTCTCGACCCGTACGCCCCCGGCTAGCGCGCCGACCGTCGACCCCGTCAGGGGCGGCCACCCGGAGCGCGTCTTCCCGGGTCTGACCCGGCAGTTGACCGCCGCCGGCCACGACGAGACGTACGGTCCGGCCACCGGTACACCCCACTGGCGGGCGGTACGGTCCTCCGTCGGCCGGGTCGACGCGCGCGGCCTGTTCACCGCACGCGCGAGCGGCACCACCGAGGTGAGGGCCGAGCGCGGCCGGGCGGGCGGTGGCACGGAGGTGACGGTCCTCGACCGGCTCGACCGGCTCGTCCCCACGACCCAGCGGGTCGGACTCGCGGACGCGGCGGCCTCCGGCACCTTCGGCATCGTCGGGCTCGACGCCCACGGCACCAGCGCCCCGGTCGAACCCCGCGACGTCACCCTGGACTTCGACCGCGCGCTCTTCTCCGTCACCGACGACGGCGCCGGGAACTTCACCGTCCGTTCCCTCACGGGCGCGGGAGCCGGCCGGATCACGGCCACCGCCGGCGGGGTCACCACCGCGCTCGCCGTCACCGTCGGCCTGGAGGAGCGTCCGGTCACCGGCTTCGACGACGCGGCGTCCTGGACCTTCTCCCAGGCGCGGGCGAGCGGTTCGGTCGGCGCCGTGCCGGACGGCCGTACCGGCACCGCGCTGCGCCTCGGCTACGACTTCACGCAGTCGACGGCGACCCGCGCCGCGTACGCGCTGCCGCCCGTACCGCTTCCTGTCCCGGGCCGCCCGCAGTCGTTCGCGCTCTGGATCAAGGGCGACGGCCGGGGCGCCTGGCCCACGCTGCACCTCAAGGACGCGGCGGGCTCGGACCAGTTGCTGCGCGGTCCGTACGTCACCTGGACCGGCTGGCGGCAGGTGACCTTCACCGTGCCCGAGGGCGCCGCGGCCCCGCTGAGTGTGTACCGCTTCTACCTCGCCGAGACCGCGGCCACGAAGCAGTACACCGGGGAGGTGGTGCTCGACGACCTGACGGCGCAGCTGCCGCCCACCGTGGACCTGCCCGAACAGCCGCGCCCCGCCGACCCGTTGATCGCCACCGCGGCCCGTACGGAAGGGCGGGACTGGCGGTTCGCGGTGATGTCGGACGCCCAGTTCGTCGCCCGCGACCCGGACAGCGCGATCGTCGTCCAGGCGCGCCGTACCCTGCGCGAGATCAGGGCGGCGAAGCCCGCCTTCCTTGTGATCAACGGGGACTTGGTGGACGAGGGGTCGCCCGAGGACCTGGCGTTCGCGCGCCGGGTGCTGACGGAGGAGCTGGGGGACGCGCTGCCCTGGTACTACGTACCGGGCAACCACGAGGTGATGGGCGGGACGATCGACCACTTCACCGCCCAATTCGGCCCCGCCCACCGGGTGTTCGACCACCGGGGGACCCGCTTTCTCACTCTCGACACGTCGAGTCTGTCGCTGCGCGGCGGCGGTCTCGCCCAGATCGAGGAGGCGCGTGCGCGGTTGGACGCGGCGGCGCAGGACGACCGGGTGGGCTCGGTCGTGGTGATCGAGCACGTACCGCCGCGCGACCCGACCGTGCAGAAGGCCAGTCAGCTGGGCGACCGGAAGGAGGCGGCGCTGCTCGAAGGGTGGCTCGCCGACTTCCGCCGTACGACCGGCAAGGGCGCGGCGCTGATCGGCGGCCACGTCGGGGTCTTCGACGCCTCGCGGGTGGACGGTGTCCCGTATCTCGTCAACGGCAACGCGGGGAAGGCCCCTTCGGCCCCGCCGGACGAGGGCGGCTTCACCGGGTGGTCGGTGGTCGGTGTGGACCGGGTGTCCCCGGGCGCGTGGGCCGCCGCCCGGCGGGCGCCGTGGGCGGGCGGGCCCGACTGGATCTCGGTCCAGACCCGCGCGCACACCGACGCGCTGACGCTGGACGTCCCGGCGGTGCTGACCCCGGGACACGACGCGAGAGTCGCGGCGCAGGTCACCCAGGGGAGCAGGCGGGTGCCGGTGGCCTTCCCACTGAGCGCGGACTGGACCGGCTCGCCGAACGTGCTGATCGGGGACGGGCGGCAGGGGGTGCGGGACCGGCACGACGCAGGGGATCGGCCGGGGGTACGAGACCGGCCGGGCGTACGAGATCGGCACGGCGTACGGGACCGGCACGTGGCCCACTTCGACCCGGGCACGGGCATGCTCACCGCGCTGCGGCCGGGGACCGTGACCCTCGCGGTGACGGTCAACGGGGTGACCCGCTCGGCCCGGACGGTCATCGAGGCGTCGGCGGCCTCGGCCGCCCCGGCAGCTGTCCGTACCGGAACGGGCTGACGAGGGGCGAGACTTCGGTAGGCCGGCTGCCCGGCCGCCCGCGACTTTGGTCAGGGCGGCCGCTCCCGATGGCCGATGGTCCCGCACCACCGCTCTCCCTACCCTCGGAGAGGTGAAGACCTTCTTCGGTTTCCTCTGCTTCGTCCTGCTGGCCCAGGGGGTCGGCGGCCTCCTGTACGAACTGACCGGCGGGTGGTTCAGGCTCTGGTCCCTGGTGGCCAGGTTCGACGTCTTCGACGGCTACGAGATCTACGTGTCGGTCGTGCTGATCGTCGCGGGTGTCGCCATGGGCGCGGCGGCGGAGGCGGTCGAACGGCGCGTCGCGCCCTCGTCAGGGGACCAGGAGGGGAAAGGCAGTTGAGGTGAGCCGCTCCGACGCGTCCCACAACTCCCGTGCGAGGACGGGATCCTGGGCCGCCGCGCTCCGCCCGACGAGGGTGGGACGGCCGCGCTGCTCCCCTCGCCCGTCCGGGCCGGCGTAACTCGCCCCGGCCAGCGGCGCGGTGGCCGCGAAGAGCGTGGGCAGCGCCCCCGCCGCACCGCTCTGCTGGATGATCCGCCCGACGGTGGCGGCCACGAAGGCCAGGGCGGGACCGAGGTGGCGGTTCAGCCCGGTGGTGGCCGCGCCCGGATGCGCCGCGACCGCGAGGACCGGCGATCCGGCCTCCGTCAGGCGTCGTTGCAGCTCCAGCGTGAAGAGCAGGTTGGCGAGCTTGGACTGTCCGTAGGCGGCCGGGGCGCGGTACGGGCGCCGCCGCCAGTTCAGGTCGGTGAGGTCGAGCGTGGCCCCTTTGTGCGCGTTGGACGCGACGGTGACCACGCGGTCGGTGATCCGGGGCAGCAGGAGGTTGGTCAGCGCGAAGTGGCCGAGGTGGTTGGTGCCCAGGTGCGTTTCAAAGCCGTCGGCGGTCCGCCGCAGGGGGACGTTGGCCACCCCCGCGTTGTTGACCAGGACGTCGAGGGGCCGGTCCCAGGCGGCGGCGAACCGCCGTACCGAGGAGAGATCGGCCAGGTCCAGGGGAAGCACCTCGGGGTCGCCCGGCAGGTCCGAGGCCGCCGCGCGCGCCGCGTCGAGGGCGCGGACGGCCAGCGTCACCCGGGCTCCGGCGGAGGCGAACGCCCGGGCCGTCTCCAGCCCGATGCCGCCGCCGGCGCCCGTGATCACGACCGTACGACCGGTCTGGGCGGGGAGGTCGGAGAGGGACCACCGCGGGGTGTGCGAGGAAGGGCTCATGCCTCCAATGTAGGCAATGGATACAATGTAGTCAACGACAACATGGGGATAGGGTGAGCCGATGAGCACCCCCCGGCCCTACCACCACGGCGACCTGCGGACGGCCCTGCTCCGGCAGGCGGAACGGACGCTGGCCACCCACGGCGCCGACGGCCTCTCGCTGCGGGAGCTGGCGCGGGAGGTCGGCGTCAGCCACGGCGCCCCGAGGCGCCACTTCGCCGACAAGCAGGCCCTGCTGGACGCCCTGGCCGAGGACGGGTACGACCGGCTGGGCCGCCGCCTGGACGCGGCGCTGGGCGGATCCCCCGAGGTCTACGAGGACGGCGGCTTCACGGCGCGACTGGTGACCTTCGCGCAGGCGTACGTCGCGTTCGCGGTCGAGCACCGCGCCCTCCTCGGTCTGATGCACACCTCGAAGGACGCGACCCGCGCCGCACGGCTCCGCGAGGCCAACGACCGCGCCTTCGCCGCCCCCGTCGCCCTCCTCGCCCAGGCCCGCGCCCGGGGCGACATCGACGCCGACACCACCGGCCGCGTGGACCTGACCGTCCTCGCCGTCCTCCAGGGCCTGGCGGTCCTCGCCACCACGGGCGTGAACGGCGACCTCCCGCTGGAGGAACTGGTGTCCCGAACGGTCGACACCCTGGTGGAGGGCCTGCGCCCACGCGAGAACGGTACGTCCTGAGCCGACCGGTCGGTGACCCGCGCGACCTCGCGGTCGATGACGGCCCCGGCCCTCGTCGGGCCCTGGGGACGCATGGCTGATCGGGGGGCTGAGAACGTCGCTGTCGCGTCGTGCGCCGAAGAGCGGGTCACCACCAGCCGGTGTCCTTGCTCGCTTCTCCCACTACGAAACCGTTGGTGCCGTTGGTGCCGTTGGTGCATTCGGCGGCGGAGGTTTGTGCCGGGCCGGCCGTGCTGACGCTGATGCCCGTCAGCGCGGCGCCGGGCCTTCGCGGCGCTGATGCGGGTCGGAGTTGGTCAGGGGACGCGGACGCAGTTCGTGCTGCCGTTGAGCGGCTCGTGTCTGATGGCCGCACGGGTGTTCGGGCCGTACTCCCCGTCCGCCGGTGTGCCGGCGGCTCGCTGCGCCGCGACCAGCGCGCTTCGCGTCGCGGGGCCGAAGGACTTGTCCACCGTCAGACGGGCCCCGTAACACTTGTTGAGGGTTGTCTGTAGTTGTCGGACAGCCTCTCCGTACGTGCCCTGCACCAGGTTGCACGTGATGTTGCCCGATTGCAGCGACGGCACCCACGCTCCGCTGTACGAGGCGACCCAGTTGCATGTGGGGGTCGCGGCGGCGGCCGGGCCCGCGGGCACCAGTGCGATCACGCCTGCTACGAACGTCGCGGCCGCGGCAGCCGCGGCCTGGACTCTGCGCATGAGTTCTCCTCCGGTTGGGGCGGATCTGAGGCCTCTTCGTACGACCAGACTGCCGGGAGAGGGAAAACCCGGGCCACGACTTTTCGTCCGGTGGCAACAACCGTGGTCACGGTCATGCTCCCCATGCAGAATCGTGAGGCGGGGAGCGGTGACGACGGGAGGGGGGACCTCTTGCTGAGAGTGCACTTCACCAGGGACGATCTGCTCCGTACGAGAGTGGCGCCGGGGCCGGACCCGCTGTGGGAGGTGGTCCTCAGCGCCAACTTGCTCGGCAACCGTGACGGGCAGGCGGTCTTCGACTCCTGGCGCGCGCGGACGCGCTCCCGGTTGCGCCAGCTGGCCCCCGGACAAGCTCGGTTGGTCCGGGCGCTCGCCCCGCCGCGAAGTGACTTTCCGGACTTTCTCACCCCACCGGAAGCGCTGCACGGCCTGGAGGCGGGCATCGACGCCGTACTGGCGACCACGGCCCGGCGATTACGCGCTGAGCTGGCTGTCCTTCCCGCCGTGCCGCTGTGGATGCATCCCCTGGCCGACGGAGACCCGGCCGCCGTCTCCGGTCTCGGGGAGGCACTGCACGGCTACCACCGCGCGGCGGTGGCCCCCAGCTGGGCCCGCATCCGGTCCTTCGTCGACGCGGACCGGGCGGTGCGCGCACGCGCCTTGCTCGACGGGGGAGCGGACGGCCTGCTGCACAGCATGCGACCGGTCCTCCGCTGGAACCCGCCCGTGCTGGAGGCCGACTACCCGGCGAAGCGGGACATCCACCTGGACGGCCGCGGCCTGCTCCTCGTCCCGTCGGTCTTCTGCTGGCGCGTTCCCGTCACCCTCATCGACCCGGCCCTCGACCCCGTCCTCGTCTATCCGGTCTCCAGAGGGCCGGGTTGGTGGACGGTCACCGGTCCGGTCCGGAGCGGTGACCGCGCCCTGGCACGGGTGCTCGGTCCGGGCCGGGCCCTGACCCTCCGTAGGGTCGAAGGCGGGTGCACGACCGGGGAGCTGGCGCGCCGCACCGGCCTCTCCGTACCCGCCGCCAGCCGCCACGCGACTGCCCTCAGGGAAGCCGGACTTCTGGTGTCCGTGCGGAGGGCGAACACAGTGACCCACGTGCTTACGCCGCTGGGGGCGGCCCTGATCACCGCCGATTCGTCGTACGGGGCATAACCTCCGGCGCGTGTTCTCCCTGGACGGGAGGGGTCTCCCCCGGCCGAAGCTTGTGCCGGAGGACCCACGGCAGCCCGGTGGCTCCCCACGTCATCTCGCGCTCACACTCACGTGAGCGTGTCGAGACTCAGCGCGGTGAACCGGGCCGTGAAGCCCTTCCCGTCGGGCGACGCGCACATCGGCCCGGCCTGGGCGGGTACCTCCGGCGGGAAGTAGGCCAGCCGCAGCATCGTCTCGGGGGTGCCGTCGAGGCCGTACAGGATCGTGACCGTGTCGCCCTCGCGCCGCAGTTCGACGGTCACCGGCCCGGGGGCGTCGGTGAGGTACGCGAGCGGTACGACGTTCCAGTCGGACACCTCGCGCGTCACCACCGCGCTCAACTGCTGCCTGCCGTCGACGTATTCGATCCCGGTCTTGATCCAGTTCTTGCCGTCGATCCGCAGCAACAGCCCGGCCTGGTCGTACTGTTCGTGGTAGTCGCCACTGAATGTCGCCCGCAGCCGGAACTCCGCCGGCACCGGCCGCAGCAGCGCGTGCCCCGTGTCCCGTACGAAGCCGTAGTGCGTGGTGACCCAGAAGTCGGTGTCCGGGGCCGTCGTGACGTCGAGCGCGTCGTCGTACGGAGCCCAGTGGGCGGGCGGGTTCAGCCACGCCCAGTCGTCGAAGCCCAGACAAGCTTCCGTGCCGGTGGTGCCGGTGGGGCTCTCGCCCATGGTGCCTCCTCGCGTCCGCGGTCGGCACACACCCTGCCACGTACCGGCCCGACACGCCGAGAGATCATGTCATTCCCGCTGCTGAGAGGCCGTGCGCGTACGCCCACCGGCCGGGCCGGAGAACGCGGCCTGATCTGATGGGCGGCGACCTGGTGTTGATCGCGAGCCAAAGCGGAAGGGTGACTTCCGATTTCGTCGATCGTTGTCCGGGCATGAAGAAACTCACGCTGCTGGTCGCAGCATTCGCCGCCCTCCTGACCCTCGCGCCCGCCGCCGCCCACGCCTCGGAGGCCCAACTCAGGGGAACCGCCCCGGCCTGCGTCAAGCGGGACGTCATCAAGCACCGGAAGTACGTGAAGGTCACCAACTCGTGCGCCGAGACGATGCACCTCAAGGTCGTCATCGACCTGGGCTCGGACTCGCGGTGTCTCACGTACCAGCCGGGCGAACAGTGGGAGTGGACCTGGGGCCGCGGCTCGTACGGCAAGGTCGTCACCTGCTGATCCCGCCCCCGCCGAGGCAGCGGGGTTCCACCTCCCCCGGAACCCCGCACCACGGTCCCCGTTCTGTGGTGCGGAACAGTCGCGAAGCTCGTTTGACCGTTGCGTCCGCCGTACGCGGTTCGTTGCGCGTGCTTGTTCGGCGTGATTGGGTCGTCCGATGGATCTTCTGTTGACGGCGAGTGGCCTCCGGAACGAGACGCTGCGGGACGCGCTGCGGGACATGCTGGGAAAGCCGTTCGGGTCGGCGAACCTCGTGTACGTCCCCACGGCGTCGGTCGCCGAACCCGGGGACCACGGGTGGCTCGTCGCGGACATGCACCGGCTGCACGGTCTCGGCTGGCGTGAGTTCGACGTTCTGGAGCTGAACGGCCTGCCCCAGCGGATGGTGCTCGACCGGCTGCTCCACGCCGACGTCATCTACGTAGGCGGCGGCAACCACTACCACCTCGCGCGCAGCATCACGGGCAACGGCCTGGCCGACGGTTTCCTGGAGGCCCTGGAGAGCCGGGTCTACGTGGGGTTGAGCGCGGGATCGATGATCTTCAGCCGGAATCTCACCGGGCACTCCGCCGACGTCATCGGGGACGCCGCGGATCTCCACGTGCTCGGCGCGACGACCGTGGACCCGCCGTTCGGCCTCTTCGACTGGTACCTCAAGCCCCACCTGTACTCGCCGGACTTCCCGGAGCGGGACGACGCCTGGGCCGATCGCATCGTTGAGCGCGCGGACTTCCCGGTCTACTTCATCGACGACGAGACGGCCGTTCGCGTCAGGGACGGCGAGGTGGATGTCGTCTCCGAAGGCCGGTGGCGGTTCCATCCGTGACTCCACACGGGGTGGCGTCCTGGGCGACTCCTGAACCCTCACGGCCTACCTTGTGCGCGTGAACGAACATTCCAGCGACATGTCGAGCGCGCTCTATCCGGAATTGACGGTGCCGGGCGGTCTGGCAGCGGCGCTGGCGCGCGAGGCGGCTCGTCACGGCTGGGGCGGCGAGCCGGCGGAGCCCGTCGAGGGGTTCGATCCCGCGGTCGCTGCGTGCTACCACCGGGGAGAGGCCGCACGGTTCGCCGTCTATGCGACCAACGCCGACGAACGCGAGTTCCGTATCGAGATCTCCAGGTCCTCCGGCTGGCCGTGGGGAGCTTTCGGTAGCACCGACGACCTCGCGTTGGTCGCCGCCATTCTTCATGCCTGGCGTGATGGCGCGTCCACCGCCCAATTGCGACGCGAGTGGTCGTTGCTCGCGGCGACCCCCCTGGACGCGGCACCGCCCGGAAGGGTGGTGTCGACCGCTTGGCGGCTCACTCTGGAGCGCTCGCAGACGATCAGGCTGGGCGATGCCGAACTGGCCGAGGCCCTGTACGCGCAGCCGGCCCTGCGCGTGTTCTTCCCCTGGCCGTCGCACGGGCAGTTCAGTCTGCTCAGCAGCACCGCGGACCCCTTCCACGCGGAGGTTCCACACGTGGTTCCGCGTATTGACGGGCTGTGGAACGTGGTCGCGCCACGGTCACCGCAGACACCGGAACGGCTGCTCGGCAGCGGCCTCAGCCCGCGCGAGGCCGCAGCGTTGGTGGCCGCCAACATCCCTACAGGCGCCGGCCCGGCGATCGAGGGCGGGTGGCCGACCGGCGACGGTACGACCTGACCCCTGCGTCCGGGTCGCCCACCCCGTGGAGCACCCGGTGGTCCCCGACCGGGGTGCCCGTGAGGTTCACCGTTACGGCGACCGCGTGTTCGGCCGGGTGCGGCGTTCGGCGCTCGATTCGTCGCGGAAGAGCACCACGCCCCTGAGGCGGTCCACTGTGCCCGGGCGCAGGCGCCAGATGCCGCCGTAGTCCGTCACCTTCGCGCGCGGGGTGGGTCAGACGGGCCATGGTGGGGAGATTCCCGCCGTCGACGGCGGTGGGGCGCTGCGCCGACCTCCGCGAAACTCACCTGGGCGCCACTGGCCTGCGGGAACAGTGGGCGCGCCGCCACCACCTCGAGCAGCCCCGGATACCGCCGCTCGTGAATACGGCGATAGGGACGGGGGAGCGGGGGCCGGATGAGTACGGCTACTCAACCGTGGTCGAGCGCCCGAGAAAGGTGAGAGGACCCGGATCCGGCACCTCGATCGGCCGGAAGCCGAGCCGGTCGTAGAAGGCGCGGGCGGCGGTGTTCGCCGTGACCATCGAGAGGTGGGCCGCGCCGACGCCCTTCTCCCGCAGTGCCCCGAGGAACCGGAACATCAAGGCCCGGCCGTGTCCCTTCCGCTGCCAGTCGGGGAGCAGGTCGATGTGGAGATGGGCGGGGTACGCCGCCAGCTCGGGCAGGATCAGCCGTTCCGGATCGTGCATGAGGGCGATCATCTCCTCGCTCGGCGTCCGGGGCGGGCCGGCCGGCGCCGGATAGCGGCCGTTCAGCGTCGGCAGCCAGACCGTGCGGAACGCCCGCGCGAAGGCGGCCGTGTCGGCCGTGCCGAGGACGTATCCGACGGCCTGACCGTGCCCGTCGTCCAGGACGAAGGTCAGCTCCGGCTCCAGTACGGCGTAGGGCGCGGCGAAGATGCTCGGCATCAGGTCGGGGTCCGGGTAGAGGTGGCGCGAGTCCTGGCCCTCGTGCGCGGTCCGTACGCAGATGTCGTACAGCGCGGGCAGATCCTCGCGCCGATAGGCGCGGACAGCGGGGCGCGCGGAGGAAGGAGAGGCGGGGGAGGGGTCGGGAGCGGGGGCGGGTGGCACGGTCATACAGAGCATGCTGACGTTTTGGGAGCGCTCTCACAAGTCTCCCGGGAGCTGAGACGCGTTCCTCGGCCTCCGCCCGTCACGAACCTCCCACCCGTCCCGGACCTCCCGCCCCCCACCCCCGTCACGCCCCGGTCGGCACCCGGTCCAGGAAGCCGTACACCCGGTCGATCCTGCCGTCTCCGGCCAGCGTGAGGACGTCGGATCCGGTCACGGGTACGGAACCGTCCGCGTCGGACACCAGCTCCCAGCCGAAGCGTGCGACGCCGTGGTGCCCGTCGACCGTGCCGGCCAGCCGGAACGTGAAGCCGGGGAACTGCTCCCTGGCCCCCGCGACGACGGCCGCGATCGCCTCCTGCCCGCTGACGTCCGCCAGCGGGTCGGTGTATCCGCCGTCTTCGCTCCAGGCCGCGGCGACCGCCTTCGTCCGCGCGTCGGCGGACGGTGCGTTCCAGGCCTCGAAGTAACGGGTGACGGCGGTCTCGTAAGGGTTCACGGACATGGGAAATCAGCCTCCATCGAGGTTCGGTCGGTCGGGGACCCGGGTCCCGGGCGGAGTGCGCCGCCCGGGACCCGGTGAACCCAAGCCTGCCTCGCGACCGGGACAGCGTCGATTACGCCAGAGGTAATGCAGAGGTGAAGCGCGGACGCCCGAGGTCAGGAGCCGTCCGCGTAGATCTCCGCCGCCAGGTCGGCGAACTCCAGGGTCAGCGGGCCCGGCTGCCGGGCGCTCCAGGCCAGGCAGACCTGGCCGGGCTCGATGTCGGTTACGGGGACCTGGCGGAGGTCCGGGCGCGTGTAGTACGACGCGGTGGAGCGCGGCAGTACGACCACCCCCTGGAGCGCGGCCACGTACTCCAGCTTCTCCTCGACCGTGCGGACGAAGGGGACCGGCCGAGGGTTTTCGTCGGGCGGCCGGTGGGGGAGGTCCCGCCACTCGGGCACGGCGTCGGGGTCCTGGAGCAGTCGCTCGCCCGCCAGGTCGGCGATGCCGACGGCCTGTTTCCCCGCGAGCCGGTGCCCGCGCGGCAGGACCGCCACCCGCGGTTCGCTGAACAGCGGGCGCAGGCACAGGTCCGTACGGTCGGCCGGCATCCGTACGAAGCTCAGGTCGACGCGCCCGTCGCGCACCGCCCCGGTCTGGTCGTCCCACGACGTCCGCAGGACGTCCACCGTCAACCCCGGGTGACGCGCGACGAAGGCCTGGACGGCGGCGGTGACCGTGATGCCGGGCATGAAGCCGACCGTCAGCCGGTCCGTGCCGCCCGCGACCCGCAGCGCCCGGCGCCGCAGGCCCCCGGCGGCCTCCAGCAGCGACACGGCGTCCTTCCGGACCTGCTCCCCGGCCGGTGTGAGCGCGGTCGAGCGCCGGTCCCGGGTGAGGAGCTGGACGCGCAGGTCCTGCTCCAGCGCGCGGATCTGGCGGGAGAGGACCGGCTGGGCGATGTGGAGCCGCTCGGCGGCCCGTCCGAAGTGCAGTTCCTCGGCCACCGCGACGAAGTAGCGGAGCTTCCTCAGATCGACGTCCACGGCTCTCCCGGGTCGGAGCAGGTCGGACAGTCGCACGGTCCGGATGGTCGTACGGGCCGGACGGTCGCACGGACCGAACGGTCCGATGCCCCCAGGGTATGACGCCCCCGTCGGAGCGGCGTCAGAGCCGCGTCGGACCGGGGGCGCCACACACCGGACCGGGGCCCCCGGCGGCCTGACCCGCCGGGAGCCCCGGTCCCTGTCCCTGCTCCACGGTCCTCAGCCGGCGGCGGCAGTGGCCTTCGGCTCCGCCCCGGACGTACCGGACGGGACGGCGGCCCGGTCCGTACGGGGAACGAGAAGCCGCTCGGCGAGGTGGCCGAAGAACAGCCCGAACGTCGTCCACAAGGTGACCTGGACAGCCAGCGAGGACAGCCGGAACTCCCAGATCAGCGTGGCCGGGAAGTCCTTGGGCACCTCGTTGATCGTCGGCAGGAAGCCGTACGCCAGCCCGACGGCGACCACGAAGGCCGCCCCCGCCGCCACGGTCGCGTTCCAGTTGCCCAGGCGCGGCGCGAGCCGCCGGCCGAGCAGGAGCGCCCCGGCCGCCAGCAGGAGACTCAGTACGATCATCAGGAAGTACAGCGTCGTCCGCTTCCCGATGGTGTCGCCGTTGCCGACGGCGGGCGGGTTGGCCGGGTACTTGAGGAACGGCACGACGTACACCGTCAGCAGCGCGCCGACGGACAGCAGGACAGCGGTCGCCCGCGGTCCGAACCGCCCGACGCGGCCGAGGGCGTAACAGAACGCCAGGGCGGCGATGCCCCCGACCGCGATGCCGAAGATCAGCACACCGGTGGCGAGGCCCGCGGTGGACTGGAGGGAACGGCTGACGAGTTCCTCGCCGCCGTGCTCGTGGCTGTGGCTCTCCTCGAACGCGATGGCCGCGTCCACGGAGGGCTCACCGAGCAGATAGGCGACCACGAGGGCGAGCACACCGGCGGCGAGGCCGGCGAGCATGCCGCGCACGAGCAGGGCGCGGACGGATACGGAGTTCATGAGAAAGGGTCTCCCGGCCGGTCAGTGGCAGGGGAAACCGAGCAGATGGCGTCCGTCGTGGACCCATTCGTGCACGCTCTCGCCGGAGATGACGGACAGGGCACCCTGTTCCGCGCCGACGAAGTAGAGCAGGACGAGCATCAGCACGCCGAAGAAGAGCGCCCACGGGGCTATCTCCTTGAGCGAGAGGGGAGTGAGAGCCGGTGTTGCGGCTGTCGCGGGGGCAGCGGAGTGTGCCATGGCCGAACCTCCTGGGGAACACGCGTCCCGATCGTGGTGCCTGAGACGAAGGTGCCGGGTCTGACTTCCCGCAGAGGTACGGGTACACAGTGGCGCGACCGTGCCGGATTCTCACCGGACTTCCGTCACACCGTCGTCATGTCCACGCGACCGTACCGTCTGCGGACCTGGACCGCCACAGCGCCGAACGGCGGCCGGGGCGGAACAGTTGGCCGGATGTCGGGAAACATCCGGTCTGTCCGCCCCGGCCGCCGCCGGGTGATTCCGGCTCCGGGACCTTCCGGGCCCCGGGCCGGGTCAGGAAGCGCTGGTGGGCAGGGTGCCCCGGACCTCGCGGGCGGCCTCGACCAGGTTGTCCAGCGAGGCGCGTACCTCGGTCCAGCCGCGGGTCTTCAGCCCGCAGTCCGGGTTGACCCACAGCCGCTCCGCCGGGACCGCCTCAAGTCCCTTGCGCAGCAGGGCCGCCGCCTCCTGGGCGGAGGGCACGCGGGGGGAGTGGATGTCGTAGACACCGGGGCCCACCTCGCGCGGATAGCCGGCCGCCGCCAGTTCGCCGGCGACCTGCATGTGGGACCGCGCCGCCTCCAGGCTGATCACGTCCGCGTCGAGATCCTTGATGGCCTGGACGATGTCCCCGAACTCCGCGTAGCACATGTGCGTGTGGATCTGGGTGGCCGGGCTGACCCCGCCGGTGGTGATACGGAAGGCCTCCGTCGCCCAGTCCAGATACTCCTGGCGGTCGCCGGCGCGCAGCGGCAGCGTCTCGCGCAGCGCGGGCTCGTCCACCTGGATGACCGGAGTCCCGGCCGCCTCCAGGTCGTTCACCTCGTCGCGCAGCGCGAGCGCGACCTGGCGCGCGGTGTCGCCGAGCGGCTGGTCGTCCCGGACGAAGGACCAGGCCAGCATGGTGACGGGGCCGGTGAGCATGCCCTTGACCGGCCGGTCCGTGACCGACTGGGCGTACGTGGTCCAGCGGACGGTCATCGGCTCGGGGCGCGAGATGTCCCCGGCCAGGATCGGCGGGCGGACGTAACGGGTGCCGTACGACTGCACCCACCCCTGCCGCGTCGCGAGGTAGCCGGTGAGCTGTTCGGCGAAGTACTGGACCATGTCGTTGCGTTCGGGCTCGCCGTGCACCAGCACGTCGATGCCGGCCTTCTCCTGGAAGGCGAGGACGTCCCGGATCTCGGCCTCGATGCGCTCGTCGTACCCCGCCGTGTCGATACGTCCGGCGCGCAGGTCGGCGCGCGCGGTGCGCAGTTCGTTCGTCTGCGGGAACGAGCCGATGGTGGTGGTCGGCAGCAACGGCAGCCCGAGGTGGGCCCGCTGGGCCGCCGCCCGCTCCGGGTACGGCGCGGTCCGGCGCCCGTCCGCGTCGGTGACGGCCGTGGCGCGGGCCCGTACCGCCGGGTCGTTGGTGAGCGCGGATCCGGCGCGCGAGGCCAGGTCGGCGCGGTTCGCGGCCAGTTCGGCGGCGATCGTGTCGGTGCCCCGCGCGAGACCGCGCGCCAGCGTGACGATCTCCTCCGTCTTCTGGCGCGCGAAGGCCAGCCAGCGCACGATCTGCGGATCGATGTCCCGCTCCGCCGCGAGGTCGAGCGGGACGTGCAGGAGCGAGCAGGAGGACGACACGTCGACGCGGTCGGCGAGCCCGAGGAGCGTACCGAGGACCGACAGGGACTTCTCGAAGTCGTTGATCCAGATGTTGCGGCCGTTGACGACGCCCGCGACCAGGCGCTTGCCGGGCAGACCACCCACGGCTCCCAGGGCGTCCAGGTTCGCGGCGGCCGGACCCGTGAAGTCGAGGGCCAGCCCCTCGACGGGCGCCTTGGCGAGGACGGGCAGGGCCTTGCCGAGCCGGTCGAAGTACGACGCGACCAGCAGTTTCGGCCGGTCGGTCAGCGCACCGAGGTCCCGGTAGGCGCGGGCCGTGGCGTTCAGCTCCGCCGGGGTCCTGTCCTCGACCAGCGCGGGCTCGTCGAGCTGCGCCCACGCGGCGCCCGCGGCCCGCAGGTCCGCCAGCACCTCCGCGTACACCGGGAGCAGCCGGTCGAGCAGCGTCAGCGGCTCGAAGTCCGGGTCGACCCCGGGGGCGGGCTTGGCGAGCAGCAGATAGGTGACCGGGCCCACGAGCACGGGCCGCGCCGAGAGGCCCAGCGCGAGGGCTTCCCTCAGCTCGGCGACCGGCTTGGTGGAATCGGCGGTGAACACGGTGTCGGGGCCCAGCTCGGGGACGAGGTAGTGGTAGTTCGTGTCGAACCACTTCGTCATCTCCAGCGGTGCGACGTCCTGCGTGCCGCGCGCCATCGCAAAATACCCGTCCAGGGCGTCCGCCGCGACGGCGGCGCGGTGGCGTGCGGGGATCGCGCCGACCATGACGCTGGTGTCGAGGACGTGGTCGTACAACGAGAAGTCGCCGGTGGGCACCTCGTGCACGCCGGCGTCGGCGAGGCGGCGCCAGTTCGTACGGCGCAGTCCGGCGGCGGTGTCGCGCAACGCGTCGGCGCCGACGGTGCCTTTCCAGTAGCCCTCGACGGCCTTCTTCAGTTCGCGGTTCTGGCCCTGGCGGGGGTAGCCGTGCACGGTCGCCCGTGCCGCCGCGGCTGCGGACTTGTCTGTCACAGAACTCTCCTTCGCGAGCGGTTCTCTGCCGTCCCGGGGACGGTCGAGGGCACGAGAGGAGCCACAGACCCGGCGGACCACGTCCCGCCCGGGTGTCCGGGTGCGCGTGACCGCCTGATATGTACGCCGACCCGCCCACGAGGTCACCGGGATCTCCGCGCACGGTGTTCGCACGCGGGCAGTGGCAGGTCTTCGGACTCGCGGGCGCGTCTCGTCGGACGAGACACCTACTGGCCGTCGCTTCCCAGACCCGTCCGGGCCCAGTGCTGATGACGGCGGTCGTTCCCACTCACCGCTGCGGGGCAGTCCCGGATTCCCACCGGGTTCCCTCTTACGACGCCGCTGCCTGGCTGACAGGGCGAACCGACTGCACTCGTCACCCTATGCCCTCAGCTGAAGCGCCGGGAGCCCCTTTCCTTATTCCGGACGGGGAGGGATTCCGGAACGGCGGAGGGCCCGCTCACCGGGCGGGAAGGCGTACGGACCGGACCGGGCGGCCATGATCAGGCGGCCATGATCGCCTCGGTCACCCGCACCCCGCGGTCGGGCGCGGTGTCGATGCTCGGCATCAGGCCCGGGACCGCGATGCTGGGCAGGATGTGTCCCCACAGTATCGATATCCGCCGCCCGAGATCCTCGCGATTGGTCAGGGCGCGGGACATCAGCTGGATGCCGGCGAACGCGCCGACCAGCAGTTCCACGGTGTCCTGCGGGCGCACGCTGGGGAGCAACTCACCCTGCGCGCGTGCCTCTTCCATCAGCGACACCAGATGGACGGGCCACTGGCGGAAGGGGCCGCTGTGGTCGACGCCGGGGGGAGCGCCCTGGTCCACGGTGAGCCGGACACTTCCCCTGAGCAGCGCGTTGTCCAGGAGCCGGTGGGCCACCGCGAAGGTGATGTCGATGACTTCCTGGAGCTTGCAGGCCTGCGGGGGTACGGTGCCGAGCTGCACCTGCTCGTCCAGGACCGCCTGCGCCAGCGCTTCCTTCGACTGGAAGTGGAAATACAGGGCACCCTTGGTGACCTGAGCGCGCTCCAGAACCATGGTGAGGGTCGTGGAGGAGTAGCCGTACTCGTCGAAGACCGCTCCGGCCGCCTCCAGAATCGCCATGCGCGTCCGGATGGCGCGCTCCTGTGTTGCCATGAATGACCCTTCCGCGCAGCCGGGTTGACCAGCACAAAACAAACCGCCCAGCCCGTACTATAGGGCTCAACGACTCCCCGAATGTCTCCCCCGCGCCAAAACCTTGGGGCGCGAAGAGGTCTCCGGGACCGATGTGTCCCGTGGTGACACCGGTACAGGATGGCCGGTTTTCGGCTTCCGACCCGTTCGGTGGACGGGTCGTGACCCACGGTCGCCGGGCCGGTGGTGCGGCCGGCCGCCGGAGCGGCGCGATCGGGGACCTGGCGGCGCGCCACGAACGGACGATGCGCCCATTTCGCGCTTACTTTCCGTAGTCATAGGTAAGATCCCTGACGGTTCTTCGGATCCCGCCCCCTCGCTCCCCCGACGCTCCTCCCAGGGGCCAGTTCCCGGCAGTTCCCCAGGTTGCGGGGTGGTGGGCCACCACAGAGTGTGGGCCGCAGTTCACAGCGAACACGAACGAAGGAGAGCGCGTCGTGGCGACTCTGTGTAAGCCCGATGTGTCGGTTCCCGAGCATGTGATCACCATGGAGGACACCCTCGCCCTGGCGCGGTCGCTCCACGCCGGCCATCCGCAACTTCCCCTGGCGCTCCGGTTGATCGAGAACACCGGAGTGGCCAAGCGCCACCTCGTCCAGCCCATCGAGGAGACCCTCAGGCACCCCGGCTTCGAGGACCGCAACCGGCTGTACGAGTCCGAGGCGAAGGCGCGGGTGCCCGCGGTGGTGAACCGCGCCCTGGACCACGCCGACCTGCGCGCCTCCGACATCGACCTGATCATCTACGTCTCGTGCACGGGCTTCATGATGCCGTCGCTGACCGCCTGGCTGATCAACACCATGGACTTCACCGGTCACACCCGGCAGTTGCCGATCGCCCAGCTCGGCTGCGCGGCGGGCGGCGCGGCCGTCAACCGGGCGCACGACTTCTGCCAGGCGTACCCGGACGGGAACGTCCTCATCGTCGCGTGCGAATTCTGTTCGCTCTGCTACCAGCCGACCGACCTCGGCGTCGGCTCGCTGCTCTCCAACGGCCTGTTCGGCGACGCGGTGGCCGCCGCCGTCGTCCGGGGCAAGGGCGGCACCGGCATCGTGCTGGAACGCAACGGCTCCCACCTCGTGCCCGACACGACCGACTGGATCGCGTACAGCGTCCGGGCCACCGGCTTCCACTTCCTGCTGGACAAGCGGGTGCCCGGCACGATGGAACCCCTCGCCCCCGCGCTCCGCGCGATGGCGGTCCAGCACGGCTGGGACGCGGCGGCCCTCGACTTCTACATCATCCACGCGGGCGGACCGCGCATCCTGGACGACCTCAGTCACTTCCTGGAGGTACCGCCCGAGGCGTTCCGGTTCAGCCGCGCCACGCTCACCGAGTACGGCAACATCGCCAGCGCCGTCGTCCTCGACGCGGTGCGCAGGCTGTTCGACGAGGGCGGGGTCGAGGACGGCGCCAGCGGGATCATCGCGGGCTTCGGGCCCGGCATCACCGCCGAGATGGCCCTCGGACGGTGGTCCACCGACTCCCTGGCCGGCCCCGAACTCTCCGAACGGCACGTCCTCGCCACACCGGTCCACACCGACCGGCCGTCGCCCGCCACGGAACCGGTGAGGTGAGGAGATGACCACCAACACACCGGAGACGGCGGCGCACCCGCAGGACACCCCGGACACCCCAAACACCCCCGACACCGGAGGGGACGCGTGTCCCGTCCGGTTCTGGGCCGTGCCCCACCTGTCCGGGCTGGACTTCGACCCCTTCCTCGCCGAACGGCTGAGCGAGGAGCCGGTCAGCCGGATCAGGCTCCCGCACGGCGAGGGGTTCGCCTGGCTGATCACCCGGTACGAGGACGTCAAGCTGGTCACGAACGACCCGCGCTTCAGCCGCCGGGCGGTCGTCGGCCGCGACATCACCCGGCTGGCCCCGCACTTCATCCCGCTCGACGCGGCCGTGGGATTCGCCGACCCGCCCGACCACACCCGGCTGCGCCGCCCGGTCGCGAAGGCGTTCGGCTCCCGCGCCCTCGCGGGTGTCGAGGAACGCGCCCGGCGGATCATGGACGACCTCGTCGACGCCATGCTGCGCGCGGGCGCGCCCGCCGATCTGATGGAGCGGATCAACGGGCCGTTCCCGCTGGCCATGATCAGCGAGATCATGGGCGTGCCCGAGCACGACCGGCCGCTGATGCGGAAGTGGACGGAGTCGCTCCTGAGCGCCGCGCACAGCCGCGCCCACAGCGAGCGCGCCAAGGCGGAGATCGGCGCCTACTTCACCGGCCTCATCGGCCGGCGGCGTACGAACGGCGGCGACGACCTCGCGGCGGTGCTGGCCGAGGCGGTGGAGGCGGACGAGCTGAGCGTCGAGGAAGCGGTCGCGATCGCCGTCCTCATCCAGGTGAGCGGCGCCCACGCGGTCACCAACAACAGCGCCGCCATGCTGTACGCGCTGCTCACCCACCCCGGCCACCTGGCGCGGCTGCGCGCGGAGCCCGAGCTGCTGCCCGCGGCCGTCGAGGAGCTGCTGCGCTTCATCCCGCACCGCAACGGCGTGGGCCTCGCCCGCGTCGCGACCGAGGACGTGACGGTGCGAGGGGTACGGATCCGGGCCGGCGAGGCCGTCTACGCCTCGTACCTCACCGCCAACCGGGACCCCGACGTCTTCGCCGATCCCGGCCGGCTCGACTTCGACCGGGGCCCCACCCCGCATCTGGCCTTCGGGCACGGACCGCACTACTGCGTCGGCCCGACGCTCGCCCGGATGGAGTCCAGGATCATGATCGCGACCCTGCTGGAGCGGCTGCCGCGGCTGCGGCTCGCCGTGCCGCCGGGAGAGGTGCGCTGGCGGCGCGGGGCACTGATCCGCGGCCCCGAGGCGCTGCCCGTCCTCTGGTGAGCCGCCCCTCCCGTAACCCGGCCCGCCCTTCCCCGCCGCCCTTCCCTTCCGTCCCCTCCCGGAGGACCGCATGACCCTACTGACCCAGCGGGCCGGACTCGCGCGCACCGAAGGCCTGGTCGTCCCGCCGGGCGGAGGCAGGACCGTCCGTACCGCCTCCCAGGAGGTGACCTTCAAGGTCACCGGCGAACACTCACGGGTCTCCTCCAGCTTCGAGGTCCTCGTCCCGCCGGGCTTCGACGTGGGCGCGCACCGGCACGCGCACAGCGAGGAGCTGTTCTACGTCCTCGACGGCGAGCTGGACGTGCTGGCCTTTGAACCGCGGGTGCTGAGCGAGGACTGGCGGCACTGGGAGTCCGCGTCGGGCCGCACGGTCGTCCGCGCGACGCCGGGCACGGTCATCGTCGTCCCGCCGGGCTGCCCGCACGCGTTCGCCAACGCCGGCGACGCACCCGCGCGCATGTTCTTCCAGTCGTCCCCGCCCACCGACCACGAGCGCTACTTCGAGGAACTGCTCGACATCCTCAAGCAGGAGGGCGTGCCGGACCCCGAGGCCGTCAACGAC
The DNA here is from genome assembly GCF_044740805.1 of Streptomyces sp. NPDC088261. Lineage (NCBI taxonomy): Bacteria > Bacillati > Actinomycetota > Actinomycetes > Kitasatosporales > Streptomycetaceae > Streptomyces > Streptomyces sp. NPDC088261. Next base: position 755,152 of record NZ_JBIURL010000002.1, read on the forward strand.
CTGCGCGCGCGCTACGACATCCAGCAGCTCACACCCCTGCGGCACGACGCCCGGAGGGAAGCGGTCTAGGGACGAGGGGTACGGGCACAGAGGCGATGGCGGACGCACCGGTCACGCGGCATCCGGCCGCGCGGCCGTCCCGGTCCACGCGGTGGGCCGTCGCGGGCGTCCTGTGCGTCGTGCTGGCGCTGACCGCCGGCTGGTCGCTGATCGACGGGGCCCTCGACGACGACGAGCCCGTACGGAACAACACGGAGCTGATGCTCGGACCGGGCGACGACACACTCGTCCTGCGGGTGGTGGGCGACGGCTGGCAGCTGAGCAAGGCGGGCAGCGACTCCGGCAGCGGCCTGTCCCTGTCGCGCGACGGTGTCGACTTCGTCGCGAGTTACGTCGCCGTCCCCCTCACCACCACGGCCGACGCCGGGGAGCTGTGGCCGGGGCTGCGCAGGATCCAGTCGGCGGTGGACGGCGACAGCGTGCTGGGGCCGCCGGCCCGGGCCACCAGCGCCGGGGGAGCGCCGGGCGCGACCGGCACACTGCGCAGGGGCGGGCGCGCGGGCCGGGCCGCCGTGTGGGTGTCGCCCGCGCAGGACTACGCCGTCGAGATCACCGTACTGGCGGAGCCGGACGCGGACCCCGGCGCACTGTCGGACGCGCTCGCACAGGCCCGCGAGGTCGCCTTCCCCGGGGGCGGGCTGTGAGCCCGGCCCCGACGGCCGCGTTCCGCGCGTCCGCCGGACGCAGGGTCGTGGGCCTGACGTGGGCCTTCCTCTGCGCGGCCGGCGCGGCGCTGATCCTCTACGACTTCTCGGGCCTCGTCCGGGTCTTCCCCGGCTCCGCCCTGCTCGCCGCGGCGCTCCTGCTGCTCACCGTCGCCGTCGGCGTGGGGATCCTGGAACAGGCCCGCCCGATCCGGCCGCCGTCCCGCCCCTGGGCCTGGAGCGCCGTCGCCTGGGGCGGCACCGCGGCGACGGGCAGCGCCATCGTGGCCAACACCGGACTCCAGGGGGTCTGGTTCAAGACCACCGGGATCGACTTCGGCTCACGCTGGGGCGCGGCCCTCACCGCTCCGCTGAACGAGGAACTCCTCAAGGTGTCCGGTGTGCTGCTGATCGCCCTCGGGTCGCGGCGGCTGGTCCGCGGGCCGCTGGACGGCTTCTTCCTGGGCGCCTTCACCGGACTGGGCTTCCAGGTCGTGGAGAACTGGACCTTCGCGATGAACTCCGTCGTGATCGCCGGGGGGATCGACGAGGGAGCCGCCGTCGGCCAGTCCTTCACCACCCGGGTGGTGCTGACGGGCGTCGGCTCGCACTGGGCCATGACCGCCGTGGCGGGCACCGGCGTCGGCATCCTGCTCGCCCACCGCTCCCCGCCGGCGCCACGACGCCACCTCGCGGCCCTGCTCTGCCTGCTGACGGCGATGGGCATGCACTGGTTCTTCGACTCGCCCTACCTGGGGTCCGTCGCGGGCATCGCGGGCAAGGCGGTCCTCAACTTCCTGGTCGCCCTCGGCTTCTACCTCACCCTGCGGCGCGGGGTACGGGACCGGGCCCGCGCCTACCTGCTGTCCCCGGAGACCACCCTGTCCCCGGACCTGCTCACCCGGGGGTCGCGCCGGCGCGCGCTGCGGGGAGTGCCTCCCGCGCAGCGCGCGGACGCGGAGGCCCGCGCCGCCCTCTACCTGGACGAGGTGGAGGAACACGCGGCGGTACGCCCCCCGCGCCCGGCCGCCGTCAGCCGCGCGGCGCGCTCACCACACAGCTGAAGACCTGCTCGCCCTCCTGATGGCCGGTCACCAGGACCGACGCGAGGCCCGCGAAGTCCTCGGGCAGCACCCGCGCCTCCACGTGGCACGGGAGGTCCAGCTCGGCGTAGCGGTCGAACGAGCCGGTGAAGCTGGTCAGTACGCGGTCGCCCGCGCCCAGCGTCACCAGGGTGGCCTGCCGTGCCGCTTCGAGCAGCAGCATGCCCGGTATGTGGTCGACCGGGTGGTCGAACAGCACCGGGTGGGTGGTGTCGGTGCGCAGCTGCCACACCCTCGCGTCGTCGGTCGGCGAGAGCACCACGTCGAACGGCGTGGTGCGGCCGACGTCCGGCGGTGGTACGGGCGTTCCCAGCGGGGGCCGCTGCGCCGAGGACTCCGTACCGGCGCGCCCGCCGCGCAGGCGCCGGTAGACGGCGGGGGAGGCGCACGCGAAGGAGGCGCCGCCGGTGGCGACGATCTGGCCGTCCCGGTGGACGACGGCCTCGTAGCGCATCGAGGCCAGTTCGGAGCCCCGTCTGCGTATCTGCGAGCAGCGGACGTCGAGTTCGAGGTCCGCGGGGACGCCGGTCACCGCGAGGTGCCGGGGGTCCACGGTGAACGACAGGTCCCGCATGAGGAACTGATGCCCCAGAGGCACGCCGAACTCGGCGTGGGACAGCAGGGAACCGACCTGACGGATGGTTTCCGCGGTGAGCAGCGGGTCGTGCCGGCCGAGGACGGCGCTGTAGAAGCCGTGCAGCCGGGGCCACTGGGCCGTCACGGAGAAGTGCGTGGCGTCGACGCGGCGCCAGCCGGTGAGCAGGACCTCCGCCACCGCCGCGCGGTGCACGAACTCCTTCGGGACCGTGGTGGTCAGCGGTGGTGCCGACGGGCCGGACGGGCAGGGCGGGCCGTAGAGACCGGCGGAGCCGGACGTGTCGTTCATCCGGAAGGTCGTTTCGGACATGGAGCCTCCCCAAGGAGCACGGATCACGGGTGAAGACGGGTGAAGGACGAGAGCGGTACAGCTCCCCCGAAGCGGGAAATATACATACCGACCGGTATAGTCGACAGGCTTCTGGGCGGCTTCCACGTAAATACTGGGTCGCCACGCCGAGTAAGCGTAAGAACACACGTGTCACTGCCGAACTCGCGTCCGGGCGTGGTTCATTCGGTCGAGTGGATCTCCAGATGTTCTCCAGCCAATCTTGAGCGGACCTCGAGCCCCGGCCGACCAGAAGCATCTTCAGCTGGCGGACTTGTGTATTCCATATACAAACCGCCCCGGCGGTTTGTTAATGTCGTGCCGCAACGTGCGCGTGGCTGCCGGTCCTCCCGACACCTTGGAGATGTTGATGGTCAAGCAGGAGCGCGCCGCCCGTACCCGGCGGTCGTTGATCCTCGCCGCCGCGGAGGTCTTCGCGGAGGAAGGATTCGTGTCCGCCTCGCTCACGGCGATCAGCAGGCGGGCCGGGGTGAGCAACGGAGCCCTGCACTTCCACTTCGACAGCAAGAGCACCCTGGCCGCCGGGGTCGAGGAAGAGGCCGTGCGCCGGGTGCGCCGGCTCACCGTCGCGGCGGGGGCCGACGGGCCCTCCGCTCTCCAGCTTCTGGTGGACAGTACGCACGCACTGATGCGCGGGCTCGGCGACGACGTGGTCGTCCGCGCCGGATTCGAGCTGAGCGGCGACATCTCCCGCGCCGCCGGCGTCGATCTGCGGCGTGAGTGGCGGTCCTGGATCGAGACCGTACTACAGCGGGCGGCGGCTCAGGGCGCTCTGGCCGACGGGGTGTCGCACGACGACGCGGTGAGCGCCGTCCTGGCGGCGACGGTCGGTTTCCAGGTACTTGGCTCAAGGGACGACAAGGACTGGATCTCTCGGCGTACGCTGACCGGGTTCTGGGAGCTGATGCTGCCGAGACTGGCGGCGCGGGACGCGCTGGACACAGTGGTGACCTGCGGCTCCCGCTGTGTCGTCGGCGCGCCCGGAATGCCGGTCGAGGAGCCCGTTTGACGGGCGCGCGCTGACCGATTCCCGCCCGTACGGTGACGAAGGGGCGGTGGTTGGTGTACGCAGCGTTAACAAAAAACAGTCTGGACGGTTTGATATTGACAAACCGTCTGTCCTGTTTTTGAATCCATGCGCAGCAATCGCACCCCGTGAGCGGCCTCGAACGGCACTGACTTCACCTTGCAGGGATAGGGGAGACGCGTGGACATCGACGTACTGGGCGCATTGGCTGTGAGACAGAACGGGAAATCGATCACTCCGACGGCGCCCAAGCCCCGTCAGGTGCTCGCCGTCCTGGCCCTCCACGCGGACCAGGTGGTGCCGGTGGCCGCGCTGATCGAGGAGCTGTGGGCGGGGGAGCCCCCGCGCAGCGCCAGGACGACGCTCCAGACGTACGTCCTCCAGCTGCGGTCCCTGATAGCGGCGGCGCTCAAGGCCGAGCCGGGGGGCGGCGGCGAGCGTACCGCCAAGGACATCCTGATCACCCTCCCCGGCGGCTACCGGCTCGACACCGGCGGCGGCACCAGCGACGTCAAGGAGTTCGACCGGCTCGCCGGGCTCGGCTACCGGGCGGCCGACGCCGGCGACTACCCGCGCGCCGCACGGCAGTTGAGGGAGGCGCTCGCCCTGTGGACGGGCCCGCCCTTCGCCGACGTCCAGTGCGGGGCGCAGCTCGACATGGAGATCAAGCGCCTGGAGGAGTCGCGCCTGTGCGCCCTCGACCAGCGCATCGAGGCGGATCTGCGGCTGGGCCGGCACCGTGAACTGCTCGCCGAACTGACCGTGCTGGTCAGCCGGTACCGCACGCACGAGAACCTGCACGGCCAGTTCATGCTCGCCCTCCACCGCTCCGGCCGCCGGGGCGAGGCGCTGAGCGTCTATCAGCGGCTGCGCTCCACGCTGGTGAAGGAGCTGGGCCTGGAGCCCTCGGCGGGCGTCCGCCGCCTCCAGCGGTCGATCCTGATGGCGGGCCCCGAGGCCGCCGCGGCGGAGACCGCCCGCGAGCCGCTCGTCCGGGTGAGCTGAGTACGACCCCCGGAACGCGCCGGCGATAAATGTTTCCGGCGTGTAAGTGAACGGCATATGCCGACAGGGAATTCAGGGGTGTCGGCGCTGTTCCGCGGGTGCGTGAAATGGGTGGGTGGCCTGGTCGAAAGCATGGAGGCATGCTCGACAGGTACTCAAGAATTCAAGGAAAGCGATCCCTGCGCGGATAACGTCTCCGAGTCGAAGAGCGGTTGTCCGACGGAGATTCGACAACGCGGAGGGAAGCCGTGGGAATTCAGGTACGGGGGGCGGCCGGGCACCGGCCGGGAGCGATGGGGGCACCGGCCGGTCCGGTCGCGCTGATCACCGGTGCGACCCGGGGAATAGGCCTGGCCATAGCGCGGGAACTGGGCCGGCGGGGACATCGTGTCTTCGTCTGCGCCCGCACCGCGCAGCACGTCAAGCAGACGGTCGAGGATCTGCGCGCCGAGGGGCTGCGCGCCGAGGGCGCGGCGGCCGACGTACGGGACCGGAGGTCGGTCACCGCTCTGGTGGCCTCGGTGGTACGGGAGTTCGGCCCGGTGAACGTCCTGGTGAACAACGCGGGCCGGGGCGGTGGCGGCCCGCTCGCCGAGATGACCGACGAGCTCTGGTACGACGTCATCGACACCAACCTCAACGGGGTCTTCCTGCTCACCCGCGAAGTGCTGCGCAGCGGCGGCCTGATGGAGACCGGCCACGGACGCATCATCAACATCGCCTCGGTCGCCGGGAAGCAGGGCGTCCTGCTGGGCTCCCCGTACTCCGCCTCCAAGCACGGTGTGGTCGGCTTCACCCGGTCGCTCGGCAAGGAACTGGCGCCCGCCGGGGTCACCGTGAACGCGGTCTGCCCCGGCTATGTGGAGACCCCGATGGCCGAGCAGGTCAGACAGGGGTACGCCGCCGCCTGGGAGACCACCGAGGAGTTCGTCCAGGAGCAGTTCGAGGCGAAGATCCCGCTCGGCCGCTACACCACCGCGGAGGAGGTGGCGAGCCTCGTCGGCTTTCTCGCGAGCGAGGGCGCCGCGTCCGTCACCGGCCAGGCGATCAACGTCTGCGGGGGCCTGGGCAACTCCTGAGCGCGGAATGTTGGACGCACGCGTATGGAACTGAGCTTTGTGGCTATGTACCGTCTCAGCGGGGTGCACTTGACTGGAGTCATGACACAGACCACGCAGGACACCCAGGCAGACAAGAAGACGACACTCGTCATCGGCGGCACCGGCAAGACCGGCCGCAGAGTCGCCGAGCGGCTCGCCGCGCTGGATCTCCCGGTACGCATCGGTTCGCGCAACGCCGACCGGCCCTTCGTCTGGGAAGACCCCGCCACCTGGGAGGGCGCGCTGGAAGGCGTGGGAGCCGTCTACGTCACGTACTACCCCGACCTCGCCTTCCCCGGTGCGGCCGAGGCCGTCGAGGCCTTCTCCAAGTTCGCCGTCGAGCGGGGTGCCCGCCGGCTGGTGCTGCTCTCCGGGCGCGGCGAGGAGGGCGCGCAGGTCAGCGAGAACAAGCTGAAGGACTCCGGCGCCGACTGGACCATTGTGCGGTCGAGCTGGTTCAACCAGAACTTCAGCGAGAGCTTCTTCCTGGACCCCGTCCTCTCCGGTGAGCTGGCCCTGCCGACCGGTGACGCCGTCGAGCCGTTCACGGACGCCGACGACATCGCGGACGTGGTCACCGCCGCGCTGACCGACCCGAAGCACATCGGCAAGACCTACGAACTCTCCGGGCCCCGCCTGCTGAGCTTCCAGGACGTGGCCGAGGAGCTGTCCAAGGCCACCGGCCGGGAGATCACGTACATCCCGGTCGCCCTCGACGACTACCGCGCCGTCCTCGCCGAGAACGGGCTGCCGGTCGAGTTCGCCGACCTCTTCGGCCTCATCCTCGACGGCCGCAACGCGCACGTCGTGCACGGCGTGGAGGAGGCCCTGGGCCGCAAGCCCCGCGACTTCTCCGACTACGCCAGGGACGCCGCCGCCACCGGCGTCTGGAACGTCTGACCGTCACCCCGTCCCGTGGTCGCGGCCCCCCCCCCCCCGGCCCCCCCCCCCCCCCCCCCCCCCCCCCCCCCCCCCCCCCCCCCCCCCCCCCCACAACCCCCCCCCGGATAACCCCCCCAGACGCCGCC
>NZ_JBIURL010000003.1:0-13892 GCF_044740805.1 Streptomyces sp. NPDC088261
AAAACATGCAGTCCGGACATACGTGCCTCCGGAGGCCCCGCCCCCCGTCACCACGACAAACCCAGCCCGTCCGGCGATTGAGGACATCAGTAAGCCGCGCCCACCGCCGGGGCGCAGACGCCCGTCCGGCGCGAGGACACGCAAGACGCCGCGCCCACCGCCGGGGCGCAGACGCCCGTCCGGCGCGAGGACACGCAAGACGCCGCGCCCACCGCCGGGGCGCAGACGCTCAGTGCGCCGCGCCCCAGCGCAGGGTCACGCGTTCGGGGTCGTGCGGACGCGCCGTCGCTTCGGCGGGGCGTCGGCGGGCTCGGCCGGGGCCGCCTCCGCCGCGGCCACCGTCTCCGTCGCCGGCTTCGCTGCACGCGTCCGGCGGCGGCGGGGCTTGGCCGCGCCCTCCGCGTCCGTGTCCGCCCCCGCCGGCTCGGCGACGAGCACCGGCGTCGCCGTCTGGAACGTCGCCTCCGGAGCCGCGTCCGCCGCGCGGGTGCGGCGACGGCGGCGCGGCGTACGCGCCTCCGCCGGGGCGACCGCGTCCGGTGTCTCCAGCGCCACGGCCGTCTGGAACTGCGGCTCGGGCACCCGCGTGGGCGGCGCCAGCGGCTCCAGCCGCACCCGGGTCTCCGAGGACGCCCCGCCACGGGCGGAAGAAGGGGCCTTCGTCGCCGTCCGGACCGGCGCCGGAGCCTCGGCAGCCGCCGCCACCGGAGCCGTGACCCGCGCCTCAGACGTGGCCGACGTCACCGCCTCCGCGTCCGAACCGCCCCGCGTCCGCCGGCGCTGCCGCGGCGTCCGCGTACGCGCCGGGCGCTCCTCCCGTACGGCAGTGGCGACCGTCGCCGCGGGCGACTTGCGGCCACGCCCGCCCGTCTCGCCCAGGTCCTCGACCTGCTCCGCCGACAGACCCGCGCGGGTCCGGTCCGTACGGGGCAGGATGCCCTTCGTGCCGGCCGGGATGTTCAGCTCCTCGAACAGGTGCGGGGACGTCGAGTACGTCTCCGGCGGGTCCGGGAAGCCGAGGTCGAGCGCCTTGTTGATCAGCTGCCAGCGGGGGATGTCGTCCCAGTCCACGAGCGTCACGGCGATCCCGGACGCGCCCGCGCGGCCGGTGCGGCCGATGCGGTGGAGGTACGTCTTCTCCTCCTCCGGCGACTGGTAGTTGATGACGTGCGTCACACCTTCGACGTCGATGCCGCGCGCGGCGACGTCCGTGCAGACCAGCACGTCCACCTTGCCGTTGCGGAACGCGCGCAGCGCCTGCTCGCGCGCGCCCTGGCCCAGGTCGCCGTGGACCGCGCCGGAGGCGAAGCCGCGCTGGGCGAGCTGGTCCGCGATGTCGGCGGCCGTGCGCTTCGTACGGCAGAAGATCATCGCGAGGCCGCGCCCCTCCGCCTGGAGGATCCGCGCGACCAGCTCCGGCTTGTCCATGGAGTGGGCGCGGTAGACGCGCTGCGTGGTGTTGGCGACCGTCGCGCCCGCGTCGTCCGGCGACGTGGCGCTGATGTGCGTCGGCTGCGACATGTACCGGCGGGCCAGCCCGATGACCGCGCCCGGCATGGTCGCCGAGAACAGCATCGTCTGACGCTTCGGCGGCAGCAGCTGGATGATCCGCTCGACGTCGGGCAGGAAGCCCAGGTCGAGCATCTCGTCGGCCTCGTCCAGGACGAGGGCGCGGATGTGCGAGAGGTCGAGCTTCTTCTGGCCCGCGAGGTCGAGCAGCCGGCCCGGGGTGCCGACGATCACGTCGACGCCCTTCTTGAGCGCTTCGACCTGGGGCTCGTACGCCCGGCCGCCGTAGATGGCCAGCACGCGTACGTTCCGCACCTTGCCGGCGGTCAGGAGGTCGTTGGTGACCTGCTGGCACAGCTCGCGGGTCGGCACGACGACGAGCGCCTGCGGCGCGTTCGTGAGCTTCTCGGGGGCCGCGCGGCCCGCCTCGACGTCCGCGGGGACGGTGACGCGCTCCAGGAGGGGGAGACCGAAGCCCAGGGTCTTGCCCGTGCCGGTCTTGGCCTGTCCGATGACGTCCTTGCCGGACAGGGCGACCGGGAGGGTCATCTCCTGGATGGGGAACGGGGACATGATGCCGACGGCTTCGAGTGCTTCTGCCGTCTCGGGGAGGATTCCGAGGTCTCGGAAAGTCGTAGTCAGGGTGCTGCCTCTTCTGTGAGACGCGACGCGAGGCGAACGCTGGGGGTCGTACCGCACCTGGGTACTCGGCCGGCCGTGGATTGGCCGGATGGCGCGGGACCACTGCCGTCGCTCGAGCGCTCGTGCCGCTGAGGGGGCCCCTCATCTGGGAGTCGTTCGCACCTGTGCGTACGATTCCGCGCGGAGGGCGGTCGGGGCGGAGCCGATCGGGCCACCGACCGGGCATCCTCGTAAGGCCTGGCCGCGGGGGATCCCACAGTCAGACACTGCGATGGCCCGCCGAATACTCGGCAGGCGCATTACCACTGTACCCCGGAATCGCGCACATGTGTCGGGCGAATTCGTCGGAACGGTGGGGCGGCCGTGTCCGGCCGGCCCCTTCCGGGGTGCGCCGCGCGGGCTATTGTGCCGTCCATGGAGACGCCCGACAACGCCACCGCGCCCGTAACCGCAGCCCAGGAACCCATCGGAATTGCCGCCCAGGACTGGGAGACGGCCTCCGCGGAGCCGCAGTACCGCGCCGCGGTCGTGGATCTGCTGGGAGCGCTCGCGTACGGCGAGCTGGCGGCCTTCGAACGGCTCGCCGAGGACGCCAAGCTGGCGCCGACGCTGGCCGACAAGGCGGCGCTGGCCAAGATGGCGGCGGCGGAATTCGGCCACTTCGACCGGCTGAACGACCGGCTGCGCGCGATCGACGCCGAGCCGACGGAGGCGATGGAGCCGTTCGCCAAGGCGCTCGACGACTTCCACCGCCAGACCGCGCCGTCGGACTGGCTGGAGGGCCTGGTCAAGGCGTACGTCGGCGACTCGATCGCCAGCGACTTCTACCGGGAGGTGGCGGCCCGGCTGGACACCGACACCCGCGCCCTGGTGCTGGCGGTCCTGGACGACACCGGGCACGGGAACTTCGCCGTCGAGAAGGTACGGGCCGCGATCGAGGCGGAGCCGCGGGTGGGCGGGCGGCTCGCGCTCTGGGCGCGGCGGCTGATGGGTGAGGCGCTGTCGCAGGCGCAGCGGGTCGTGGCCGACCGTGACGCGCTGTCGACGATGCTGGTGGGCGGGGTGGCGGACGGGTTCGACCTCGCGGAGGTGGGGCGGATGTTCTCGCGGATCACGGAGGCGCACACGAAGCGGATGGCTGCGCTTGGCCTCGCGGCGTAGCCTCGGGGGCACGGCCTTCGGCCGTGTTTGTCCTCAATCGCCGGACGGGCTCCAAAGGAGCCTCGACGGGCTCGGAGGGAGCCTCGGCGGGCTGGATGGTTAGGCGGTGGCCTCAGTCGCCCGACGGGCTCAGGAGGAACCTGCGCCTCGTCGGGCGCAGGAGCAGGGAGACCACCACCGCTCCCACCGTCGCCGCGCCCGCCAGGGTGGGGAGGGCGTGGCCGGGGCCCAGGGCCATGTGGGTCAGGTAGGCGCCGAAGACGGTGCCCAGGGTGCCCGCGAGGAACACCGTGCGGCGGGCCGGGAGCCGGTGCGGCAGGAGGTGGGCCGCGGCCCACGAAAGACCGAGTCCGAGCAGGACCGAGACAAGAGCTTCCGTGACCACTGCTGTTCACCTCACGACGCCGGGAGTGGGTCCTACGATCATGCGAAACCGCTGACCCGTCACTACCCGCCGTGAACGGAACACAACCCTCGCGGCACGAAGGCCCGGCGGGGTTCCGCCGGGCCTTCGTGTGAGTCCTTGCCGAAGGCTAGAGCGCGCCGAATCCGACGCGTCGTGTCGCCGGCTCGCCGATCTCCACGTAAGCGATCCGCTCGGCCGGTACGAGGACCTTCCGCCCCTTGTCGTCCGTGAGGCTGAGCAGCTGCGCCTTGCCGGCGAGCGCGTCGGCCACGGCGCGCTCGACATCCTCGGCGGACTGCCCGCTCTCCAGAACGATCTCGCGGGGCGTGTGCTGCACGCCGATCTTGACCTCCACCGCTATGTCCCTCCGAACGGTCAGTGCGGTGCGCGGCGAACCGCGCTGTACGCAGCACACATTAGCCCGGAGAGAGCATCGGAAAGGCGCCGGACGGGCACGCCCGCAGCGAACACGGGACGCCCGCCCCGGGACACGCTCCCGGTCAGTGCTGCTCGCTGCCGTGCAGCGGGAAGCCGGCGATGCCGCGCCAGGCCAGGGAGGTGAGGAGCTGGACCGCCTGCTCGCGCGGGATCGCGGACTCGCTGGAGAGCCAGTAGCGGGCCACCACCTGGGAGACCCCGCCGAGGCCCACGGCCAGCAGCATGGACTCCTCCTTGGACAGCCCGGTGTCCTCGGCGATCACGTCCGAGATCGCCTCGGCGCACTGGAGGGCGACCAGGTCGACCCGCTTGCGCACCTCGGGCTCGTTGGTCAGGTCCGACTCGAAGACCAGGCGGAACGCGCCGCCCTCGTCCTCCACGTACGCGAAGTAGGCGTCCATCGTCGCCTCGACCCGGAGCTTGTTGTCCGTGGTCGACGCCAGCGCCGTACGGACCGCCTGGAGCAGTGACTCGCAGTGCTGGTCCAGCAGGGCCAGATACAGCTCCAGCTTGCCGGGGAAGTGCTGGTAGAGGACGGGCTTGCTGACGCCCGCCCGCTCCGCGATGTCGTCCATCGCCGCGGAGTGGTAGCCCTGCGCGACGAATACCTCCTGCGCCGCGCCCAGCAGCTGGTTGCGTCGCGCGCGGCGCGGCAGACGGGTGCCTCGCGGGCGTGCCGCCTCGGTCTGCTCTATGGCTGTCACGCCGCCTCCCAAAAAATCGTTCTGTGCGCGCGGTGCGCCGCGCCGCCATCGTACTTTTGGGCAACGGGGCGGCGTGTGGTGCGGATGCACAATTTCACGGACCGGACGGCTCAGCGGTATTCGTCCTCGTCGAGGGTCACCGCTCTCGCCTGCTCCGCGGCGTCCCCCTCGTCCGCCTCGGCGCCGGTGGGCCGCTCGTCCTCGTCGTCGGGGCGGACCTCCGCGCGCTGCTCCGCGGCGTCGTCCTCCGGCGTCTCGGTGCCGATCTCGTCGATCTCACCGGGCTCACCGGGCCGGCTGCTCTCGCCGGTGCCGCCGGTCTCTTCCGGGTCCGTGGGGTCGGCCGTCATCACTGCCCTTTCTCTTCGCGTAGGAAAGGGGCGGGGGGCGAAGACCCCTTCCTCCGAGGGTAGGAGCAGGGGCCGCACGGCGCCATGGGGGACTGTGACGGCGAACACACGAATCCGCGCGTGATCGTCTCGTAACATTGCCCGCATGTCTTCGACCGAGCTGCCGGAAACCCTTGCCGCCGCCGTGGCTCCACGGGTCAGCGCCGTACGGATCAGGCAGGGGGAGCGGCTGCGCTCGGTGGTGCTTGCCGGGCTCACCCTGACGGTACGGTCCCGGCCCGCGGCGCACACCGGAGCACCGCCCGCGCTCTACGTCCACGGACTCGGCGGCTCGTCGGAGAACTGGTCCGCGCTGATGCCCCTCCTGGAGGGGGTGGTGGACGGCGAGGCCCTTGACCTGCCCGGCTTCGGGGACTCGCCGCCGCCGGACGACGGCAACTACTCGATCACCGGCCAGGCCCGCGCGGTGATCCGGCTGCTGGACGCCGGCCGGCGCGGGCCCGTCCACCTCTTCGGCAACTCGCTCGGCGGCGCGATCGCCACCCGCGTCGCCGCCGCCCGCCCCGATCTCGTCCGGACGCTCACGCTGATCTCACCGGCGCTGCCCGAGCTGCGGATCCAGCGCAGTGCCGTCCCCACCGCGCTGGTGGCCCTCCCCGGCATGACGGCGCTCTTCGGGCGGCTGACCCGGGGCTGGACGGCGGAGGAGCGCACCCGCGGCTTGCTGGCCCTCTGTTACGGCGACCCGTCGCTCGTCACCGACGAGGAACTGGCCAACGCGGTCGAGGAGATGAAACGCAGGCTCGAACTCCCCTATTTCTGGGACGTGATGGCCCGCTCGGCGCGCAGTATCGTGAACGAGTACACCCTCGGTGGTCAACACGGTCTGTGGCGGCAGGCCGAACGGGTCCTGGCACCGACCCTCCTCGTGTACGGGGGCCGGGATCAGCTCGTTTCGTACCGTATGGCCCGCAAGGCGTCGGCCGCGTTCCGTGATTCACGGCTCCTGACGCTCCCCGAGGCCGGGCATGTTGCCATGATGGAGTACCCCGAGCAGGTCGCGCAGGCCTGCCGGGACCTCATCGACGACCATCACAGGAGCTGACCGGGGCGTGGGACGACACAGTCGCAGAGGCCCCGTTCCGCAGGGCTCGCGGAACAGGAGCGGCGAGGCGCCCGGCGCACCGGTCGCCGACCCCCCGGACGCGGGACCCGACGGTCCCGGGGACGGCAGGCGGCGCCCCGGCGGCGCCGCCGGGTCCGAGCAGCACCGGGGCGCGCCGGACGCCGCCGCGCCCGGCGGACCGCGGGTGCGCGGCGGGCATCCCGAACAGCGTGAGGCCGGGGGCGGTTGGGGCTCTGCCCAGCGGTACGGCGACCGGCAGGGCGTCGAGATGCCCTCGGGCCGTACGCGCTCCGGCGCCGGGACCGTGTCGCGGGTCCCGGGCCCCCGGCGGGAGTTCGTGGACGCGTTCGACGGCTTCGACGCGTTCGACACCACCGGCTCCCTCCGTACCGTCTCGGGCTCGGGGACGGCGCCCGGCTTCGGCCCGGCGCCCTGCGACCTCGACGGCCCGCCCGCCGCTCCGGCCGACGCGGCGCGCACCACCGTCCGGGGCGGCAGGGGCCGCGCCCTGACCGGCATCGCGGCCGCCGCCGTGACCACCGTCCTCGCCGTCGTCGTGGCCGGACAGGTCGCCGACGGCGGCACCCCCGAGGTGAGCGCCAGGGCGTCCGGCGGTACGGACCGGGGCGCCGCGGACGACATCACGTCCCGCTCGGAGGGCCGGCCCACCCCGGCCGGGGAGGCGGCGCCCAAGGCGGTCGTGGCGGCGCCGCTCACGTACGCCCAGCTGATGACCCGGCAGTTCCCGCTCGACCCGGAACTGAAGGCGTCCGGCGACTTCGGTGCCGTACCGGGCCTCGACAAGGGGCCCGGAAAGGGCCAGAAGTTCCGCTACCGGGTCGACGTGGAGAAGGGACTCGGCCTGGACGGCGGGCTGTTCGCCGAGGCCGTGCAGAAGACGCTGAACGACGACCGGAGCTGGGCGCACCACGGCGCCATGACGTTTGATCGGATCTCCAGCGGCGAACCGGACTTCGTGATCACCCTCGCCAGCCCCGGGACCACCGCGGTCTGGTGCGCGAAGTCCGGCCTCGACACGACCGTCGACAACGTGTCCTGCGACTCGGCCTCCACGGACCGCGTCATGATCAACGCGTTCCGCTGGGCGCGGGGCTCGGAGACGTACGGCGACGACGCGATGTTCGCGTACCGGCAGATGCTCATCAACCACGAGGTGGGCCACCGGCTCGGGCACAGCCATGTGAGCTGCCGCACGCCGGGGACACTCGCGCCCGTCATGCAGCAGCAGACCAAGTCCCTGAACGTGGAGGGGATCAGGTGCAAGCCGAATCCCTGGGTGTATCCGACGCGTTGACATCACAGCCCGGCATCCCAGCCCGGCATCACAGCCCTGGCATCCGGGCCCCGGTATCCCGGCCTGGCATCCCACACATTGAGACAGCCGTCTCAAATAACATTGACATCCGGTCGCGGGGTCGTTCATATTTCTCGGCATGTCTCCCCGCCGCACCGCCATACCCGGTCATGCCGCCATTGAGCTCGCGCTCATCGGCGTGACCGCGCTGTGCGTGGCGGACATTCTCTGTAGCTGACGCCTGCCCTCGCGCGCGCCGGCCCTCCCGCCGTCGTTCACCGCACTGGGCGTACTCCGTCCGTACGCAGGCGCGGCCAGCCGGTTCACCCTCCCCACCTCGGTCACTGCTGCCTGCCTCCGGCCGGAAGGCGATCCCCGCCGTCCGATCTCCCGGCACCACCCCAACCCCCCTGCCTGTGCAGCACACCGAGAGGCTTCTTCCGATGCGTCAACCGTCCGTCATTTCCCGCCGCCTGGCCGTGGCAGCCGTCACCCTGGCCATGGCCGCGGGCGCCGCCGCCTGCGGTCCCGAGGACAACGATGCCAAGGGCGACGGCGGCGCGGCCCCGGCCTCCGGCAAGCCGCAGAAGGGCGGGACACTGTCGGTGCTCAACAACGAGCCGCAGACCGACTTCGACCCGGCGCGCCTCTACACGTCCGGCGGCGGCAACGTCCCCTCGCTCGTGTTCCGTACGCTCACCACCCGCAACCGGGAGAACGGCGCCGAGGGCAACAAGGTCGTCCCCGACCTCGCCACCGACACCGGCCGCCCCAACGCGGACGCCACCGAGTGGACGTACACCCTCAAGGACGGGCTGAAGTTCGAGGACGGCTCCCCGATCACCACCGCCGACATCAAGTACGGCATCGAGCGCTCCTTCGCGGCCGAACTGTCCGGCGGCGCCCCGTACTTGCGCGACTGGCTCGTCGGCGGGTCCACGTACGAGGGCCCGTACAAGGACAAGAAGGGCCTCGCCTCGATCGAGACGCCCGACGCGAAGACCATCATCTTCAAGCTCGACAAGCCCGAGGGCGACTTCCCCTTCCTCGCCACCGCCACGCAGTTCGCGCCGGTGCCGAAGGCCAAGGACACCGGGACGAAGTACGAGGAGAAGCCCGTCTCCTCCGGCCCGTACAAGGTCGTCAAGAACGAGGGCGACGGCGAGCACCTCGTCCTGGAGCGCAACCCCAACTGGTCGGAGGCGACCGACGACGAGCGGCACGCCTACCCGGACAGGATCGACGTGAAGGCGGGCCTCGACGCGGCCGTCATCAACCAGCGCCTGTCCACCAGCACGGGCGCCGACGCCGCCGCGATCACCACCGACACCAACCTGGGACCGGCCGAACTGGCCCAGATCGGGAGCGACAAGAACCTCGCCTCGCGTGTCGGCACCGGCCACTTCGGGTACACCAACTACCTCGCCTTCAACCCGAAGGTGAAGCCGTTCGACAACCCCAAGGTGCGCCAGGCCATCTCGTACGCGATCAACCGCACGAGCGTCGTCAACGCGGCCGGCGGCTCCGCGCTCGCCGAGCCCGCGACGACCTTCCTGCCCAACCAGGCGGCCTTCGGCTACACGCCGTACGACCCGTTCCCGGCGGGTAGGACCGGTGACCCGGTGAAGGCCAAGGAGGTGCTGAAGGAGGCCGGTTACCCGAAGGGGCTGACCATCACCCTCACGCACTCCACCGAGCAGAACCGCGAGACGAGCCCCGAGGTCGCCACCGCCGTCCAGGAGGCGCTCAAGAAGGCCGGCATCACCGTCAAGCTGGAGGGCCTGGAGAACAACGCCTTCGGCGAGGCCCGCAAGACCGTCTCCAAGGAGCCCGGCTTCTTCCTCTCCCGCTGGGGAGCCGACTGGCCGTCCGGGGGTCCCTTCCTCGCCCCGATCTTCGACGGCCGCCAGATCGTCAAGGACGGCGCGGGCAACTTCAACCACGCGCAGCTGAACGACCCCGCGGTCAACAAGGAGATCGACGAGATCAACAAGCTGACCGACCCGGCCGCCGCCGCGAAGCGCTGGGGCGCCCTCGACAAGAAGATCGGCGAGCTGGCGCTCGACGTCCCCCTCTTCCACCCGGTGTACAAGCGGTTGGTCGGCAAGGACGTCAAGAACGTCGTCATCAGTGACTGGACCGGCGTCCTCGACATCTCGCAGGTCTCCGTCAAGTGACCACCGCTGATCTCCTGACGTCCGAGGCGGCGGCCCCCGCCGCCGCCTCGGGCGGGCGCCAGGTGTGGCGACGGCTGCGCTCCCGCCCCTCGGCGGTCGTCGCGGCCGTCGTCCTCGTCGTGCTGGTGGTGCTGGCGCTCGCCGCGCCGCTGCTCGCCGCGCTGGAGGGCCAGGACGCCAACACGTACCACGACAGCCTGATCGACTCCGCGCGCGGCGGGGTGCCGACCGGCTCCTTCGGCGGGGTGAGCGCCGACCACTGGCTCGGTGTCGAACCCGGCACCGGGCGCGACCTGTTCGTACGGATGCTGTACGGCGCCCGGGTCTCCCTCCTCGTCGCCCTCGGCGCGACCGTCGTCCAACTCGCCATCGGCGTGGCCGTCGGACTGGCGGCCGGCCTCGGCAACCGCTTCCTCGACACCTTCCTCAGCCGTGTCACCGACGTGATGGTCGCGCTGCCGTTCCTGGTCATGGGCATCGCCCTGACGGCCGTGGTGCCGTCCGAGTTCCCGCGCTCGCTGCTGCTGATCCTGATCATCGGCCTGCTCAACTGGGGCGGTACGTCGAGGATCGTGCGGGCCCAGACCCTCAGCCTCAAGGAACTCGACTTCGTCGCCGCGGCCCGCCTCGGCGGCTCCGGCAAGCTGCGGGTGGCCCGGCGCGAACTGCTGCCGTCGCTCGCCGCGCCCGTCATCACGTACGCGTCGATCCTGCTGCCCTCGAACATCGTGACCGAGGCCTCGCTCTCCTTCCTCGGGGTCGGCGTCAAACCGCCCACACCGTCATGGGGACAGATGCTGTCGAGCGCGCAGACCTGGTTCCGCGCCGACCCCATGTACGTGCTGCTGCCCTCCGGGGTGCTGTTCGTGACCGTCCTCGCCTTCACCGTGCTGGGCGACGCGGTCCGCACCGCGCTCGACCCGCGCGAGGCCAGCCGGCTGCGGATCGGCCGCTCGCGCAAGGGCGCGGCCCGTACCCCCCGTACCGCACACGAGACGCGTACCGCACGCGAGACGAGTTCCGCACGCGAGACGCCCGAGGGAACGGCCTCATGACGCGCTACCTGCTCAAACGGCTCGGCGGCGCGCTGCTCGTCCTGCTCGTCCTGTCCGTCGTGATCTACGCGCTCTTCTACGTGGCGCCGGGCGACCCGGCCCGGCTCGCCTGCGGGGAGCGCTGCTCGCCGCAACAGGTCGCGCAGGTACGGGAACAGCTCAAGCTGACCGACCCGGTGTGGTTGCAGTACGCCCACTTCGTCCAGGGCGTCTTCGCCGGCCGGGACTACTCGACCGGCACGGCCACCCTGCACTGCGACGCGCCCTGCCTCGGCTTCTCGTACCAGACCGACCAGCAGGTTACGCAGCTGATCGTCCAGCGGCTCCCCGCGACCGCCTCCCTCGCGTTCGGCGCGATGGTGGTGTGGCTGGTCATCGGGGTCGGCACCGGACTGCTGTCCGCGCTGCGGCGCGGGGGCGTCACCGAGCGGGTCCTGACCCTGTTCACTCTCGCGGGCACCAGCACCCCCGTCTTCATCCTCGGGCTGCTGATCCTGATGGTGGTGTGCGCGTACCTCCAGTGGCTGCCGTTCCCGTCGTACGTACCGCTCACCGAGGACCCCGAGCAGTGGGCGTGGAACATGCTCCTGCCGTGGTTCACCCTCGGGCTCTTCGAGAGCGCCAAGTATGCCCGGCTGACGCGCAGTTCGACGCTGGAGACGCTGGCCGAGGACCACATCCGCACCTTCCGCGCGTACGGCGTGGGGGAGCGGGCGGTCGTCGGGAGGCACGCGCTGCGGGGCGCCGTACCGCCGGTCATCGCGCTCAACGCGCTCGATGTCGGTACGGTCCTCGGCGGCGCGGTCCTCACCGAATCGCTCTTCGGGATCCCCGGCATCGGGAAGACCCTGATCGACGCCGTGAAGGTGATCGACCTGCCGGTGGTGGTCGGGGTGGTCCTGGTGATCGGGACCGCCGTCGTCCTGGCGAACGTGCTCGCCGATCTGCTGTACGCCGTGGCCGACCGGAGGGTGGTGCTCCAGTGAGCGAGCGACTGGTGAGGGAAGACGGGTCCCTGGTCGTGGTCGAGGGGCTCACCGTCGATTTCGCGACGGGGGAGGAGTCGGTACGGGCCGTGGACGGCCTGTCCTTCACGCTCGACGTCGGCCGGGCGATCGGCCTGGTCGGGGAGTCCGGCAGCGGCAAGAGCACCGTGGCCGCCGCGCTGCTCGGGCTGCACCGGGGGACCGGCGCGGAGGTCGGCGGCACGGTCCTGGTGAACGGTACGGACGTGGGCACGGCCTCCGACCGCGAACTGCGGGCGCTGCGCGGGGCGGTGGCGGCGATGGTCTTCCAGGACCCGCTGTCCTCCCTGGACCCGTACTACGCGGTCGGCGACCAGATCGCCGAGGTCTACCGCGTGCACACGGACGCCTCGCGCAAGGCGGCGCGGGCGCGGGCCGTCGAGGTGCTCGACCGGGTCGGCATCCCGGACGCGGTACGGCGGTCGCGGTCCCGGCCGCACGAGTTCAGCGGCGGGATGCGGCAACGGGCGCTCATCGCGATGGCGTTGGCGTGCGAACCCCGGCTCCTCATCGCGGACGAGCCGACGACGGCCCTGGACGTCACCGTCCAGGCCCAGATCCTGGACCTCCTGCACGACCTGCGCCGCGAGACGGGCATGGGCCTGCTGCTGGTGACGCACGACGTGGGGGTGGCGGCGGAGAGCGTGGACGAGGTCCTGGTGATGCGCCACGGCCGCCAGGTCGAAACGGGCACGGTGGACGAGGTCCTGACCACCCCGAGGGAGCCGTACACACGAGCGCTGCTGGCGGCGGTCCCGAGGGTGGACGGACCAAAACCAGCCCGTCCGGCGCTTGAGGACACGCCTTCGCCGGAGGCCGTGGCGAGAACGTCCGGGCCACACCCAGCCCGTCCGGCGATTGAGGACACCGTTGCCCCGGGGGGCGCGGCCGGAACGAGCAGGCCACATCAAGCCCGTCCGGCGATTGAGGACGGAACCGCCCACCCCGTGGGCGCGCACCGCGACGACGCCGTCCTCCTGGAAGCCGTCGACCTCCGCAGAGAGTTCAAGCGGGGCCGCACCACCATCGCGGCGGTGGACGGCGTCAGCCTGACCGTCCACCCCGGCGAAACCCTCGGCATCGTCGGCGAGAGCGGCAGCGGCAAAACCACCCTCGGCCGCATGCTCGTCCGCCTCCTCGACCCCACCGGCGGACAACTCCGCTACCGCGGCACCGACATCGGCACCCTGTCCGAGAAGGAGCTGCGCCCCTACCGGCGCGAACTCCAGATGGTCTTCCAGGACCCCGTCTCCTCGCTCAACCCCCGCAGGTCCATCGGTGAATCCGTCGCCGACCCGCTGCGGGCCGCCGGCGTGCTCGACCAGGCGAAGACCGTCGCGCGCGTACGGGAGCTGCTGGAGCGCGTCGGGCTCGACCCCGACCGGTACGACCGCTACCCGCACGAGTTCAGCGGCGGCCAGCGCCAACGCGTCGGCATCGCACGGGCCCTGGCCGCCGAACCCCGGCTGATCGTCTGCGACGAGCCCGTCTCCGCGCTCGACGTGACGACCCAGGCCCAGGTCACCGCCCTGCTCGCCGAACTCCAGCGCGAACTGGGCCTCGCGCTGGTCTTCATCGCCCACGACCTCGCCGTCGTCCGGCACGTCAGCGACCGGGTCGCGGTCATGCGGGCGGGCCGAATCGTCGAACAGGGCACGGTCGACGAGGTGTACGGGGCGCCCTCCGACCCGTACACCCGCCAACTGCTCGCCGCCGTGCCCGCGCTCGACCCCGCGGTCGCCGCCGAGCGCAGGGCGACCCGCACCGGGCTCCGCAAGGACGTGGCCGCAGCCTGACGGTGCGTGACGCAGACGCACCGTAGCGCGACGGAACGCCACCGGCGCGGGAAAGTTACGTGGATTCACCCCTTCTGGTGGTGGGGGGGGGGAGCCACCCCGCCCACACCCAACAGAGAACCGGAGAGCCTGCACCCGAGCGCGGCCCCACAAAAGCCCACCCCCCACCCAGACGAGAGGGCGGGGGA